>DAVZJV010000017.1:0-48263 GCA_052272595.1 Alloprevotella sp.
CCCTCTACATTCGGCTTTTGCTTCTCTTCCAAGTGAGACGAGGCGTTTGACTTCCGTTGCAGAGGTCTCTATTTAGGGCAAAGAGAGGGAGCAGAAGGGGCCTAGCGCCGCTGCATGGCGGGGCAGAAGCAAGCCTTGAGGAAACGGAAGCGGGCGTAGCCGAGGCTCATAGGAGCTTGGCTACGCCCGCTTGGTTAGGGGACGGATGGCGCACACCATGTGGTGTACAAAGGACTACGCACAGCAGCGCTGCGGTTGGGCCTTACTCGAGGTAAGTATAGCCGTAGAGGCCGGAGCGGTAGTTGGAGATGAACTCCTTGCCCTCCTCGTTGGTGATGCGGCCCTCGGTGACGGCCTTGCTGACCCACATCTCCAGGCGACGGACGAGGCGCTTGGGATCGTACTGCACATATTCCAATACGTCGGCCACCGTCTCGCCGTCGATGGTCTTCTCAATGCTGTAGCCATCGCCGTCTACCGTCACATGGACGGCATTGGTATCACCGAAGAGATTGTGCATATTGCCCAGGATTTCCTGATAGGAACCGACGAGAAAGACGCCGATATAGTAATGCTCGCCCTGACGGATGGGATGCAAGGGGAGGTAGGAGGTCTGCTGGTTGTAATTGACGTAGGCCGAGATCTTGCCGTCAGAGTCACAGGTGATGTCTTGGAGCGTGGCCGACCGCGTGGGCTTCTCGTCGAGGCGGTGGATCGGCATGATGGGGAAGAGCTGGTCGATGCCCCACGAGTCGGGCAGGGACTGGAAGATGGAGAAGTTGCAGAAATACTTGTCGGCCATCATCTTGTCGAGATTACGCAACTCATCGGGCACGTGCTTCTGGTGATGTACCAGTTCGCTGATCTCGTGCGACACGCTCCAATAGATGCTCTCGATCTGGGCCCGCGTCTTGAGGTCAATGATGCCGTGGCGGAAGAGGTCGAGGGCCTCGTCCCGGATGTCCTGCGCATCGTGCCAGTCCTCAAGCATGGAGCGGGGCGTGAGCTTGTCCCAGATCTCCGTTAGGTCGCGCACCAGCTGGTGGTCGTCTTCGCCGGGCTGGAAGCTCTCGTCCATGTGGGGCATGCTGACGCTCTCGAGAACGTCGACGATCAGCACGGAGTGGTGCGCCGTGAGGGAACGGCCGCCCTCGGTGATGAGGTTGGGATGGGGAATGCCGTTCTTGTTGGCCGCATCGACGAAGGTGTAGACACAGTCGTTGACATACTCCTGGATGGAGTAGTTGACGGAGCTCTCCGAGTTGCTCGAACGGGTACCGTCATAGTCCACGCCGAGACCGCCGCCGCAGTCGACAAACTCAATGTTGAAGCCCATGGCGCGCAGCTGCACGTAATACTGGCTGGCCTCGCGCAGGGCGGTGGAGATGCGGCGAATTTTGGTGATCTGCGAACCGATATGGAAGTGGATCAGCTTCAGGCAGTCATGGAGGCCCATCGCATCGAGGCGGCTGAGGGCTTCGAGTAGCTCGGAGGAATTGAGACCAAACTTCGAGGCATCGCCGCCACTCTCCTGCCATTTGCCGGCGCCGAAGGCTGCAAGTTTGATGCGGATGCCCAGGTTGGGCCGCACGCCGAGCTTCTCCGCCGTGCGGGCGATGTCTTCGAGCTCGGGTAGTTTCTCAACGACGAGGAAGACGCGGCGCCCCATCTTCTGCGCCAGTAGGGCCAGTTCGATAAAGTTCTGGTCCTTATGGCCGTTGCAGATAATCAGGCTGTCACTGTCCATGTTGGTGGCCAGCACGGCATGTAGCTCGGGCTTGGAGCCACACTCCAGACCGAGATTATACTTCTTGCCGTGGCTGATGATCTCCTCCACGACGGGCCGCATCTGATTGACCTTGATGGGATAGATAATGAAGTGCTCGCCCTTGTACTGATACTCCTCCGCGGCCTTTTTGAAGCACTCGGCAGTCTTCTCGATGCGGTTGTCGAGGATGTCGGGGAAACGGAGCAGGATGGGCGCCGTGATGTCACGCATGGCGAGCTCATCGACCACTTCCTTGAGGTCGACACGCACCTCGTCCTTACGGGGGGAGACATAGACGTCACCCTTCTCGTTGATTCCGAAATAGTTTACTCCCCAACCCTTGATGTTGTAGAGTTCTTCGGAGTCTTCAATTCTCCATTTACGCATGATATGGTTCGCAGGGGGTTATGATGGTTGATTGATAGATTGCTTGATGTCATCGACGACGTGCTTGATCTTGTCGAAGGAGTCAAGCACATTGACATCAACGATATGAGCCGCACGGGCATAATAGGGCTCCCGCTCGGCGAGCTGGCCTTCGATGAAGGCACGCAATTCTTCAGGGCTTTTGTCCTTGAGCAGCGGTCGTTCGCCCTTGCTGATGGCCAGGTGATTGAGGATTGTGTCGACGGACGCCTTGAGATAATAGGTCGAGCCGTTGGCATTCATAAAGTCCATGTTGTCGTAGAAGCAGGGCGTACCGCCACCGCAGGACACGACGACATTTTCAAAGGCCGCTACCTCATGGAGCATCCGCCGCTCGAGGTCACGGAAGGCCTCCTCGCCCCGCTCGGCAAAGATCTGAGGCACCTTCATATGGAAGCGCTCCTCGATATACCAGTCGAGATCGTAGAAGGTAAGGCCCAGCGACTTGGCCAATGCCTTGCCGACCGTGGTCTTACCCACGCACATGTAACCGATGAGGATGATGCTTTGCATGATTTCGCTTGTTTTGGTGGAGGGGGGGGGAGAAGTTAAGGAGTTAGAGGAGTTAAGAAGTTAAGCTGATAGCATTGAGACGCTGGGGGAAGCGCGAAAGCTAAGGCGAATGGAGATATGGGAATCAATCGAGGGAAACGAATCAATCGATAGAAGGTCGATAGAACTGAAGCTCTGGGGAAAGTCCGCCGTCAATCGTCCGCTCAGTGACTATCGGCCTAACTTCTTAAATCCTTAAACCGCCTTACTTCGCCGTCTTCTTGCGCCGCGTCTTGGGTTTGTCGCCCTGTTCGGCGATGATCTTGCGGCACTCCTCGAGAGTGAGCTCGGTGGCGCGGGCTTTGTCCTTGGCTGAGAGCTTGTAGTTGCTGCCCTTATAAGTAATGTAGGGGCCCCAGCGGCCGTCACGAACCTCGAGCTCAGGCTCCTCAGCGAATTGCTTGAGGTGGCTCTTGGCATCGGCCACGCGCTTGGCTTCGATGAGTTCGATGGCGCGCTCGAGAGTGATGTCCTCCGCACGCTCGCCCTTGGGGATGGAGACGTACTTCTTGTTATGGTAGACATAGGGGCCGAAGCGACCGGCACCTGCCGTCACCTGCGTACCCTCAAACTCACCGAGCTTACGCGGCAACTTGAAGAGCTCGAGTGCCTCCTCCAGACTGATGGTCTCTATGCTCTGGCCCGGAGCGAGGCGGGCAAAGGTGGGTTTCTCTTCGTCAGAGGTCAGGCCGACCTGGGCGACCGGACCGAAGCGGCCGATCTTCACCAGCACGGGGCGACCCGTCTTGGGGTCGATGCCGAGCTGTCGCTCGCCGACGCGGTGCTCCGTGCGCTCCTCCATGATGCGCTCCACCTTCGGCTCAAAGTCGTGGTAGAAGTCGCGGATCAGCTGGAGCCACTTCTCTTTGCCTTCGGCCACTTCGTCAAACTGCTTCTCGACTGTGGCGGTGAAGTTGTAGTCCATGATCTCGGGGAAGCTCTCCATGAGGAAGTCATTGACCACGAGTCCCGTGTCTGTCGGCACGAGGCGGCCGCGGTTGGCGCCGACGTTCTCCGACTTCGTTGCCTCTGTGATGTTGTCGCCCTGAAGGGTCAGTTCGTCATAGGCACGGGGTGTGCCTTCACCCTCGCCCTTGACCACGTAACCTCGCTGCTGGATGGTGGAGATGGTGGGGGCATAGGTTGAGGGACGGCCGATGCCCAGTTCCTCGAGTTTGTGTACGAGGGAAGCCTCCGTATAGCGCGGGGGCTGCTGGGTAAAGCGCTGTTGGGCAGTGATTGTCTCACGACGCAGCATGTCGCCCTCCGCCAGAGGCGGCAGGAGGGTATCGCCGTCACGGCCGCCGTTCTGTCCTTCCGCATCGTCGTCATCGTGGCTCTCACGATAGACGCGGAGGAAGCCATCAAACTTCACGACTTCGCCCGTAGCCTGGAAGTGCTCGTCACGCCCCGACACGGCGATGGCCGCCGTGGTGCGTTCGAGCCGTGCGTCGGCCATCTGGCAGGCAATCGTGCGCTTCCAGATGAGTTCGTAGAGACGCTTCTGCGCCGACGTACCGGTGATGGTGCGGCGGCTCATGTCCGTCGGACGGATGGCCTCATGTGCCTCCTGGGCCCCCTTGGAGTGGGTGTGGTAGGTGCGGCGCTGGTGGTAGGCCTCACCCATCAGCTCGCTGATGACCGGCCCGCAGCTGTTGAGGCAGAGAGTCGAGAGGTTCATCGAGTCGGTACGCATATAGGTGATGTAACCGCTCTCGTAGAGCTGCTGGGCCACGGCCATCGTCATGCTGACGGGGAAACTCAGCTTGCGGGCTGCCTCCTGCTGGAGGGTTGAGGTGGTGAAGGGCGGTGCCGGCGTGCGCTTGGTCGGTTTGGTGGTGACGCTGTCAATCGTAAAAGCGGCGTCCTTGCACGACGCAAGGAAGGCCTGCGCCTCGTCCTTGGTGTCAAAGCGGCGGTTGAGCTCGGCCTTGAGTGAGCCCTTTGCTGCAGTCTCAGCGAGGGTAAACTGGCCCGTCACGCGATAACTGGTTTCTGGCGTAAAACGCTGGATCTCACGCTCTCGGTCTACAATCAGGCGCACGGCAACGCTCTGCACGCGTCCTGCGGAGAGCTGGGGCTTCACCTTGCGCCAGAGGACGGGAGAGAGCTTGAAACCGACAATGCGGTCGAGGACACGACGTGCCTGCTGCGCATCGACGAGATTGAGGTCAATATGTCGGGGATGTTCGATGGCCGCGAGGATGGCGGGCTTCGTAATCTCGTGGAATACGATGCGGCGCGTGTCCTTGGGATCGAGGCCGAGCACCTCGGCGAGGTGCCATGAGATAGCCTCTCCCTCGCGGTCTTCATCGGATGCGAGCCATACGGCCTGCGCCTTCTTGGCTGCGGCACGCAGCTCACTGACCACGTGACGCTTGTCAGCGGGTATCTCATATTGCGGCTCAAACGTCTGCTCGTCGAGCCCCATGTTCTTCTTCTTGAGGTCGCGGATGTGGCCGTAGCTTGACATGACCTTGAAGTCCTTACCGAGGAACTTCTCGATGGTCTTGGCCTTGGCGGGTGACTCCACGATCACCAGGTTACTTTGCATGTGTGTGCAGGGTCTTATTTTCTTGGTGCAAAGATAGTGCAGGGCGGGCGCAATGCATCGGAAAGGGGAGGAGGAATTTCTGAAGGGAAGGGACCTGAGGTATTTCTGCCATCCCCCGAAGGATCATTCCCACCCGCCAGCTCCCGCCGTTCACACACAAAAAGTCCGAACGCTCGCGGACGCCCCCGCGGTGGGGGAGCAGTCCGGAGCGTTCGGAGCTATAACAATAAGAATAGCGAAACTATCGGATAGCAGCGCTACTTATCATCAGGTATAAGCAGCTCGCTGCATCTTAGCGGATCACCTTCTGACCGTCGATGATATTGACGCCCTTGACCGGGGCGCTGAGGCGACGACCAGTGCCAACGAGAGCGACATGTCCCATTTCGTCGACGTGATCGACAAGGCCAGCCTGCCTAGAGGAGCGATCGTATTGGCGGACAAGGGGTATGCGTCCAAGGCCAACCGGGAAGCGCTGAAAGCCAGAGGACTTCGCGACGGCATCATGCACAAGGTCTCTTGAGAGATGGCTTCTTGTAGTTCAATATTTGATATAAATGCAATTCGCATTCATTGTTTTTAAGAACCTAAGGCGGCAGTCATTGCAACCGCCTTAGGTTCATAGTTTATTTGTTTTTCGGCTTCACATTGAGTCGATACACAAAGTGAAGCATGGCGTAGCGCGGGATGACGTGGTAGATGGTTTCGCTGCGACCCTGTCCGTTGAGGGAGCGACGGATATTGCTGAGCTGGCCGAGCATGTCGAAGCCATCGAGCATCACAGAGATGCGATTGCCCCAAAAGCGCTTGGCTAGACGGGCATTCCAAACGAGGTCGTCGGTGTTCATGGCGTCATCGGTGTAGCCGCGACGCGAGAACACGGTGAAATCGGTAGAGAAGGAAATGTCGAAAGGCAGGTCGGCCTTGAGGGTTACGCCGTAGTTGAAGTCGCCCGCGTTGATGGTGGCAAAGTCTGGACGGCGACTGGTGATGTGCGTCCAAGTACCATTACCTTTAGCTCCCACACGCACCTTGCCAAAACCATATTCGAGTTTCAAGCCCTGCGAGAGGTAAAGGTTGCGCACGGAACTGCGCGCACTATTTGAGGGGTTTGTCTCGCCGGCTACAGCGATAAGATCGACATTGTGGTTGAATGTACCGCCGGTGTTGCCGCTCAGCGTGAGGCGCTTCGCCTTATCGAGGGGCAGACTGAAGAATCCGCTTCCGCTCAAGAGGTAGTTGCCATTGACATTGTCGGGACGGTAGGTGCGGCGGCCTGTGGTGCGGTCGTAGGTATAGCCCATGGTCAGCGCATTCTGCACAATGCTATAAAGGAGGTTTACACCGGCATTGACGGAGCGCAGCGTGTTCAGATAAGTATAATTGGCCGAAGCCTGCGCCGTCCAGCTTTGCTTCAAGTCGCGGTTGCCAAGATAAACGTTGAGCGGGTCGCGAGCATAAGGCTGGAGAATGTCGTAGCTAAAGTCGTGATACGAGGAATTGGCACGAAGCGTAAATTCAAGTTCGTGGTTCTTAACCACGTCGTTGGTGCCTTCACGCAGGGTGGGCCACATATTGCCCACCGTAAGCACAGGAGCGAACGTGACCACGGTGCGATGCATCGTCGTATCGATCACGGCGGGACGCTGATAGTCCAGAGCGTTACGCGTAACGGACACCGGCAGGTCGAGCGTCATTTTCCACCACGAAGGGAAGAGCGTTTCCTTCTGCAAGTAATAGCCCACGGTATGCACCTCATCGGTGGCCGTCGTGCGGCGGGTGTTTTCGCCATCGAGTGTGGTTTGTTGCCAAGCCGCCACGGAGGGGAGCATGCCCACTTCATGGTCGGAGTCGGCGCCCCATCCTTCCAAACGTTCTAAACGGTAGATGCTGCCATGCTTCTTTGTCTGCGTGCGGTGAAAGCTATAATATGGTTTCATGCGCCAGTTTTGCTGCAAGGGCATGTAGTAAGAAAGTTTTCCGAAGAAGTCGGCGGCTTGATAGGGCAAGGTTTCATACTCGTCGCGATAGTCCGTGGCTTGCCCCGACTGCGGATAATCCGTTTGTCGATTCGTAAAGGCACGGTGCTTGTTGTCCGTCACGCGGGCATTGGCTTCGATGATAAGGTTGTCCATCGAATGAGGCATCTTGAGCGTGGTCATCGTGGCGATGCCGGCATTGAAGGCGTGACCTTTGGTGAGCCCTTCGTTGGAAGTGCGGTAGAGCGTATGACCAAGGAGCGCCGCATTGACATCGGGACGGAACAGGCTGTCGAGCGCACCTTCCTTGATGAGAGCGGTGGGGAGAGCGTCGAACGAGGCTGCACGTGTCAAGGCGTTGCGCTGGGAGCGTTCGTAGTAAGCGTCAGGCCGAATGCGTAGGCGGGCTTTGTCCCAACGGAAGAGCCAGTCGTGAGAAGTGTAGAGAGAGAAACTATGGTTGCGGCGGCGCGCCGAAGAAAGGCCGTAGGTGTCGCCGCCACTGAGAAAGTTGACCGACGAGGTGCGATTGTCGTAGGTATCGTCGTTGTGGCGAACCACGGTGCTGCCCTCGATCTTGAAGCGTTTCTGACGGTCGTTAATGAGATAGTCCACACCGCCGAAGCGCACGGTGGTGAGTCCGTCACCCACCATTTCGGGTGTCCAATCGGTGTTCTCTCCGGGACGACGAAACTCATTGACATTATTGAGCGAACCGTAGAAAGAGAGGCGTGAGTGGGTGGTGAAACGCATGCCGAAGAGTTTGGCGAGGAAACGCTCGGCGGTACCGCCACCGGCCTCAACATTGCCAATCCAGCCAATGCTGTATTGCTTCTTCAGCTTGATGTCCATCACCATCTGTTTGTCGCCGACGTTCTGCCCTAACATTTCGGAGAGAGCGCCCTCCTTTTTATAGACCTGCACGTCCTTCACCATGTAGGTGGGAAGGTTGTCGAGCATGATTTGGTTGTTGCCCTTAAAGAAGTCTTCACCGTTGAGCAAGAGGCTTTCCACCTGCTTGCCATTCACCAAGATGCGGCCGTCGCTCTTGAGTTCTACGCCCGGAAGTTGGCGAATCAGGGCATCGAGCATCGAACCTTCTTGAAGTTGGAAGGCATCGGCATTGAAGACGAGCGTGTCGCCTTTGCTGTAAAACTTCACTTTGGTGGCGGTCACTGTAGCCTCACCGAGTGTGCGCTCTTTGGGCGTGCGGTGGAGGTTGACGGCAGGGAGCGTCAGCACAGGCTGGCGTTTGTGGAGACGAGGCACGGTGTAAACGATTTCTTTCGTATCATAGCCTTCTTTGGAAAATCGAAGAATGTATCCCGTCGCGGCATACTTCTGCCCTTCCATGGGCAACGGCACACCCCATCCGCCCGACTCTTCGCCGAAGCTCACCCCCGGTTGTACCACATAGGTAAAGAGCAACGAGTCGTTATAGGAAAGCATTTCAACCTTCGCACCGTAGAGTTTCTCTCGTGTAAGGTTGTCTTGTACGAAACCTGTCAGCAGAAAGTCAGACTCTTCAAGAATGCCTTTTCCCCAACTCTGGGCAGAGGCCGGAAGGCAAAGGAGGAAGGAAAATGCCAAGAGAAGTAAAGTGGCATATTTTCCCATAGAGGAAGATCTTGATAATTATATTATATACACACAAAGCATAGCCTCGGATTGTAGGACGCCAGACTATGCAAAGATAACAATTCCTTAGAACAAAGCCTCCATAACGAAACTAAGGCTCATAGGTTCTTCTGCGGTCGTTGTAGCGGTTTTAGTTGAACCTTAATTCCGCGGCACTATTATAGCTCAAACTTTTTAAGCACCTGAACAACAAAAGTTGCTCAGGATTTTGCCATGTCGAAGAATTTACTCATCTTAGTGTTGCAATAAACAAGCAAAACTCTGATATGACATGGCGTAGATACAAATTAAATCTGAGAAGCCCACTCCCTTTGGGGGAATATTTTCGGGTCGTGGAGCATTTTGACTCCACATTATAATCTGTAATCGATTCAACCATCGGTCTATATACCTGTAACAATGCTTACGCGGATGTATTTCAGACTGATTTTGGATGACGCCTACAACTTATGGGTATGATACTGCGTATTGCCTCAAGTCGCATTGTGAGGCAAGGAGATGTTGTAGGCAAATTTGGGCGTTTCTGCCTCAATTTATCTGATAATTCAGTAACGAGAGGACTTGCATACGCAAGAATGACGTTAAGGGGCTTAGTTGTGGATTCGTGGTAGTTCAAGTAGGCGATGCCATTCAGCTCGCCGTCTTGAAACATTCCCGATTCGTTGTGGTCTTGGTACTTCATAATACCCATGCCATGAGGTACATCCATATAGCCGTCGGTTTCTGTGACACCACTGTAAGTGATGCCCTCAGAAATCTGCATATTCTTTACTTCTTTCATATTTTAGCGATCGAGGAAATTGTGATAGATGTAATCTTTAGCTTGCTCTATGCTACTCAAGAAGCCGCCATAAGGGGTTTGTTTGAGTGCTTTATAACTTTGCTCTATAATAGCGTCAACGGTGTTCTTGGGAACATATCCTGCGTTATTGAAGTATGACTCAACCATGTTAAACACATAGGTTGAGAATATCTGCATTCCGTCTAAGTGCTTGCGGATATCAGGAATACTATAATATTGCATGAGTTCGTTCTTGAAGACTTCTACCATATCAGGAAGTGCAGGATTATTCTGCAATGAGGGATTGGTAGTAATCTTGAAAGGGTTAAATGCAGCGTTTTCAACCATTACCGAATACTTGTCTTTGGTAGATGCGGGTTTCGGAGCAGCGGCAGACTGCATCTGATTGACAGGCTTACGGCACTTAGAGCCTGACAAGGTTTCAAATACCTTGGTAACAAAGTCGATATCAGACTTCATTGCTTTCATTTTGTTTCCCTCATTCGTTCCGTCGATTTGTAGGTACAAAACACTTTGGAGAACATCTGACCAATTATCGGCGAGTTGCTTGATTGAGCGCTGACGATTATAAGGGTCGTTCATCGCAGAAGTAACCAAAGCAAAATGGGTGTTCATGTTATTGTCAACCAATGCAGAGTATTCCCCCAATTTGTAGGTGAACTGATAGAGATAGCCAATCATACCGGCGTATGAGTGCAAGGTTGTCATCATTTTTTTATTTCTACCTGCGCCTGTTGATTTGAGCGTACTTGAATCTCTGAACAAATAACTCATAGTCGCGATTGTTTTTATCACTCGCTCAAACTCCGGTTTGGAGAATGGCGCATAACGTGAAGGATCAGGCTTTGGAGCCGGACTGCTGAGCTGAGGCTCAGCCTTCTTTTTCTTGTAAAAAAAATCAAATATACTCATGTTGAATATTTTTACCTTAATTCCGTAATACTATTATAAATCAAACCGTTTAAATACCTGAACAACAAAAGACTACTAAGGATTTTGCCATGTCGAAAAAAATTACTTGTCTTGGTATTGCAGTAAACAGATAAAATTCCGACATTGTATTGCGAAGATACAAATTGAATCTAAGAAATTCACTCCTTTTGGAGGAATATTTTCAATCATGGAGCAATAAGGGCAGCTGGGGATCGCCGAGGCCGGCAAAGCTCCGGCGGTGATAGGGCGTGAGGCCGTGGCGGAGGATGCCCTCACGGTGTTCGCGCGTAGGGTAGCCGGCGTTGTGGTCCCAGCCGTAGTAGGGAAAGCGATCGTGGAGCTCCCGCATGTAGTCATCGCGGTAGGTCTTGGCCAGGATGCTGGCGGCGGCGATGGAGAGATAGGTGGCGTCGCCCTTGACCACGGTGGCATAGGGCACGTCGCCATAGGGTTTGAAGCGGTTGCCGTCTACGATGACGAAGCCCGGCTGCTGCTCCAGCGCCTCGAGGGCGCGGTGCATGGCGAGGATCGAGGCGCCGAGGATGTTGATCACATCGATCTCATGGGGCGTAGCCACACCGATGGCCCAGGCCAGGGCATCGTGCTGGATGGTCTCGCGCAGGGCATATCGGCGGCGCGCGCTGAGCTGCTTGGAGTCGTTGAGCTCGGCATTGGCGTAGTCGGGCGGAAAGATCACCGCCGCGGCATAGACGCTGCCGGCCAGACAGCCGCGCCCCGCCTCGTCGCAACCGGCCTCGAGGAGGCCCTTGTCATTATAAAGTGGCTTCAGGTTCATTCAGAGACAGGGGAATATCAGGCGATGGTGACTGCCGTACCGCTGGCCACGACCATCAGCATCGAACCGCTGGCACCGACGGTCTCATAGTCGAGCTTGATGCCGACGACGGCATTGGCCCCGAGAGACTGGGCGTGGAGCATCAGTTCGTTGAGGGCATGTTCCTTGCCCTCACGCAGCACCTGCTCGTAAGACGAACTGCGGCCGCCGAAGAAGTCGCGGAGATTGGCCATGAAGTCGCGCACGACGTTGGCACCGATGATGGCCTCGGCGGTGACGATGCCACGATAGTCGGTGATGCGGTGACCTTCTACGGTCGGAGTGGTGGTAAGAAGCATAGTCGTAGTGTTATTTAAGGATGAGAGGGCGACAGCCCGTCAGCCGGCAAGCCGACGGCCGGGATACGCGGAGCGCAAGTCTGAAAGGGGGCTAACGGGAGTAATAATCCCAGCGCTTATAGAAGTCATTCCACTTGCTGTAACCCGTCAGGCGGCCGTTGGCGTCATAGTGGTCATAGCGTTTGTAGAAATCGTTCCACTTGCAGTAACCCGTGAGACGGCCGCTGGCGTCGCGGATATCCTCGCGCTTATAGAAGTCGTTGTACTTGCGGGTAGACTGCAGATCGCCGTCGGCATTGCGCGTCTCGGTACGGCCGTAAAAGCTGTTGGCCTTTTCGGTGCGGAGGAGCTCCCCGCCGACATCGTAATATTCCCAGCGCTTATAGAAGTCGCTCCACTTGCAGTAACCCACGCGGTCACCGCTGCGGTCGAAGAGGTCGTAGCGTTTGTAGAAGTCGTTCCACTTCCGCGTATAGTCCTGCGCCAGGCCCGCCGTGGCGGTCGTGAGGCAGAGCAGTGTCAGAAGGAGAAGTTTCTTCATCTTTATAAGAAGCGAAGGGTAAAACATGCGGACGTCGCTACATCCGGCCGGACTCAGGCCTGCCAGACGTAGCCGCCATTAAAACATCTTGCGCACGCGCTCGATGCCTTCGGCCAGAGTGTCGATCTCCTCACGCGTATTATAAAGCGCGAAGGAGGCGCGGGCCATGCCCTCCACGCCGCAGCGCGTCATGAGGGGCTGGGCGCAGTGGTGACCCGTGCGGATGGCGATGCCGAGGCGGTCGAGCAGGGTGCCGAGATCGAGCGGGTGGATGTCACCGACATTGAAGGCCACAACGGCATCCTTGTCAGGCGCCGTGCCGTAGAGGTGCATGCCGGGGATGGCACCGAGACGCTCCATGGCGTAACGGGTCAGTTCGCGCTCGTGGGCATGGATCCGGTCCATGCCGAGGGCACTGACATAGTCGAGGGCGATGGCCAGGGCATGGCTGCCCACGTAGTCGGGCGTGCCCGCCTCAAACTTGAAGGGCAGGCGCTCGTAGGTCGTGTGCTCGAAGGTGACGCGGGCGATCATCTCTCCGCCGCCTTGATAGGGGGGCATCTTGTCGAGCAGTTCCTCGCGTCCGTAGAGCACGCCGATCCCCGTCGGGCCATAGACCTTGTGGCCTGAGAAAACGAGGAAGTCACAGCCCAAGGCCTGCACGTCAACGGCAAAGTGGGGCACGCTCTGCGCCCCGTCTACCAGGATGTAAGCTCCATGGGCATGGGCGATCTCGGCCATGCGCGCCACGGGATTGACCGTACCGAGCACATTGCTCACCTGCGCCACGCAGACCAGTCGCGTGCGGTCGGTAAAGAGGCGTTCGTAGGCGTCCAGATCGAGCACGCCTTCGTCGCTCATAGGCACCACTTTGAGGACGATGCCCGTGCGGTCGCGCAGCAACTGCCAGGGCACGATGTCGCTATGGTGCTCCATGACGGTGAGGATCACCTCGTCGCCTTCGCGGAGGAAGGCCTCGCCGAAGGAGGTGGCAACGAGATTGAGACTCTCCGTCGTGCCGCGCGTAAAGACGATCTCGCTCGTGCTGCGGGCGTTGATGAAGCTCCGCACCCGTTCGCGGGCGGCCTCGTGGAGGTCGGTGGCCTGCTGGGAGAGATAGTGCACGCCGCGGTGCACGTTGGCGTTGACGGAATAATACTCGTTGCTGATGGCCTCGACCACGCAGCGCGGCTTCTGCGTCGTGGCGGCGTTGTCGAGGTAGACGAGCGGACGGCCGTAGACCTCACGGCCGAGTATGGGGAAGTCCTTGCGGACGGTTGTCAAGTCATACATAGTCACAGCAATCTAAGGTTTGCTCCGCCCGTCTCACCGCTTGCCGCACCCTTGGCAACTGCGACAATGCTCCAGTTCGCCGCGGAAGCGGAGGTCGACAAGGTGGGAAAGGCGTTCGCGCAGGTGGTCGATCTCGACGTGTCGCAACACATCGTTGATAAAGGCGTGCTGGAGCATCAGGCGGGCCTCGTCTTCGGGGACGCCGCGCTGGCGCATGTAGAAGAGGGCAGCCTCATCGAGCTTGCCGACCGTCGATCCGTGGTTACACTTCACGTCGTCGGCATAAATCTCCAGCACAGGCTGTGACCAGGCACGGGCTTGGGGCGACGCGCAGAGGTTGGCATTGGCCTGCTGCGAGAGGGTCTGCTGCGCACCGGGGGCCACATAGACCTTGCCGGCGAAGGCAGCGCGGCTCTGACCGTCGAGCACATACTTATAAAGCATGTCGCTCTCGCAGCGGGGAGCGATGTGCTCGATAAGCACATTGTTGTCGACCTGCTCCGTGCCGTCGGCAATGACGGCATCGTAGAGAGCCGTCTGCGCCCCCTCGCCGCGCAGGCGGATGTCGAGACGGTTGCGCGTCTGGCCGTTGAGGAGGGTTACGCCGTTGTAGGTCAGGCGGCTGCGGGCGCTTTGCTCTGCCACGAGAGTGGAAAAGCGGTGATTGCCCTTGCGCGTCTCTTCGATGTCGTAGAGACTGAGCGAGGCGTCCTCACCCACATAGGCCTCGACGACCTCGGTCGTGAGGTAATTGGCCGTGCCCTCGGCATGGTTGCAGAAAAGCACTGCACCCTTCGCCCCGCGTTCGGCCACGATGAGGATGCGCCGCACGTTGAGCACGTCTGCCCGGGCATCGGCCATACCCACCACCTGGATGGGCACTTTGAGCTCCGTCCCCTCAGGGAGGTAGATCAGGAGACCGTCCTGAGCCAGGAGCGTATTGAGCAGGGTAACGCCGTCGTGGCCCGTGCGGAAGTCGCGTTCCTCGGCGGCGGCGCGGTGATAGTAGCGTTCGAGCAGGTCGGCGCGCGTCTTGGAAACGTTGCGGAAGCTGTCGATGACGACCCCCTCGGGGAGGAGGGCCTTGGCCCCTTCACTGGCGGGACAGGGCACGTCGCCCACGATGAAGAAGATCGAAGTGCTCAGGTTCAGCACGTCGCAGCGATAGGCCTCATAGGGATTTTTCGCCGGCGCAATGCGCTGGAGGTTGAGTCCGTAGTCGGGCGCAAAAGCCTCACGGGCTGAGGTATATTTATAACGCTCTACCTTGCGGTCGGGCAACCCCTGCGCTTCGAGCAGGGCGGCCGCCTCTTCGCGCCGCTGGTTCATCACGGCGATGGAGCCGTTGTCCACCAAGTCGCGGTGCTGGCGGTAGAGGTCGATGTATTGCTGATGCGCCACGGCCTGTGAGGCGGGCGCGGCGGATGGCTGACGTGTCTCCATAAGGCTTAGAGTTCCTCCTTGATCCAGTCAAAACCTTTGTCCTCGATTTCGTAACCCAGTTCGGCGCCGCCCTCACGGACTACGCGGCCCTTGACCAGAACGTGCACATAGTCAGGCTTGAGGTAATCGAGCATGCGCTGGTAGTGGGTGATGACCATGGCGCTGGTCTTGGGCGTGCGGAGCATGTTGAAGCCCTCGGCCACGATGCGCAGGGCATCGACGTCGAGGCCCGAGTCGGTCTCGTCGAGGATGGAGAAGAGGGGCTCGAGCATGGCCATCTGGAAGATCTCGTTGCGCTTGCGCTCGCCGCCGGAAAAGCCCTCGTTGACGCCACGGCTCATGAAGTGGGCATCGAGTCCCACGAGCTTGCGCTTCTCCTTGAGGAGCTTGATGAAGTCGCCGGCGGGCAGGGGATCGAGGCCCTGATACTTGCGCTTGGCATTGAGCGCCGCACGCATGAAGTTGGTCATCGAGACGCCGGGGATCTCCGTCGGCGCCTGGAAGGACATGAAGATGCCCTCATGGGCACGGTCTTCGGGGGGCAGGGCAAGTAGGTCCTTGCCGTTGAAGGTCACGGAGCCTTCCGTCACCTCATATTTGGGGTTACCCACCAAGACATTGCTCAGCGTACTCTTACCCGACCCGTTGGGGCCCATCAACACGTGCACCTCGCCGTCGCGGATCGTCAGATCCACGCCGCGTAATATTTCCTTGCCTTCTACGGAGGCATGAAGGTTCTTTATTTCTAGCATGAGATGTTGAAACGTTGGAACTGCAGCTGCAAACATGACGCCCGAAGAGATTCGAAAGGCGACGGCCTGCAGTCTATATTTGTCCGTAGCAAAAGTAACGAAAAAACAGCGAGCTCTCGCAATGCGCGCGCGAAGAAAGTGGGCCGATAGACAAGAATCGCCGATTTCATCGATAAATCGACGAACCAGGCAGCCAAGCGAAACAAGTCGCCTGCTCGGCGCAACGAGAAGGCGATTAGGAAAAACAAGTCGCCTTCCCGTCTCGCGGGGAAGGCTTCCCGTACGGCGCAGATGCCTGCTAATTATAAGAGAAAGATCACGAAAAGATCTGTCAATCCGTCAGCCACCATACGTACCGTATTGTTTCTCAGCGCCATACGAATACAAGCAAGCAAGAGAAGTGTCAGCTTTCTGTCAGGAAAATGTCAAGCGTCTTTCAGCGCCACAGCGTAAGGGCGTCGGGCAGGCTGACAGATCTTGACAGAAAACTGACAGATTCATGACAGTAATTTTTCGACCTGACAGTTATTTATCACTGTATATCAACCAGATATGCTTGAGCGCTGACAGTTTGACAGAAAAATGCAGGAAACTTCACATGATATGTGGACAGCCATTTTAGGCCTATCGGGACACCACGCAGAGACCGCCCCGACCCTGCAACCTCAACAGGTCAGCAAGTCATGGTAAAGCCGGAGGGCATCATGCAGCTCGCCCCGCGTGATGTATTCGTCAGCCGTATGCGAACGGGCCGACTCGCCGGGACCGAGCTTGAGGGAGGGAAAGGACATCAGCGCCTGGTCGCTCAGCGTAGGGGAGCCGTAGGGAGTGCGGCCAAGAAGTTCCAGGCGGCGCACGAGCGGATGGGCTGGATCGATGCGCGAAGAGGAGAGACGGGTAGAGCGCGCCTTGACTTCACAACGCACATTTTTCCCGATTTCATCGAGTAATTGGGTGTTTGTATAGCACTCGTTACTCCTCACGTCGACGACGAAAGTACACTTGTCGGGCACCACGTTATGCTGCGTGCCGGCCTGGATCATCGTGACACTCATCTTGACGGGGCCGAGCAGGGGCGAGACTCGTGCGAAACGATGGGTGCGAAACCACGCGATGTCGTCGAGCGCCTCATAGATGGCATTGAGCCCCTCTTCGCGGGCGGCATGGCCGCTGACACCGTGGGCGGTACAATCGAGCACCATCAACCCCTTCTCTGCAATGGCGGGCTGCAGGCCGGTGGGCTCGCCGACGATGGCCACGTCGACGGGAGGCAGCAGAGGCAGGGCGCGCTCGATGCCGTCACGACCCGACACCTCCTCTTCGGCCGAAGCGAGGTAGACAAGGTGCCACGGCAAGTCGGCCCGCTCGCGCAGGGTGAGAAAGGTGAGGAGAAGCGTCACCAGTCCGCCGCCGCAGTCATTGCTCCCCAGGCCATAGAGCCGGTCGCCCTCGCGGGTGAGGGTGAAGGGGTCGCGCTGCCAGGTGGCAGCCGGCTTGACGGTGTCAAGGTGGGCGTTGAGCAGAAGGGTGGGCCGGTCACCCTTGGGAACGGGCGATTCGGCCCATACGTTGTTGCCCTCGCGCCAGGGCGCAGCACCCTGAGCGTGGAGGTATGCCTCGATGAAATCGGCCGTTTTGGCCTCATCACGGCTTACGGAGGGACGGCTGACCAGCTCGGCGAGGAGCCCCTCGGCCCGGGCTGACAGCTGGTAAAAATCTGAAGAGGTGGGCATAGGGAAAGGCTTGTTGGGCGCCCCCATGGGGCACGCGTTGCGGGGCGAAGTTATGCAATTAGATGGCAAATATTACACGCTTTGCAGATTAATCGCTACCTTCGCACGTGGAGGGTAAAATGCCCCCAGCCCCAAAACCCCCGCATCTATGCAAACCAATTGCCACCTGTCCCGCCTCATCTTTGAGCAGGCTAAGAAGTATGGCGACCGCGCCGCACTGAGCTATCGCGACTATGACCGCGGGCAGTGGATCGACATCTCCTGGAATACCTTCGCCCGCCGCGTGCGTCAGGTCTCGATGGCCCTGCTGCGCTATGGCGTCCGGGTGCAGGAGAACATCGCCGTCTTCTCGCAAAACAAACCCGAGACCCACTTCGTGGACTTCGGCGCTTACGGCATCCGCGTCACCACCATTCCCTTCTACGCCACCAGCAGTGCGGCGCAAATCACCTATATGCTCAACGATGCTTCGGTACGCCTCCTCTTCGTAGGCGAACAGGAGCAGTATGACACGGCCTTCAGCGTGCTATCCGTAGCGCGTACGCTTGAGCGCATCGTCATCTTCGACCCTAAAGTAAAGCGTAACGAGAACGATCATCTATCGGTCTACTTCACCGACTTTCTCAAGGAGGGACTGGCCGAGGGTGAGGAGGCTCAGCGCCTCAACGAGGAGTATCGCCTCCGCCGGCTCAACGCGTCGATGGACGACCTGGCCAACATTCTTTATACGAGCGGCACGACGGGACGCAGCAAGGGGGTGATGCTCACCTACGGACAATATCATGCCGCCCTCGCCGCCAACGACGCCGCCCTGCCGTTGAGCGACGAAGACGTTTTTCTCAATTTCCTGCCCTATACCCACGTCTTTGAGCGCGGCTGGTGTTACCTCGGTCTGAGCGAGGGGGCGCGCCAGTGCGTCAACCTCAAGCCGGCCGACGTGCTGCAGTCGATGGTCGAGGTGCACCCGACGTGTATGTCGAGCGTGCCCCGCTTCTGGGAGAAGGTCTACCAAGCCGTGCTGGAGAAGATGGAGCACGGCTCCTTTGTCGAGGGACGCCTCATCCGTGAGGCACTGGCCGTGGGCGGACGTTACTGGACGAAGTATAAGTCGCAATGCAAGTCGGCCCCCATCGGTCTGGCCATGCAATATAAGCTCTACGACAAGACGATAATCCGCCTCCTGCGCAAGACGCTCGGCCTCGAGCGCCCCAACATCTTCCCCACGGCCGGCGCTGCCGTCTCGCCCGTGGTGGAGACCTTCGTCCATGCGGCGGGCATCAACATGATCGTGGGCTACGGCCTGACGGAAAGCCTCGCCACGGTGAGCTGCGACGTGCCGGGCAAGCCGGTCACCACCGGTTCGGTGGGCCGCCTGATCGAGGGCATCGAGATCAAGTTCGGCGCCAACGACGAGATCCTCCTGCGCGGCAAGACGATCACGCCGGGCTATTATCACAAGGAGTCGACGACCCACGAGGCCATCGACGCCGACGGATGGTTCCACACGGGCGATGCGGGCTATATGAAAAACGGCGAGCTCTTCCTGCGCGAGCGCATCAAGGACCTCTTCAAGACGTCTAACGGCAAGTACATCGCTCCCCAGCTGATCGAGTCGAAGCTCGTGCTCGACCGCTACTTTGACCAGGCGGTCATCGTGGCGGACAAGCGGAAGTTTGTGAGCGCCCTCATCGTGCCTGACTACAAGCTCCTCGAGGCCTACGCCAAGGAGCACGGCATCGAGGTCAGCGACCGCGAAGCGCTCTGCCGCGACCCGAAGATCCTGGCATTCTGTACGGAGCGCATCAATACGCTCCAGCAAGATCTAGCCCACTACGAGCAGATCAAGCGCTTCATCTTACTGCCTCAACCCTTCACCATGAAAAGCGGCGAACTGACCAACACGCTCAAGGTGCGCCGCAACGTGGTCTATGAGCGCTACGCCGCGCAGATCGACAAGCTCTATGCCGAGGCTGAGGCGCAACAGGCTCAGAACAAGGGCTGAACCGTCTATGGTCAGAAGGGGCTACGGCCCGGCTGCCCGCTTTCACACGCCCCGACCCGCCCCGACCGTCAGTGCCGGGGGACGGCAGGCCACGACAACTTGATCTAACACTTAAAAAATTCCCCTAAACTTCCCCACCCTACGGATGATCACCGCCGACCAACTCAAAGACATTCAAGACCGCGTCGCCTCACTCAACCGCTACCTCGACATCGACGCCAAACAGATGCAGCTCGAAGAGGAGCAGCTACGCACGCAAGACCCAGGATTCTGGGACGATGCCAAACGCGCCGAGGAACAAATGAAGAAGGTCAAAGGCATCGAGAAGTGGATCGAAGGCTATAAACACGTCAAGACGCTGGCCGACGAACTGGCGCTGGCCTTTGACTTCTATAAGGAAGACATGGTCACCGAAGAAGAGGTGGACAACGACTATGCCGAGGCGGTCAAGGCGATCGAAGACCTCGAGCTGCGCAACATGCTCCGACAAGAGGAGGATGCGATGAGCTGCGTGCTCAAAATCAACTCGGGCGCCGGCGGCACGGAGAGTCAGGACTGGGCGCAGATGCTCATGCGCATGTATATGCGCTATGCCGAATCCCATGGCTATAAGTGCACCATCTCTCACCTGCAGGAAGGTGACGAGGCGGGCATCAAGACCGTCACGATGGAGATCGAGGGCGACTCGGCCTATGGCTACCTCAAGAGCGAGAACGGCGTACACCGCCTCGTGCGCGTGAGCCCCTACAACGCCCAGGGCAAGCGCATGACCTCCTTTGCCTCGGTATTCGTCACCCCGCTCGTCGACGACACGATCGAGGTCTATGTCGACCCCTCGCGCGTCAGCTGGGACCTCTTCCGCTCAGGCGGCGCCGGCGGTCAGAACGTCAACAAGGTGGAGACGGGCGTGCGCCTCCGCTACCAGTATAAAGACCCCGACACGGGCGAAGAGGAAGAAATCCTCATCGAAAACACCGAGAGCCGTAAGCAGCTGGAGAACCGCGAAAACGCCATGCGTCTGCTGCGCTCACAGCTCTATGACCGCGCCCTCCAGAAACGCAAGGCGGCACAGGCCAAGATCGAGGCCGGAAAGAAGAAGATCGAGTGGGGCAGCCAGATACGTTCTTACGTCTTCGACGACCGACGCGTCAAAGACCATCGCACAGGCTATCAGACCAGCGATGTCGGCGGCGTGATGGACGGCAAGATCGACGGTTTCATCAAGGCTTACCTCATGGAGTTTGCCGACAAGGGCGGCGAAGAATAGCTGCACCGACAAGGGAAGCGCACCGGCGCACAAGAGCGCCTCACGCCCCTAAGCCCTTAGCCGGAAGACCCTACCCCCAACATTCAACATATCTCCCCCTATGAACCTCAAGAAGCAAAACCGGCTGCGCGCCCGCGAGGCACGCCAGGCACGCCAGGCCAACCGCGTGGTCAACGGCATATTTATCGCACTGATCATCCTCGTCGTACTCGCACTGGCCGTTTACTACCTGCTGAGCTAAAACACCCCCACGAGCCATGGCACTAGAGATCGAACGGAAATTTCTCGTCAAGGGCGATTACAAAAGCTTAGCCACTTCGCACAGCCGCATCATCCAGGGTTATATCTGCAGTGAGCGGGGCCGAACGGTGCGCGTCAGACTGCGCGACGAGCGTGGCTACCTCACCATCAAGGGCCCCTCACGCGACGGCGGCCTCTCACGCTATGAGTTTGAGAAGGAGATCACACGCGATGAAGCGCTCTCCCTCCTCCTGCTCTGCGAGCCGGGTAAGGTGGACAAATATCGCTGGCTCGTACCTCTGGGTAACCACACCTATGAGGTGGACGAGTTTCTCGGCGACAACGCCGGCCTCGTAGTGGCCGAAGTGGAGCTGCGCAGTGCCGACGAACCCTTTGAGCGGGCCCCCTTCTTGGGGCGCGAAGTGACGGGCGACCGCCGCTTCTACAACTCCTCGCTCCGCCTCCACCCCTACAGCGAGTGGCGCGACGAGGCGCCCGACCCTGACGAGACGGTCGACAGCGACGACGCGCCATCGGACTGAAAGCGCGCTTTCTCTCACCGGACGGCAGAACTTTCCGAAAGCCCCGGTGAACGGAAGTCCCTCCCTCAACAGACAAAGGCCTGACGCCCTTAGCGGGCATCAGGCCTTTGTTATCTTTTGTCGGAAGGCGGGAACTTAGTCCTCCTTCTGATCGTAGGCATGGCGGGGGTAGTCGAGGGTATAGTGGAGGCCACGGCTCTCCTTGCGCTCTATGGCTTGACGCGTGATGAGGTAACCTACATTGATCATGTTACGCAGCTCGCAGATGTCGCGGGTGGCCTTGACGCGTTTGAAGAGTTCCTCGGTCTCTTCATAGAGGAGGTCGAGGCGAGTCCAGGCGCGGTGGAGACGCAGGTCGGAACGCACGATGCCGACATAGGCCGACATGATCTGACCGACCTCCTTGACATCCTGGGCGATGAGCACCTTCTCCTCATTGCTCATCGTGCCCTCGTCATTCCACTCGGGCACCTGCTTGTTGATCTCGTAGTCAAAGGCGTGGGCCAGCGTGTGGCGCGCAGCGGCGTCGGCATAGACCACGGCCTCGATGAGGGAGTTGGAGGCCAAGCGGTTGCCCCCGTGAAGCCCCGTACAGGAACATTCGCCCAGGGCATAGAGGCGGTGGATTGACGACTCACCGTTGAGATCAACCTTGATGCCGCCGCAGAGGTAGTGGGCGCAGGGCACCACGGGGATGTACTGATGCGTGATGTCGATGCCGATGGAGAGACACTTCTGATAGATGTTGGGGAAGTGGTGCTTCGTCTCCTCGGGATCTTTGTGGGTCACGTCGAGACATACATGGTCGATGCCGTGGATCTTCATCTCCTTATCGATGGCGCGGGCCACGATGTCACGCGGGGCGAGGGAGAGGCGCTTGTCATATTTCTGCATAAACTCCTCGCCGTTGGGCAGACGGAGGATGCCGCCGTAGCCGCGCATGGCCTCGGTGATGAGGAAGGCGGGATGGGTCTCGCCGGGATGGTAGAGCGCAGTGGGGTGGAACTGGATAAACTCCATGTCCTTGACCGTAGCCTTGGCGCGGTAGGCCATGGCGATGCCGTCGCCCGTGGCGATGTTGGGGTTGGTCGTCGTGGCATAGACGGCGCCGCAACCGCCGGTGCAGAGCACGGTGACACGGGAGAGGAAGGTGTCGACCTTCTTGGTGTCGGGGTCGAGCACATAGGCGCCGTAGCACTCGATGTCAGGCGTGCGGCGGGTCACCTCGATGCCCAGGTGGTGCTGGGTGATGATCTCGATGGCGAAGTGGTTTTCTAGCAGGGTGATGGCGGGGTGGGCCTTGACAGCCTCGATCAGGCCGCGTTGGATCTCAAAGCCCGTGTCGTCGGCGTGGTGGAGGATGCGAAACTCCGAGTGGCCGCCCTCACGGTGGAGGTCAAAGGTGCCGTCGGCCTTTTTATCAAAGTTGACGCCCCACTTGACGAGGCGCTTGATGCCCTCGGGCGCTCCCTCGACCACCTGCCGCACAGCCGCAGGGTCACTGATGTAATCGCCGGCCACCATGGTGTCTTTGATGTGTTTCTCAAAGTTGTCGACCTTGAGGTTGGTCACCGAGGAGATGCCGCCCTGTGCCTTGGCGGTGTTGGCCTCTTCGATGGTGGTCTTACAGATCAGCGCCACGCGTCCGCGGCCCGATTCGGCCACCTGGAGGGCATAGCTCATGCCGGCTACACCCGATCCGATGACCAGAAAGTCAAATTTGCGTATCATGTGCTTCGCTGGATAGGAAAGGATTGTCGTAGTTGCGGGCGAAGTTACGGCAAAATGCAGGATTGCCTCACCGCCAAGGGGAAGAATGTAAGCGGAAAAGCACTGCAACTGCCCGCCTATGCACACGCCATGTGCTAACTTTGCTCTGTCATTACGCACAAACACATCTTATATATCAACCAACACTACTCTATGAACAAGCTCAAGACGTATCTCTTCGCCCTGCTGGCGTTGGTGATCGCCCTGCCTGCCCTGGCGCAGATGCCCCAGGTGCCGCAGCTGCCCATCGACCCGGCCGTGCGTTACGGCAAGTTGCCCAACGGACTGACTTACTACATCCGCCACAACAACCTGCCTGAGGGCCGGGCCAACTTCTACATTGCCCAGAAGGTCGGCTCCGTGCAGGAGGAGGAAAACCAGCGAGGCCTCGCCCACTTCCTCGAACACATGTGCTTCAACGGCACGACCCACTTCCCCGACAACACGCTCACGCAGTATTGCGAGCGCATCGGCGTGAAATTCGGCCAGAACCTCAACGCCTACACCTCTACCGACGAGACGGTCTACAACATCGACGACGTGCCCGTCACGGAGGCCAACGTCGACTCCTGCCTCCTCATCCTCCACGACTGGTCTGACGATCTGACCCTCGACCCCAAGGAGATCGACAAGGAGCGCGGCGTGATCCACGAGGAGTGGCGCATGCGCAGCAGCGCGTCAGGCCGCATCTTCGAGCGCAACCTCCCCACCCTCTACCCCGGTTCGCGCTACGGCCACCGCTACCCCATCGGCCTCATGTCGGTCGTTGACAACTTCAAGCCCGAGGAGCTCCGCGCCTACTACGAGAAGTGGTACCGTCCCGACCTCCAGGGCATCATCATCGTGGGCGACATCGACGTCGACAAGGTCGAGGCCAAGGTCAAGGCCCTCTTCTCCCCCATCAAGATGCCGGCCAACGCCGCCAAGTATGAGCACTACCCTGTGCCCGACAACGACCAGCCCATCTACGTCGTCGACAAGGACAAGGAGCAGACCCGCGGCGTGATGCAGGTCATGTTTAAGACCGATCCCCTCCCCGAGGAATATCGCGGCACGGCCGTCTTCCTCCAGATGAACCTCGTCAACACGCTGGCCTGCGATGTCATCAACGCCCGTCTCAACGAGCTGAGCCAGAAGGCCGACTGCCCCTTCATCGCCGCTTCGGCAGATTATGACACCTACATCTTCTCCAAGACCAAGGACGCCCTGACAGTCGGCATCATGCCCAAACCCGGACAGGATGCCAAGGCGCTTCAGGCCGTCATCGAGGAGATCGAGCGCGTTGACCGCTACGGTTTCACCCCCACCGAGGTCAGCCGCGCCAGCGAGGAGTTTATGAGCAGCCTCGAGAAGATTTACAACAACCGCGACAAGCAGGAGAACTCCTTCTACGTGCCGCAGTATGTGCGCCACTTCCTCGAGGGCGACGCCATCCCCAACATCGAGACGGAATATACCACCTACAAGCAGCTCGTCCAGATGCTCAATGCCCAGCAGATGATGACGCCCATGGTCTCTGAGGTCTTCAAGCAGTATACGGCTCACACCGACACCAACTTCGTCTGCCTCGGCATGTATCCCGACGCCCCGGGCGTCACGGTCCCCACGGTCGACCAGCTCAAGGCTGCCGTAGCCGCCGCCAAGACAGCCAAGCTCGAGGCCTATGTCGACAATGTCAAGAGCGAGCCCCTCGTGGCCAAGCTCCCCAAGGCCGGCAAGATCGTCAAGGAGGCTCCTGCACAGTTCGGCTACACCTGCTGGACCCTCTCCAACGGCGCCCGTGTCTTCTTCAAAAAGACGGACTTCAACGATGCCGAAGTACGCTTCAACGCCACCAGCCTCGGCGGCAGGAGCAAGGTCGCTGACAAGGACCTCGCCAACCTCGGCCTCTTCGAGACCGTCATCTCCAACACCGGTCTGGGTGACTTCACCGGCCCTCAGCTCACCAAGAAGCTCGCCGGCAAGCAGGCCTCATGCAACGTCCACCTAGGCCAGCTCACCGAGGGCCTCAACGGCACCGCCACGCCCAAGGACCTCCGCACGCTCTTCGAGCTGATCTACCTCCGCTTCCAGCAGCCGGCCAACGACGTCGAGGGCTACAACAATGCTATTGCATACGTCAAGACCTCGCTCGAGAACGCCGAGAAGAATCCCATGAAGGCCTTCTCTGACTCGATCTCCGCAACCCTCTACGGCCACAACAAGCGCACGGCATCACTCAAGCTTGCCGACCTCAAACAGGCTGACTACAACGTCATCCGCCGCCTCTACAGCGAGCGCTTCGGCGCTGCCGGCGATTTCGACTTCTTCTTCACCGGTGCCATCAACACCGACTCGCTCCGACTCTTCGCCGAGCAGTACATCGCACCCCTCGGCACCAACGTCAAGAAGCGCGAGCAGTTCACCGACCTCAAGATCGACCCCGTAACGGGCAAGCATGACAACAACTTCCTCCGCAAGATGGAGACGCCCCAGGCCATGATCGTTCAGATCTGGAACGGCACCGTACCCTACTCGCTCAAAGAGAACGCGATCATCGGCACGCTCGCATCGATCCTCACTCAGCGCTACCTCAAGAGCATCCGTGAGGACGCCGGCATCGCCTACAGCGTATTCGCTCAGGGCGAGGCCAATTACGGCACGCGCGACGACTACAGCATCATCGTGCAGTGCCCCGTGAAGCCCGCCAAGCTCGACTCCGCACTCCTGCTCATCCGACAGGGCATCGAAGAGATCGGCAAGAAGGGCGTCACCGCCGACGAGCTCGACAAGGTCCTCAAGTTTGAGCTTAAGGACTATGCCGACAACCAGAAGAAGAACGAATACTGGCAGAACCTCATCGAGCAGCAGGCCGTCTGGGGCAAGGACCGCTACACGGGCTACGAAGCTGCCTATAAGAGCGTGACCTCGAAGGACGTGCAGGACTTCGTCAACAACGTGCTCCTCAAGCAGGGCAACTGCGTGACGGTGAGCATGCGCCCCACTGACCTCACCGAGAAGGAGAACGCCAAGTAAGGCGCCAACCCTCTGAACACTGATCATCCGGAACGGACGATCCTGACGGCACACCCGTCGGGGTCGCCCGTTTCGCCTTTTCAGAGGGTGGCCGCACGAGTTGCCCTCTCGACGTAACGAGCCCCTATCCCGGCGCGGGGAGGTAGAAAAACGGCCAGGTCATCACCCACGCGGACAATCATTGAGCGGTGCGCCTCGGAGGACAAGCGTCTTGGAACGTCTTGGGAGGACAAGCCTTCAGGCTTGTCTAAAATAATCGTAGCCGAAGGCTACACCTATCCAAAGCATCATCTAGGTTGCGCACTCTGCATATGTTGTGAATAAAGCGAGGCCAATCAATCCGTATTCATCCACCTTACCCGGCCCTGCCACATGAGCCCTACCCTCATCACCATGCTACGAATTGCCCACTACCTGATCTGGGCCTTCATCGCCATCGGCTATATCCGCCAGGCCTATTACCTATACAAGGCAATCCGGTCAGGAGACAAACGACAGATTATAGGGCAGGCCCTGTGGCTAGTCGGGATCTGCATCGTGCTGGCCCTCTATCTCTGCTTCTTTCCTCTCAGAGCCTGACCTCCCCTACCCCACGCATCAAACTGGTGCACGCAGACCGTCGACGGACTGTCTGCGTGCACCTTGCTTTTTGAGGCCTCTACCCCTCAGGCGGCGTGCCCCAGGGGACTTAAACCTGGCCAAACCATTAATTTGCACTGGGCGGAGGCACGTCATGGATATTTCTTCTTACTTTTGCCCTTTAAGATGTGGCAGTGCGCCTCAGGCCCTGCCGGCACAGCGATTATCCAAACAACATACATAACCACCATTTACTAACAGCCTCAAGCCCACAATGAAACAGTACAAACTGGTAAACAACCTGCTCGGTTGGCTTACCTTTGCCATTGCGGCCTTCACCTACTGTTCGACAGTAGAGCCGTCCGCAAGCTTCTGGGACTGCCCGGAGTTCACCGCTACGGCCAACAAGCTGGAGGTGGGTCACCCGCCCGGTGCCCCCTTCTTTATGCTGACGGGCAACTTCTTCACGCAGTTTGCCAGCGACCCCGCCCGGGTGGCCATCTGTGTCAACATCATGAGCGCCTTGCTCTCCGCCGCCTGCATCCTCTTCCTCTTCTGGACGATTACGCACCTGGCACGCATGCTGGTCACGCCCGACGGCAAGGTGACTAAGCTCAGCCAGCTCATCACGATCATGGGCTGCGGTCTGACCGGCGCACTGGCCTATACGTGGAGCGACACGTTCTGGTTCTCAGCCGTCGAGAGTGAGGTCTATGCCTACTCCTCGATGTTTACGGCCCTGGTCTTCTGGCTGATCCTCAAATGGGAGGAGCATGCCGACGAGCCCCACAGCGACCGCTGGCTGATATTGATCTTCTACCTAACGGGCCTCTCGATCGGCGTGCACCTGCTCAACCTGCTCTGCCTCCCCGCCATCGCACTAGTCTATTACTACAAGCACCAGCCCAAGGCCAAGCTCAAGGGTTCGCTCGTGGCGCTGGTCATCTCGATGTTCCTCGTGGCCGCCGTGCTCTACGGTGTCGTGCCGGGCATCGTCAAGGTGGGCGGCTGGTTTGAGTGGTTCATGGTCAATGACCTCGGCCTGCCCTTCAACACGGGTGTGGTGATCTACATCCTCATCCTCATCGCCGTGGTGCTGACCGCCATCTGGAGTACCACGACCGACAACCGCAAGCGCACCTCTACCCTCTACGCCCTGAGCGTGGCCCTGCTGGGCATCCCCTTCATGGGGAGCGGCTGGGGCGCCGTGGCCCTCGGCGTGGTAGTGCTCATCGCCCTTGCCGTAGTGCTTCAGCTCAAGGACAAAGCGGGCAACTACGTGCTGCGCAAGCGCTTCCTCAACACCTCGCTGCTCTGCATGCTGATGCTCATGATCGGCTACTCATCGTATGCCATCATCGTGATCCGCTCTACGCAGAACCCGCCGATGGACCAGAACTCGCCCGAAGACATCTTCACCCTCGGCTCTTACATGAGCCGCGAGCAGTACGGCTCCACCCCGCTGCTCAAGGGCGAGGCCTACTGCTCACAGGCGCAGGGCATGCAGGCACAGGCTCTGGAGTATAAGTACAACATGCGCACCCAGCGCGTCGAGAAGGCAAGCCCGGCCGAGGCCGACCGCTATGAAGAGATCAAGGAGACGACCGGCGTGACCTACCCCGCCGGCCTGACGATGCTCTTCCCCCGCATGTGGAGCTCCGCACATACCAGCCAATACGAGCAGTGGATGGGCGGCGTCGACATGAAGGACGTCACCTTTGCCACCCCCGACGGTTTCGAGATGACCGGCCAAATGCCTACACAGATGGAGAACATCCGCTTCTTCCTCTCCTATCAGGTCAACTTCATGTACTGGCGCTACTTTATGTGGAACTTTGCCGGCCGTCAGAACGACCTGCAGAGCCAGGGCGAACTGGAGCACGGCCAGTGGATCACGGGCATCCCCTTCATCGACAACGCCCTCTACGGCGACCAGAGCCTCCTGCCCAAGCAGCTCACGACGGGCAACAAGGGGCACAACGTCTTCTACTGCTTACCCCTGCTGCTCGGTTTGCTCGGCCTCTTCTGGCAGGCCTACCGCGGCGAGAAGGGTGTAAGGCAGTTCTGGGTGGTCTTCTTCCTCTTCTTCATGACGGGCTTGGCCATTGTGCTCTACCTCAACCAGACTCCTTCGCAGCCCCGTGAGCGCGACTATGCCTATGCCGGCTCCTTCTACGCATTCGCCATATGGATCGGCCTCGGCGTAGCGGCCCTGGCCGACTGGGGCGGCAAGCTCCTCAAGAAGCGGCCCGAATTGGCCGCCGTCGTAGCCTCAGTGATCGGCGTGCTCGTGCCCCTGCAGATGGTCAGCCAGACCTGGGACGACCACGACCGCTCTCACCGCTACGCCTGCCGCGACTTCGGTCTCAACTACCTCAACACCCTGCCCGACGACGGCGCACCGGTGATCTTCACCAACGGCGACAACGACACCTTCCCCCTGTGGTACAACCAAGACGTGGAGGGCAACCGCACAGACGCCCGCGTCTGCAACCTCTCTTACCTGCAGACCGACTGGTATACCGACCAGATGCGCCGACCGGCCTGGAAGTCGCCCTCGCTGCCCATCACCTGGAAGCGTCTCTACTACGTAGACAACGGCAAGCACACCTTCTACCCCATCAGGCCCGAAGGCAAGGCTCAACTCGACGAGCTGAAGCGGCAGAACCCGAAGGTGGACCCCTACGAACTCTCATATATCCTCGACCACTACGTCAAGAAGGAGGAGGGAGGCTACTTCCCCACCGACTCCGTCGTCGTGACGGTCAACAAGGCCAACGTCATCAAGAGCGGCATGATGTTGCCCCTCGGGCCCGACTCGATCCCCGACAAGATGGTCATCTCGCTCAAAGACGCGGCACAGCGCCAGGGCGGTGTCTACCGTTCGGACGTGATGATCTATGAGATGCTCGCCCACTCCGACTGGAAGCGCCCGCTCTATATGAGCGTCACGCTGGGACAGGAAAACTATGCAGGCCTGCAGAACTTCCTCGTACTCGAAGGCCTGGCCTACCGCATCACCCCCTTCAACTTCGGCGGCCGCGGCGTCATCGACAGCAAGCTGATGTATCGCAACCTGATGACCCGCTTCAAGTTCGGCAACATGAACCACCCAGGCATCTATGTCGACGAGACGGTAGGACGCATGTGTCTGACCCACCGTCGCATGTTCCTCATGCTGGCTAACGAGCTGATCCGCAAGGGCGAGAAGGCCAAGGCACGGGAGGTATTGAGCAAGTGCTTCAAGGAGCTCCCCATCGCCAACATCCCCCTGACCGACGACGAGGCGCAGTTTGCCACCGCATGGATCGAAGCCGGCAACAAGGCCGAGGCTGCCAAGGTGGCCAAGGCCGTGCTCGACTACGACCTGCAATACATCATCTACATCAATTCGCTCAGCAACGACCGTCAGCAGATGTATGGCAATACGGCCTTCTACCTCGTAAGCAGCTCGATGGAAGCGCTCAGAGCACTCCAGATGAGCGGCGACAAGCAGACGCAGCTCTATCTCTCGCGCCTCGATAAGGCCGCTTCGACGCCTATCTTCCAGCAGGCCGTACAGACCTATCAACAGCAGTACGGTCAACAATAAGGCCGCAGCTGCCGACACATCACTGAAAAGGAGCCAGAAAACCGGGTAGTCAAGCCCCACCGCTTGACCTCCGCCGAGGGCGGGCCGGGCTTTCCGGCTCCTTTTATTACAAAGCTGATTGTCGCCAAGCAAGGCCTCCGTTTGTTCCCCGACAGCAGCACCTCCCCTAAATTTCTCTCCCATGCTCATCGAACAGCCCTCTTGGTTTCTCCGCTGGCTTTACCCCAAAGCCCTCTGGCGGATGCCTGCCTCAGAGCGAGCGGTCTACCTGACCTTCGACGACGGCCCCATACCCGAGGTAACGCCCTGGGTGCTCGACGTGCTCGACCACTACGGAGTCAAGGCCACCTTCTTCATGGTGGGAGACAATGTAAGGAAATATCCGGAGATCTTCGAAGAGGTCAAGGCCCGCGGGCACCGGCTGGGCAACCACACCTTCAACCACATCGGCGGACTGCTCCACAGCATCCGCTCCTACCTGCGCAACGTCGACCACGCCAACGCCTATATCAAGACCGACCTCTTCCGCCCGCCCCACGGATGGATGAAGTGGGAGCAATACATCATGGTGCGCCAGCGCTACCGCGTCGTGATGTGGGACCTCGTGACCCGCGACTACTCCACCCGCCTCAACGGCCGCGACGTTTTGCTCAACGTCAGGCGCTACGCCCGCCCGGGGAGCATCATTACCTTCCACGACTCACTCAAGAGCCAGGACAAGCTCCTCTACGCCCTGCCTAAGTCTATCGAGTGGCTGCAAAGCGAGGGCTATGCCTTCAAGACCTTCGACTAAGGCGCTGCATAGTGCCGACATCGACAAAATCGCCGGATTTTGGTAAAAAAACAATCCGTTTCCTTGCAACAGGGAGGCGGATTGTCTATCTTTACGCCCGAAAATGCCTTAGTGGCGATTTCAGTTATCAACTTATTCCATCTCTTTTCTAACAAACCCTTACTGTCTAATGAGAAAGTTTTACAACCTACTCTTGTTGGCCATGGTCTTCATCGTCTCGGCGACGGTGGGACAAGCGCAGAAGCGCTACGGCCTAAAGGGAGGTGACGGGACGCTCCAGGGGACAACGGCGTGGAATGTCGACGAGATCGACGTCAATACGCCCGTAGCCCTGCAGTCCGGTTACCTCAATGACGAAAGCAAGGACTTCGCCTCCACAGGCGTGAAGACCACGACGCTCAAGGACGAGAACATCTTCGTCTTCGAAACCGACGGTACGAACGACGAAGGTTTCGACATCTACCTGCTCAAGAACCAGGCCACGGGCAAGTATCTCACCCGTGAGACCACCAACGCCACCTTCACCGACACGAAGGCACGCGCCTGGCGCTTCTGCATCAAGGAGGCACACTCCTATAGCACCGACGACATCAACAACGTCGAGGCTCCCGTCGTAGAAGACTGGACCACCGCCACGACCGTGGCCGGCTCCAGCCAGACGCAGCTCGTCTTCGTTGACGCCACGGCTTCGACCGACACGACGGTGACGAAGAAGACCAACGTCGTCTTCCTCTGCACCAGCCAGGGCTCAGTTCCCTCCTTCGGCCGCGACTTCGGCAAGAACACCTGGGAGGTATTCCCCGTTGAGGAAATCACCGGCTACAAGTGGCTCCAGGAGGCCATGAGCGAGTACTTCCCCGACGAAGACAAAACACCTGCTGACCTCTACAACGTCGGCGAGGATGCCGGCGAAATCTCGCAGGAGCTCTTTGACGAGCTGACCGAATCCTTCGACGCAGCCAAGGCGCTCATCACCTCCGAGTCTACGGACCAGAGCGAATGCGAGGCCGCCTACAAGCGCTTCGTCGCTGCCATCCAGGCTGCCAAGGACGGCGCCGTCAAGATCAAGGAAGGCTACTTCTACTTCCGCTCCAACCGCAACGAGAACAACGCTACCTATGACAACGGCACGGGTCTGAAGTGGACCTACGGCCAGACCTGGACCAAGCCCGAGCACCTCGACATGGCCAACGCCAAGTACGTTTGGCACCTCATCCCCGATGCCAAGAACGACGGTGCTTACTTCATCCAGAACTACTACACGAAGCGCTACGTAGGTGTGGCCACCGCCGTAGGCCAGTCCGTCCCCACGACGGAAGAGCCCAAGGAGAGCTACCTCATCTATCCGCAGAATAAGGATGCCTTCGTCATCGAGAGCACCACGCTGATCAAGAATCCCGTCAAGGGTTATCCCAACCAGGGTTCTCCCGACTGCACCGCCCTCCACTGCCCCGGTGACCACAACAACGTGGTTGTCTGGATCTCCAGCGCCGAGGCTTCCGGTTGGACCTTTACGCCCATACCTGAGGATGAGATCGAAGCCCTCGCCGGCCAGATCGAACAGGACAAGCGCAACACCGCCCTCCAGAGCCTCTATGACCAGGCTCTCACGAAGTATCAGAGCGGCTTCTCTTACACCTCCGCTGCCACCAAGGACGGTAAGTTCACCTCCGAGGGCGGCCTCGTAACGAACGCCGAGCAGTTCTTCAGCAACGCTCAGGAGACCTCCGAGGGTAAGAAGGAATACCTGATCGACGACGATCCCACCACTTTCTTCCACAGTAACTGGAGCGTCTCCGAAAACGGTTACGGCACGGGCGACGCCTACCACTATCTGGGCGTAGACCTGGGCAAGGCCCTCAAGACGCTTAGCCTCAAGTTTGAGAAGCGCGTTGCAAACAGCGGCGGCTACTCGCCGCAGTTCCCCACCAAGGTGGACGTCTATGCAAGCAACGACACGACGGACACCGGCAACTGGGTTAAGCAGGGCTCTCTGAGCTTCTCTTACAACTACCCCATCTATCGTGAAGGCGTCGACACGCTCCAGAACGGCGTGGCCATCAGCTCGATCGACATGAGCGCCGCTTACCGCTACCTCCGTCTCGACGTAGTCACCACGGGCAACGGCAACAAGTTCTTCAACCTCGGCGGTGCCCAGGTATATGAAGCCAAGTACGACGCTGCCACCTCGATGATTGAGGCTGTCGACAAGGCCGTCCGCACGGAGTTTGAGACCCAGATGGCCGCAGCCAAGAAGGAACTCGAGGCCAAGGCCGCTACGACCGCTACGACCGAGGCCCTGCAGAAGGCTTACGACGCCTTCGTAAAGGCTTATCCCGATCCCGCTACGAGCCGTGCACTTCTCAATGAGGCCAAGGGCCAGATCCGCGGTGCCGAGGAAGGCACTGAGCCCGGTTACTTCCAGGCTGGCGCCATCGCAGCCCTCCAGGCTGTCGTAGACGCCAACGAGCCCAAGGTCAAGGACATCATGACCCTCGATGAGATCAACGCCGTCAACAAGGCCCTCACCGACGCCCTCAACGCCTTCGCCGCCAAGCTCATCCTCCCCGAGGTAGGCGCTTACTACTACATCAGGAGCGAGAGCTCCTCTGACGCGGAGAAGAAGCCCAACCAGGGTTACGTCTATGCACTGGGCAACGGCACGACCGTGAAGTGGACGGGTGCCGAAGACCTCGCTGCCGTAGAGCTCTCCTCTTCTCCCCAGTACGTATGGAAGTTTGAGAAGCAGGGCGAGGGTTACACCTTCCGCAACATGCTCACCGGCGAGTATCTCAACAACCCGAAGAAGAACAACGTGCAGCTCACGATGTCGACCCAGGCCGACACCTGCGCCGTAACGTTCCGCTCGGCCAAGATCGCCGGCATCTTCAACATCGTGCTCGCCGAGGATGTCTTCGTCAACGCACAGCCCGGTTACAACAACCTCGTAACCTGGAACTATGCCGACTCGCTTGACAACTCTGCATTCTCCTTCGTCAAGGTAGATCCCAGCAGCAGCGACGCCTTCAGCGCCTCTGTCAACTGGCCCATCGCCGCAGGCAAGCTCCAGATTCTCACGCTCCCCGTCACGGTTGAGGTAGGTGATGCACCCATCTACACCGTCATCGGCCGCAACGGCAACAACCTCGAGCTCAAGCTCGCCGAGGGCGAGATCGCAGCCGGCACGCCGTTCTTCTACAACGGCAAGGAGGCTGAAGATGCTGAAGCCACCACGATCAACCTCGTAACGAAGGCCACCACGCTCGAGGAGCTCGCTGCCGACTGGGCAACCGAAGCCAAGGAGGTCAACGGCCTCCACGGCACGCTCGCCCGCATCGACAGCCTCCACATCGACTACGGTGTCCTCTATAATAACACGACCATCGTCAACTCTGAGCTCGGCCAGAGCGTGGCCAACAACTCGGGCTACATCACCCCGCAGCTGCCCGCTACGACCGAGACCGGTGACCTCCAGGTGCCCATCGACGGTACGATCGACGCCATCGAAGGCGTAACGACCGAGCCCGCCGCTCAGAAGATCGTCAACGTTTACAACCTCTCCGGTGTACGCGTTCGCACGAACGTGAAGAGCCAGAGCGACCTTCAGGGTCTCCCCTCCGGCCTCTACATCATGGGTAACAAGAAGGTGCTCGTAAAGTAAACCGCATGGTCACGGAGCGCTAAGCTCCACAACCTCACAACCGGCCGCCCGGCAGCGCATCAAGCGCCGCCGGGCGGCCTTGTTTTTGCACAGACGTATACATATCTTAGTGCTCCGCAGGGTGCAGTGCTTGAGGCGTAATGCCTACCTTTGCCGTATGAACGCATGGAGACACCGCACCCGCGAGGAACGATTCAACACGCTGACCCACCTGGGCGGCGTGGTGTTTACGCTGATTGCGGCGGGCTTTATCCTGCGGCTGGGCTATGCCGGCGGCTGGCGCCACGCCCTGGGGACGACCGTATTCACCTGCGGCATGCTCCTCATGTATGCCGCGAGCACCCTCTATCACTGGCAGCTCCCCGGACGGGCCAAGCAGCGGCTGCGCGTGCTGGACCACATCAGTATCTACGTGATGATCGCAGCCTCCTACACGCCGATCTGCATCGGCGTGGTCGGCGGGGCACTGGGATGGACCGTCTTCGGCATACTTTGGGGCATCACCTTGGCAGGGGCCGTCTACAAGCTCACAGCCATCAACCGCTGGCCCCACCTCTCGCTCCTGATCTACCTGGTGATGGGTTGGACCTTCGTCTTCATTGCCGAACCCGTCTGCCACCGCATCACCTGGGGCGCCTTGGCCGCCCTGCTCTGCGAAGGCGCCTTCTACACCGGGGGCACCTACTTCTTCTCCCACGACACCCGTCCCTACTACCACGGCGTGTGGCACATCTTCGTGCTCCTGGGCAGCATCGCCCACTGGCTCGCCATTCTTCTCATCCTCATGGAGGGCACGATCCTTTAGCGCAACGCGATCTCACACAACCCCTATATTCTCCCACTTATGAAACAACCCATCGCCACCACACAGGCTCCCGCAGCCCTCGGCCCTTATAGCCAGGCCGTCGAGGCAGGCGGCACCGTCTACGTATCAGGCCAGCTGGCCATCGACCCCGCAACGGGCAACTTCGTCGAGGGCGGCATCAAGGAGATGGCCCGCCAGTCACTGACCAACATCAGCCACATCCTCGAGGCCGCCGGCCTGACAATGGCCAACGTGGTCAAGGTCAACGTCTTCCTCGCCGATATGGCCGACTTCGCCGAGCTCAATGAGGTCTACGCCACCTTCTTCACCGCCCCCTACCCCGCCCGTTCGGCCGTGGCCGTCAAGACGCTGCCCAAAGACGCCCGCATCGAGATCGAGTGCATCGCCGTAAGATAATTAGCTCTCGCAACGACACACTCGAAGATGAAGTATCAACGCATCGGCGTCTTCTTATCCTCAAAAAGCAATCTTCCACCCGCCTATGAAGCGGCGGCCCGCGAAGTGGGCGCCCTGATCGGCCGAACGGGGCGCACCCTCGTCTATGGAGGAGCCCGCTGCGGCCTGATGGAGACACTCGCCCAAAGTACCAAGGCCGAGGGCGGCCGCATCTACGGCATGGTGCCCGACATCTTGGTCGAACGCGGTCTGGTGAGCGACTGCATCGACGTAACCTTCCGCTGTGCCGACCTCACCGACCGCAAGGAGGCCATGCTCCGCGAGAGCGAGGCCCTCGTTGTCATGCCCGGCGGCATCGGTACGCTAGACGAAGCCTTCACCACCTTGGCCAACACGTGCATCGGCCTACGCCGTCAACCCGTCATCTTCTACAACGTGGCGGGCTGCTGGGACAAACTCCTGGCCCTCTTCGACGACCTCTTCGCCCAGGGGCTGGTGAGCGGCACGCCCGCACACTATTATGCCGTAGCGACCACTCCGGCGGAACTTGAAGCCTTGCTTTAGCGCTCCCTCACAAGTATCATTGGCTCCCACGGCCTCCGCACCTACACACAAGGCAGCGGAGGCCGTTCGCGCTTGGTACGGATAACCCGCCAGACACGGACGATGAGGGGAGGGGAAAGGCGTAGCGCCTCTAACGGGGGCAGCCCCTTATAACCCCAACGAAGATCCACCCGATCAGAACGGCACTTTACCCGACCCCAAGATTTGTGTCACTTCCTAAAAAAGCTTATTAAGCGCACCGAGCCACACGGAAATAAATTGCTACTTTTGCGGTTGTACGACTATATACTATCACGACCACGCTTATGAAGGACGAACTAAGGGTGATTATCAGCGGAGGCGGCACGGGAGGGCACATCTTCCCTGCCGTATCCATTGCCAACGGGATCAAAGCCAAGCGCCCAGACGCCAAGATACTTTTCGTCGGGGCTGAGGGTCGCATGGAGATGCAGCGCGTCCCCGCGGCCGGCTATAAGATCATCGGCCTGCCCGTCGCAGGTTTCGATCGCAAGCACCTGCTTAACAACGTATCAGTCCTCATCAAGCTCTACAAGAGCCGCCGGCTGGCCAAGAAGATCATCCGTGACTTCCGCCCGCAGGTGGCCGTCGGCGTAGGCGGCTATGCCAGCGGCCCCACGCTCAATATGGCCGAACAAGCCGGCATACCCACCCTCATCCAGGAGCAAAACTCCTACGCCGGCGTGACTAACAAACTCCTAGCCAAGGGGGCCAGCAAGATCTGCGTGGCCTACGACGGCATGGAGCGCTTCTTCCCCGCCGACAAGATCATCTTCACCGGCAACCCCGTGCGCCAGAATCTCCTCGACGCCACCCTCTCGCGTGAAGAGGCTGTCAAGGCGCTGGGACTCGTGCCGGGCAAGCGCACCGTGCTGATCATCGGCGGTTCGCTCGGCGCCCGCACGCTCAACGAGTGCATCACCGGCAACCTGCCCCTCATCAAGCAGCAACGCGACATACAGTTCGTATGGCAGACGGGCAAATATTACAGCGAAGCCATCAAGGAGGAACTCGCCCGCCGCGGCTGCCCCGACAACCTCTTGGTGACGGACTTCATCAGCGATATGCGCGTGGCTTACGCCGCCGCCGACCTGATCATCTCGCGTGCCGGCGCGGGGAGCATCTCGGAGTTTTGCCTGCTGGGCAAACCCGTCATTCTCGTCCCCTCGCCCAACGTGGCCGAAGACCACCAGACGAAGAACGCCCTCGCCCTCGTACAGAAGGAGGCCGCCCTCTACGTCACCGACGCCGACGCGCGGCGCATCTTGCTGCCCACGGCCATCAACACGGTGACCAACTACGATAAGCTCGAGAGCCTCAGCCGCAACATCAAACTGCTCGCCCGCCCCAACGCCGCCTCCGACATAGCCGACGAGGTGATCAGGCTGGCCGCACAGGGCAAGGCCTGACTGCTCTCCCAGCCCCGATCCACTCCCCAATAGCATAGCATACAGTATCCACCCATTCATAGAATGAAAGCAGTCTATTTCATCGGTGCCGGCGGTATCGGCATGAGCGCCCTCGTGCGCTACTATCTCTCTCAGGGTCTCTTCGTCGGCGGCTACGACCGCACGGAGACTCCGCTGACAAAGGAGCTATGTGCCGAAGGCGCCCACATCCACTATACCGACGACCCGGAGCTCATCCCCGCTCCCTGCCGCGACAAGGCTGAAACGCTCGTCGTCTATACCCCCGCCATTCCCGCCGACCACAAAGAGATGGCCTATCTGCGGGCCGAAGGCTTCGACATCAAGAAGCGCGCCGAGGTGCTCGGCCTGCTTACCCGCACGATGAAGGGGCTTTGCGTGGCCGGAACGCACGGCAAGACGACGACCACGGCGATGACGGCCCACATCCTCCACGACTGCAAGATCGGCTGCAACGCCTTCCTCGGAGGCATCACCAAAAACTACGGCACCAACTACCTGCTCTCTAAGACAAGCCCCTATGTCGTCATCGAGGCCGATGAGTTTGACCGTTCCTTCCACCACCTGCGCCCCTATGCCACGGTGATCACGGCTACAGACCCCGACCACCTCGACATCTACGGCACAGAGGAGGCCTACCTCGAAAGCTTCCGCCACTACACCACGCTCATTCAGCCCGGCGGCGCCCTGATCATCCACCGCGACCTGAAGATGCACGAAGACCTGCAGCCCGGCGTGCGCCGCTATGACTACTCGCGAACCGAGGGCGACTTCCACGCCGAAAACATTCGCATCGGCGGAGGGCGGATTGTCTTCGACTTCGTCTCACCCTTTGAGAACATCAAAGACGTGGAGCTGGGCGTGCCGGTGAGCATCAATATCGACAACGGCATCGCCGCCATGGCGTTGGCCCAGATCGCCGGCGCCAAGGCTGACGACATCCGCTCGGCCATGGCGAGCTACAGCGGTGTGGAGCGCCGCTTCGACTTCGCCCTGAAGAACGACCGCCACGTGCTCCTCTCAGACTATGCCCACCACCCCGCAGAGATCCGCCAGAGCATCCTCTCGATCCGCGAAGTCTTCGGCGGGCGCAAACTGACGGGCGTCTTCCAGCCCCACCTCTACACGCGCACGCGCGACTTTTATAAGGAGTTTGCCGACAGCCTCTCGCTGCTCGACGAAGTGATTCTCACCGAGATCTACCCCGCCCGCGAACAGCCCATCCCCGGCGTGACTAGCGAGCTGATCTACGACAACCTCCGCCCGAGCATCGAGCGCCGCATCATCTGCAAGGAGCAGCTGCCTGAAGTCTTCGAACAGGAAGACTTCGACGTCGTCGTCATCCTCGGCGCCGGCGATGCAGTAGACTACATCCCCCAGATCAAGGCCATCCTCGAGCGCAAGGAAGGCAAGGCTTAAGGCCCTGCCGCGCCCCTAACCGACTGCCCTCACCCGCCCTTTATGAAGACTGTCATCAAGCTGCTCCTCTTACTCGGCGTGATCGTCTACCTGGTCTTCGCCTTTGCCGACTTCACACGCCACGGCGACACGTCGCGTTGCCGGCAGATACGCTTCACCATAGCCGACAGCACCCACGCAGGCTTCATCACCGCCGACGAGGCCGAGCGCATCCTCCGTCAGTCACGGGCCTACCCCATCGGACGGCCCATGGACGACATCAACGTCAGGGACATCGAGGCAACCCTGTTGCGCAACCCCTACATCGACTCCGTGTCGTGCTATAAGTCTCCGGGCGGCACGATCAACGTGCTCATCGAGCAGCGCCTGCCCCTCATGCGCATCATGGCAGACACCGGCGAGCAATATTACATCGACGACAAAGGGCACATGATGAACCCCTCGGGCTACGTTGCCGACCTCCCCGTCGCCACCGGCCACATCACCCCTATGTATGCCCGTCGCCACCTGGTAAACCTCGGCCGCCACCTGCGTGAAAGTCCCTTCTGGGACAACCAGATCGAGCAGGCCAACGTCCTTTCCGACGGGCGCATCGAACTCGTGCCCCGCGTAGGCAACCACCTCATCATGCTCGGACAGGCTGACAGCCTCGAACAGAAGTTTCGCAACCTCTACGCCTTCTACCGCAAGGTGCTTCCCACCGTGGGGTGGAACAAATACAGCGAGCTGTCCATCGAGCACGTCACCCAGGTCGTAGGCAAGAAGGCCAAGCATTGACCGCGCCTTACCCCCGCCCCTAGGCATCTCCTAAAGTAAAAATCACAGCAACATCCCATACATGGACACTTTCATCGTAGCGATAGAGATCGGATCATCCAAGGTAACCGGCATTGCAGGCCACAAGCAGCCCGATGGTTTCCTCCAGATACTCGCCTTCGCCCAAGAGCCCTCCACCACCTTCATACGCAAGGGACGCATCAACAATGTCAGCAAGATGACGCAATGCATCATCAACATCAAGGAGAAGCTCGAAAAAAAGTTGCAGCAACGCATCAGCAGCGTCTATGTCGGCATCGGCGGCATGGGCATGCACACCGTGGCAAACCTCGTCGTACGCCACTTTGAGGGCAAGATCGCCATCACCCAGGAGATCATCGATGCCATGAACGATGAAAACCGCAGTACGGCGGCTCCCGACCGCGACATCCTCGAGGCTGTGCCTCAGGAGTTCCGCCTCGGCACACAGCTGCAGACCGACCCCGTCGGCATCCTCTCCGACAGCATCGAGGGCCACTACCTCAACATCGTGGCCAGCTCCTCCGTTCGCGAAGAGATACGCACCTGCTTCCGCAATGCCGGCGTGAGCATCGTCGACCTGCCCATCACCGTACTCGCCCTCGCCGACGCCATACTCAGCGAGGCAGAGAAGCGCTCGGGCTGTGTCTTCATCGACATGGGGGCGGAGACAACCTCCGTGGCCGTCTATAAGAACAACATCCTGCGCCACCTCGCCGTGATTCCCCTCGGAAGCGCCAACGTCAACCGCGACATCATGTCGCTCCAAGTTGAGGACGACGAGGCCGAAGATCTCAAACTCAAATATGGCAAGGCCGTAGTAGAGTCCGACGGCGAAACCCACGACCCCATCCGCCTGCGCGACGGACGAACGGTAGCCTATGAGGAATTTGCCGGTCTGGTGGAGGCCCGCATCGAGGAGATCATCCTCAACATCAAAAACCAGATCGCCCTCTCCAAGATTCCCGCCGAGCAGCTCATCGGCGGCCTCATCATCACGGGCGGTGCATCTTACATGCACGACATCGACAAGGCCTTCAAGCGCGACACGGGCTTCGACAAGCTGCGCTTCGTCCACAAGACGCACGTACAACTGCGCCCGATGAAAACAGCCGACTTCAACGCCCTAGGGCAGTACAATGCCGCCATCGCCATCATAGACAAGGGTAACGCCAACTGCAACGGCGGCCCCCTCAATCAGGCAGAGGAGACCGACCTCTTCGGTGCTGCCGGCGTAGAGACCGGCAAGCCCAATCCACAGCCCAACCCCGCCGAAGGTCAGGCAAAGGACGCTAAGGGCAACGCTGCCGCCAAGCCTGCAGCAGAAGAACCGGAGCCCAAGGAAAAGAAGAAGGGCGAAGGCCTCTCCAACCTCAAGAAGGGCTTATCTAAATTCGGCAAGTGGTTCGGCGGTCTCGTCAGCGACAACTAACCCCTTGGCCACAGCTTCTCCCCCCAACTTACTCCAGCAACACCATGTCAGCACAAGAAGAAAAGAAGGACGACCTTCTGATTGATATAGGTATCCCCACCACTACGCCCTCGATCATCAAAGTCATCGGTGTCGGTGGTGGCGGCGGCAACGCCGTCAACCATATGTACCGCGAGGGCATCCACGACGTCAACTTCGTCGTCTGCAACACCGACTCCAAGGCACTCTCCGATTCGCCCGTACCCATGCGCCTCCAGCTGGGCAAAGAGGGCCTCGGCGCGGGCAACCGTCCGGGACGTGCCCGCGAGGCTGCCGAAGAGAGCATCGAGGAGATCCACCAGATGCTCAACGACGGCACCAAAATGGTCTTCATCACCGCAGGCATGGGCGGCGGCACCGGCACGGGCGCCGCACCGGTCATCGCCCGTGAGGCAAAGTCTATGGACATTCTGACCGTTGGCATTGTCACCATCCCCTTCCTCTTCGAGGGAAACAAGAAGATCGACCAAGCACTCGACGGCGTCGAGGAGATGGCCAAGCATGTCGATGCCCTCCTCGTTATCAACAACGAACGTCTGCGCGAAATCTACGGTGAGCTCAACGTGCTCTCCGCCTTTGAAATGGCAGACAATACGCTCAGCATCGCCGCCCGATCAATCGCCGAGATCATCACGATGCACGGCATCATCAACCTCGACTTCCGCGACGTCTGCACCGTCCTCAAAGATGGCGGCGTAGCGATCATGTCTACCGGCTACGGCGAGGGTGAAAACCGCGTCAGCAAGGCAATCGAGGCTGCCCTCCACTCCCCCCTGCTCAACAACAACGACATCTTCAACTCCAAGAAGGTGCTCCTCTCCATCTCCTTCTGCGCCGAAAAGGAGGGCGATACGCTCATGATGGAAGAGATGAACGAGGTGCACGACTTCATGTCAAAGTTCCACGACGACGTCGAGACCAAGTGGGGGCTCTCTACCGATCCCTCTCTGGGCAAGAAGGTGAAGATCACCATCCTCGCCACCGGCTTCGGCATCAGCAACGTGCCGGGCATCAAGGAGAAGATAGACGCCGCAGAGCGCATCAAGGCACAAAACGACGTGGAGAAACAAGAGGAGAACGAGGAACGCCGCGAAGGCTACTACGGTGGCGGAAGAAAGGGCACCCTCCCCCGCCGACCGAAGTTCTTCCTCTTCGGCCTCGACGATCTCGACAACGAGGAGATCATCTCTATGGTCGAGCTCACCCCGACCTACAAACGATCCAAGGAAGTACTGGCCGACATCAAGGCTAAGGCCTACGGCAACGTTGCCATCGAGCCTGAGAGCGCCATGCAGGGTACCGACACGATAGCTGCCGGAACGGTCATCAACTTCCAGTCTCCCAACGCTGGCCGCTAAGCCTGATCATACCGTTGGGAGGGGGGAATGAAAGACCTCCGTCTCCCGACGACACCGACACACACGAAGGCCGGCGCTACATATTGCAGCACCGGCCTATCTCCTTTCATTCACGCAACGTGCTATAAGAGCAACCGATAGCCATGACATCACAGAGCTCAAAGACGCCCTCAGAGGCTGTACTCGATCAGCTCGCGACACCCGTCGTTGACCTGAGCAATAGCATGACGCCGAAGATTATCAAGATCATCGGCGTGGGAGGAGGCGGAGGCAACGCCGTAGGGCAAATGTACCGCGACAACATCCCCGAAGTGCGCTACCTCGTAGCCAACTCCGATAAGAAGGCTCTCGACTCCTCACCCGTGCCCGACCGGCTGCAACTAGGCTCCGGACTCGGCTGCGGCGGCAATCCCGTGAAGGGACGTGAATACGCCGAAGCCAGCCTTGACAAGATCGATGCCGCACTTGATGAGGATACCAAGATGGTCTTCATCACCGCAGGTATGGGGGGCGGCACAGGAACGGGAGCATCTCCCGTCATTGCACGCGAGGCACGCAAACGGGGCATACTTACCGTGGGAATCGTCACCATCCCCTTCCTCTTCGAGCGTGAGCGTCAGATCGACAAAGCCCTCGACGGGCTAGAAGCCCTGGCACAGGAGGTGGACGCCCTGCTGGTCGTCAACAACGAACGCCTCATCGAGATCTACCCCGACCTGAGCGTCGTCAATGCCTTCCGCATGGCGGACCGCACCCTCTCCAATGCCGTCAGCTCCATCACGGAGATCATCTCCATGCACGGACGTATAGACCTCGACTTCGAAGACGTCAATACCGTCTTGCGCAACGGCGGCGTGGCTGTTATGTCATCGGGATACGGCGAAGGCGAAGCGCGCATCACCCAAGCCATACACAACGCCATCACCTCCCCCCTACTCAACAACAACGACATCTTCTCCGCCAGCCGGATCGTCATGGCGATCACAACCAGCAGCCACGATGCCGACGGATTGAAGATGAGCGAATTTACCGAACTCCACAAGTTCATGAACCGCTTCTCTCCCGACATTGAGACGAAGTATGGCCTCTCTTATGAGGAAGGCTTGGGAAACAAGATTAAAATCACCATCCTCGCCTCGGGCTTCAGCCTCTACGGCCGGAAGGAGAAGGGGAAGGAAACGCCTCAAAATGACGAGGCCGCACGAGAGCGCAACAGTCGCATCGACAGGTATTACCCCTCCCGAGACGTCGCAAAGAAGCACTATCATACATACATCTTCGGCACGGAAGACCTGAGAAACGAGGGGCTGCTCGAGCAGATAGAGCAAATCCCCACCGCCCGGCGCACAAGCCAACAACTCAACCGAATGATGGCACTTGGCGATGCAGGCAATGCACACGACCAAACGCTCACCCGATAAACCGAACTAATCTAACTTATTCGCAATATGTCACTATTCGATCAAGTAAGCAAAGACATCATCGCAGCCATGAAGGCGAAAGACAAACTTCGCCTCGAAGCGTTGCGCAACATAAAGAAGTGCTTCATCGAGGCCAAGACGGCTCCGGGAGCCAACGACACACTCGAGGATGCTGACGCCCTCAAGATCCTCTCCAAGCTCGCCAAACAAGGGCATGACACGGCCGCCCTCTACCGCGAGCAAAACCGTCCCGACCTGGCAGACGAGGAGGCAGCACAAGCTGCCGTCATCGAGGAATATCTGCCTAAGGCCCTCACGCCGGCAGAGCTCGAGGCCGAGCTCAAAACGATCATTGCCGAAGTAGGCGCCACCACAGCCCGCGACATGGGCAAGGTGATGGGCGTGGCCACCAAGCGACTCGCCGGCCGCGCCGACGGCAAGGCCATCTCCACCCTCGTCAAGCAGCTCCTCGCCTGACGACTTCGTCCGTGTGTGAATCACGGCGCGTTTCAAAGCGCCAGGTAATTGCCTGACGGGGCATTGCAGCCCGAAGGATTGTGCTTAGTGAGTGCAAAGGGAAAGCATACGATCCCTTGACCGCTCCACAGCCGATTCTTCGGGCTGCAAGCATTTAAGCAACGCAGCAATGCCGAGATTCGCATCATACAGGCAAACGCACAAAAACCGCAAGGGAGAAAAGGCTCAGATGGTCAAACTACTTACAGTCTTCGACAGCCTCTCCCACAACAAGCCGTTGTTTTTCGCAACAATCTATGGCAAGTTCGGCGGCGATCTCTACCCAACAACAATTCGCCGCCAAGGTCTGCGTAAAGCTACGCGAAACCTTGGCGGCGATGTCGCTGTAGAATGTCGTAAAGCGAAAACTACGCTGACAGGAAATTGACGGGGCCAAAGTTTGACCCGTCGAAGATGACAAGCCGGTCGGATGAGAGGTATAGGATGATGAAGCTGGCGGGCTCGGCATCGTCCAACTCGTAGCCGTAGATATAATGACTATCTGCATCCCAGGTGTAGCGCACACGTTCGGTATCGGTGCCGTCGGCGTCCGTGCTCACTAGGGTAAAGACGGATGAAGCCTTGTCAAAGGTCAGGCGATGAACCTCGTCGTTGATCGTACAGGTCCAAGTCTTCCCGTAAAGCAAATCGATGTTGACCTCATTGGCCAGTAAATCGGGCCGGCAAAAGACCTCGAGATCATCGCTCCACTCATCGCCTTCCCACTCGATCAACGAGAGGTAGCCATCGTCCATGCTTGCAATGCGATACTTTCGGGTCATACCCATCTTCGTGGCGTCTAGGGTCAGCACCTTTCCCGAGATACCCCATTTGAAGTCAAAAGACAGACCGGCAGCCGGCGTACGGCTGGCAGGGATACCTTGGTTACCGCCGGAAGCACCGCCTCCCATCATAAAGGCGTAGAGGGTAAAGTGGCCGGTACCATCTTCGTTGAGCGTCATCTCACCGCCGTTGAAGAGCCATCGACCGGCATAAGCTTTGTCCACGGTGCCCAGCTGAGAGGTGGGAGGAGGCATCACGGGGTCGTCATCATCACCGCAACTCGAGAGCACGGTGCACGACACAAGGCCGATGACCAGGAACGAGAGATAGAGAAGGAACTTGTTCATTTGCTTTTCTTCTGTTTAAAAGGTAAATAGATATGGGCGGAAAAAGAAGGGAGCAATGGCGCGCCGCCCCACGCATTGCCCTACCTGAGCAAAAATAAACTTTTGTCACTGACTGACAAAATCAGCAAGATGACCATAGGGAAAGTGCTGCGGGGAATATCTGTCAATCCGTCAGGCCACAGAGCATATTCCATTATATTTCAGCATGATAGGTATCATATGGGCTCATCGTTTCTGTCAGCTTTCTGTCAGGATCTGTCAGCTTTCTGTCAGCCGGCAGACAGGCGGTAACCAATCCCGATAGAGCAACCAAGGGAAGCCATCACCTACGCTCCGCGAAATAGAGGTGGATGCACTTGACAGATAACTGACAGATCCTGACAGAAAGCTGACAGATCCTGACAGAAAGCTGACAGAAAGCTGACAGAAATCCGAAACGCAAAGCCGCGCAACTTATTGAATATAAGAGTATTCCGACAACTCCTTGACAGATTGACAGCAAAAGAGAAAAAGCCTTCTTTACTACATCGATGTAGAGAAAAGGGAGTCTGACACATAGGCTTTGCACCTCTACGAGATGCCTTGCAGGAAATCCGAGCCGCCTTGCCGAATTTCCGAGCCGCCTTGCCGTCAGGAGGGCATAGCCACACCCCTTCGGGAAAGCGGCCCGACCGATCAGAAGATCGACCGCAATACGGCGAGAGAGCGCAGTTCGGGAAAGTCGGGCACATGGAGGCGATAATAGCGGTTGATCTGTTCGAGCAGTCGGCTGCGCTCTTCGCCGCTGAAGCGGAACACGTGCATGTTGGCATAGTCCATACGCAGCAGCTTCGGCACGAGCGCAGCATCGGCGGGGGTAAGAAAATCAGGGTGGGCCGGGACGTCGCGGACAAAGCACGAGGCGCGGAGATCAAAGTAGTCGCCGGGACGGAAGTCCTCGACATTGGGACGGAAGCCCAGGAAACGGGTGAGATGGAGGAGGAAAACGAGGTGGAAATTGGCAAAACCGCGCTCACACGTATCAAGCCACTCGATCGAGCGCACGATGTAGGCGAAGAGGTTGCGCGCATCGGGTTCGACCGGGACAGCATGGTAAAGAGCTTCGGCCAGGAAGAGAGCGATAGCCGACTTCATCGGATCGTAAGGGAGCGTCGAGAGCGGCAGGGCCACCTGTACCGCCTTGGGCCGTTGGAGCGAAGCACGGGGACGCTCGTCCCACGCAACTTCGAGCACGGCCAGGGGGCGGAAGAGGGAATGGCGCACCTGCGCACGCCGCGAACGGCTCACGCGCACCATCATCGGCACCACGCCGGCATCTTGCGCAAAGAGGGTGGCAATGATCGCTTCGTCACTGTAACGAACGGTATGGAGCACGACGGCTTGTTGTTTCATCTGCGAACGGTTATTAAACGACGGGGGACGAACGCCAAGAGGGGACAGACAGGAGACGGTTCGTCCCGCAACCGCCCGCTGCAAAGATAGCACATCGGGGCACCACCATGGCCTGCTATAGGGTGGAAGGGATTGCGAAGCAGCGGAAAGGGAGCGCAAGATTTGTTGTGTTGACAACTTTGTCGTAATTTAGCACCCGCAAAGTACGCTCGTCTCGACAAGAAACCTTGCACGGACTTGTAGCTCAGTTGGTTAGAGCAACAGACTCATAATCTGGAGGTCCTAGGTTCAAGCCCTAGCTGGTCCACCCACATTCACAACGCCGCATGACATCCGCCGAGGACGTCATGCGGCGCTTTTTATTGATCGCTTAAAGGAAGGCTTGAGGCGGGCTGTGCTTCCGACTTCCAACAACGAAAAAGCCTCTCCGATGTCAAGCGACAAGGAAGAGGCAGGTAAAAACTTTGCGCTTCAGGATGGGCTTGAACCAACGACCCCCTGATTAACAGTCAGGTGCTCTA
>DAVZJV010000018.1:0-12688 GCA_052272595.1 Alloprevotella sp.
GGACATATCAATGGGTTTCGCTACTGGTCCTGGCTCTATAATATAAGTGTGCATCACTTTGATAGAATTGGCTGCGGTTCGGACTGGGTAAAGCGAGCTTTTCCCGGCCTCTCTCCTTGCTCAATCCTTTGGGCTGCCATCTGTCGAGACCTGGCAACCGGTAAGCGCCGCCCCTCAGGGACCCCCTGAACGCTCCTATACTGCGATGATTTATTCTGATCTTGGGCTTCACAAGACTCGGTTACTGCCCGCAACTACCTCTGCCTGAGAGCTGCGGGGCTGATCGGGAGCAGGCTGGTTGCGTGCGGGCAGTTTGTTGGCCCCAAGGGCTGACGGTATAGATTTTCTTCGTTACTTTTGCTCTCAGCGACTTCCTTCAGGCTGATTGCGTTTCCTGCGCATCGGGCCTGAGGCTTGTCCGTCTGAATCTCATTATGCATACCCTCGTACTCATAACGACCGAACTTTCCGCCGCGGTGCATCTGATGATGAGCCTCGTTATGTTTTACCTGGCGCGGCGCAGCGTGCAGTTCCTCTCTCTCGCATGGATCATGCTCCTGATCTGTGTGATGCACAGCGTTGCCCTCTTCTTTGTGGCCACGCACAGCGTCATCCCGCCCCTGGGCATTCTCCATCCCGTGCTGCTGATCTACCTGATGGCCTGTTCCTTCCTGCTCAGCATCTATCCCCTCGGGCTCTGCATGCCCGGTTATCTGCAGTGGGGGCGCATGTGGGGCTATGCCGTGCCGGCCCTGGTGGTGATCTTTATCTATTGCATCGGGGCTGCGGTCGGGAGCAATCTGGCGACGGTCTATGACGTGCATGACTTCCGGCGCTTCTTCCTCTCGGGCGACGTCTTCCTGCGCATGGCGGCATTGCTCCTCTCGGGATATTACATTGTCAACATTTTCCGCCTGCCCCACCGCCTGGTGCGCAAGATGCAGCTTCCGAGCGACTTGATCGCCTATGGTGCGGCACTGGGTCTCGTGAGCGTCTTCTTCATCGTTGTCACCATCCGTTTCAGCGCTGTGCTGCTGACGATTTACCTCTTCCTCTTTACGATGGTCAATCTCTTCCTATTCTTCCGCATCCTGCGGCCGACGGTGGAGGCGATCTCTTATCCTGATTTCCGTCAGGTAGAGAAACCGCCTACGAAGGAGGAAATCACGCAGTCGGAGGTGGAGGACTTCAACGAGGCCAACCTTCACCGCTTTGAGGTGATGGAGTATGTCATGCAGCATGACCGGCCCTTTGTCGATCCGAACTTCAACCGTGAGCGCCTTTGCCGTTTGGCTGGCTTCAATCGCCACATGGCGCTTCAGAGCCTCCGCTCGCAGGGGTACAACGACATCCATGAGTATATCTCCCGCTACCGTGTGGCCGAGCTCCGCCGCCTGATCGAGGCGGGTGAGGTGACTGACGTTAAGCAGTCTAACCGCGTGGGCTTCCGCTCGCCGACAACGGCAGTGACGAGTTTCCTGCGTTATGAAGGCATTGAATTACCTGCTTTCATCGAAGCTCAGAAGGCCCGAACTGTTGATGCGGAGGCTGCTGCTGAAGGGGATGCTTCGGAGGTCGCTCCGCAGGTCCTTTCAGAGGAATAACGGTTGTTCCCACCTCGGATAACTGGTGACATAAAAGAACGGCTAAGCTAAATGGTGCGCTGACCATTCGGCTTAGCCGTTCTTGTCAATAGGGGAGTGCTTAAGTAGAGAGAAGTTTTTCAGGCGCGGTCCTTATTTGCTCGCTGTTTCTTCGTCACTGACATCCTCTGAGCCCTTGCTTAGGAGGTCGGTTCCCCAGTGGGTGGAGGCGAGGCGCTTCTCGCGTTCGATGACTTCCTTGGCCTTCTTGGCGTAGACAATCATGCGCAGCGAGTGGGAATAGGAGATATAGTCCCAAAGCCAGTTGAAGAGGACGATCATCTTGTTGCGCACGCCGAGGATGGAGCGCAAGTGGACGACCAGCCAGAGGAACCAGGCGAAGAAGCCGCCGAAGCGCCACTTGCTGAACTCGGCCACGGCCTTGTTGCGGCCGACGGTCGCCATGGTGCCGAGGTTGTTGTATCTGAAGGGGATGAGTTCCTTGCCTTCCTCCAGCCGCTTGAGGTTCTTGGCCAGCAGGGCGCCCTGCTGGATGGCAACTTGAGCCAGCTGCGGGTGGCCGCCCTCCCATTTAGGATCGCCCTCGGGCATGATGCATTGGTCGCCGATGGAGAAGACGCCGTCGAGCCCCGGCACGCGGTTATAGGCGTCGACCACGATGCGGTGTCCACGGCCCAGATGTGACGGATCGAGGTTGCCCACGGGCTGTGCGGCGATACCGCTCACCCAGATAAAGGTTCGGGTGGGGATGTTCGTCCCGTCCTTGAGTACTACGCAGTGGTTCTTGTAGTCGGTCACCATCTTGCCCAGCTCAACGTTGACGCCCATGCCGCGGAGGTAGCGCTCCACCTTGGCGCTCGATGAGGGGCTGAAGGCAGGAAGCAGGCGCGGGCCGGCCTCGATGAGGTAGATGTGCATCAACGATGTCGGCAGGTCTGGATAGTCCTTGGGCAATACGAAATTTTTCATCTCGCTGATGGCACCGGCTATCTCCACGCCCGTTGCACCGCCGCCCACGATGACGACGTTGAGCAGCTCCTGGCGTTCCTGGTCCGTGGCGCAGGTTAGGGCCCGTTCGAAGTTGTCGAGCAGGGCATTGCGCAGCCCCATGGCTTCGCTGACGTTCTTCATCGGCATTGCCTCTTCCTCTACATTCTTATTGCCGAAGTAGTTGGTTGTGGCGCCGGCTGCTAGTACGAGGTAGTCGTAGTGCACCTTGCCGATGGAGGTCTGGATGATCTTTTCCTTGGGGAAAATCGAGCGAACCTGCGCCATTCGGAAGAAGAAGTTCTTCCGTTGCTGAAACATCTTGCGGAAGGGGAAGGAGATCGAACTGGGCTCGATGCCGGCCGCAGCGATCTGATAGATCAGCGGGGGAAATTGATGGTAGTTGTTGCGGTCAATCAGCACGACTTGGTAGTCGCTATGGCGCAACTTATTAGCTAATTTAAGGCCACCGAAGCCGCCGCCGACGATGACGACGCGTTTCTGCTGGGTCTTGGGCAGGTTGAAGCTCATTGTAAAGCGAGTGAGGGGTGTGTTATCGTCTATTATATTTAAAGTGCAACAAAATTACGCCATCTCTCGCGCCCCTCCCATGCTCTCGTCGCCTTTTCACCGCAACATACGCATTATTAGGCGAAAGCGCTGGCGTAATTTATGCTGCACGTAGCAATTCTACTTAGGTTTCGTACGGGCAAGTTTAAAGAAGGAGCCAGCCGGCAATACCGCAGAGAACAACCATGAAGGTGCCGTTGACGCGGTAAATGCCCGTACCAACTAAGGTTGCAAGGCAGAGCAGACAGCTGATCCAGAAGTGCCAGGGTGTAGTGGCCATGGATCCCATGGTTTCGCTGCGCATCATGAGCAGTGCAGCCCCGATGACCAGACCGGGGATGAGCGGGCGGAGCAGGGGCATGACGCTGTCCGTCAGCCGAACGATAGGGCCGCTTTGACGGCAGCGGCAGATCAGTTCTGTCCAGAGCGCGGAGGGGATGGCCAAGCCGGCGACAGCGACAACCGACGCTCCGGCACAGCCCCAAAACCCAAACTTGCCCGCAGTGGCGAGGTAGCCTGAGAGTGTGGCGGCGTTGATGCCCGTACCGCCCGGCAGGGTGCGGCAGAAGGCCATCAGGTCGCTTAGCTGTGCCGGTGTGAGCCAGTGATGGAGTGTGATGGCTTCATGCTCCAGTAGGGCTTGGGCGCCGACATTTCCCCCAATGCCCAAAGCACCGACCTGAAAGTAACTGAGGAATAAGAATAAGAATATGAGCATCGTTGCGTGTGTGTGGTTGATAACGTGTGGTGGTGAGGAGGTGGCTTAGTTCGCACTGTGCACGATCAATCCGTAAAGCACGGCCAATATGACCAACGCCAGGATGATCAGCGTGGGGGAAATGCCAAGCAGGCCGATGGCGATGGCTGCTCCGACGGGAATCCATATCGTGCTGAGCGTGATCCGTGATTGCCGCCAAAGCTGGAAGGCCGGAAGGAGTATCAGCGCAATGATCGCCGGGCGCGCTCCCTTGAGGAAGCCTGCCACGGCGGGGAAACTCCGAAACTCATCGTAGAACGTTGCAAACACGATCAGCACGGCCATCGGCGGCAACACCATGCCGAGCAGTGCGGCAATGCAGCCCCATCTGCCGCCGAGCTGTCGTCCGAGGTAACTCGCCAGGTTGACGTTGAATATGCCGGGCATCGCCTGTACGACTGCCAGGTGGGTAGCAAAGGCCTCTTCGTCGAGCCATTGGTTGCGCTTGACGAGGAGCGAGCGAAGCGGAGCGATCGTGGCATAACCGTCGCCGACAGCCAGGCCGCCGGCTTTGAGAAAGGCAGAGAATAGCGCAATGGGGGAGACGCGTCGTGAAGTGCTCATAGAGAGTGCAAGGAGAAATGGATAAATCGGTAGACCCGCAGGTCGCAGCCTTAGATCGTGCGACTTACGCGGTCTACCGAGTAAATTGTTGAGGCGGATGCGCTAACCTCTGACTAGAGGTGTTGCTCGCGGAAGAGGTCGTTGACTGTCTTGACGGGGTTAAAGGTAGCTAGCGACACTTCGACGAAGATCGTGTTCCAGTCGCTCATGGCTCCGTTCCAGAGCCCCGGCAGTTCGAGCGCCTTGAGTTCCTTGCCGTCCTTGCTCTTGTGGGAGATGAAACCCGTCTGAGGGTCAACGTAGTCGGGCAGGTGGAAGGGCTTTCCCTTGTAATCGCGGATGGCGCAGACGAGGTCAACGGGGTTGAAGTGGGTGCCTTGTTCAAACATGGCCTTCTTCTCCGGGTCGTTCATATCGATCTGCGTACTCTCCAGAATCTGGGGAGATACGGTGCCGTCGGGATTGTAGGCCAGGAAGGGGCCGCCGCCGGGCTCGCCGACGTTGCGCACCATGCCGCAGACGCGGATGGGGCGGTTGAGCTTCTTGCGGAGGTAGATGGAAAACTCCGTGTCCTCGAGCATCTTCGTCTCCGGATTCTTCGTGCAGAACGTCTTTTGGACAAACTGCAGCATCTCGCGCAGCTCGTCCATGGTGTAGCGGCCGCTGTCGAGCTTGCGGAGATATTCGTGTGCCTTGGCCTGGGCCGTGACGAGCACGCCGGCAAGGAGCTGCTTATAGTGCACGGTCTCCTCTTTGAGGCGGTCGGGCACGACGTTGTCGATGTTCTTGATAAAGACGATGTCGGCCTTGATGTCGTTGAGGTTCTCGATCAGTGCGCCGTGGCCGCCCGGGCGGAAGAGCAGGGAGCCATCTTTGAGGCGGAAGGGCGTGTTGTCGGGATTCGCCGCTACGGTATCGGTCGAGGGCTTCTGCTCCGAGAAGCTCACGTCGTAACTTACTCCAAACTTCTGCTCATACGCCGGCACGACCTTCTTGACGAGCTGTTCGAAGAGCGGGCGATGTTCGGGCGAAACGGTGAAGTGTACGCGCACTTTGCCGTTGCCCTCTTTGGCGTAGAGTGCACCCTCGACGAGGTGTTCCTCCAGCGGCGTGCGTACGCCGTCGGCATACTTGTGGAAGGCCAAGAGTCCCTTGGGCAGATTGCCGTAGTTCATGCCTTCCTTGTCGAGCAGGGCGCGGACGATGTCCTTGTAGCGCCCGTCCTCCTCCAGTGCGGCTTCGGACTTTTGGTAGAGCTTCACGCAGGTCGCATCGAGCGCTGCGTAGAGCGCCGTCTCGTCAAGATGGAGGAAGAAGGCCTTCTCAAAGTCGGTGGTCGGCTCGTCATAGGGGGCGTCGAGGAAGGCGAAGAGGTTCTTAAACATGCGACTGGCTGCGCCGGAGGCCGGGACGAATTTCACCACCTCGTGCGAGGCATCTCTGACGTACTCCTGCCAAGCAGCGATGTAATCGGCCTCGCTCTCGCTAGCGGGAGCAAGGATGCCCTTCTGGATGCTGGCCGCGCCTGCTAGGCGGAGATAGGGGAAACCGTGTACGAAGCACGCCAGCTGTGCCTCGAGCTGCGCGGGGGTGATGCCCTTTTGCGCCAGCTGAGCTTTGTCCTGTGCGGTGATCATGGCTAAATAGTGTGTGGGGGGTAACTGTTATTTATAGAGTTGCAGCTCGTAGGCCTTGATGGCCCGTTCGGCTGTCTTGATGGCTTCTTCAAGGGGGAAGGGTAGCTCACCGCCCGAGGCGTTGAGGTGGCCGCCGCCGTGGAAGAACTCTTCCGCCATCTTGTTGCAGGGGAAGTCGTCTACCGAGCGGAGCGAAACGCGCACGACGTCGCGGTCCGTATCCTCGCGCAGCGAGATGCTCAGCTTCAGTCCCTTCACCTGGAGGGGGATGTTGACAAATCCTTCCGAGTCGCCGCGGACGAACTTGAAGCGACGCATCTCTTCGCGGGTGAGCGTGAAGATCGAGGCACGCTGGCCTACGTAAAACTTCAGCTTCTCATAGAGAATGTATCCCATCAGGCGGATGCGGTCGGGGGAATAGACGTTGTTGACATTGCGGTAGATCTTATCCTTGTTGATCCCTTTCGTAAGGAGCAGGGAGATGATCTCGTAGATGTCGGAGCGGGCGGAGTTGTAGGTGAAGCCGCCCGTGTCGGTCATCATGCCGGTATAGAGAGCCGTGGCCGCGTGCTTGGTCATGGTCTCGAATCCGCCGAGCTGATAGATCAGGCGAAAGACGATCTCGCAGGTGGAGCACATCTCGGGGTGGCTGACTGCCAGTACGGCCATCTCGCGGTCAGGGTCTTCGTGGTGGTCGATCATCACGCGCTTGGCCTTGCTCTCGCTTACGGCCTGCGCCATGTCCTGCAGGCGGGGCAACGCGTTGAAGTCGAGGCAGAAGATGAGGTCAGCGGCGGCAATGACGGCGCCGGCTTCTGCCTCGTGGCGGGCGTAAAACTTGATGCGATGGGAGTCAGGCAGCCAGCGCAGAAAGTCGGGGAAGGGCGTAGGGAGGACGATGGTCACCTCCTTGCCGAGCCCCTCGAGGTAGGAGCGCCAACCCAGTGAAGAACCTACGGCATCGCCGTCGGGGCCACGATGGGCACAGATGACGATGTGCTGACTCTCAGAGATGAGCGTGTGCAGCTGATCTGCCTCAGGGGCTGTCAGTAGGGGGGATAGCATGGGTATGTATTCGTTGTAGAAGCTATGATAGCAGGGTGGGGGAGAAGAAGGGGTATGCTGTGATAGTAGCTAGCTAGAGCGCCTTGAGGGCCGCAACTTCTGCCACCGGGTCGGGAGCACCGAAGACGGCCGAACCGGCAACCAACACGTCGGCGCCGGCCGCTACGAGCTGGGCGCCCGTTTCGCGATTGACCCCGCCGTCTATCTCGATGAGCGCCTTCGATCCCGTGCGGTCGATGAGTTCCCGCAGGCGGCGTGTCTTGTCGAGCGAGTGGGGGATAAACTTCTGTCCACCGAAGCCGGGATTGACCGACATCAGCATTACCAGGTCGAGGTCGCCGATGATCTCTTCGAGACAGCTTACGGGCGTGTGGGGATTGAGCGTTACGCCGGCCATCATCCCCTCGGCCTTGATCTGCTGCACAACGCGGTGCAGATGGATGCAGGCCTCGTAGTGAACGTTCATCACATGGGCTCCGATGGCCTTTACTTGTTTGACGAACTTCTCCGGTTGCACGATCATCAGATGTACGTCGAGCGGCTTCTTGGCATAGCGCTGCATCGCCTCCATGACGGGGAATCCGAAGGAGATGTTGGGCACGAAGACGCCGTCCATCACGTCGAGGTGATACCAGTCACACGAGCTGTCATTGAGCATCTCGATGTCGCGTCTCAGATTGCCGAAATCGGCCGAAAGCAGCGAAGGGGCTATAAGGGGCATATAGATTGTGATGTAGGTTGATCTTTGATTTGTAGTGAGATCGTGATAGGGTTGGCAAGGCTGCACCGGTATGTTAGCGGAGGGAGACGCCTTAGCCTTCACTTTGGCGCTCATCGGCGAAGTGGGGCGTACGCTCCCTGGCGCCTTCGCCGCGCATACGCTGTATCTTGGCCAGTGCGCTGAGTGCGAAGTCCTTGTCACCGTCTTCATGGAGCATCTCCTTACTCAGCTTCTCGGCTTCAACGAGGAAGTGAGAGTGGATGTAGAGCCTGATCTCCTGGCGACGCAAGAAGTGCATATGGTCAGATACCGCCTCGGGCACGTCGCCGCCGCTTTTCTGCGCCAGTCTGGTTTGTTCCCTGAGATTGCGCAGGGCCGTGCGCACGGTCGTAATGGCGCGTGGGTCGTCTAGGGCCATCATGCAGTCTATAAGGGCTTCGTGGCTCTTGGCGTCGCTGCGGCCGGTCGCCACGTTGAGGTAGTAGTAGGCGTCTTTGAAGAGAGTCAGTTTATAGAAGCACATGCCCAGCAGATAGGCTGTTTCATAGATGTGATCGCTCTTCTCTTGGAGGGCAAGCGGCTCATTGTCTACAAGGGCGTGCCAGGCACGTTCCAGACGGATGGCGGCTTCGTAATAACGACGCTCGCGATAGAGACGATCGCCCCAGTAGAGGTTGTAGGCGGTATCGTGGTCCGTAAGGTTGAGAATCAGGTGCTGCTCGGGGGTGAGGTCCTGGAGATTGCCTTCGCGCTTTTTGTCCATCGCATCGTCCAGCATGTAGCTGGCCTCGTGATGCTTCGCCTTGCTGTCACCGTCTAGGTCGCGGCAAACGAGAAAAGTGCCGCTCCTGGTTGCCCCTTGTGAATCAACGAAGCACGCGCTCTGGCCCATGCCGGCTATCGTGTCGGGAACGACCCAAGTGAGGCGGAAGTAGAGACAATTGTTCGAACGTCCCTCGGCATGGAGGAACAAGAGGATCGCGAGTTCCCTGCCCCGTGAGACAGCCTCTTCCTGCCCTTCGCCTTCCGCACCGGAGGCTTCCTGCAGGGCGGTGTCCTGGCTGGCGGGAATGACGTCGAGCCGGATAAAGGCGTCAGCGTTGACAAGATCTGCTGCAAGCGGCTCGTCGGCGGCCTTTGAACGTAAGGGCACGTCGATGGCATAATCCATGATCGCTCCGGTACTGTCGCTCTTGAACTGATAGTCGCCGGCCCTGGCCTCAATCGAGTGAGGTGTTAAGGCGGGACCGCCGCCGATCCGATCCAGAAGGTTCCTTACCGACAACATCTCCGGGCCTTCGATGATGAAAGACCGGCTGCCGTTTGATTCCTGCTCGGCTTCATGCATGAGTTGCCGCAAAGCTGCAGAGCGGCTGCGTGTAAACTCTACGTCGGGCTGTTCATAGCGTCCGCTCTCAGCGTGATGAGCCGAGTAGCTCTCGAGCAGGAGTCGGTGGGTTGAGAAGCTGCAGTCCATGAGCTTGCGCAATTCCGTTACGAGCAGTTCCTTGTCTGTGCTTTGGGGAATGTGCGTCATCAGGTGAATGTTCAGCTCATTATCCTCGGCATTGACCGTGTAGCATGCCCTGATGCCCCAAGGGGAATGCGTATTGACCTCATTACAGGCATAACGGATCAGGTCTATCTCGTCAAGCGATGCCGTGAGGAGGCCTGGATAGAGCAGCTGGAAAGGAATGTTGGCCGAGTGGGGCGCATCGATCAAAAAGTGCCCGCCCTGATAGTCATAGGTGATGCGCAATCTGTCTTCGAGCGGCTGGGAATGAAACTCGCAGTTAAGCTCCCTCAGCACGGCCTCGAGGGCCGCCTTACGGTTGCCAAACGGCTCGTCTCCGTCAGCGCTCTTACGACCTTGCCTGAAGGGGGTGTAAGCGTGGACCATGTCCCGTACCCAAGCCCACAGATTGTTCCAAGGCTCGGAACCCTTGAATATCAATATCGCTATGATAATCAAGGCGTAGATGTTGATGATGGCGGTGCGGTCCATGACTGGTTGGCTATTACTGTTAATGGGGTGCGCTAGGCGCACGCAGGCGCGCTGTAGCCTTGCTTCCCTGACTGATTTCGGCTACAATGCGACTTCTTCAAACAAAGTTAGTGCTTGGCTCACAATATAAGAAGTGATAGGCAATATTTATTTACGTTGCACCCCTCCCCGACCGTCTCGTTGCGGGGTTGAGTCCTCCCCGGGGCTTGCCCGGGTGCGGTCGGGAGACTTTTATGCTGTTGAGTATGTTGTCGGCTGCGGTGAGCTGTGTAACTTTGCCGCGTTTCATCTTTTCCTGCTGCATCGCAGCTTCGCGCGGTCATGCAGCATTCGTGATCATCAGCCGGGCATACCCTACCGATTCTGATGCATGCTCGGTGTAGCCCGCTACGTGCTAATCTATTATGCGACGCATTCCTCTCGAAGACTTCTTCCGCAACGCCTCTCAAACGGCCTTCCAACTCTCGCCCGACGGGCGCTATCTCTCCTTCCTCGCTCCCTATCAGGATCGCCTGAACCTTTTCGTCTCGCCGGTCGACGCTCCCGATGTGCTGGCCGGACTGCGCGTCACCGAGGAGACGGCGCGCAGCGTGGCCGGCTACTTCTGGGCCGACAATGACCGCCTCCTCTTTATAAAGGATGTCGGAGGTGACGAGAATTATCAGCTCTGGGGCGTGCGCCCTGATGGCTCAGACCTTAGAGCCTATACGGCCTTTGAAGGGGTGCGGACGGTGCTGATCGACGATCTCGAGGAGCAGCCTGGTTTCATTTTGATCGGTCTCAACCGGCGCAACCCAGAGGTGTTTGATCCCTATCGGCTCAATCTCGCTACGGGCGAGCTGACGTTACTTGCCGAGAATCCGGGGAACATTCAGGGATGGATGACTGACCACCAAGGACGGCTGCGCGTGGCAACGGCCATTGTCGACGGTGTCAATACGCAGATACTCTATCGAGACACGGAGAAAGATCCTTTCCGGCCCGTGCTCACGACAAACTTCCGCGATGTGGTCAGTTTCATGGAGTTTACTCCCGATGACCGCGAGGTTTATGCCGCGACGAATCTGGGACGTGATAAGACGGTGCTCGTACGAATGGATCCGGCTACTTGTCATGAGCTCGAGGAACTCTATGCCAATGACACTTACGACATTGCCAGCATCAGCTATTCCCGCAAAAGGGGCAAGTTGCTCAGTGTCTACTGCACGGGACATAAGGAGCCGGTCCGTCACTTCTTTGATGAGGCTGAGCGGCGGCTCCGTGAACGATTTAAGGCGCTCTTTCCGGATCACCGCTTCGGCGTGGCGGACACTGACAAGGCAGAGGAAAAATACCTGGTCTATGTAGGTGGGGATCGCACGCGCGGTGCATACTGGCTCTATGACACAAAGACCGACTCGGCCCGACATCTCGCTGACCTTGCTCCTTGGATCAAGGAGGAGGAGATGAATGCCATGCTCCCGCTCACCTATACGACTTCTGACGGTCTTGACATAGAGGCTTACCTTACATTGCCCGACGGACTCACGCTTGAGACGGCTCGCGATCTCCCCGTCGTGATCAATCCGCACGGAGGGCCTTGGGCGCGTGATTGCTGGGGCTATTCGTCGGAGACGCAGTTTCTCGCCAACAGAGGCTTTGCGGTCTTCCAGATGAACTTCCGCGGCTCGACGGGGTATGGACGTCGTTTCCTCGAGGCAAGCTATAAGGAGTGGGGGCGCAAGATGCAGGATGACATTACCGAAGGTGTGCAATACCTTACCGATAAGGGGATTGCCGATCCTAAGCGAGTGGCGATCTACGGCGGCAGCTACGGTGGTTATGCCGTTTTGGCCGGTCTTGCGTTTACGCCAAAACTATATGCCTGTGGCGTGGATTACGTAGGTGTGAGCAACCTCTTCACCTTCATGAAGACCATTCCTCCCTATTGGCGTCCCATGCTCGAGATGATGCACGAACAGGTGGGCGATCCCGATAAGGACCATGATCTCCTTGCCGCCGCCTCGCCCGCACTTCATGCCGATCGCATCGTGGCGCCGCTCTTCATCGCGCAGGGGGCAAACGATCCGCGCGTCAACAAGGCCGAGAGTGATCAGATGGTTGAGGCTCTGAGCCGGCGCGGGGTTGAGGTGGAGTATATGGTGAAGGATAATGAGGGGCATGGCTTCCACAACCAGGAAAACCGCTTCGACTTCTACCGTGCCATGGAGCGCTTCCTGGAGAAGCATCTCGCCTGAGGGCGGTCATCTAAGTTCGTTATGAGGTAGAACGGCCGTTTTCGTTAAACATACGATTGAAGCGTCCCGAAGGCTTTCTTCCCGGTTTGTCGTTATGCCAAGTCAGTTATGGGCTGTGCAACCTGAGACACGCGACATTAGCGGGCTAATCCTAAGAATTAGCCCGCTAATGTCGGTAAAGGACCTTTTCTGTGAACTACCTACACTTTGCCACCTATGCCCCTGAGACGATTGTCAATCAACTTGTTAGGGGCGTAGGTAGGTGTTGGCCACCTACACCTACCTGCCACCCTGCCTACACTCTTGTGACCGTCGCTGTCGGACCGTGATGTGGCAGAAGGGTGGCAGTAAGGTGTAAGCTCGTAGTCCTTCCCTATATCCCTTGTCGATTGATATCCAATTTGTTGGGGCTGATGGGCGGCAAAGTGTAGGATGTTGTGATAAAAGCTTCCGGAGTGTACGAATACACCTCGCCTTGTCGAATTACCGAGCCGCCTTGTCGAATTACCGAGCCGCCTTGTCGAATTCCCGAGCCGCCTTG
>DAVZJV010000018.1:12788-12896 GCA_052272595.1 Alloprevotella sp.
CCGAGCCGCCTTGTCGAATTACCGAGCCGCCTTGTCGAATTCCCGAGCCGCCTTGCCGGATTTCCGAGCCGCCTTGCCGGATTTCCGAGCCGCCTTGCCGGATTTCCG
>DAVZJV010000018.1:12996-47631 GCA_052272595.1 Alloprevotella sp.
AGCCGCCTTGCCGGATTTTCGAGCCGCCTTGCCGGATTTTCGAGCCGCCTTGCCGGATTTTCGAGCCGCCTTGCCGTTTCGGCAGGTCGTTGTGTTGCGAAGAAGGCGTATGAACCAGCTTATAAAGCAAGTCCGGTAAAACGGATTCTTACTGGGAAGCAGTAAAAATCCGTTTTACCGGACTGCAATCGTAGGGGGCTTAATACACTTCTACTTCGTCTGCCAGCCGTTTGGCTTTATCACGCAGTGCGTTGAGGTCGGCATCGAGCGGACCATTGCAGAGTACGACGCCCATTCTTCGACCCACGCGCGTTGTGGGTTTGCCGAAGATGCGGATGTCTGCATCTTCTTCACACGTTCGTTCCAGACCCCGATATTGAGGTTGTTCCTCGCTGGCGATGGGGGAGAGGATGACGGCACTTGCCCCGATGCGTAGTTGCTTGACACACGGGATTGGCAGGCCGAGTATGGCACGCAGGTGCAGCTCAAACTCATTGAAGTTTTGCGTGCCGGCGAGGGTCACCATGCCCGTGTCGTGCGGACGGGGAGAGAGCTCGGAGAAGTAGACGCCGTCGGTGTGGCTAAGAAAGAATTCCACACCCCACAGTCCGGCGCCGGTCAGCGCCTCGGTCACCTTTGCCGCCATCTCCTGTGCAGCTTTGAGATGTTCGGGGTCGATGCGGGCGGGCTGGAAGCTCTCACGGTAATCGCCGCTCTTTTGCACGTGGCCGATGGGCGGACAGAAGAGGGTGGGGCCGTTGTGCTGGGTAACGGTGAGGAGAGTGATTTCGCTGTCGAAGTGGATGAACTCTTCGATAATTACCTCGTGCAGGTCGCCACGGCTTCCCTCCATCGCATATTGCCAAGCCTGCGCCAGTTGGTCGGGCGTTTTGACAAGCGTTTGCCCCTTACCTGACGATGACATGAGGGGTTTCACAACACACGGGAAACCGATCTCTCGGGCGTGCGCTGCCAGTTCTTCATAGGTAGTGGCGTAAAAGTAGCGTGCTGTCTTGATCCCCAATTCTTGGGCTGCTAGATCACGGATGGCCTTGCGGTTCATCGTATAGTTCACCGCGCGCGCTGATGGTACGACGCAGATGCCTTCACGCTCGAGGTCATAGAGGCGTTCGGTGCGGATGGCTTCTATCTCGGGCACGATGAAGTCTGGTTTGTGTCGCTCGACTACGCGGGTTAGCGCATCACCGTCGAGCATGGAAAACACTTCGCACTCATCAGCCACCTGCATGGCAGGGGCGCCGGGGTAGGCGTCACAGGCGATGACATGCTGGCCAAGACGTTGGGCGGCGATGGCAAACTCTTTGCCAAGTTCACCGGAGCCGAGCAGCATTATTTTCTTCATAAACGGAATGTAGTAAAGGGAATGGTTGGCCGCGCGCGGGTTGGATAAATGCGTCACAGCTTGATTGCAAAGGTAACGAAAAAACCTTCATCGCGTGCTGCGATGAAGGGGAGAATGGTTCGTGCACTGCTTAGCAAGATGCTCGGCCCGACGAGGCTATGCGTTGAGCCAGCTGACGGGCGCTTGCTTCGTCGCAGAGCGTGGGGTGGTAGACGCGGGCAAAGGTGCGCAGGAAAAGAAGGGTCTCTTTGCGCGGCCCGGTCGTGGAGGGAGTAGTTTGTTGCATAGGCGGTGGAGGTGTTACGTCCTAATAACGCACCGTCTAGGCAATTAGTGTATGGAGAAACCTTAAAATCCTGGTTTGCCGATAAGTTTATTCGATAGCAAGTGATACGTGGTGAGTTTCCGCGAGTTTACGCATATTGATAAGGGCATAGCGCATGCGGCCAAGTGCGGTGTTGAGGCTTACGCCCGTGATGGCGGAGATTTCCTTAAAGGAAAGGTCTTCGTAGAAGCGCATCCTTACTACGTCGCGTTGTGCCTCGGGGAGATGCTCCATCAGGCCCCGAACGTCGAGGAGCACCTGCTCATAGACTAACTCACGCTCGCGGTTTGTCTCGAGGAGGGAGGCTGCAGCGCCCACGGCTTTCTCGGACTCCTCGTCATAGAGATAAATGTAGCCTCGGCCACTGCGGTAATGGTCGATCATCAGGTTGTGAGCGATGCGCGTCAGCCAGTTATAGAATTTCCCGTTTTCCTTGTAGCGGCCCTGTCGTAGGGTCGTGATAACCTTGACGAACGTCTCTTGGAAGAGGTCGTTCGCCTTCTCGGCATCGCGCACTTGATTGAGTATGTAGGTGTAGAGCTTATCCTGATGGCGTCGTAGGAGGACGTCAAAAGCTTCGTTGCAGCCCGCAACATACCGCTCGATGAGTCGCTCATCGGGGTATTTGTCCATAGGTTTCATTACTAGTCAGCGTTGTTTGATGAAGTAATGATGGGCGATAGGCTGTGGGGTATGAAGGGTTTGACAATAAGAAGTCAGCGATAGGTGCCGCCATCAGGCGAAAGGGCTTAGCGTGAGATGCCGCTCGGCTGGCTATCGACTACAAATGTACGCGTTTTCCCCCGGCGAAACAATATGTAGCCCTTATTTTCGTTTGAGGATTTTTCTGAAGTCTGTTTTGCCCGCTCTTCCCCGCCGCTCTGTGCAGCGCTTTGCTTTTACAGGCCGAGGCTGTCGGGTGTTGCCATTCGCGTTTGTGATTCCGCTGTTCGTTGGCGACAGTGAGGGTCGGATATTTTGGCTTATTCATCAGGCTTAAAAGATTTTGTCTAGATGTCATAATGATAAGAAGATTAATCTATAAGCACTTTGTGGTGTGATAAAATGCCGACAAATGCGTTGGCTGAAATAGCTCCTGCTTTAAGTGTTCCCTTCCGCTCTGTCTTGTGGCTTGCGTTGGATGTCCGCTACTCATAAGTGGGTATTTCTTTGAGGTCGTCGGGCGCTGTTCTTATCTTCGTTTCGGATTGTGTAATTTTGCATTCCAACGGATTCCTTGGCCTGGCGGCGCTGTTCTCTTTGCGGCAGCGGTCGGCAGTGCGGATATTAGACTCGACTATGCATAAACGGCAATTCCATATACTGACTCCTCGCATTGAGGGCAGTTTCGTCCAACAGGTCGCTGATATTACGGCCCAGTTTGTAGCACTTCACGACAGCGGGCAGGCCTCGATTGAATTCTTGCTGCAGGCTCGCATCTATCTCTCAGATGCTGCTAATCAATGCGAAACGCTCAAGGCGCAACCCTTATATGACGCCCTTCACGCCATGGGCGTTTTCAGTTATATCGAACAGCCTCCGCTTTGCGGTGCCAAGATTGCCTTGCTGCTGTGGTATGTTGAAGGAAACCATGCGGAGCGAGCGTTCTTTGATCTTCCACACGGCCAGCTTGTCGAGCTACGCGTCGACGGGTTGCGGTATCTCTATCAGTCTGTCCGTTTCGAAATGGCCGACGATGTTCAGGCAGACGCTTATCAGCAGACGAGGGAAACTTTTGACCTGCATATTAAAGAGCTCTCCGAGCGTGGCTTGTGCTTGCTAGACCATTGCCAGCGGACTTGGTTCTACGTTCGTGATGTCGACCGTCATTATGCTGCCATGGTGAAAGCACGCAATGATGTCTTCGACCAGGAAGGGCTGACCGAGGCGACGCATTATATTTCTTCTACCGGCATCGGCGGTGCTGATTCCAGTCGGCATGGCATCATCTCTGCCGATTTCTTCTCCGTCGGGGGGCTTTCGTCAGACCAATTCGGCTATCTGACGGCCACGGATTATCTCAATCCTACGCGCGAATATGGCGTGGCCTTTGAGCGCGGTACGTGGTTGGATCTTCCCGGCGGTAGGCTCTGCATGTTGTCGGGTACGGCCAGCATTGACAAACATGGTGATTGCCTCCATCGCGGTGACGTGTTGACGCAGACGGGGCGTCTATTCCTCAATATAGAGAAGCTCTTGGCTTCTGCCGGAACTGATATCAGTGCACTGCGCTATATGATCGTTTATCTCAGAGATCTGGCTGACTACCGGGCCGTGCATACCTATCTTCAGCTACGCTTCCCCCATGTGCCGAAGTTGCTCGTCGAAGCGCGCGTCTGCCGCCCGGAGTGGTTGATCGAGGTGGAGTGCATGGTTGGCTGACGATGTTATACTAAAATCGTGTGCTCAGACCCAAAATACCCCAAACTCCCTGTCTAAACTGTCGGAATGACAACTTATGAGGTCGTTGCTTCTTGGCAACGGCCTTTTAATTGTTAATACGGCGGGGTGTGCTAGTATTAATTATTCCTAACGTGGCTGATTTACCCTAGAGCTTATGAGACGAAAGCTCAAATAAAGATTACTTTTGCAAGGAATAAGTGGAGCGTGCGTAGACCTCCCGTCTCGAACGGGTGACGTTGCGGTGACGGGGGTGTGAAGCTTGCTGCCTTTTTGCACTTTTCTGCTCCGTTGGGTTTCAGCGGCGAACGCTTATGTTCGTTTCATCGGGAAGCAATCAGTCGTCTCGCAGGGCCTGGCCCATCGCGGTGACCCCTCTAAGATTACAATATAAACAATGTATAAGAAAATGCGTATGAATCACCGTTTTCGCGGAATGGGTAAAACGCTACTTGGCGTGGCTTGCCTGCTTTCGACATGCGGCATTACGTACTCTTGCTCGGATGACTTCGATCTTGATGAGACGAAGCCGTCGTTCTTGGGCGAGAGTATCTACAGCGAATTGCAGAAGCGTAAGTTTACCACGATGGTTCGTCTGGTCGATGATCTCAGTGATCTCGGTTATGGTTATCGTGACGTGATGTCCCAGACGGGTAGCAAAACGCTCTTTGCCGCTCCCGACAGTGCGTTTGATGAGTTTTTCAAGACTACTACCTGGACGGATGGTGCTGGCAACCGTGTAGACAGCTATGATAAGCTTTCTACGACGCAGAAGATACTGCTGCTTAACGGTGCCCAGTTGAACAATGCCTATGTGCTTGAGATGCTGACTACCATCAAGGGACCCACGAAGAATCTCTGCCTTCGCCAGGAGGCCGGTATTTCGGCTACCGACAGCATCCCCTATTTCGTATGGAATGCCCTGCCCGATAACCAAAATAAGGGTCAGGTGGTCAATGGTAAGGTGGCCAATGTCGACAATACCAAGAAGTTCTGGGACCGCTACCGCCAGCAGTCGCGTGGTGGTCTTTACCTCGCTCTGGACGGTACGGAGCCTCTCATGACGCATTTTCTTGAGGCTCAGCTTAATGAGAAGAATATTACGCACGGTGACGTGTCCTTTATCATGAACCTTGACGGTACGAGCAAGGAATGGAAGGATAACGATACCAAAAACCGTAGCTACGTTTACGATTCTCAGATCGTTGAGGGTGACGTTACCTGCCTCAACGGTTACATCCATATCGTGGACAAGGTGGTCGATACGCCCAGCAATATGGCTGAGGTGATCCGCACCAACGGCGACACGAAGCTCTTCAGTCTCCTGCTCGATCGTTTCAGCGCTCCTTATTACGACGCTACGCTGACCGAGGAGTATAAAGCGCTCCATGCCATTTCGGCCGACTCGATCTTCCGCAAGATCTATGTCGCTCAGCGTTCGTCTCAGGGTAATGCGAGCACGGTCGACCCTGATGGCAATACTTGGGGTGACTTCCCCGCTCTGAGCTATGATCCGGGCTGGAATCGCTATACGGTCAACGGTTCGACCAAGGAGCAGGATATGGCTGCCATGTTTGTGCCTTGCGACGAAGCGATGCGTAATTACTTCCTCCCGGGTGGTGGTGGCGCCATGCTGATCGAGCGTTATAGCGATAAGGTCAATACGGCTGAGAATCTTGAGTATAACCTCTACCAGATCCCTCTGAACATCATCAAGACCTTCGTCGCCAACCTGATGAAGGACTCGTTCAATGAGTCTGTCCCCAGCAAGTACAAGACGATCATGAATGATGCCCAGGATGCCATGTTCGCCAATACCTACTCTAAGGTAGAAGACTACAAGAAGTCCTTCAAGAAGGTGCTGATGGCAAACAATGGCGTGGTCTATGTGATGAACGGTGTGGTTTCTCCCGCTACCTTCGCATCGGTTATGGCTCCGGCTCTTTATAATAAGAATGCGCAGGTGATGAATACGATTATCCATGCAGATGACAACTTCGTCAGCTCCGATACTTATACGAACGCACCGCTCCGTAAGTTCTATAGCACTTACCTCCTCGCGATGCAGTCTAACTTCTCTCTCTTCCTGCCTACGGATGATGGTCTGAAGAATTACGGTTACATTGATCCGATGTCTTATGCAGCCAACGTTCCTACGAACTTCCGTTACTGGACGCTGGAGCCTGAGGAGGTTACGGCTAAGGGTAGCAAAACCATCGCCGTTAAGGCACAGGGCTATAAGTATAATGTAAAAGAGGATATCAAGGGTGACCAAGGAACTTCTGCCGGCCGTCAGGTCGTAAGTAATGCGAATAATGATGTTTCTACTCAGTGGGGTCGCGTAAAGAAGCAGATCGCGATCGACATGATGGATCAGCACATTGTCGTGCATGAGACTTCTGACGAAGGCGAGAAGGGGTTCACCAGTGGTCATCATTACTACCTTTCACGTAGTGGCGCTCCCGTTTATGTCGCTAAACAAGGTACAGGTACCGGTAATGGTACGGGTATGAAGGTCGAAGGTGGTCTTCAGGTTATGCTGGCGAACGATGCTTATCCTGACAATGACTTCACCTGCGATGTTTCCCAGACCTCCGACATGACGCGTTGGAGTGGTAAACAAAATTATGGTAACGGCTTCACGTACTTCATCAACCGTCCCATGCAGCCGACGTTTGAGAACACCTACATGGTGCTTCGTGGTCACGAGAACTTCAGCAAGTTCTTTGAGCAGGTCAGCGAGCTTACCTCCGGTGGTGATTATGTTTCCCTCCTCGAGACGCTCTTCAAGACGGAGAGTATGACAAACTCGCAGTGGACGGATGAGCAGAATAAGTACATGATCTTCTCTTCCTCTACGGCGCGTCCTACAGCTCAGGGTACGAGCCTCGTGCGTTTCTTCAATAATTATCGTTATACCGTATACGTTCCTTCTAACGAGGCAATGGATAAGGCGCTCCGCTCTTCAGACGAAGGTGGTGCCGGTCTCCCAACTATCCAGTCTATCCAGCAGTATGTGACGGATAACACAAAGGACGGTAAGCTTGATCCTGAAGCAAAAGTGAAGGCTCAGGCAATGGTCACTTGCATGGTTAACTTCTATAAGTACCACTTTAGCGATCAGTCTATCTTCCTTGATAATTACGACAATACGACTACCTGTCAGACGGCTTGCTCTGATGCACAGGGTAACTATGTAACCCTTGATGCCAAGCAGGGCAACGGTTCGCTCGCTGTTGTCGATGCAACCGGTCGTACGACGAATGTCGTAGCTCCTTACAACCTCATGGCCCGTGACTTCGAGCTCGAGGCACTTGCATCGCGCGCTTACAGCATCACTTCTTCCTCTTATGTGGTTGTTCATGCTCTCAACGACTATCTCATCTTTGACTCTGCGATGAAGGATCATTTTGACAATGAGTGGAAGACCGTAGCTGCCGCCAAGCGTTTTATGAAGCATTTCCCCCTGAGAAAATAACAGTTCCCTATCATGAATCATATAAAGTTCATACTGACATTGGCATTGTGCTTCATCTGCTCTCTGTCATATGCCCAGAAGAGAATCTCAGGGCGTGTGTGGAGTAAGACGGATGGCCCCATTGTCATGGCCTATGTTGTCGAGCAGGACCATAATAATCGTAACGTGACTGCTGCGCAGACTGATGCGAATGGTAACTTCTCGATGGTGATTAAGAATCCGGCCAACAGACTTCGCGTGTCTTACATTGGCTATCAGACGCGAATCCTCCAGATCGGCGGAAATACGCGCTTTGATATCCAGCTGGTTGATAAGAACACTTTCAAGCAGGCAGAGGTTACGGCTATACGTCGTACCAAGTCTAACGGTCTGGTAATTCCCGAGCGCGAAATCTCTACCGCTCAGCAGACGCTCAATATGGACCAGATGGAAGGTCTGTCATTTGAGACTGCAGCAGATGCACTTCAGGGCGAGATTGCCGGTCTTGATATTGTTTCTAACTCTGGTAACCTGGGATCGGGATCTACGATGCGTTTGCGTGGTGTCTCCTCTATCAATGGTAGCCAGGAGCCGCTGATCGTTGTTGATGGTAATATTCTTGAAAACTACAATAGTAGCGACCTCGATACAGAGAATCTGGAGAATACGGAGCAGTTTGCAACATTGCTCCAGGTCGCACCTGAGGATATCGCCAGCATCAAGGTGCTTAAGGATGCTGCCGCTACGGCTATCTATGGTTCACGCGGTTCTAACGGTGTGATCGAGATTACGACGCGTCGTGGTGCCCGTGGTAAGACGCGTGTAAATTTTAGCTATCGTTTTACCGGTAGCTGGCAGCCCTCGGGCATGAATATGCTTGACGGTGACGGCTACACCATGATGCTCAAGGAGGGTTATCACAATCCCCGTACGTTGACGGATGACCAGGCTAGCATCGCTGAGATTATGTACCTGCAGGACTACTCCTCTTATTATGGTAACTATAATAAGAACACCGATTGGGTGAAGGAGGTAACGCAGTTCGGTCAGATTCACAACTACGGCCTTTCTGTATCGGGTGGTGGTGAAAAGGCTACCTTCCGTGTGTCAGGTACGTACGACCATGAGACGGGTTCGATTATCAAGCAGGTGCTTGATCGTTTGACTACGCGTCTGGCGCTTGATTATTGGGTTTCCGATCGTATCAAGTTCTCTTCTAACTTCTCGCTCACCTACACGAAGAACCAGAAGAACTACGATAACATTCTTGGTCATGCTTACAAGGCCATGCCTAATATGTCGGTTTATCGCAATGAGTATCGCGAGGCGGGTGATGGCGTGGTTGAGTACTATAATACGGGTGAATACTTCATCATGCCCCCTGCTGCCGGTGCTGCAGGCCTGATCGGACCTACCAGTGGCCTCTCTTCTTTCTACCTGAAGGATATGGTTTCCAATGGTAACCCCGTGGCGATCGCAAACCTGGCATTCTGCAATCAGTCTTCTTATACGATTGACCCGCAGTTTACCCTCGAGTATAAGCTTTTGGGTAAGAACGATGACGAGACGCAGCTTGACTATCGTGGCGAGGTATATATGAATGCCTATACCTATAGTGAAGAGAAGTACTATCCCGGTTCACTGACTTCAAGTTCTTGGAACCAGGGAATCTACAATACTAGCGATAATGAGAATAAGCAGTTGAAGTTTACGACTCGTCATGACCTGCGTTTTCAGCCGCATTTTGCCAATGAGGATCATTCTTTCCAGATTATGGGCCGTTTTGAGATTACTACCATCACCGGTACCTATCAGTCTCATTCCTCTTCTGGCATTACGGGTGGAATTACGGATCCGACCGTTCCCGGCTATCTTACCGGTTCCAGCACTTCAACTAGCAAGGGACATCAGGCCTCAGGTCTAGCGTCGCTTCACTACGCATTCGGTTCTCGTTATATTTTCGATGCGACCGTTCGTGCGGATGGTTCGACAAAGTTCGGTTCTGGTAATAAGTGGGGTATCTTCCCCGGTATCTCCGGACGTTGGAATATTTCTGACGAGAAGTTCTTCGAGCCCCTCCGTAAGGTTGTCAATATGTTGGCCTTTGCTCCGGGTTGGGGTATCACGGGTAACCCGCCTAATGATGAGGGTCTGATGTACAATAAGTATGCGGCCAATGGTTCGAACTACAATGGTACGACTGTCATTGTTCCGCAGAGCCTGCGTCTTGACAATATCCGTTGGGAGAGAAGAACTTCTTGGAACATCGGTGTTTACCTGAACTTCCTCGATGACTTGCTTCAGTTCAACCTCAATGTCTATAACAGTAAGACGAAGGACCTGCTGAACCAGAATGTGCGCATTCCTTCAACGACGGGTTACTCCTCTCTGTCTTGGGCTAACGTCGGCGATATGGAGAATAAGGGTTGGGAGTTCAATGCTAGCACCCGCGAAATTCTCAAGTACGGCAAGTTCAGCTTGAAGCTTCGTGCCAACATTTCCCAGAACCTCAATACGGTTACGCGCATGGATGCTTCTGTGCTCGCTTCCAACAATGCAGACTTTGGTTATGCTAACGCCGAGGTCATGCGTCGCGTGCAGATCGGTAATGCGTTGGGCGGTATCTATGGCTTCCGCTTCAAGGGCATCTATGCATATGACTACGATCACAATGGTTACTTCACTAATCCGGAGAAGAACAAGTGGTTTACTGCGGATGGACAGCCTAATACTGCGGCACAGAGTACGAATCCCGCTTTGCGCAAGTCTACTCCCATTGTCTTCGATGCTGAGGGCAACGTAGTCTACGATAAGAATGGTAATCCGTTGCCTATGTATTTCAATTACGGCGGCAAGAATTACCAGTTCCAAGGTGGTGATGCTATCTATGAGGATATCAACCATGATGGTAACATCGATGAGTTGGATATCGTCTACCTCGGTTCTTCCAATCCTAAGCTGAATGGTGGTTTCGGTATTGACTTCACCTTCGGGCGTTGGCAGTTGAAGACTTCCTTTAATTTCCGCATGGGTAATAAGATTATCAACCTGGCCCGCCTCGATGCGGAGAGTATGATCTCCAATTCCAATCAGAATGCCTCTGTAAACTGGCGTTGGCGTAAGAACGGTCAGGAGACAACGATGCATCGTGCCCTTAACGGTAACGCAACAAACTCATTTAACTCGCTGATCAGCGATCGTTATGTTGAGCCTGGCGACTTCATCCGCTTCCAGTACTTCCAGCTCTCTTACAGTGTATCACCCGAGAAACTTAAGAAGATTGGTTTCAGCTCGTTGCGAATCGCTGCTTCGGGTAATAACCTCATCTTCTGGTCGCGTTATTCTGGTGTTGATCCTGAAAAGTCTACCTCTGGTTTCAGTCCGGCGATCGATAACTCCCAGACTCCTCGTTCCAAGTCGTTTACTTTCAGCTTGAACTTTGGCTTCTAAATCCTTCCCTGTCTCTTCCGAGGGCTTTGGCCTTCGGAAGACCAGGAAGTTGAACTACACATCGATCATTATTATGATTAAGAATAGATTGTTTTCCAAGTCATTCCTCGCAGGCTGCCTCGTTTTGTCGAGTCTTGCCTTTACGTCTTGTGATGACTTCTTGACGGTTCTTCCTACAGGGCAGATTCCGGAGCAGTATTTCTTCAAGACGAAGGCTGACCTCGATAACGTTCGCGCAGGTGCTTATGATAAGCTTGCATCATCTACGGTTCTGTCAAAGATTCTGCTTTGGGGCGAAGCGCGTGGTGATAACTTCGAACTGAATAATAAGAAGCAGACCAACATCGACTATCTGATGCAGGGTGTGCTTCAACCTACAGATGCAAACTTTGACTGGTCGGCGTTTTATACTGGTATCAATTATTGCAACCTTGTTATTCAGAAGGGTGACCAGATGACGGTTCCTGGTGATGAAGTTGATCCCAGCTTCCGACGTACGGATTATAACATGATCAAGGCTGAGATGATGGCGCTTCGCTCGCTCTACTATTTCTACCTCGTCCGTGCCTATCGTGATGTTCCCTACATCACAGAGCCCATCTCTTCCGATGAGGAGGCTACCCGCAGCTATCCCGCAGCGACACCAGGTGTAGCAGTTCTTGATGTCTGCATTGACTCGCTTGAAGCTAATGTTCAATATACTGCAGATAACTTCGGTTCTAATTCCGAGAATAAGGGCCGTTTCACCAAACTGGGCGTTCATGCGCTGCTTGCTGACATGTACCTTTGGAGAGCTTGCCTCTTGAACAATTATCTGTCGAAGCCTAATCTTGAGGATAAGCGCGTAAATTATTCTGACGTGCCTGTTCTTGATGAGACCGGTGCTTCAACGGGTAAGTTTGCTACTGCCGATGGCCAGGAACTTACTGCTGGTTACTGCACGGAACAGGCTACGGCTTGCTTGAACAAGTCTAAGGAGCATGCCAACTGGGTGCTTGATCAGATGAAGTCTGATTATAAGAAAGACTTCCTCGATAAGAACCCTACGTTGAAATCTCCTTGGGATGTGCAGCCTTACCCGTTCTATACGCTGAACGCTGATTTGGGCTTCATGGCTTCGGATCAAGTCTATGGTGATATCTTTGGCGCCCAGAACTCTTCCGAGAGCATTCTTGAGTTGCAGTATGATGGTTCGACGACGAAGAATACAATTATTGGTTCCTATTTCTCATCGGTCGATAATAACCAGATTTCCCCATCAATTTTTACCATTGCCAGCAGCCCTCTGCTCTCTGGCATTAACACCGTTGCTCCTGTTGACGGCTTCGGTAAAACGGATTATCGCGTCTTTGAGACCTGTAACATTGGTTCTAGTAACAGCTCTTCACCAGTGTACCCAATTACTAAGTTCCGTGTCTCTGGTTTCTCACTGGGCAACCCTTATGACATGTCTCAGAACAAGTCCGGTTCGGGATCTAGCTCTTCTGTCGTTTCTTTCTCTCTCCGTACTACAGAGAATGCCCACTGGCCCATCTATAGACTTTCCGATATCATGTTGATCAAGGCCGAAGCGATTGCTCGTCTTGGTACAACGAATGTTGATACGCTGGCTGAGGGCTACCGTCTTGTCAACGAGATTTATCGTCGCAGCAATCCGAAACTTGTGCCGTCTGTTGATGATGCCGAAGCTGATCATACCGACCTTGTTTCTACTCGTATCAACAACTACGGCACGACTGATTGGAAAACAGGTGCCTGGAGATCCAAATCTGGATTCACCGCTGCTGATCACAGTGCGGCCAGCCTGCTTACACTCCTTTATCAGGAACGTCAGCGCGAGTTTGCCTGTGAGGGTAAGCGATGGTTCGATATCGTTCGTCAGGTAGAGTGGTCTAATGACCCCAAGACGACGCTATCTACTTTTATTACGCTTAAGAACTCAATCCGTACGCGTCTTAGCAACCTCTGGGGCCTTTATGTTCCTATCTACAGCGAGGAGATTAAGGTCAACGGTGTGGATTACGGTGGTAAGCTGGTTCAGAACCCCGTATGGGATCGTTACACTAAAAAGTAATTCGACTCTATGAATATGCGTTTCTTACATAATAGCATCCGTTCCACGCTGCTTGTCGGTATTGCGCTCTTTACCGGTGCTGTTTCCCTTTCTTCTTGCAAGGAAGACATCAGCAGTGATGCTTATGCCATTAAGGAGAAGGACTCGATGCTTGACTACATCGATAAGACAGACTCTCTTTCGCTGATACGTTCTGTCTTTGCTAAAGCTAAGCTCGGCCGTTCTGCCAATGCTTCTGCTATGACCAGCGTCCTCTCGGCACGTGGTAACTATACGGTCTTCGCCCCCTCTAACAGGGTGCTGCAGGCTTATATGGACAGCGTGCTGAATAAGTCTGGCGCTACGGTCGATGAATTGGATTCTATCGATATCCAGCGTATCGCGCTTAATTGCGTGATTGATAACGGTTCTGAAAATGCTTATGAGATGGCTGATTTCCCCGCGGATAACAGCACATTCTCACTGGCTAATCTAAATGATCGTCGTCTAGCTTGCCGTCAGGTTTCCCTGCCCGATGGAGACTTTGCCTACTTTGTCAATAATAATGCCAAGGTGGTGAACTCGAATATTGAGGTTAGCAACGGTATGCTTCACATAGTAGACCATGTAATTTCACCTTCTATCTCTACAGTGGGTACGCTGATTCAGGCCGCTCCCAACATGAAGGTAATGGGCACGCTACTGTCGCTTACAGGTTGGATTGATTCCCTTGGACTTCATTCAAATGCGGAAGAGGCCTATGAAACGGCTAATCTTACTTATGCCGGTACGAAGCATCATTTCGAGCGTGTAGGTGACATCGACTATCAGGCCAAGCGTCTGGTCAATTATACGGCCTTCATCGAAACGGATGATATTTACCAGAAAGAATGGGGCATCACTTCTCCTGGTGATTATACTACCATTACTAGAGATGGCAAGCAACTCGTAGTCGCTTCTAATTGGGAAACTCTTCTCTCTCAGCTAGAAAAGAAATGTGAGGAGATTCTCGATACGAAGGAGGCACACGGTGATTATACCAATCCTAAAAATGCCGTGAACCGCTTCGTCGCTTATCACCTGCTTGACGGTGGTATGGACTCTAAGGAGTTCGTTCACCACTTCAATGAGTGGGGTTATAAGTTCGGTCCTGACATCAAGAACCCGATCACTACGGGTTACACGGTCAACGTTTGGGATTACTTCGTAACGAAGGGGCCGGAGCGTGGTCTCCTGAAGATTACACAGCTCCCTGACGCCAACCATGCACTTGATCCTGAGGATGAGTATGGTTACTTCCTCAATCGCATCAGCACCTATGACAACTCCTTTACTAGCTCTAGCTACAAGGAGCTCAGTAAAATCGAGAACGATCGTGCTGGTATCAATGGCATGAATATCAAGGTGGATATTTCCGGTGGTGAGTCGGATAACAACGCCATGAACGGCTTCTTCTTCCCCATTAACCACATCCTGATCTATTCGCCTGCGGCTCGTCAGCAATTAGGCAACGAGCGTATTCGCTTTGATCTTGCGACGATTCTTCCCGAACTTCAGTCTAATGACATTCGTGGTCGTGCTTGCCGCTACTTCCCGATTGGTTACTTCTCGAATTTGACGAATGAGAGCCAGACTACCTATGTGCATTATTTGCAGTCAGGTCAAGGCGGTCAGGGTAATAACTGGAAGGACTATCAGGGTGATGAGCTGCTGATTTCCGGACGTTATGACTTCATCATTAAGCTCCCACCTGTACCCGTAACAGGTACTTACGAGCTCCGTATGGGAACTTCGAACAACGTCCTCCGTTCGATGGTTCAGGTTTATTTAGGTGAGAGTCCTTATACGACCCAGCCTGTGAGTCTTCCTATCGATCAACGCGAGTCTGTAAGTCTGATTCTTGGTGGTACCGTAAGCGATGTGACTACCTGGTGGCAGGCAGAAGATGCTGACGAGGCTACGGCTCGTGAGCGTGATCGTATGCTGAAAAATCAAGGCTATATGAAGGCGCCTAAGTATTTCACTATTGGTAACGGCCAAGCTGATCAGAGTTGCCGTGACGTTCCCGGTGATGCTAGTTACGGACCTGCAGTCCGCCGCATCTTGACTACGCAGCGTTTCGATGCCAATAAGACTTACTACCTGCGCTTTAAGTCTGTAATCTCCGACGACATCGCTCAGCTCATGCTTGACTATTTCGAGTTTGTGCCTGCCTCTATTGTGAACGGTGCTGTCTCTGAGGATATCTGGTAAATCTCTTTCCTTCAGGTTATGATGAATTTGAATAAACTATATCATATGCTCGGGTTCTCTTTGGGGGCCCTGGCCTTAGCGAGTCTCTCTTCCTGCTCGGATGATCACTTTGACATCCGTGAGGGGTCTGCTTCTGCAGGCAATACCATCTGGAAGAATATAGAATCTACGCCTCAGCTTTCCTCGCTTACGAAGATCCTTCCCCGTCTGCGTGTTTACTCGGACGAGTATGATCATAAGCGTACGATGAGCTACAAGGATCTCCTCAACAGCAACCAGAGCTTTACTTTTTGGGCTCCTGTTGATGGCTCATATGATTCACAGAGCATCTTGTCTCAACTGGATCAGATCGACAGTTACCGTAATGCCGGTGATTCCGTTTCCGCTGCGAAGTTGGAGTATTCTGTCGGTCAGCAGTTTGTACAAAACCATATGGCGCGCTTCAACTACGAGTCTGTCTCTGACAAGTCTGATATCCGCCTTTTTAATGGTAAGATTACGACCATAGACCCTGCCAACAACACCTTCAATGGGGTTGAGCTTTCTGCAGATACGCCTGATCTTCCCTCGAGCAATGGCATGTTGCATCTGCTGCAGGGCAAATCACCTTTCTCCTATAATGTCTATGACTTTATGGAGAGCCATCCTTCCCTTTTCAGCTCCGTCTATGGCATTCTTAGCGATCCTTCAATCGATAAGCGTGTCTTTAGCGAGTCGGCCTCTACTCCCGGTGCCATGAACAGCCAGGGGCAGATGGTTTACGTAGATTCCGTCTTTACCGAGCAGAATGAGCTGCTTGATCAGTCGGCTGCTACGATCAGGAATGAGGATAGTATGTTTGTTGCGCTTATCCCCACCGATGCAGCTTGGAATGAAGCATATGCTAAGGTTAAGAAGCTTTTCAATTATGCGCCGACCTATAAGTATGGGTATAACGGCAACGCCATGACTTTCCCCTCTACCTATCGGATGGACGACTTGACTGGCTCAGGTGTGACCCTTGCAGATTCGCTTGCAGATTACAATGCGAAGAAGACTCTGCTTACAAGTATGTACTTCTCTACCTCGATTTTCCGTGAGCGCTTCACCCGCGATCAGACCGAGGAGATCGTGAACTATGTTCGTACGGCTGACTCCTTGATCACAACGAATGGTGTGGTATATTATAATCCTTCTTTCCTCGAAGGTAAAAGTGGTGGTGAGAATCCCTCCTTTGCAGGAGAATATCAGAAGGCTTCTAATGGCATCATTTTCCCGCTTTCGAGCTACACCGTCTCTCCTGAGCAATCATTGATGAGCAATACTCGCGGATCAATCAATCTGACCTATACCTCTAACATCGGTGATGTTACCGGCTCTCAAGATGATGCCAATAATGGTGCAATTACCGATCTTGAGGAGGGTACGAACCTCAATGATACGATTGACGTCAGCATGCTTGAGAGCAAGTCCTTCCGCTACTTTGAGGCGAATGGTGCGATGAATATCTACATTCCCTTAAGAGGACTTTATAGCGGTAACTATCGCATCAAGTTGCAGATTCTGCCGACGATCGTTGATATCGATAATCGTTGGACGGATCGTGATGGTAATACCCTGCAGCCCCTTGTAAGTTTCCATGCCCGTCTTTTGCTACCCGATGGTACGCAGTTGGGTACGACAGATGAGAATGGTAAGATCACTGCGCAGACTTCTCCTCGTACTTATGTCGATCAGAAGGAAGTCAAGTACTACACGCTTTGGGATCGGATAAACGTTCCTTACAGCTTTGCCTCCCTCCCTTCGGGTGTTACTGACAGCTATCCAATGCTTCAGATCCAGATACCTACAAATTACCAACGTGAGTACAATAGCCTCCGCGGTAAGACCGTGCATTATGGCCTCTGCCTCACCAAGGTTTGGATCGAACCGGTAGAATAATAGCATGAGGAGCCTTGAGGGGGCTTCGTTGTCCCCTCTGCCTCAACACTCACAATATGTAAGTATATGAATAACGATAAGAAAATCCGCTTGATGCATGGGTCTCTTCGTGCTGGTGTCTGCTTGTTCCTTCTTTCCGGTGCGTGCGTCCTTTCCGCACAGACACCTGATGAGTCGGAATCTGCGGTTAGTGCTGCACAGGAGGTAGCCAAGCCTGCTGCCCGTCCCCGTCCTCAGACTCCTAAGTATAAGATGAAGGAGGTCAAAGGGCGCGTTCTTGACGGTGCTACCCACAAACCTCTGGGTGGTGTCAAGATCCAGGCACTGAATAACCGCCTTTATTCTGCAATGACCGATGATGACGGTACCTATACGATCAAGGTGCCTGAATTTGTTGACGTCTTGTATATTAGCCTTGCCGACTATAATCCTGCACAGCTCGCGATCAAGGGACTTCATGCTGACGATGTTGCCCTCACATCGGGAATGATCAGCGATTTCTATAATGATGATACGCCGCTGACCAATCGCTCGTTGATGAAATTCAATGAGCCTAACGCCTTGACTGCAGAAGATGAGATGGAGTTAGGTCTCGCTGGGGCTGGCCGAATCATCAAGCGTGGCGGTATGCCCGGACAGGGTGCTGCCATGTTTATCAATGGTCTTAATTCGCTCAACTCTACTGCTCAGCCTTTGGTTGTCATCGATGGTGTGATGATCGATATGCAGTATGATCGTTCGACAATTCACCAGGGCTTTATCAACAATGTGCTCACCATGGTTGACCCTGATGATATTGAGACCGTTGAGGTAATCAAGAATGGTACGGCCAAGTATGGTGCCCGTGGTGCAAACGGTGTGATCCTTATTAACACCCGCCGAGGTAGCAGCATGGTAACGCGTATCAATTTCCGTGCTTACGCCAGCTACGAGACTACGCCTGAGCAGCTTAAGATGATGAATGCGGGCCAGTATCGTAATTACCTCACTGAGGTTATCGGTACGCAGCCCGACCGAGAGTATCTGGGTAGCTCGAAGACCATTCCTTTCCTCAACGAGGATCCCGGCTACTTCTACTATCCGCTCTATCACAACGAGACAGATTGGCAGAAGGATCTCTATAAGGATGCTTTCACGCAGAATTATAAGGTGAGTGTCGATGGTGGTGATGACGTTGCCATGTATCACCTCTCCTTAGGTTTTGCCCAGTCTGACGCTACAGCAAAGCAGAACGATTTCAACCGCTTGAACATTCGCTTCAATACGGACGTGAACATGTTCAAGAACTTTACGACGGCTATGGACTTCGCTTATTCGCGAAATGCCTATAACCTGCGTGATAATGGTTGGGCTTCCAGCTATGCAAGCCGCAACATTGCCTCTCCCAATGTGCTTGGCCTTATCCAGACGCCCTTCGTGAGTCCTTATGCTTATTTCGTTCGTTACGATGAAGGGACGGGGCTCAGCCTTTTCAAAACTGATAAGGTGTATGCCGGTCAAAACAGTACGGACCAGAACAATCCGTTTACCTTTGTCCAGAGCTATGGCTACGACGCGTTGGTAAATCCCTATTGGGTGCTTCAGAACGGTCAGGGTGACAATAAGAACTTCCAGGAGCAGACGCAGTTCAATATCAATATTGCTCCGAAGTATCAGATCAACCGCTATCTCTCTGTTCAGGATCGTTTCAGCTACATTCTGAATCGTACGAACGAGCGCTACTACTTGCCTCACGATGGTACTCCTCCCAAGACCGTAGAAGGCTTGGGTGATGTGACCAGTGTCGTTAGCACGCAGTTTACGAAAGAGACCGTCATCTTCAACGACTTCAATGTAGACTGGCATCGTGCTTTCGGAGGCCATGACCTTCATGTCCTCGGTGGGGTACGCCTCTCCTCTTACTCGTATAGCAACAGCTACATTACGGGTTATAACAACGATAACGATAAGATGCCTAACATCTCTTATTCGTTGCAGTATAAGGACTATGGTGGTGCCCACGATACTTGGAACAACCTTGCCTACTATCTTTCTGCCGAGTATAACTACCGAAACCGTTACTTGATTGCTGTTCAGAGCAATATGGAGACGTCTTCACGTTTCGGTAAGAATGCAGATTCCGGCATTAAGATGCTTGGCATGCGATGGGGCTTCTTCCCTTCTGTTCAGGCTGCTTGGGTGATGTCTAACGAGAAGTGGTTCCATGTTGACGGTATCAATCAGCTCAAGCTGACCGCCGGTTATGAGATTAGCGGTAATGACAATATAGACTACTACGCAACGCGTACCTACTTCGAGAATGCGAAGTTCCTCGATCAGGCTACAGCCTTGGTTCTGAAGAACATCCAGAACGACAAACTGCAGTGGGAGACCACCCGTCGCGTCAATGTCGGTCTTCAGGGTAGTTTGCTTGACAACCGCCTCAACTTTGCGATCACTTACTTCCACAGCAACACGGACGACCTGCTCGTACGCAAGGCTGTTAGTGATATCACCGGTGTCCGCTCGATGTGGACTAACGACGGTGCCCTCCGCAATGACGGTGTCGATTTCAGCTTGAATGCCATGCTCGTTCAGCATAAGAACTGGCGCTGGCAGGCCGGCTTTACCGTTGGTCATTATCGCAATGAGATTACCAAGCTGCCGTCTTCAAACCTCAATGTCATCAAGGCTTATAGTCTGAACCCCGATGGTACGCGTAATCAGCTTACGACCATTGACGGTTACACCTCCTCCATCTACGGTACGGACAATATCCTGACCCGTGTGGGTTATGCTGCAGGTGTATTCTATGGCTATAAGACGGCAGGCGTTTTTGCAACCGATGCCGAGGCCGCCTCTGCCGGTAGCGTTGCTACGACCGACGGTAAGAAGTATCTGCTCTATCCTACGGGCCTTACAGATCAGCCTTACCGCCAGTTCAAGGCCGGTGACGTACACTTCGTAGATCAGAACGGTGATGGTTGGATCAATGAAGCCGACCGTGTCGTAATCGGTGATCCCAATCCCGATATTTACGGTAACTTCTACACCTCGCTTTCTTGGAAGGGACTTACCCTTGATGTAAACTTCAAGTATTCATTGGGTAATGACGTCTTCAACTATCAGCGTTCTCAGCTTGAATCCGCCAATAATAACTGGAATCAGACGCGTGCCGTGGTCAATCGCTGGCGCTATGAAGGTCAGGTGACCGATGTGCCCCGCGCGGTAGACGTTACCAGTGATTATTGGGTAAATAACGAGCGTTTCTCCGATCGCTGGATCGAGGACGGCTCTTACTTGAAGCTCAAGCGAGTTCGCCTGACCTACAAGGTGCCTGTCAACCTCAGCTGGTTGCTTGGTCTCTCTGTATGGGGCGAGTGTGGCAATGTATACACCATTACGAAGTATACGGGTACAGATCCTGAGTTCTCTGCCGGAAATGGTGCGCTCTATCAGGGTATCGATGCCGGTTACCTGCCTCAGAGCCGTAACTTCAGCCTCGGTGTTACCGTAAATCTCTAATATGTCCGTATGAATGGTCGGCGATGGGGTAGGGTTTTGGCTCTATATCCTTCGTACGAACGTTCTCTCTTCATAAGACAATAATTAAGCGATGAAACATAAAGCGATAATCGGTCTGGTTGCTGCCATGCTGGGTGTGAGTGTTACGACGTCGTCTTGCGATGATATGCTTACGCCCGACTTGACCCGCTACACGGAGAACTTTAGTGGCACCGATTCTGTTTACTTCTATCTTGGCATTCTGAAGAATGTGCAGGGCATGGTTGAGCAGAACGAGCTCCTCGGCGACTTGCGTAGTGATCTCGTTACGACCACATCCTATTCGAGCGATAGCATCTCTAACATCATCAACTTCAATCGCGAAACTGATGGTGAGAATGAACTTCTGAATCGCTCCGCCTATTATAAGGTTATCAATCAGTGCAATTTCTATCTGGCCAAGGTCGATACGATGGCCGTGAAGAATAATATCTACTTCATGCGCAAAGAGTTTGCGCAGGTAGAGAATATTCGCGCATGGGCTTATCTCCAGCTCGTCCAGACATATGGAAAGGTTCCTTTCATCACGGAGCCGGTCAATAGTGCCACTACGGGCTGGGATAAGAATCCTCCCTCGGGTGTTTGGGCTACTGCAGATAATCTGGTAGATCTTTTGAAGCCCGGCCTTGAGCAGGCGCAGGTGTATGAGCATACGCTTGGCTATCCTAGCTATGGTACCTTTAATACGGGTAATAGTTCCGTCACGCTTAAGTATGAGTATATGCGTTTCTACGCAGATCTGATTCTTGGTGATCTCTATCTGCTTCGTAGCAAGGATCGCAACGATTACGTTGAGGCAGCTAAGAACTACTATTACTTCCTGAAGCGCAAAAACAATCCGTATCTTATCTACGGAAATTCTGCTAGCTATGGCATCTTCGACAATGGTGCTCGTCCACAGATCGGCTACATTTCAATCAATGGTTGGGTTAGCGGTGGCCTTTCTGCAACGAGCGTTTCCAGTACGGAGAATATAACCGTCATTCCTTCCGCTGCAAACAATTCGTTTGGTACGGTTCTGACGCGTTCTGCTCAGATCTATGGTTTCGACCCCAGCTCAAGCAATAGCACTTCGGTCAATGGTGAGAATACCTCCACTTCGGGTCAGGTTAGCGTAGAGACTAACTATCGTTCGCGCCAGGTTGCTCCCTCTGAGGCTTACCTTCGCCTTTGCGAGGCCCAGACCTATTGTGAGGAGCAATTTAACTCCAAGACCGGTGACGTGAAGATCTACGACTTCCCTGATGCGCGTATGCACGCCACGGCGCCGAAGATTAAGACGAAGGACAGTGAGGATGATCGTTATATTGTCAAGAGCGCGCCCATTTCCGCGGTTTCAAATAATGGCCTTGCCTATTCAAGTTCGCCTCAGTTTAAGTACCTTCGGTCTTTGTACAGAGTTAAGCAAGTCTATCTCCGATATGCAGAGGCAATCAACCGTGCGGGGTATCCTCGTCTGGCCTTTGCCGTATTGCGTGATGGCCTCAACTATACGAAGCTTCCGCAGCTCAACCCAGTGCTCTCTTATCAGTATGATGACGCCGCGAAGACCAAGAAGCCTTATTACACGTTGGTTGAGCCTGATAATACCTATTCGGGCATTTACTACATTACGGTAGACGAGTTGCGTCGTATGAAGGCAGATCCTCAGTACTCCCTCTATCTCGACTTTACACGGGATTACTGGTTTAACTCCTCAGGCATCCATGCTGGCGGTTGCGGTACAGAGACTGCGATGGATAGTGTCTACATCTATTCCAACACGGTTGCAAACCGTATGGAGGACGAAGCTCTCCGCACGGGCACACTCAACGCTGAGGCGCAGAAGGCTATCGCTGCGGTTCGAGCCTCACGTTTGACCGAGCGCATTGACACGGCTACGACGGTTACTCCCGAAACTTCTACGAGCGCTGACGAGGAGACCACCGAGCCTGACCGTACAGATTATAAGGAGCTCGAGATGGATGCTGCCAAGGCTCCCTCTGATCTTGAGATCAATGCTGTTGAGACGCTTATCGCTGACGAAATGGCGCTTGAGACCGCTTATGAGGGTACGCGTATGTTTGACCTGATCCGTTTTGCCCGTCATAAGAACAATGGCGAGGGCAACAACTATGGTACAGACTGGCTCGCATGGAAGATTGCCCGTCGCAATGAGAAGCTTGCTCCTTATGCTTTGCCCAATGTCTTCAATACCAGCCTCTATAACCTCATGAAGAATGAGGAGAACTGGTATATCAAGAATCCCGACTAACCGGATGCTGCGCCTTTGGCGCAAGTCTTGAATACACAAATTGGCGCCTGTCGCACAGCTCAGTGTGACAGGCGCCTTTTTTGTTCCTCTTGTTTCTATAATTGTCAGGAACCCGTGTAATTGTTCAAACTGTCGTGATAGGGCATGCCATACTGATATCCGCGTAGTATCGAAGCAGCGTGCTGGTTCCCATGGCTTATTGTACAGTCCGGTTGGTTACAGTAAGTGTGCATCCCTTCGGGCTGCCGTCTGTGGGCATCGGGTAACTGGGCACTTCGTACTCGGTTATCAGTAAGTGACGTTCCTGCGGGACGCCTTGAACGCTATCCCAAGGTGATTGCCTATATCGTGCAGTTGCTAGACTTTAAGCCCAAGCACCTGGTGGATAATGCCGAGAATTTCTGCACCGTAAGTATCACAGGTCTTTTTGCCCAGGTAGGGGATGTTGAGCAGTTCCTTGGTTGTTGTGGGAGGACAGTCGGAACTGATGGCGATGATGGCCTTGGTCTGCAGGATGACATAGGCCGGTATGTCAGTCGCTTCTGCCTTTCGTCTGCGCCAGGTACATAGCGCCTGATAGAGGCGTCCGTTTTTAACATCGAGTGGGGCCGTGGAGGTGGATTGACGTGCGGTGGCCGATTTCCTGGATGCACCGGCAGATTGGCCGGTCAGTGCTTTACGCGTTGAAGTTTTCGGTTCGGGTTTGCCGAGTGTCAGTTTGAGTTTGGCAGCCTGATAACGGGCACGGTTGAAGCCCTCACTCGCCGTGAGTTTGAGCATGCGGCTGTGGATGTTGAGGGCGGTACGGAGTTCTACAAAAGCCGTTTTGAGTCGCTTCTGCACGGCCTTATTGTCCACCTCGAGCGGCTGTAGGGCTTCGGCCGTGAGCAGCGCGCTCAAAATTTCCTCGAAGTAGGCAGCCCCCTTGCGGATGCGCTCCTGCAGCCATTCGTCCTCCAGTGTGCCGCCTGCTGCCATGTGGTGCTCATACTGCTGGTGGAAGTTTGAGGCAACGACCATGACGCGTGCGTCAAAGTTTCGCAGAATCTCGGAAATGGCAGCGCCCGTCTTCGGGTAACGGGAGTAGAGCTCGCGTTCAAAAATTTGCGAGAGCGTGGCCAGTGCAATCCGTTCGGGCGTGAAGGTAAAGAGTTCGCTGATCAGGCTGACGGCATAATCCTGCTGCATCCGGGCCAGTGCAGTGTCGTCAATATGAGACGTCTGTGCAGCTTCTTTCATATAGTCCACGACACGGTGGTCTGCGATGAAGGCCTGCCGTGACAGCGGTGCGGTCAGGACAATCCCCTCTAGGGTGCGACAACGGCTCAGCGCTACATAGGTCTGCCCGTGCGTAAAGGAGTGGGAGGCGTCGATCAGCACATGGTCGAAGGTCAGGCCCTGGCTTTTGTGGATGGTGATAGCCCATGCCAGTCGGACGGGGTATTGCGAGAAGGTGCCGTCGACGATTTCCTTGATTTCTCCGCTCTTCTCATCCAGTCCGTAGCGCACATTGTTCCAGACCTCCTGACGCACCTCGATGGGCGGATAGGCCGGATCGTGGGGGCGAACGGTGAAGCCCTGCGCCGTCATGGCCGTGACCTCTCCGAGGAGGCCGTTGAAGTAACGATGTTCCTGGTCATTCTTGATAAACATCACCTGTGCGCCGACCTTGAGGCTGAGGGCCGAGTCGGTGGGGTAGGCCTGATCGGGAAAGGTGCCGGTCACTTTGGCCGAGAAGGTGCGCTCGGCACCGGGGAGGGCTGCGAGGCGGGCCTCGTTGATGCGTTGCGCCTTGTAGTTGTGCGTCTGCAGCTGCACGCAGTCAGACATGGCGTCTGCTGTGAGCTGGGGGCAGTAGCGGCAGTTGAGCGCATCGATGAGCGACTGGTCGATTTGTCCCTCACGGATCTTATTGAGCAGATTGAGAAAATGAGCGTCAGTCTGTCGATAGACGCGGTTAAGCTCGATCATGACGTAGGGCAGGTGGTGCAGGGCATGTGCGCTGAAGAAGTAGGGTGAGTCGTAGGCCTGTTCGAGCAGTGCCCATTCATCCTCCTTGACCACCGGCGGGAGCTGCTGCAGGTCACCGATCATGAGGAGTTGTACGCCACCGAAGGGGCGCTTGTCACGTCGCAGGCGTCGCAGGGCATCGTCCATGCGGTCCATGAGGTCGGCGCGCACCATGCTGATCTCATCGATGATGATCACCTCCAGCGACTGGATGAGCTTCACCTTCTGGCGGTTGATGCGGTGGCTGTGATCAGCCTCCGGCTGGGGGCTTCCCGGGATGTAGGGCCCGAAGGGAAGCTGGAAGAATGAGTGGATTGTCACGCCGCGGGCATTGATGGCCGCGATGCCCGTTGGAGCGAGGACGACAAGGCGCTTGTCAAGCGTTTCGCGCAGGGTGCGCAGGAAGGTCGTCTTGCCCGTGCCGGCTTTTCCCGTCAGGAAGAGCGATCGGTCTGTTGTCTGTAAAAGCGTACGGGCCAGCTTGAGGCGGGGATTGTCGTCCGTCATAGTTTGGGGGATATGGGGTAAAATGAGGCTGCGCCACACGGTGGCCGAGAGGAAATGCTCGGACCGTGTGGCGCGGCTTTTTCGGTTGTGAACGGTTTATTTGCCGGGGCGGTCTCCCTGTGTCATGCGACGGAAGAGGCGGCGGCCGAACTTGTTGTCGGCTTCGATCACGCGCAGGAGTTTCTTCTCCCCTACGATGGCGGCCAGACGGGTGTAATACTGGCGTTTAATGCGCAGCGCCTTGCTCTCCAGCGAGAGCGTCTGGTCAATGACCCGGCGGCAGTCGCGGTCGCTCGTCTTGCCCTCTGCGGCACGGCGTGTGATGGTATGCTCCTGGTGGTCAATGGCGCGCAGCTGCTCCTTCATCTGGAAGTAGACCGGTAGGAAGCGGGATGCTTCGTCGGCTGAGAGGCCCGCTTTGCGCTGGAGAAAGGCAGAGAGCTCCCGAAGGAATTCCTCCGGAGAGAAGTCCGGGCAGCGATTATTGCGCGGACGCTTGTCACCCTCTCCGGGCGATTGAGGGGCAGGCGCTTGTCCGCAGACCTTATTCGTGCAGCAGGGCCTGCTCGGACATGCCCGCGAGGAGAGGCCAAGCAGACAGAGTAAAATGAGGGGAATGAACCGGTGCATAAAAGTAGTATAGAGCCGTCTGGAGTTAAAGAATCTGGGGGCGAACGTTAGTAAGCTGCCTCGCTGCCCTCAGAAGTGTAAAGCGCCAAGTTGTAGGTGTCGTGGTCGCTGGAGAGATAGTCGTAAGCTGCATCGCTTGACATCGTCGAGGTGCCGGTGCTTCGGGCGGTCGTGGCGGGTGTGAGATTGTCGTGAGCCCCGTGCAACTGGGTAAAACAGAGCGTGAGGGCAGCCAGACAGGCCGCAGCGATGTAAGGAAGCCACTTGACGATGCGCATTACGCTCCCCGAGGCGGCCCCTGAAGCCCCTTGCAGGGCTTCGGCAGCCTTGATGCGCTGCATGATGAGCGTGGTCAGCTGTGCCGCATAGCCTTCGGGCATGGTGAAGGGAGAATGCGCCTTGCTGCTGGACAGGCGGGTATCGAGGTCAAGATTGGTCATGTTGCGGGGATGATAAGGCAGCGGCCACAAGGGGTATGCTGCCATTTGTACCAATGAGACGTGTGAGCGGTGAAAAGGTTTAATCTTTCTCGCCTATAAAGGCCTTGATTTTCCCCACCGCCAGATGGTAGGACGCTTTGAGCGCTCCGGCGCTGGTGCCCAGAATGCGGCTCATCTCCTCATACTTCATCTCTTCGTAGTATTTGAGGTTAAAGACGATGCGTTGCTTCTCCGGGAGCTGGGCGATGGCCGCCTGCAGCGTGGTCTCGGCCTCGTCGCCGTCAAAGTAGGGGTCGCCTGTGAGGCGCTCCACCGTGGCGGCAATGGCCGTGGCGGAGGGTGCGCTCTCATCGTCGAGACTGCAGAGGCGTGATTGGCGCTCGATGTGGGTCAGACACTCGTTGTAGGCGATGCGGTATATCCACGTAGAGACCTGGCTCTCGCCGCGAAAAGTGTCGAGCGAAAGCCAAGCCTTCATGAATGTGTTTTGCAAGACGTCGTCAGCATCATCATGGTAGAGGACAATGCGGCGCACCATCGCATAGACTTTGGGCGTCAGTTCATTGACGAGCTCCGTAAAGGCCGCTTCTCTGGTGAGCGGGTCGCGCAGCTTCTCGATCTCGACCATGAGTCAGCAAGCGATGTGGGAGGGGATATAGGGTAGGGCGGGTCAGGCAATGTAGACCTTGCGGACCACCTTACCGGCCTTGACGATGTAGCAACCCTTGGGGAGGTTGAGCGTGATGCGCTTCTCTGGGGCATCGATGCGGCTTAGGACAACGCGCTTGCCCGTAATGTCAAAAACCTCGAGCGAAAGGCCCTGTGCACCGCGCACGGTGACCACATTGCCCTCAGCAGAAATCTCCACCTCTGCAGCGAGTGCCGAAACGGCCGTGGCGGGCACTTCGGGAGCAGCTTCAGGGCTTGCGGCGCGGGCCGTCGTCAACGACAATGCGCCGGCTATGAGGAGGAGTGCGGAGGTTCGGAGTATCGTATGTTTCATAAGCTGTATGGCTGGAGTGTGTGGATTCGGTGTCAGCCGATGTCCGTCGGACGGATGCTGTCCGAGGCAGAATCGTGCAGGGTTCGCCTGCTTGACACAAAATTATGCATTCCCCGCTGACGGACAAAAAGATACCATCCTTTTTTGTCCTTTGCACCGATAAGCGGGCAAATATTCGTACTTTCGCCGCGTCATCACAGGTAAGGGGTGTACGTCTTTCCGGTTCGCTTTCTTAGTGGCGCCGTGTAGACGTGCTGAGATCATACCCTCCGAACCTGCTCCGGATCATGCCGGCGAAGGGAACCGCTTCCCATTGTCTCAACTGCCATCAGACACGGTACCGCAAGCGCGGTGTCCATAAGGTGAGAGACACGAAGCACACACCGTGAACGACCTTTTGTATCTTCTCTCCTCCTTGTCCGCCCGGACGTGTGGGGAATGTGTCCCTCCCTTCTTCGTTATTACCTTAGGCTGCAGGCCCCGCTAATTACGTGGTGGCTTGCGGGCATTCCCCATCTTGCTGCTGGCTGCAATCGCAGCTGTGCTCTGCCCGCTCCTTAGTTTAACTGACACATTCTCTAACCCCCCGAGCGAATGATTCCTATTCAATTTATCACCCATACCACGCCCTCGATCGACTATGAGACCTCGGCCCGCATGGCCTTGGAGGGCGGTTGTCAGTGGATCCAGCTGCGCATGAAGGACGCCTCAGACGCTGAGGTCGAGCCCATAGCCCGCCGCCTTCTTAAGCGCTGCCGCGAAGTGGGGGCAACCTTTATTCTCGACGACCGGGTAGAACTCTGCCAGCAGATCGAGGCTGACGGTGTGCATCTGGGCAAGCACGATATGCCCGTGGACGAGGCGCGTGCCCGCCTGGGTGAAGGCTTCCTCATCGGCGGCACGGCCAATACGCTGGACGACATCCGTCAGTTGGCTGCGGCCGGCGCCGACTATATCGGTCTGGGCCCTTACCGCTTCACGACAACCAAGAAGGGCCTCTCTCCCGTCATCGGGCTTGAGGGCTACCGCGAGATCATGGCAGCCATTGAGGCTGAGGACCTGCGCATTCCCGTTGTTGCCATAGGCGGCATCACGCTGGCCGATGTCGTTCCGCTGATGGCGGCCGGTGTAGACGGCATAGCCGTGAGCGGCGCCGTGCTGCGGGCGGATGATCCCGTGGCGGAGATGCGCGCCTTCCTGTCGGCTGACGGCGAGGGCATCTGATCTCGGAAGAGTTTCTTTGTTTACCTATCATATCATCTGACCAACACACACTTTTACGGATATGGACAACAGCATCCGCATCACCTATCCTTCCAGCCAGAAGGTCTATCTCCACGGCAAGCGCTACCCCGAGCTGCGCGTAGCCATGCGACAGATCAACCTCATGCCCACCGTCACCCGTGACGCCAAGGGCGAGAAGCACTATAAGACCAACGCCCCCGTCATCGTCTACGACACGAGCGGGCCCTACTCAGACCCCAAGGCAAAGATCGACCTTAAAGAGGGTCTCCCCCGCCTCCGCGAGGAGTGGATCCTCAAGCGCGGCGGCGTAGAGCGCCTCAAGGAGTTCTCTTCGGAATATTGCCGCGAGCGCCTTGCCGACCATCGGCTCGACAGCCTTCGTTTCAACCACCACCACCTGCCGCTCCGCGGCCTTGACGGCCAGCCCGTCACGCAGATGGCCCTCGCCAAGGCCGGCATCGTGACGCCCGAGATGGAGTACGTTGCCATTCGCGAGAACATGAATTGCGAAGCGCTCGGCATCGAGACCCACATCACCCCCGAGTTCGTGCGCGACGAGGTGGCCGCCGGCCGTGCCGTCATTCCCGCTAACATCAACCACCCCGAGGCAGAACCCATGATCATCGGTCGTGCCTTCCTTGTCAAGATCAACACCAACCTGGGCAACTCCGCCACCACGTCCTCGATCGACGAGGAGGTGGAGAAGGCCGTATGGAGCTGTAAGTGGGGCGGCGACACGATCATGGACCTCTCGACGGGCAAGAACATCCACGAGACGCGCGAGTGGATCATCCGCAACTGTCCCGTACCCGTGGGCACCGTGCCCATGTATCAGGCCATGGAGAAGGTCCGCGGCAAGGCCAAAGACCTCACCTGGCAACTCTATCGCGACACGCTCATCGAGCAGGCTGAGCAGGGCGTGGACTACTTCACGATCCACTGCGGCATCCGTCGTAAGAACATCCACCTATCTCAGGGCCGCATGACCGGCATGGTGAGCCGTGGCGGCAGCATCATCTCCGAGTGGTGCATTCAGAACGACCGCGAGAGCTTCCTCTATGAGCACTTCGACGACATCTGCGACATCTGCGCCCGTTACGATGTGGCCATCTCGCTGGGTGACGGCCTGCGTCCCGGTTCGATCTACGATGCCAACGACAAGGCGCAGTTTGCCGAACTCGACACGATGGGCGAACTCGTCACCCGTGCCTGGGCCAAGGGCGTTCAGGCCTTTATCGAAGGGCCCGGCCACGTGCCCATGAACAAGATTCCCGAAAACATGACGCGCCAGATCGAGAAGTGCCACAACGCCCCATTCTACACCCTCGGCCCCCTCGTCACCGACATCGCCCCCGGCTATGATCACATCACGTCGGCCATAGGTGCGGCCATCATCGGTGCGCTCGGCACGGCCATGCTCTGCTACGTCACCCCCAAGGAGCACCTTGCGCTGCCCAATCGTGACGACGTGCGTACGGGCGTTGTAACCTACAAGATCGCCGCCCATGCCGCCGACCTGGCCAAGGGCCATCCCGGAGCCCAGGTGCGCGACGACGCCCTCTCAAAGGCCCGCTATGAGTTCCGTTGGAAGGATCAGTTCAACCTTGGGCTTGACCCCGAACTCGCCCGGCAGTATTATAAAGAGGCCCACGTAGAGGATGCGGAGTTCTGCACCATGTGCGGCCCCAACTTCTGCGCCATGCGCATCTCCCACCGTCTGGCCGACTGCGAAGACTGATGGCGTGAATCTCTGACTCCGCCAGGGGCGCTTAAACGTCCTAAAAAGAATTAGCCGCCACGATCGTGCGTTACTATACGCGTCGATCGTGGCGGCTCTTTTTTGTGCCATCAAGGTTCAGCCTGTATCTCGAAATAGGTTGGTGGCAACCGGGACTTGGCGATACTGCTCGGCCTGCATTCCTATGAGGCTGATTTCCAGCTGATACGGATGATAAGAATGCCGTGAACAGGTAGAATGGCAAGCGCTTCGGCCTACGGGTTTACGAGCCGCCTTATCGGAAAAACGAGCCGCCTTCTCGGCGCGCCGAGCCGCCTTCCCGTTTTTCCGAGAAGGCGGCTAAGTTTGAGCGGCTTTTTCGTCCTATGACTGATGAGTCGCAGAGGCATTTCTGCCTATAAAGGCTTGCCGGAATCTGTGCAAAAAGTGCAATCTCTCTCTCGGCTGTTTCTCTATTCTACCTTTTCCTCCCCCGCGCCGCCTTTTCCGCAATAGGTGAAAAATGCGGTGGAATGGGTGATTTTGAATGTTTGACGCCCCGTTTTGCTTGTTTGACGCACGCCCCGCCGCCAGAAATTCGCCAAGAGTGAGGGGACGGCCACACCTTTGCCATGCGGTTTCACTCTCTTAATGTCTGACATGCAAAAACTCATTCTCTTCTTGTCGGCAACCGCTACGGCGTTGCTGTTGTTTGCTGCCTGTGGCGGCGGCAGGGCGGAGCGTAGCATTGTGCCGGCGGGCGTGCGGCTCCAGGCGGGCGATGTGGTGTTGCGGTGCGGAACGGGGTTGGCTGGGCGCATTGTGAGGGCGACCGATGGCAGCAACTATTCCCACGTGGGCATTGTGGTGACGGGTGATGACGGCTGTCTGGCGGTGGTGCATGCCGTGCCGGGAGAGCCCGACTATGCCGGCGACGTCGACCGCGTGAAGCTGGAGCGTGTGGCCGACTTCTATGCCCACACCCGTGCCGACAGGGGCTGCGTGTTGCGCTGCAAAGACTCCCTCGCGGCCCGAGGGGCGGCTCGCAAGGCGATGGACCTGTATGCCCGCGGCACCCTCTTCGACCACGACTACGATTCCACCGACACGGCCCGCATGTATTGCTCCGAACTGGTGACCTTTGCCTACCAATCGCTGGGCGTGCGCCTCGTCAGCGGCAGGGGGCGCAACGTGCGCCTGGCTGGGCTCAACCTGGAGGACGTGGTGTTTCCCTCCGACTTCCTTCGCTCGCCCAAGCTCGTCTTCGTGACGGGTTTTTGAGGGCGGCATGGGCAAGCATCCTTACAACCATTTCATTATCTATAAACCCACAAACACTACGATTATGAAGAGAGCCTTTTCTTTCGCCATCATCCTGATGGCCGTGTTCGCCTTCTGCGCTTGCAGCGGCAACACACCCACCCAAACGGTGGAACAAGCCATAGAGTGCCTGCAAAAGCGCGACTACGACGGATTTGCCGAGCTCGTTTACATGAACGAGGACGAAGGCGTCGACGTGGAGAGCCAGCGCAAAATGATTTCGGGCATGGTTGGCAGCATGGCATCCGAAGCCTTCGACAGCAAGGGCGGCATCAAGTCGTACGATGTGACGAGCGAAGAGATTGCCAACGACGGCGAAACGGCCACCGTGACCGCCACCGTAACCTATGGCAACGGCACCGTGAAAAAGAACGATGTGAGTAAGCTGCGCAAGTCGAAAGACGGGCAGTGGATGCTCGACATGGGAAAATAGAAAGACAAACGGAACTGCGGCCTGCCCGCACCCACAAACCCTTAAACCAAACCCTACAGAAATGATGAAGAAAATCCTGAAACCCACACTGCTCCTCGTGGCCTTGCTCCTTGGCACCGCACCTGCCGCCTACGCCCAAGTGGGGAAATTATTCAAAAAGGTGAAGAAGGCGGCCACCGTAGTCACCGGCACGCAAGGCAACGCCGCAAGTCCCCTGGCCGGGGCCGTGAAGGCCGTACCCGTGACGGCTGGCGGCACTATGGAGAATCCCCTGGCAGCGGCCGTGGAGATAGACCTCGAAGCGGCACACGGCGTGAGCACTTCGGCCAACTACGGGCAGATCTATCTGCTCTTGAAGGTGAAGATGATTGCCAACAAAGCCAAGATCAACCTGGGCGGAACGATGAACAACGTGAAGACCATGGCCATTGACCAAGACGGGAACGCCTACTTCACAGATGCCTTCGCGCAAGTGCCCAAAGACGTGACCGAGGGCGTGGCCGTAAAGGTGAAGCTCGATGGGAAGAATGAGCGGTTCCTCGACGTGAAAAAAACCGCCGTCACCCTGCAGCAAATCAAGCTCAACTGCTACATCGATGCGGCCAACCGCGGCGTCATTGTCTTTAAAAACGTGCCCGTCACGTGGGACGCCCCGGCTCAATAGCGCCCACCCGATGGCAACCAAAGTCTAACCCCGCGGCACGGCTGGAGCCCCCCCTTATTCTTCGGCCGTGCCGTTGTCTGTCGGGCGGTAGGTGCCGGGGTTTACTCCCATAAACTTGCGGAAGGCACGGCGAAAGGTCGAGAGGCTGTTGAAGCCGCTCTGGCCGGCAATGTGGTCGAGCGTGTAGCGCCCGGCATTTTCCGCTATCAAACGGGTGGCGTGGCGCACGCGCAGACGGTTCACATAGTCGTAGAACGTTGCCCCCTCCACCGTCGCGAAATATTGGCTCAGGTAGGTGCGGTTGGTGCCGAGGCGTGTGGCCAAATCGCTGAGCGAGAGGTCGGGGTTGAGGTAGAGCCGCTCCTGCCGCATGGCCGCCTCGAGCGCCTCGGCAAAGGGGTAGGTCCGCTCGGACGCCGCCGCCTTGGGCGGGAGAGCCTCCAGCTGCACGGGGCGTAAACGGCGGCAGCGCACCACCACCACCTGCCAAAAAACAACAGACAGGGCATAGTAAAGGCAGTCGGCCAGCGCATGCGCCGTGACCGAGGCCAGCAACCACAACAATTGCGTGAGGAACATCATGAGGTAAACGTAGCCCACCCAGCTGATGTCTTTGTTGTCGATGTTGGAGTAGTTGGCCTTCACATAGTCCATGTAGGTTCTTGCCCGCCGATAGCCCACAAAGAGAACGGCCAGGCCGTAGATCCCCAGATACACCTCCCACACCATCATCATAGCCTCGCTGTGCCAAATGCAGCAAAGCGCGGTGAGGCACGCATGAGGCGCGACCAACCACAGCACGTGGCGCAGCGTTACCCACCCGGGCCGCGCAATCTCGAACACGAAACAGGCAAACCACACCGCCGCCCAACCGTCCAACAGCTCAACGGCGTCGAGTATCGTGGCGCGATACATGCCTGGCACCGACAGCAGCACGTCCTTGCCGTAGGCGAAAGAAAAATAGATGAAAAAGCAGCCCAACAGCTTACTCAGCCGCTCCCCGCGGTTGGGCCAAAGACAAAGAATCTGGTAGCCCATAATCAGGAAATAGGCTGATGTGAAGCCCACCAAATAGGCTGAAAGCACGTGGCTAGCGCTCGTCCAAAGTGTCGTTGTCATCTTCTTTCAGTGTGTATGTGCAAGTTTGCCACAGTCGGCGGCCGGCGGCCGGCAAGGCCCTCCTTGCACGCGCGGCAGGTTTTGTTTGTGTCTATATTAAGAAGCTCGGTTTGCCCTTGGGTGGCAGAAGAGATGCGATTGTGACTCGCTCTCCTTCTTCTCCAGCCTTGCCTCCCTGCCGCCTTGCTTCGAGCGGTTTTATTCAAAGCGATACAAGCCTTCCTTGTTGGGCAACCACCCTTTGAGCCTTTGATAGGTAGCTCGAGAGATGTGTATGCTTTGCAAGGCTGAGCACCCACAAAACGTCGAGTATCCAATCGTCTGCAGCGACTCTGGCAGGTGTATGCTTTGCAAGGCCCTGCACCATGAAAACGCCCTGTCGCAAATCACCTCCGTTCCTTCCCGTATGGTGTATTCCTGGATGTTCGGTCCATCCAGCAACCTTTTCCCGTCTTTGCTATACAGCGCGCCGTGTTCGTCTCGGATCGCTTCGGCGCGGTCGGCATCGGTCACTTGGGTGGAGAGCGCT
>DAVZJV010000019.1:0-35308 GCA_052272595.1 Alloprevotella sp.
GTCAAAGATTGGGCTTGTGGTCTCACCCGGCGCGATGTGCTCTCGCTCATAGACTGATCGCCCGCCATGAACCACCTGGTGCGCGGCGACCGCATCATGAACCGCTCGCGCCAGATGGTGCCCGATGTGTTGATCGAAAACCTCCCCATCCCCTTCCGGGCCGTGGCGGCCGACCTGGTCACCCAGCGCGAAGTTGTCTTCGGTCGCGGCAGCCTTTACCGCGGCGTGCGCGCCTCAATCTCCATCCCCGCCTTTTTCAAACCCGTGAAGATCGGGCTGCACATCCTTGTAGACGGCGGCATGGCCAACCCCTTGCCCCTCAACCGCGCCGTGCGCACCGAGGGCGACCTCCTCGTCTCCGTCAACGTCAGCGCCCCCGCCAGCGAAACCATCCGTCAGGCCCGCACTGTCATGAAGATGCGCCAGCGCAGCCCTTTGCAAATGCTTGAGCGCTTCGCCCCCCGATGGATCAAAGACGAGGCCGCCGGCAACTACGTCACCCTCCTCGCCTCTTCCATGGCCCTGCTCATACAGCGCAATTCCGTGCTCCACCAGCAGCTCACGCCGCCCGACATCGCTGTCAACATTCCCATGAACCGCTTCGGCGTCTTCGACTTCGACCGCGCCCGCCGCATCATCTCCGCCGGCCGCGACGCCATGGCCCAAGCCCTCGACCGTTGGGAAGGCGCCGCCCTCTCCATTCCTTCCCCTCAGCCGTAGCCCGCGACAGCCCGCCCATCCGTCTTCTCCCCTCTTTCTTCATAATAAAAAGAGCCCCCTGCAAAAGAACTTCAGAGAATTTAGCCCTACTGCCCGCCTCTTTGATGGAGGGCAGAGAGTGTCTAACGAATGGCTCTTGTGCTATAAAGCGGGAATGACAAGCAGCTTTTCCCGTAATAGGCACCGAAAAAGGGCCCAACAGACCTTGATATGGCATGTTGGGGCCATATTCCCACATTATTCCCGTCCTTTAGTGAGAACGGGACATAATGATCCCGGGAGTGCGATATAAGTTATAGGCGAGAGCCTCCATCAGGTGCTGCGCCATCGTCTTGGCCAGCCCTACATATCGGGCGATACCGGCCTTGAATCACAAGCGCATGGAACCGAAAGTACGTTCTACCCTGTATCGGAAACGGCTTATGGAGAGATTCTTCTCACGCTGTTCTTCAGTCAATCTCATGCCTTTGGAGGCCTTGTGCATGATGCCGTCGCGAAGTCCTCTGGCTTTCAGCGCTTCCCGATTGGCCTTGGATACATACCCCTTGTCCGTCAATGCGATTGCTCCTCTAGGCAGGCTGGCCTTGTCGATCACATCAACGAAATGGGACATGTCGCTCTCGTTGGCACCGGTCGTCACGTCCGCCACGATCAGCCCGTTGGCGTCCGTTAGGGTATGCCGTTTGAAGCCGAAACGAGGCTTGTCCGCTTTTATTACTCGGCGGGCTTCTCCGTCTACATTCGGCTTTTGCTTCTCTTCCAAGTGAGACGAGGCGTTTGACTTCCTGCCATTCCCCCCTTCCCGTCTTGCTTCTGCTCGTTCTCATGGCGGTCTTCCGCCATTTCGTAGGCCTTCCGCCCGCGGGGTCTTCTGAGGCTGTCCGTGACGCTCGCGTCCACAATGGCCCCACTTTTGACGAGCACTCCGGCCGCTTCGAGCTGACGGTCAATCTCGTTGAGAAGCGCCTCGTACGCGTCAGCAGACACCGGGGAGTTGCGAATCGGCAGACGGTCGTGCTGTCGGGTACGTCATCCTCAAGGCCAATGCCTGCAAACCTGCTGAAAGAGAGGCGGTCATTCACCTGATCTTCAATCTCTCCGTCGCTCAGTCCATACCATACACGCAAAAGCTCGATGCGAAAGAGCACGAGGCTGTCATAGGAGGGGCGTCCGTCCTTTTTGCGTTTAGGCTTCAGACGGGCCGTATCCAAAATACGGCGGACGGCTTCCCAATCAATCAGTCGGTTGATCTGATTAAAGATCCGGGAACGTATCTTGCGGCGGCTTGTGCTATAATCAGCAAAGCTGTAGGCGGAAGTCTTGATTTTCATAGGATAAAGAAACTAAGAATCCCGCATATGAGCAAATCCTCCGCCTGCTTTTGCAGAGGTCTCGTAACGTTCTTCATTTCTCTCTTGATGGATTTTTGAATACCTTTGCGGAACAAAAATATTATGACAAATAATACAACAAAGATGAGAAAGATTATCAAATGGGCACTGATCGTCATCGTAGTCCTGCTGCTCCTTCCCATTCTCTTCTTCGGCATCTGCCACCTTATCTATTCCGGGTCGGCAGACAATGAGGTAGTAGAATACTTACAGAAGAATTCCTGCTCTATAGCGGAAGACAACTATCGCGTACCCAACGGTTTCATTGAGGCACCCAAGAGCGGTAAAACGAATATCTTTATCTTCAGCGAGATACATGGCTCCTCTCCGTCGTTGCCTTTCAGCGCCGAACTCTTCATCCATCTCAACAAGGAATATGGCGTAAGGAACTTCTGCATCGAGATGTGCGACGGCCCAACGAAGGCACTCCGTTCGCTGATGACTGACGGCAGCATTGCCGAGCAGAAGCTGCAGACAGAGCTGCGAAAGATAGCCAAACAGAACGAGCCGAACATCCCCCAGTGGAACACCGAGGACTTTGTAGAAATGTTCCGTCGCCTGCACAAGTACAACATTTCATTGCCTGACTCCAGCCGTATTCACTTCTACGGTCTCGTGGGCAACAGTCCCTCTGACAAGGGCCGCGAAGACCGCATGACGAGCAACATGCTGCAGATTGTCAGGACTGACAACGCACAAGGAACTAAAGACCAGCTCTACTACTGCCATGTGGGCCATGGCCACGGCTTCGCGGGGCCGTTGGCAGACAGCGAGGGGAAATACTTTGCCTTTGCCGGCAGGCTCAGCCAGCAAGGATATAACGTCCGCGTGATGATGCAGTATGCGGTGAACAGCGAGATGTATATGCCCAAGGCTTACATACCCTTTGCACCCGATGACGAGAAGACCACGCTGGCCTGCTCCGACGGCCCTATCACCTACCTCTCCGGAATGGCAAGCCTGAAGTCGGCCACCCAGGAACAGTCGCTCACGCTGTTCCGCCTCGACGGCAAGGACTCGCCCTACGCCAAGAGCACTGACCTGGTGTTTGCCGAGGGCCCGCTGGCGTCGATGTTCTCCGGCAGTTTCAAGGTCCCCGAGGGTTACCACACCACCGACTACTTCCAGTACCTTTTCCTCATCAGAGGGCACAAGGCCCCGAAATTCAGCGGGGCAAACTTCCTCGGCCGCTACCAGCACTTCGGCAGTGACGTCACGACTGCGCTCTTCCGCTCCACCACCCGCACCCGTGTCGACATGATGCGCGTGGGCCTCAGCATACGCTACCGCATCGGCCAGCTCAACACCCAGGTGCGCAAGGCCGAACGCACCATCACCAACGACAACCTGCGCTCTGGCGGCGACCAAGGGGGCGGCCAGCAGGGCGGCGTGTAAGTTCCTGCACAGACCGAATCACAAGCAAGCCTGCAATACGGAGGGCGAATGCCTCGCTCCCCCGTATTGCAGGCTTGCTTGTTCTTGCATAAGGTCTTATCGCAGCGGCTTCACCCCGTCGCGGTTGGCCCGGACGGTCATGCGGCAGATGCGCTCGTCGAAGTCGGGATGCGAGGAGAAGATCTGCAGCCACTTCGTGACTTGGCTGCTCCCCGATCCCTGCGAGAGGCGTTTGAGCTTCCTGAGCATGAGGATCATCGCCCTCGGGTTACGGCCGTGCTTTTTGAGGAAGGTGTAGCCGTAGTCGTCGGCCTCCGACTCCTGTTTGCGTGAGAACTTGGCCCCGAGCACAGCGCCCGTCAGCGCCCCGAGGCTCGAGTCGCTCAGTCGGGCGTAGGTGTCGCTCATGGCGCCCGCCGCATCGCTCACCGCCCCGCGGTAGAGCTGCTCCTTCCAGGCTTTGAGCGAATGGTGCATGGCCACGTGGCCGATCTCATGGCCCAACACGCCGAGCAACTCGTTGTCGGTCAGGGCAACCATCAGTGTGGACGGGCCTGCCTTTTATGGTGGCGAAGGCTGGGGCGGTGCCTTTGTGAAGGGTGTCGGGAGCAGTCAGATAGAGAACGGCACGGAGATGCTTGGCACGATGTTCGGCACGAAGTGGGTCGGGAAGCTGTTGCGGTCGAAGGCTGGCAAGGCGCTTGTGGGTCGGCTGGCTAGCACGACGGCTGGCAAGACGACGCAGTGGCTGGCAAACGTGGGCAAGCGGCAATGGGCGCAGAAGACTGTCGGGATGCTTCGGGCGGCTGGCGTGAACGGTATCGGCGGCGAGGTGCTGGAGGAAGAGATCGCTATCCCGCTGCATGCGATACTGGGTGACGGTCAGAACGAGATGAGCGACTTGGTGAACCCGAAAGTGCAGTTTGAGACGATCGCTAGCGTGGCGCTGTCGGTTGGTGCGATGGGTGCGGCCTCGGCCTCGGTGAACGGTGCGGGCTACGGGATGAGCTATGCCCGTGCGAAGCGTGGCGTGACGAACTCGGATCTTCGGGCGCGTCAGACGTTCGGCAAGCCTGAGGCGTGGAATGCGCTTCGGGAGGAGCTTGACGGGACGGCGAACGAGAGCATGGGGCGCGTGCTGCATGATGTGTGGCAGCGCGAGGACCTGAACGACGATCAGAAGAACGCGGCGGTGAATTATGCGGCGAACATGATGCGCTGGCGCGGCTTCAACCTCGGTCAGATGAAGGCGCTCGATGAGAGCCGTGATGATGTTGTGCGCGGGATGGACGCTGCGTTTATGCAGGGCCGTGAGGCGCAGGGTCAGCAGCTTAACGATATCAAGCTTCGGCATGAGTATAGCGCTGCGGCTGCGGCTACGGTGCTCGGTGTGGAGGGCGCTCCTGAAGCGTCGGAGCTGGTGCGCGGGAAGAAGCCGTCGGAGGCTTTGGCTGCGATGGAGTCGGCAGGCTATGACGAGGCCGCGGTGGGGCGCGTGCGTGAATGGTATGCCTCGCGCGCTGCGTGGGAAGGCGCTCGTGTGGGCGTGTCGGATCGTGTGGCCGCGGCTGGTACGGAGGCTGAGGCTGAAGTGCGGGCGCGCAGGAACAGGGATACGGGGACGATCGTTCCCGCCACGATGAAGCAGGACGACCGCAGGGTGTTCGTGGTGAAGGGCCGCGTGGCGATGACTGAGGACGGCACGATGGTTGACGGTGCGAAGAGCGACAAGTTCATCGTGGTGCGCGATGCCGCTACTGGGAAGCTGGAAACGGCTAGCCCTGGGGATATACTGTCGGTGGATGCTCAGGCGCTTGATGTGGAGGCTGAGGTGAAGCGTGCGCGCGAGGAGGCCGTGGAGCGTGTGCGCACGGAAGAGCTTCGTCAATTGAACGGTCGGTTGTCGCTGACGGAGGGCGAGGAGTTTGACGCCTACTCGCTGAATGACGGTCAGCTCCACCACGTGAAGATCGTGGGCCCTGGCGCTAACGGTAAGGGCGAGGCGATGCCTGGCTGGTATGCCGTGGAGTATGACGGTGAGTCCCTTGTGCTGAGTGGTCAGCTGCTGCAGAGGATGTATGACTACGCCAATGTGGAGCGGCTGCGTGTGAGTCGCGAGGCGGCTGATAAGGCTGCGGCTGCGGAGGCGGTGGCGCGTGTGGCTCCCGATGCGGAGGCGGGCACGGAAGGTCAGGCTGCGGCTGCGGCTGAGGCTGGTGCGGCTGCCCCGACGGGCGAGGCCGCTGCGGTGGCCGATGATGCTGCGGCTGATGGTGTGTCGGTGGGCGAGGCTTCGGCTGACCCTGCGTCTGTGGAGGGTGCTGGCGAGGCTGCGGCTGCGACCCCTGAGGCTGCGGCTGAGGCGACTTCTTCGGCTTCGGAGACGGTGGATGCCGGGGCTCTGCCTTGGGAGATAGGCGACCGTGTGACGGTGCGTCAGGAGGACGGTAGCGAGGTGACGGGTACGGTGCAGGGCCTCCCTAACGAGCTTAACGATATGCAGGTGGTCGTGGAGTGGGACGCTCCGCTCTCTGGCGGTCAGCGTGTGACGAGTACGGCGGCTGACGTGCTGGCTGGCGCGGCTGTGGAGTATAACGGTGCCGCTGTGGGTCAGGCTGGCGAGGCTTCGGCGGCGGAGGACGCGCAGGATAAAAAAAGCCCAGCCGTCGGTGGGGCAGCTGGTTTCATTGACAATCAAGGCGGTACTACTACCGCCGCTGGGCTTTCTGAGGACAAAAATACACGATCCGCCACGTCCTCGCAAGAGAACGGCGAGGCAAAAGTTATAGAGGCTCGGAGGCGTCAGCGGAAGCGGATGGATCGGGACTTGGAGACGATGCGCTCATCGAGCGACCCGCTGCAGGTTATTACTGCCATCTCGCGGATAGCGCGCAATGACGAGCTGGGCGAGGACGTGCTCAGCGAAGAGGAGCGCAAGGAGGTAGCCGACATGACGGAGCGGCTGCACGGACAGGGGTATGAGTGGGACGGCTTGAAGCCCGGTATGGCGTATAACGATGGCATGAAGGTTTTGGCTGATTTCGTGGAGAACAGCGAGCTTGCACCCGGCGAACAGCGGATCAGGTTGGTGAGGAAGCCTCAGATAACGAAGGACGGCGTGCCGGCGCAGGCGGCTGACATCGTGGTGGAGCAGGGCCCGGACGCGGAGTCGGGTGAGGCTTCTCCTGCTGGTGCGGTTGAGGCTGGTGCGGCCCTGACGGGTGAGTCTGCGGAGGTTGCGTCTGCGGCCCCGACTGGTGAGGCTGGGGCTGAAAGCGGTGTGGCTCCGATGCCGATGTATGAGGACAAGGACGGTACGGAGCTTCCAGACTGGGCTGCGGCTACGGAGGAGCAGGCGCACGGGTTCTTGTATGATGAGGCGCAGAGCGGACTGGCCAGGGATGAGGCTGACGCTTTTGTGGCGGAGAGTGTGAAGGAGGCTGAGGCGCAGCTGAAGCGGTATCGCGGGAAGCGGCCTCGGGCTACGGCTGACTTCGGCAGGATGCGCCGCGAGAAGGCGGAGATCGCCGCGAAGGTGGCGGAGGCTGAGGCTAAGCTGAAGTATTGGCGGGGCGTGCAGGCGCTGGAGGCTGAGGCTAAGGAGGGGCGTATGGCTCAGTGGGCTGAGGATGCCCGCGCCCGTGAGGCGGCTAACCGCAAGAAGGCTGAGGCTGAGGGTGAGGCGCACCGCGCTATGCCGCGTATCGTGGAGCGGTGGTCGGCTGCTCCGAAGGTTGAGGGTGTGGCCGATGAGGTCGTGCTGCCTGCTGGGGAGCGTGTGAAGGGTCACTATGTGCTGACGGAGAGCGGTGCGGCTTCGCCGAGCCATGATGTGGGGAACGGGTTTGCCAGGACAGAGGGCTTCCCTGTGGACGAGCACGGGCAGACGGTGAATGACCGTGACTATGAGCGTGACGCGGAGGCGCAGCAGATCACGCGGGAGATCGGTGCGAAGTATGACAGCAGGGCGCTGCAGACGCCTGTGGTGGTGAGCCGTGACGGTGTGGTGCTGTCGGGCAACGGCCGCACGATGGCGGGTGATATTGCGGCTCGCGAGGGTACGGACGGTGCTTATGTGGATTATCTGCGTGAGTATGCGGGTAAGTATGGCTTCACGCGTGAGGATGTGGATGGCATGAAGCATCCCCGTGTGGTGTTTGTGCCTGATGAGGCTATGCCTTATACTTCGGATACGTTTGCGATGTTTAACCGCCCTGAGCAGAAGAGTCAGAACAAGACGGAGCAGGCTGTGAAGATGGGCAAGGTGGTGGATGACGGTACGTTTGACCGCATTACGCGCAGGATGTCGCAGTTTGAGACTCCTGGTGCTTTCTATGCTGACAAGGTGGCTTCGCAGGCTGCGATGCGTGACTTGCAGGAGGCTGGCGTGCTGAGTCGCGAGCAGATGGCCGAGATGTATGACGGTGAGGGTATCAGTGCGGTGGGTCGCGAGGTGCTGGAGAATGTGCTTGTGGGTAAGGCGTTTGAGCGTATGCCTGACGCTGTTCGTATGGTGACGCAGTATAAGAGCTTGCGCTTGAGCGTGGTCGCCGCGCTGGGCGAGCTGGCTCGTAATGCTCAGCTGTCGCGTGGTGCTGGCAGCGAGGCTACTGGTGTGGACTATGGTCTTGGGGAGGAGCTTGGCAAGGCTGTGCGCTTGGCTTATCGTGCTCGTCAGGCTGGTTATAAGGCTGGTGCGCATGTGAGCGATTATGCGATGCAGTATCAGATGTTCCCCGAGGATGGTCAGGCTACGGTTGAGGATTGTCGTAACGCTGCTGTGATGCTGTTGGCGGATGCGCTGAATGACAGTCGTGTGACTCAGCTGAAGCGTGTGCTGGCACTGTATAACGAGAGTGCTGCTGAGGCTGCTGGCGGTCAGATCGATATGTTCACGGGCGGTGTCCGCGGGAAGGATGAGATATTGAACGATGTTATAAGTCTACTGAATAATGGAAACGAAGAAGCACAGAGGCAGGCCGTCGCAGGCGCTGTCGAATCGAGGAAGCGGTCGGCGGATGTCGGCCCAGGAGTTGGCGCTGGCGAAGTTGTCGATGCTGGCGAGGGCCGTGAAGGCGGCTCGGGAGGAGGCACCGTCACTGCCGAACATAAGGTACCCGCGCAGGATAGACTAGGGGAGAAGCCTGAAACACGAACCGTCAGCCCGCTGGAGATGACGGCTGAGGAACTTGAAAGGCGTGGCGACTTGCTTCAAGGCGGTGATGCTATACGTGTCGGCACGGGGCTTATTACCGCGGGGAACGGCCTGACGGCTCGGCAGGCCGCTGAAAGGTGGTGGAGCGATCATGTACCCGCTCCCGTACACTATGATACGGAGGTCGGTGAGGTTGAGATTGGTCAGACTTCTGTGGGCGGTTCGTTGGCGCATGGTTATGGACAGGCGAAGCTGGATGCCATTACGTCACTGGCTGACGGTTTTGGGCATGCTGTGTATCTTGGGACGCTGCCCGATAGTCGTGAGCATGGCGTGGTGGACCACTACTTTGCCTATCCGATAGAGTATAACAATGAGCGCAATTACGTGTTCTGCCGCGTGCTTCATGACGCGAACAAGAAACGTCTGTACGTGCATGAGGTGTTCGTTGAGAGCAAAATAAAGAAGGGAAATACCCTTCAAACCGCAGCGTCTAAGCCTCACGGAGGTATTTCCCTTTATCGGGACATTCTCGCGAATGTCCTTGATGCTTCTTCAGAAGTAGCTTCTGAGAGCAAAGGTAGTGCTGAGGTGCCCAAGACGCAAGGCGCTGCGGGGAAAAGTTCGGAAAAATTTTCAGGTGCCGCGAAGGGTGAGGAGACTGGTGCGAAGCAGGCGGAGGAGAAGCAGACGAGTGCCTCCGAGGAGAAGGACAAGCGTGCGCTTGCGGAAGCGTATGCCAAGGAGGGCGTGAAGACGTTTGTCGCGGAGCGTGAGCTGTATATCGAGAACACTATGGCCGAGGGCAGATCTGAGGCCCCCGAGTTGGAGCGCAAGTTCGGCATCAAGCCTGCAACGGAGACCGAGCTGCGTCAGGATGCCGAGGAGATAGTGGACTATTACGAAGAGAGCGACCTGTATATTGCCGTATGGGAGGCGCTCAGTGATGCCGTAGGTGCTGAGGAGATGGATCGTCTTGCAGACGCCGCGTGGAAGCGCGGGGAGGACTGCCTGTCTCTGAAGGAGATGCTTGACAGGCTGGCGAAGCTGGAGGAGGTGGGTAATGGGCGTTCTAACGTTCAAGCGTCCTCACGTTCTAACACTCGCGGCGTGGAAAGTGCGGCGGTTGCGGCTGCGGAGGAGGCTACGGAGACTAATCCGACCGATGCGCAGAAGAAGGCGGGGAACTATAAGAAGGGGCACGTAAGACTTGGGCCGTTTGATATTACGATTGAGAACCCTAAGGGGAGCGTGCGTAGCGGCGTTGACGCAGACGGCAAGAAGTGGGAGACGGAGATGCACAACAGCTACGGCTATATCCGTGGCGCGGTGGGCACGGACGGTGACCACATCGACGTGTTCCTGACGAACGACATGGACGGCTGGGACGGAGATCGGGTGTTTGTGGTTGACCAGTATAACGAGGACGGGACTTTTGACGAACACAAGGTGATGATCGGTTTCAACAATGAAGCCGAAGCTCGGGACGCTTATCTCTCCAACTACGAGAAGGGTTGGAGAGACAAGCACAAGCTCGTCATTACTCCCGTGAGCTTGGAGGGCTTCAAGAAGTGGATAGACAGCAGCCGAAGGAAGACGAAACCTTTCGCGGAATATGTGGCTCACAAGAATGCGCAAGCCGCCGATACGCGGGATGTGGCTGCACAGAAGAGGGCGGGTGAGGCGCAGGCTGTGACGTCGGCGGATGAGATGGCCGAGATGCCGCTGTTTGCGATCGGTGACTCTAAGACGTTCCGCAGCGGGCGCCGTATCACGTTCACGCGTGCGAACCCTACCCGTACGTTTGACGCGCTTCTCCACCGCTTGGAGCAGGAGGGCGTGAAGGCGGACTCGCATGTGGCCCGCACGGGCAGCCGTTACATGGAGTTTGAGCGTGAGGGCGTGCGCTATAAGGTGCGCTCCGCGAACCATACGAAGGCCTACTGGGGTACGCCGCAAAGCGATCGGCAGGATAGCAATGGCGTGGAACTATGGGTTGACGATGGCCACAGGAACGAGCGGGGCGAGGATGTCAAAGGCGACTATGGTGTCTGGGGCGTGGATATTGATCTGGCGCTGAACGATTACGGCGTGGGCGACCTGGTGAAGCTGATGGCGGAGGTTGACCGCTACAACAAGGAGGTGGCCGCGCCTGGCGTGGTGAGGGATGCGTCGGAGGACGAGGCTCCCGCGTTTACGGCTGAGGAGTGGCCTTACCTGCGCGAGGGGCTGGAGATGCAGCTGCCCGTGAAGTGGCGCCGCACGCTTCAGGAGATGCGGGATGAAGAGCGCGCCAAGCGGTTGGAAGAGGGGCGTAAGGCGGAAGAGTCACGCGAGGCCGAGGAGCGAGTGCGGAAGGAGGAAGAGCGCAAGCGGAAGGCTGCGGACGTGGAGTATCAGAAGCTCCTGGACCGTAAGGCTGGCGAGGGAGCCGCCCAGCTGCTCCGTAAAGCAGGTATAGACGTGGTGACGGATAGCGCCGTGATGCAGGAGGTGCTGGCCGTGGAGAGAGAAAAAGAGCTCGCCAACGATATGCTTGACGAGCTGGAAAACAAAGAATCCTCTCCCCGCTACGCACGCCATACGCAACGTATGGCCACGACTATGCTTGGGAGAGGATCCGATGCAAAGGTAGAGATTTCTGATAGCAACCGCGCTGCCTTCAGGAATCGATTGGCGGCCCTTTCGGATAATTTAACTAAGCGTGAAATGAGCGCCTCGGAGTTTCTCAATGAGGTGCGCTCTATCCTGACGTTGCCCTCGCAGAAGGGAAGCGGCTATATGAGTCAGCACATTGATGGCGAGGGGTATGTGTTGAGAGTGTCCGACCACTCTGCAAGTGCCCGCAACTTTGTACAGAACCGTGAGCTGCGACACAACACTAGCGTGGTGATCAAGCTGGGGAATAGTAAGTTCCGTGGTGCCAAGGGCGTGGAATTGGAGGAGCTTGTGTATGACCCTGCGAATCTGACGACGGAGAAGATGAAGGGGATCGTGAGCGGCCTCCTTGACTGGCTGGGTACTGGCAAGTACACGGACGAGGGCTATGATGCGCGCTTTGTGTCGCCGCGACCGCTGAGCGATGAGAAGGGGCGCGCTCAATTCCTGCGCACTCCGAACGGTGAAGTGTATGGCTTCGCGCTGGGCGGGAAGGTGTATCTTGACCCTGCTTTGCTTAACGGGAACACGCCTGTGCATGAGTACACGCACTTGTGGGATATGGCTATACGGAAGATCTATCCCGACCTGTGGGCTCGTGGCGTGGAGCTTATGCGTGAGTTGCCCGAATGGGACGAGGTGGTCAATGACCCGCACTATGCTGATATACGTGACGACGAGGATCTTGTGGCGAGCGAGGTGCATAGCCGTCTGTCGGGCGCTGAGGGGGAGCGTATCCTGCGGGAGTACTGGGAACGATATTCAAAGGAGGAGCTTGAAGGCGCCACGATTACGCCGCTTAGGATTGAGGCGCTCCAGAAGTGGATTGCTGATGTGTGGGAGCACGTGAAGCGCATTGTGTCTCAAGTGTTCGGCCTGGATGCGAAAGCGCTGAGCGGACTGAGCACGGAGGAGTTTGCGCGGATGCCCTTGAAGAGCCTTGCGGCGGAGTTTAATCCCGTCACCGCTGCGCGTGACGCGCTGACGGAGGAGGAGCGTTCGATCGTAAAGCGTGCTCAGGAGGACGGCACGTTCCCGGGGTATTTGCAGACGCCGACGGCAGAGAAGCAGTGGGCGCATGTGCGCACGCGCGGTTTCAAGTCGTGGTTTGGCGACTGGGAAAATGCTGGTGGCGAGAATGACGGGGCTGTGTCGGTGGCCGTGAATAAAGACGGTACTCCGCAAGTGGCGTATGTGGCGAAGGGCGAAGGCGGGCTGAAGGCTTACAGTTCGTCGAAATATGCCGCTAACCGTCTGGCGGGTGTGGACGAATATGCGGAGGCTGCGCCCGTGTTCCTGAACATCCGCAATCCCCATGTCGTAGACGCTACGTGGACGCCTTTGCACTCAACCGAGAAGCCGAGCCAGAATCAGCTACGTAAGATGCGCAAGCGTCATATTACGATAGATCCGCGAAGGAAAGGGCCGTGGCAGGACTTCATCCGCGGAGAGCTGGAGAAGGCCCGCCTTGAAGGCAAGGACGGTGTGGTCGTGCGCAATGTGGACGTGGACGGGACGGTCTACTTCCCGCTGTCGCCTGACGGGGTGAGGAGCGCGGAGAGCAGCGGCCGCAGTTCGCTGGAAGACGCTGGCCTGCTCTTCCGCAAGGGCTCTGAGGAGGACAAGAAGGAGCTGATGGCTGTGCATAACGTGGAGGAGGATCAGCTTCGTGGTTCTCTGGAGCTTGGCGGTCTGCCGATGCCTAGCATTGCGGTGACGCGTGCGGAGATGGGTCATGAGCCGTTTGGCGAGATTTCTCTGGTGTTTGACAAGCATACGATTGACCCGAAGCGGAAGACGAACAGGGTGTATGACGGTGACGCTTGGACTCCGACGTTTCCGACGGTGGAGTCGAAACTGGACAGGGACGTTGTGCAGAATGCGGTGAAGAAGGTGCGTGAGCTTGTGCCGCAGGATGTGTGGGAAGCGCTTGGCTCGCACGATATCGGACAGGGGTTGGAATCGCGCCTGAATGGCGGGGGGCTTGACGTGACAACGCTGCTGTCGTCGTCGCCCCTGCTGAAGGCGGCTTATCTGCGCTCGAAGGGCGAGAAGGTCGATGTGCCTCACTTCAAGCCCGAGGTGAAGGTGCCGGCTCCTGTGCGGCTGGTGACGGATGTGCTGTCGCGCCATGGGGTGACGGTGGATGAGGCGCATGCCCACCCGTTCGATGCCGTGGACCTTGACACGGAGGAGGGCAAGGCGCTGTGGGACGAGCTGGCGAACGCTTACGCCCGCGGCACGCTGCAGGAGATGCCCGCGCTGACTACGATGGAGAGGAAGAGGAGCGGGCTGTCGCTTGGAAAAGCTCTTGCTAAGGTGCTGGGCGACCTTCGCGGACGCTTCAATGATGAAATGTACATGGATCTGCTGGATGCGGCCTATGATGCGGAGCAAACGGCGAAGGATGGCGGCGTGGCCGCTAAGGTGGACCGTGCGGGCTTGGAGGCTATGCTGAACAAGCTGGTGCCGTCGGCGGACGTGGCGTTCCGCGAGTGGATCGGGAAGCTCTATGAGGGCGCTGTGGCGAAGCGCGGGATTCGCAACAAGAAGGATCCGTTTACGCCGCGAGGCATACACCGCTCGTGGGATGCGCTTCATGATGAGGTGACGCTCCAAGCTGTGATGCGGGATATGCTGGCTCAGGATGAGAAGGGCGGCGGCACGATGTCGTATGACCCGCTAGCTGCTGCTGCGAGGTCGTACGGCAGCCTGAAGGCGATCCGCGAGGCTGCGAAGAAACGGCTGCAGGAGATTGATCCCGCCGTGCGTGACGAGATGCGCAGGGCGGTCTTGCGCGGTATCGATGAGGTGACTGGCCGTATTGCTGGCGTGCGTGACGAGTACTGGAGCGCGGCGGACATTCAGCGCGACCTTCGGGATGCGTTGATGGAGCACGATACGGCTGCGGGCTACTATGAGGCGCTGCATCCGTACTATCCTGGCATGACGATGTCGGACGCTGAGGAGCTGGCGGGGCTGATCGCGAAGGCTTCGGAGATTCCTGCGCGCTACTTTGAGGCTAAGCCTCGCAGAGTGGTGGCCCTTGACGAGATCCGCGCTGCCGTGGTGCCTGAGGGTACTGGGCAGGACGTGGTGCGTGCGCTTCGGGATCGGGGCGTTCGCGTGGTGGAGTATAAGCGGGGTGACGCGGCTGACCGCCGTGCTAAGGTTGCGGAGGTGACCCGCGAGGAGGATTTGCTCTTCCGCGATGGTGCGGGTTCTTCCCGTTCGTCGGCTGCGATGGTTCGGGCGGCTGAGGGTGCTGTTGAGTCGCTGGGGCTGACGGGTAAGGTGCGCGTGCTGAGGGGACGTGAGGGTTTGACGGGACGTCGTGCGGAGGCCCGAGGCTGGTATGACCGCGAGACGGGCGAGATTGTGATCGTGGTGCCGAACCATGCGGACGTGGCAGACGTGACGCGTACGGTGCTGCATGAGGCTGTGGCTCACTACGGGTTGCGCAATCTGCTGGGCGGGCGTTTCGACAGCTTCTTGGACGAGGTATATCGTGACGCTTCGGCGGAGGTCCGTGCGGGCATCGACTCTCTCAGGGTTCGTGCCGCTTTGGACGGTCGTGCGCTGAGCTTGCGTGACGCTACGGAGGAGTATATTGCGGGACTTGCCGAGCGGACGGACTTCAACTCGCGCGTGGGGCGCTGGTGGCGCAACGTGCTTCACGGTCTGAAGGAGCTTCTTCGGAAGGCGCTGCCGTTGCTTCCCGTGAAGGTCAGCGACAGCGAGCTGCGTTATGTGCTTCAGGCTTCGCATGCTGCGCTGGTGCGTGGCGGTCGTGAGATGACGGCGCTTGAGGAGGCGCAGGACGTGGCTCGGCGGATGGAGCTGGCGGACGGGCGTGAAGGCGCTGGTCGCGGCGAAGGCCGTTCTAACGTTATAACGTCCTTACGTGATAACGGGGCTCGCGGCGGTGTGTCGAACGAATCGAGTGAATCGGGGGCATCGAATGAAGCTCAGAGTGAGGAGCTTGAGGAGACGAACAAGCGGTTTAACGAGGAGTTGGGCCAGCTGACGGAGCGCAATGCGGACAGCGTGGTGCTCTCGCTGGGCCGTCCTTCCGAGGTGCTTGAGAGCGCAGGTGTCGCCGACAAGGAGATGAAGCTGTACGGCAATAAGGTCATCAAGAAGATGCGTAAACACGGCTTTACGCTTGACGAGCTCCGTGATTTGCCGAAGGCGGTGGCTGCGCCGATTGCGGTGTTTGATAACTATCAGAAGGAAGGGAACCGTTCGATCCTTACCGAGCTAAAGACTGCGCAGGGCAACTTCCTTGTGTCGGTTGACCTTGGCGAGGATGGCGATGTTGATTTCAATATCGTGCGTTCGGTGTTCGGTAAGGGCTCACGGGGTATCGTTGGCTGGTTGAATGACGGACTAGCTACGTATATAAACAAAAAGAAAGCTCTTGAATATCTGTCCCACCAATCCGCACCAATCGCGGCAGCAGCAGCACACTCAGAGCTTTCTTCTGCCGCAAAGGTAGTTGAGAACTTCGAGAATCCCAAGACGGAGGGTGAAAAATTTTCCGAGCAGGATGCGAATGACGCATATCTGGACGGCGTTTATGGCGGCGGGACGGCGGATGAGGGGCTGCTGTATCGCCCGGGAGCAACGCCTCAGGGCGGCGTGGATTATTCGCGCTCGGTGAAGGCTGTGCGTGAGGCTTATGACAAGCGCGTGGCATCGTCTAGTTATCAGACTTTGGAGGCGGTGCAGGATAGTATGCGTTCTCTGAAGGAGTTTATGCGGCTGGCGCTTGGCAGGAAGGGTCTGCGCATGGAGGCTGTGGCGGACTTCGAGAACGCTTATCTGGCGGAGAACGCGTTGTCGTCGCGTAATCACGCGGAGGCGATGCTGTATCGCAACCTTGTGTTGTCTCCGCTCCTTGACGAGGTGGCGCGTATCGAGGATGCGATCCGCACGGCGGATGGCATTGGCCGCAAGGAGGCGCACAGGACGTTGACGGAGTATCTGAAGGCTAAGCACGGATTGGAGCGTAACGCTTGGATGCGCGGTTGCGAGGCTGCGGGTTTGGCGGCGCAGGAGCTTGCGAAGAATCCTGACTCCGACGTGACGCCTGATGATTTTATGGATGAGTTAGCGGACAAGGACTATGCGGGCCTGACGGGCCTGACGGGCGAGAAAGGCGCCATCGCCGCTGAGGACGAAGCGCGTGTGATCGTGTCGTCGTTCGAGGATTCGTATGCCACCGATGCGCTATGGGATCGTGTACGCGAAGCTACCGGTGCGACGCTGAAGAAGAACTATGAGAGCGGTTTGCTGTCGAAGGCCGCGTATCGTGAAATCTCCAGCATGTACGAGCATTATGTTCCGCTCCGTGGTTTCAACGATACGGAGGCCCGCGAGGTTTACGGTTATTTGACGGAATCCTATGACCGGCGCGGTGACGTGACGAAGCGTGCCAAAGGCCGCTTTAGCGAGTCTGACGACCCGTTGGCGGAGATTGCTAAGATGGCCGAGGCGGCTATCAGTCAGGGCAACCGCAACCTGGTGAAGGAGCGTTTCCTGAACTTTGTGCTGAACCACCCGACGGACCTTGTGAGCGTGAACGATTTGTGGCTGAAGTGGGACGCCGTGGCAGAGGCGTGGGTGCCCCAGTTCGCCGACGTGAAGGCTGGCGACAGCGCGGAAAAAGTCCGCGAGAAGGTTTCGGCCTTTGAAAGCAAAATGCGGAAAGAGCTTGCCGACCATCCCGACGAGTACCGCCACGGTGAGGAGACGGCGGAGGTTCCTTACCGCGTGGGTAGAGGGGAGCTTCGCGAGCATCAGATTTTGGTGAATCGCGGCGGCCGGGTTTACGTGCTGACGGTGAACGGCAATCCCCGTTTGGCTCAGGCGATGAACGGCATGACGAATCCGGACGTTCCTTTGCTCGGTAAGTTCGGCGAGGCCTTCCAGAAGTTCAACCGCTTCCTGTCGGCCAACTACACGAGCCGTTCGCCCGCCTTCGTGGCGCGTAACTTCGCGCGTGACTTCGGCTTTGCCTCCACCTTCGTATGGGTGAAGGAGAGCCCCGCCTACGCGGCACGGTTCGACCTCAACGCGGCGCGGCTCAATCCCGTGCGGATTGGCTACCTGCTGCACAAATGGAACGCTGGCACGCTGGATGTAAGCAAGCCCGTAGAGCGTTACTTCAGGGAGTTTATGCTCGGCGGCGGCGAGACGGGTTACACCGTGCTCCGTGACGTGGACGCTCAGAAGAAGATCTTGGACCGCGAGCTGAAGATGCGCAACGGCAAGGCCTCGATACGGACGGTCTTCGCCGCTCTGGGCGAGCGCTGGGACGCCCTCAACCGCTCGGTAGAGAACTCCACGCGCTTCACGGCCTACGTGACGAGCCGCGAGGCGGGGCGCAGCGTGGAGCGTTCGGTATGGGACGCGAAGGAAATTTCCGTGAACTTCAACAAGAAGGGCGCCGGCGCGAAGTTCGCCGATGCAGTCGGGCAGACGGGAGGCGGCAAGACCTCCGCCTACTTCGCTGGCTTCCTGCGCGACACCCACCTATTTTGGAACCCCGCCATCCAGGCGACCTACAACATCCTGAGCGGTTCCACTAAATCGAAGTCGGCGAAGGCGAAGGCGGCCGTGTGGGCCGCATCGGCCTTTGCGCTCGGTGCGGCGCTGGCGCTGCTCGGTGGCATGGGCGGAGACGATGACGACAAGAAGAACTATTATAACCTTCCCTCGTTCGTGCGCCGCAATAATCTCTGCTTCCGTGCTGGCGACCGCTGGGTGATCATCCCGCTGAGCGTGGAGATGCGCGCCTTCTACGGGCTGGGCGAGCTGTCGGTATCTGTGGAGTCGGGCAACGAACGCTATGACGCCAGCGGTCTGTCGCTGGAGCTCGCGCGCATCCTGTCGCAAGCCATGCCGCTCGACATGGTGGGCGAGGGCGGTCTGCTGTACCCGTATGTTCGGACGGGGGTAGAGGAAGGACTTGCTTATGACGATACGCTGAAGGAAAAGGGGGTGTATCGGATCGACCTGCTACTCCTTGGGTCGTTTAGCCGCACGACGGTGGAGCATATCGGCAACTTGATCCACGAATGTATCGTGGCGCGGGTGCTTGTGGACTGGATGGGGCTGACGAACCTGGCGACGGAGCGGAGCGTAGTGCTGTGGCGGCAACGGCTGGAGGATGCAAGGGAGGCGATCACGACGGCGCTCAACACTCGCATGGGGCGGGTGCGGCGGACGCTGACTCCCTGGTGAGGGTGTCGTTTGGCAAATTGACGGGTAATGCTTATCCTCGCATCGGTTTAACTAGGCAGGCTCTCGGTTGGGAGCGTGCTGTCATATCTCTGTCGTAGCGGGGCTCTTGGTGGGGCTCCGCTACTTTTTCTAAAAAACGCTGCAATCGTGTTGTAATGGGGAAGAAGGTGCAGATAGTATTGATTAACTGGAGATAAGAACTATTACGGAATAATCCTGAAAGAAATTTGTTTAGCACATCCTCCATCGCCTTCACGTCAGTCACGACCTCAACGCCAGCGTCCCTGAGCAACTGCGTAACGGGCGTATTCATACTCCGTCTTCTTGATCACGGTCACGAGCCGCCTTGCCGGCGCGACGGGAAGGCGGCTCGTAAAAAGCGGAAGGCGACTTGTTTCTCCGGGAAGGCGGCTCGTTACCGTCCCTTCAACCCTATTGCTCTTACGCCTCCACAAACTCGAAGCCATCAGCGGCAAACTATCTGTACCTCAAGCTAGAACATCCCTATCACGGATGTCGTTCCTTTATACATACCCAACCCCAAAAGCACAACGCACAAAGGGCCGGCACCCTATTGGAGTGCCGGCCCTTTGAATGATTGCCTTGCGGCCTAATTAGGAAAATCACGGAGGGGAAAGGAACTAGCGCCTTAACGGACTGATATTTTCAGCATCGCCGACTTCAATTCCGAACGGTCTTTCTGTTAACTGAGTGCCTAGTCCTCTTCAACGTTGCTCCAATGAGCTGAAGACCAGCCTCGGCTGAACTGCGTACCGGCACCGTCGACACCTTCATTGTATTTGTGATCATGCTTCTCGAGCATGCTCCCTGCCAGCATTTTCCCGCACTTGAGTGCGTAACGACGGGTTACCGGCTTTCTATACGTATTTTTCATTTTCGGAAGTCTTTACTTATTTCACGAGGACCTTCTTCCCGCCAATGATGTTGACGCCCTTCACGGGAGTGAGGAGACGATGGCCGTTGAGATTGTAGATGACCGTGGAATCAACGGTCTGGGAACTTTTCACGGATCCGACGCCCGTAACATCGCCATCAATGGCAAAGCCCTTTGCGGCAGCGGCACTAACGTCGGCCGGCAGACGGAGATATGCCTTGCCTCCGGCACTTTCGAAGGCGGATCCCGTCTCATTATCGTAGAAAAATCCGAGTACAGCCCTACCCTCTTCATTAGAATAGGTGAGCTTGTAATATTTGCCTTCCTCCGTCGGGGTCTCCGTGTCGATAGAGCCGAAAAGGGCGTTGTCTTCCGGAGCTTTCTCAGCCGAACTGACGACCGTCGCCCGGTAGCTCTCGCCCTTCGTTCCTTTGACGAGCAAAGCGGTTGCGGCGGGTACCGTATTTCCGGGCTGATATTGCCAGGGCATCGATAGGCTGTTGGATTCCCCATCATTGCTCACGGTCGTAGCTTCCAAACCTTCGGGCATGATAAAAGCCTTGTCAGTGAAGTAGGTCGCGTAGCCTTCGGAGGTCGCGATAGCGGGGATGGCGATCTCCTCGGCCGAACCGCCGGCCAAAGTCACTTTCACCTCGTCGAGGAAGAAACGGTTGTGATCGGCCGTCTTAGCGGAAAAAGTGATTTTCGCTCCTGCAGTACCGCCTGTAATGGTCAAAGTATATTCCGTGAACTTGCCTTTGACCATCGTAACGGCGTTCTCGCTGAGCGTGCCGCCGGTCATCTTCACGACAAGCGTTGTCCCTTCGGTTCCTTGGTCCCATGCACCGGCTTTGAAAGTCAGCGTCGCCGTACCGTCAAGATCGATGGCAGGCGTAGTGGCACTGCCTTTAGCACTGCCCTTACCGAGTTTTACGCATTTGGACGCGGCATTCCCATTGGTATATTTCCAACCTGGATTATCAAAATGCGCTTCTTTCAGTTCGTGTCTCGCAACTGGTCCATTCCAAGGACCGTTGCCGCCCGTACCGGGGCACTTATTAAACGATTCGTAGAATACGACCGTTTCCTGCGCCGAAGCGCCGCAAATAGTAAGAGCCAGCATGCAAAACACGAATAAGCTCTTGAGGATGCGATAAAGTTTTTTCATCTTGCACCATTATTTATGCCAATCCTTGAGGAAAGGCAGGTTGATAATATCAGAGGACTAAGAAGGCGAGAAGCTTTCAGGGCGTGCAGGCGAAAAACTTCGCAGAACGCCTCCTCCTTTTGCAAAAGTAAACAACGATTTCAGACCCGCCACAGCCTAATGTCTTTTTTTGAATTCGGGCTTAATTTTCCCCAATCAGCCTTCCCCGCCCTGCTGTAAGTATACGCTTTTCCCTTCTCGGCCCAAAACTCCACATCACGGAATCTCGATCCTCACGAACCATTTCACCACGCCCTCCCCATCACCTCGTCGTCCACGCCTAATACCAAAAGTGACATCTAAGCGCTGCAATTTTGGCGACAAACGCCATGGAGCGAGTTGCGGAATCACCCTCCGAGCCCTAAGGTTCGATCACGTTGCTCCCTACCGCCACTAGACCGACCGCACAAACGCTCACGGCTTATTTGCCTATCCCTTACGCTATGCAGGATAGCAACAAATACAAAGCGGGAGGCACACCGAGTGGTGTGCCTCCCGCTTTAACCGACATGAATCATCGATAGATAAGATGAGGAGACGTGCTTAATCTTTCGTATCCCAGATCGTGCGACGACGCGTATATTGAGTACCGTCGCCGTTCGTCACTTCATCATGAAGCTTCGGAACATCCGCACGTTCGGTATCAGAATATTGCCAGGCGATGCAAAATATCCCCCAAACCGCAGAATGGAAGCACAAAAGACCCCATGACATTGAAGGAATGGAATATAAGCCCAACAGTGACATATGTAGTCTACAAGGCTTCCCGCAAGACAACGTTACGAGCGATTGGCCCGAAGCGATTCATCCATCTCTTTGGCAGCACGACGTCCGTCTCCCATCGCCAGGATGACGGTGGCTCCACCACGCACGATGTCACCTCCTGCATAGAGACAAGGGATGGAGGAAGCCATGTGTTCATCAACAGCAATGGTGCCTTTACGCCCCAACAGCAAGCCTTCAACCGAACGAGGTACGATGGGATTGGGGGAAACACCGATGCTTACGATAACCAGATCAACGGGGAGGGTATCGGTCGCTCCGGGGATGGGCACGGGGCGGCGGCGGCCACTCTCGTCGGGTTCGCCCAGCTCCATCTTCTGAAGTACGACAGCATTGACGCGGCCGGCTTCGTCTGTGAGATAACGCAGAGGATTATGGAGGGTTAAGAAATGCACCCCCTCTGCTTTGGCGTGATGCACCTCTTCGAGGCGAGCAGGCATCTCTTCCTCCGAACGACGGTAGACGATAGTGGCCGTCTCCGCACCGAGACGAAGCGCAGTGCGTACAGAGTCCATAGCCGTGTTGCCCCCACCGATAACTGCCACGTTTTTAGCAAAGGGTACAGGCGTATCGCTCTCAGCATTGGAAGCGTCCATGAGATTGACACGGGTCAGGTATTCGTTGCTGGAGAGTACGCCCGTAGCATTTTCACCGGGAATATCCATAAAGTTGGGCAGACCCGCTCCAGAGGCAACAAAAACCCCGGCATAACCTTGTGCATGCATGAGATCTTCGATGCGCTCCGTCTTGCCAATTACGCAGTCACGCTCAAAGCGCACGCCGGCACGACGCAGGTTGTCGATCTCAAAGTCTACGATGCGATTGGGGAGGCGAAACTCCGGGATGCCATATTTCAGCACGCCGCCGATCTCATGCAGTGCTTCAAAGACGGTAACCGCATAACCCCTGCGAGCCATCTCGCCAGCAAAGGAAAGTCCGGCCGGTCCGCTGCCTACCACTGCGATACGGGGCTGCTCTGCCCCACCCTTCGCAGAAAGGACTTCATTGTGAGTTTTTGCACCATCGCCGCCAGTAGCTCGCGCCTTAAGGGTCGCCTCACGCTCATAGTCGGCGGCGAAACGTTCCAAGTAGCCAATGGCCACGGGCAAGGAACGCATTTTATGATGGATGCAACGGCTTTCGCACTGCTTCTCCTGAGGGCAGACACGTCCGCAGACGGCGGGCAGCGCACTGGTTTCCTTAAGGGTATGCGCCGCCTCGAGGATCTCCCCTTTGGCGATGTGGGCTATGAAACATGGTATATCAATGCCCACAGGGCATCCCTCGACGCAACCGGCATTTTTGCAGTCGAGACAACGATGCGCCTCTTGTACAGCCTCCTCTAGCGTGATACCCTGTGCTACCTCTTCATGCAATTGGCGAGCACGATATTCAGGGGAGAGTTCCGCCATCTTCACACGGGGAATCGCGAGACGCTCCTTGGGCTTCATAGCCATGCGGAGCGCTCTGCGCCACTGAGCCTCGCGCGAAGTTTCGTCTTCTGCAGAAGACGACGGGGCAACATTGGCCGGCGCCACATGCTGAGGTGCGGCATCATCAGCTACCGCTGCACTGGACAAGCTGCGCTCTTGGGCGAGAAAGGTTGATTGACTTTCCGAAGGATGACATTCCGCCACATTCAGCAATTCGGGGTGCGCCTTGACAGCTTCATCGGCTGCCGTTTCCTCAGTCTTGAAGGCGCGCATGCGCTGGAGCATCTCATCGAAGTCCACCTGATGCCCGTCAAACTCCGGTCCATCAACGCAGACAAACTTAGTTTGGCCTCCGACCGTTACGCGACAAGCTCCACACATGCCCGTACCATCGACCATAATCGTATTGAGCGAAACGTCGGTAGGAATGGCGTATCGCTTCGTCAACAGGCAAACGAACTTCATCATCACAGCAGGCCCGATAGCAAAACATTTATCCACCTGCTCACGCTTTATAACACGTTCGATACCCTCAGTGACGAGCCCCTTGTCTCCATAGCTGCCATCATCGGTCATGATGATCACTTCATCGCTCGAAGCACGCATCTCAGACTCTAGTATGATGAGATCCTTGGTTCGCCCCGCCAAGACGGTAATGACCTTGTTGCCGGCCGCCTTCAGCGCTTGGACAATGGGGAGCATTGGCGCAACACCTACGCCACCACCAGCACAGACGACCGTGCCGAAATGCTCGATGTGAGTGGCTTTTCCCAAGGGACCTACAACGTCGGTGATAACATCTCCCTCATTAAGATGACAGAGTTTGGCGGAAGATACGCCCACCTCCTGCACGACGAGCGAGATGGTCCCTGCCTTGGGATCGGCCTCGGCAATGGTGAGCGGCATACGCTCACCGCGCTCACCGCACCGTACGATGACAAAATGCCCCGCCCGCCGTGCACGTGCGATCAGGGGTGCCTCGATTACGAAGCGGTAAACGCGCTCTGAGAAGCGCTCTTTGCGGATAATGCGATTGTTCATTTCTTGGGAGTATTCTTGTAGGGAGCCTCTCCTGTCATGAAAAGGGAGAGAGGGAGATTGAGTAAGTGAGAAACTAGAGGGCGCGTTACCGCGGAAAGGCTACCGAATGAGATCGGGGGTAGACTCACCCCCAACGCATATAGTCAGGTAGAGGCGGCTGCGTGGCTTCAACGAAGGCCTTATCCCCAAGCAGTTCCTTGAGCAAGGGTAAAACCGCGTTTTTGAGCGCCTTCTCGCAGAGTTGATGCCCACCGTCATATCGCTTGGCGTGGGCGTAATGCTTCAGGAAATCGTTGTAGGCATTGATTGGATTGACCGTCGTATCATCCATACCGAAGAGACCGTAACAAAGTTCGCGCTCGGCAGGCGAGATGTCGTCGAACTGATGGCGCTCCATCTCGCGCCAAGCTTTGTAGACGTCAGGGGTAACGACAAACTCTTTTTCGTTATCTTTTCGTCCGTTTAGCCACTTGTATTTGGCACCAGAACGGAAGACTTTGCTCATCGTCGTCATATGGAATGCCGGATTGACGCAAATGCGCAGATGGCCTCGAAGCTGTTGCGCATACATTCCACCCATACTTGTACCAATGGTGATGTCAGGGGCTTCTTTATCTGCCAACTCACGCAACATAGGCAGAGCGACCTGGGGGGAGAGGAGGATGTCTGGCGCAATTACTTCTGCCGAAGGCAAAAGCTTGCGGAGGAGTTGCACTGTCCCAGAAGCCCCCGATGAAGCAAAGCCATGCAAATACAATATTTTCATTCTATTAGGTATACACGCTTGAAGTTCTACTTAAAAACGAACCGTCAGAAAGCCATCCAAAGTTTATCGCTCTCAGGATAAGGCGCGGTTACGTCAATGGGCAGATGGCTCACCGGATGTTCAAAAGCCACATGCCGAGCATGAAGTGAGATAGACCCATCGGGATTGGAGCGACGAGCGCCATACTTCAAGTCACCCCGTATGACACAGCCCATCTTCGCCAATTGGCAGCGTATCTGATGGTGGCGCCCTGTGTGAAGATTTACCTCCAGAAGCCAATAGCGATCGGAATGGGCTATAAGGCGGTAATCAAGTACAGCACGCTTTGCACCTGGCCGCTCCGTATCATAGGCATAACTCTTATTCTGCCGTTCGTTACGCACGAGGTAGTCAACAAGTATGCCTTCCTCTTTCGGCGGCGGAGCGCAGACAATGGCATGATATGTCTTTGCCACCTTTCCCTCGCGAAACATCGCACTGAGGCGTGAGAGAGCCTTGCTCGTACGCGCCAGAACCACCGCACCGGATACGGGACGATCTAGACGATGAGGCACACCCAGAAAGACGGCCCCAGGCTTGTGATACTTCTCTTTTATCCACGCTTTGGCGTCATCGGTGAGCGTACGGTCTCCCGTCTTATCGCCTTGTACAATTTCGCCAGCCGCTTTGTCGACGATTAGGAGATGATTGTCTTCGTAGATTACTTGCACAATGTTGTTATATCTTACTTGCCGATAATGTCCCTAACGTTTACGGACATCTTTTGATAGGAAAAGCTCAAGCCGATGCCTCCCTAAGCCCAATTAGGCAATCAGGGTGAGACATCGGCTTTAGCTCTTTCTGTAAGGAGTTTATTTTGCTAGACTCGTCGGCGAACTTACATATTCATACCGCCGTCAACCTGGATAACCTGACCAGTAACATAGCTGGCCATGTCACTAGCGAGGAAGGTTGCCACCTCGGCAATGTCTTCAGGCTTACCACCTCTACGCAAAGGAATTGCTTTCATCCATTCCTTTCTAACATCCTCAGAGAGCGCCTCAGTCATAGCCGTTTCGATAAATCCAGGAGCAATGGCATTAGCTCGGATACCGCGGCTACCCATCTCTTGAGCTACGCTCTTAGCCAGGGCAATCATGCCGGCCTTGGAGGCAGCATAGTTGGCCTGACCGGCATTACCATGAACGCCGACCACGCTGGCCATGTTGATGATCGAACCACCACGCTGACGCATCATAAGAGGCACGAGAGCATGCGTAAAGTTGAAGGCAGACTTGAGGTTTACGCCGATGACAGCGTCCCATTGCTGCTCAGTCATACGGATCATCAAGCCATCTTTTGTTATACCGGCGTTGTTGACAAGGATGTCAATATGGCCGAAATCGCTATGGATCTGCTTTACGACCTCTGCTGTTTCTTCAAAATTTGCAGCATTGGATGCATAAGCACGACAGGTCACGCCGAGAGCTTCGATCTCCTTGCGCGTTGCCTCACCGTTTTCATCGATTTTGAGGTCGGTAAAAGCGATGTCAGCACCTTCCGAAGCAAACTTGAGTGCAATGGCCTTGCCAATGCCGCGTGCGGCACCGGTAATCAGCGCCACTTTACCATTTAAGAGTCCCATTTTGAAAAAAACTTTTATAGGTGTGTTAGTGTTATGAATATCAGAGATAAAACAGTCTCACCAAGACGAGACGCACTGGAGCGCCTCTATTTTCTGTCCTCAGGAGCAGGAGAAAGGAGCAGCACTCGAGAAAGGAGGCGACGAATGATCTGATAGGCCTCTTCCTCGCTTAGCCCTTCACCGAGTCTGTCATAGATATAAGGAACCTCCAGCCCTTTTACCGAACAATGAATGATGTCAGCCATCAGTCCTACGTGATCTATGGAAAAGCGTCCCTTTCGGACGCCCTCCACCAAGAGATTCTCGATGAGTCGATGCTCTTCAAGATCAAAGGTCTTTCGCACCTTCTCAACGACCCATATATTTCGGAAGAATTCAGCGCGAAGGGTACCGTTGCGAGCCACCATCTCACGAATGATGCTCAGGTGAGTAAATATGAGCTTGAGAATTTTGTCTTCTGGCTCATCATCCGTAAGCGCCACCTCGTCAACGCGCTCAGACAAACGCTCTAGTTCCTCCTCTATGACAGCGTTATACACCTCTTCTTTCGAGCGGAAGTAGGTATACAAGGTACGCCTTCCACGTCCTGAAGCCGATGCAATATCGTTCATAGTCGTAGCCTCCAGCCCTTTCTGGGCAAAGAGTTTGCGCGCCACTTCGAGGAGCTTATTCCTTGTCTGCGTGATCGACATAAGTTTACTTTATTGCAAAGGTAGCAAAAGAGGATAATTATACAGTCGGCAAAAGCCACATTCTTTTCACGCACACGGCGTAAGCCATAGGCTAAGCTTCAAACGAAGCATCGAAAGCACGGAGCGCTATAGCGGTTTCCTTGCGGGCTGACACCAAAGGCAGGCGAAGTGCGTCGACAATCTGCCCGCGAACTCCTAGCAGCGACTTGATCCCCGAGGGATTGCCATCGGCGGAAAGAAGCTTATAGACCTTAGACAGACTGCGGTGAACGCGCAAAGCCTCGGTATAATCGCCGCGATCTATCACGGCATGAACCATCGTAGAGAAAGCCTTAGGATAAGCATTGCCGACAACTGAGATCACGCCTACAGCACCGATCGTGAGGAGTTCAAAAGTAATGGCATCGTCACCACTAAGCACCTCAAAACCTTCGGGAGCACCTTCAACGATCTCCTCTATCTGGCCGATACGGCCCGAAGCTTCTTTTATCGCCACGACATTAGGGCATTCCCGCGCAATCTGAAGCGTCGTAGACGCCTCTATATTCACTCCCGTGCGAGATGGCACATTATATAAAACGACAGGCTTGTCCGTAGCTTGCGCCACAGCCTTAAAGTGGGCGATGAGGCCACTCTGCGAAGGTTTATTATAATAAGGAGCAACGATCAGGACACCGTCAATCGCAGATAGGTCCTCCTCCTTCAGGTAGTCAATCACACCTGCGGTACAGTTTCCACCGGCACCGAGAAGCAGCGGCAAGCGACCACCATTCGCAACAGCTATGGCCTTAATAACCTCACGTTTCTCATCTAGTGTGAGCGTGGGCGTCTCCGCAGTCGTTCCGAGTACGCAAAGGAAATCCGCTCCGTCGTCAATCACATGGTTGACCAACGCCTCCAGCCGGGGATAGTCGATAGCCCCCTCAGCTGTAAAGGGTGTAACAAGGGCTATTCCGAGCCCGCGAAAAGGATTATGTCTGCTCATAGCTATATGCGTGAGGATAGTTGGTTGAAATATGACAATGATGGCGCGAAGATAGTGATAAATGCGTTCGAAAGGACTCGACAAGAGGCAGCAAAAGCAGAAAATGCCGACAAAGGCGCACTTTTTTGCCGAGAAGGCTTGCCGGTAACAAAAATAGCTCTACCTTTGCACCGCCTTACAGGAAGACACCCTTCCACAAGGCTTCATCTGCGGAAATAGCTCAGTTGGTAGAGCACAACCTTGCCAAGGTTGGGGTCGCGAGTTCGAGTCTCGTTTTCCGCTCTCTCCTGCGAAGCGTTGCAGGTTATAGCAATACAGATTGCCCAGGTGGCGGAATGGTAGACGCGCTAGTTTCAGGTACTAGTGTCAGCAATGACGTGCAGGTTCGAGTCCTGTTCTGGGCACACATTTTTAATTAGTAAGCACCGAAGTCTCACTTAACTTAAGGAGAGATTACACGGAGAGGTGGCGGAATTGGTAGACGCGCTACTTTGAGGTGGTAGTGTCATTGCGACGTGGGAGTTCGAGTCTCCTCCTCTTCACCCAACGGGTGCTTACGCCTGCGGAAATAGCTCAGTTGGTAGAGCACAACCTTGCCAAGGTTGGGGTCGCGAGTTCGAGTCTCGTTTTCCGCTCTCTCTTATTTCACTATATGCAAATCTCTCGGCAGCCCCGAAGGATTGTCGCAAGCAAATAATCAGGCTGCACAATCCTCCGGGACTTTTCTTTTCATCACAATCGAGACTTTTGCCTGCACCCCACGTAATCTATCAAGATGAACATCTACGCGCGCTATTTCGATCACGACACGCTGGCCCATAACCTTGATGAGCTGCTGTCCTTTCTGGCCTCTATACCTGAGATTCCGCTGAGCAAGCGCATGATAGATGACGTCAAAGCCTACGTAGACAGTGACCTGCCCTATCCCAAGCGCTACAAGATCCGCCCCAGAGTCTATTTCATACTGATCAAGACCGAAGCACAGACGATGGAGGAGTTTAAGCAGCGGCGCATCGGACAGCCCACCGCAACGGGAGATTTTCCGTTGACGGACAATCCAGCGCAAAATGAGGTAGGCAAACCTTCCTTTACGCAGCGAGCTGAAGCAACGCCCTCCGCTCTCAACGCTCCCGTCCGCATGGGACGTAAAGAGTTGCGCATGGCCGAACTCACCCAACGTCGTCTCGGCTGGTATCGTGCAGCTCTGACGATCAAGCGTGTCATCACCATTCCAAACACGCAGAAGTGTGAGTATAAGGACACTCGGTTTGAAGCCTACGTCAATGCAGCCAACGGACAACAGTGTTACGACAAAATCATCGAGCATCTCAGGAACCGCCCGGAGCTCGACTCGCGGAGCCAATTGCCTTCAGCTCGCGGCAATAACTTCGAGTTTGAATACCTCGGCACCCGTCTTCCCCAATCCCTAGCTTAGCAAACAGTGCCATCCCATTTTACAATCTTGCTGCCCTAATAATGACGATTAGGCCGAAAGCCAGGCAAATAGCAGTTTACCCCCCTCCAAATTTGCACGATGAAAGGGGAAGTCGTACCTTTGCCTGCGCTATGGTTAAGCTAACGACCATTGCAGGATATGACTCCTACCCAGCAAGATGATGCGTGCAGAGAGACATTCAATAATAAGATTATGGTTCCGTAGCTCAGTAGGATTAGAGCAACAGCCTTCTAAGCTGTGGGTCTTGGGTTCGAATCCCAACGGAATCACGACATACCGGTCATCCGACTCGGAAACTCCGCCATGCGGACTCCAAGAGACGGATAAGCGATGCCCCCAATATTTAATGAGTCGAGACCCAATCGACCCACTGACGAAGGGGCAATGCTTATCCGTCTCTATGCTTTTTACGGCACAAAGACCGACAGCGGTACAGCATTTATTCATCACTAGCTTATGCAACCCTTAGATACGACAACGCAATCCGCCCCTTCTCTTGCTCGTCCTGACTACATATTTGAGACGAGCTGGGAGGTCTGCAACAAAGTAGGCGGCATCTACACCGTTCTCTCCACACGAGCTAAGACACTCTTAGAGGGCTGGGGCGATAAGCTCGCCTTCATCGGTCCATGGCTCAAAGGCGAAGGGGCGAACCCCGACTTTACCGAGGATGCAACTGTACACCCCGAATGGGTGAAAGCCGCCCGCGAAATTGGCGTAAAAATTAAGATTGGTAGATGGGAAGTGCCCGGACTACCCGTTGCATTACTCGTAGACTTCACGCCCTTCTTCTCCGAGAAAGACGAAATCTATGGTGAAGCATGGCGCCTCTTCCGCGTCGATTCCCTCAAGGCCTATGGCGATTATGACGAAGCTAGCATGTTTTCCTATGCCGCAGCCCGAGCAGTCGAAGGTATCGTAAGCCTCGCGTTGCCTAGTGACGCCAAGACTATCTACCAAGCCCACGAGTGGATGTCGGGACTAGGCATGCTCTTCCTGCAGCACCAGCGTCCCGAAGTGGCAACCATCTTCACCACTCACGCCACAAGCATCGGCCGCTCCATCGCCGGAAACAACAAGGAGCTATACGCCTACTTCGAGGGTTACCACGGAGACCAGATGGCCTCTGAGCTCCACATGGAGGCTAAGCACAGCATTGAAAAGCAAAGCGCATGGCATGCCGACTGCTTCACCACTGTCAGCCGCTTCACAGACCGCGAGTGCCGCCAACTGCTTGATAAGCCGGCCGATGTGGTTCTGCCCAATGGTTTTGAGAAGGCATTTGTCCCCACAGGCAAGGCCTTCGATACGATGCGTGCTGAAGCTCGCGCAAAAGTGCTCAACGTTGCCAGCGCACTGACGGGCGTCGCTTTTAAGGAGAATACATTCATCATCTCCACCAGCGGGCGCAACGATTACCGCTGCAAAGGTTTCGACGTATATCTCGAAGCCCTCTCGGAGTTAGCGCAGAAGCTGACTCACGAAGGGAAGACGACCCGTCAGATTCTGGCACTCATTGAGGTACCCTGCTGGCTTAAGGGGGCACGCGCAGACCTTCAGGAGCGGCTCGCCCATACCTTGGGAGCGACCTTTGCGGGCTCTCCCCTACCCAACCCCTTCATCACCCACGATCTGTACAACCTAGACCAAGATCGCATCGTCTCCCAAATTCGCAACCTAGCCGGTCTGCAAGGGGGCGATGGTAACCCCGTGCGAGTAATCCTCGTACCTTGTTACCTCGATGGTCACGACGGAATCTTTGATCTCCCCTACTACAATATCCTCTCAGCGGGGGACCTCTCGATCTATCCCTCCTACTATGAACCTTGGGGGTATACTCCGCTCGAGAGCTGTGCCTTCCACATCCCCTGCATCACGACAGACCTCAGCGGTTTTGGCCAGTGGGTCGACGAAGTTCTCCAGCACGAAGGAAAGATCGAAGACGGCGTGATGGTAGCTCACCGCAACGACGCCAACTACTTCGAGCTCTCTGCCGAGATTGCCGACACCATCGAGCGTCTTTCTACACAGCCTACTCGCTCTTATGATACCCTGCGTAAACGTGCGGCAGCTATTGCCGACAAGGCGCAGTGGAAATACTTCATCTCTCATTACTACGAAGCCTACGATTTCGCCCTGCAGCGAGCAGCCCTCCGAGGCAAAGCCCTAAACAACGAAACGCCGGCCGACAAGGCATCGAAGTAACATCAAAAGCATTCTACAACATCCTCACACACATCTCAGATCTATGAACGTTAAATCAAGCAACGCCAACAAGCCCAACTGGCGATTGGTCAACGTCAAGAGCCACATCCCCACCGAGCTTAAGAAGCTTGACGAACTGGCACACAATCTCTGGTGGTCATGGACTCCCGAGGCGCTCTCGCTCTTCCGCAGTCTCGATCCCGATCTCTGGCACAAGGTTGACCGCAATCCCATCGACCTGCTCCGCTCGATCGACTACGACCGCCTCAAAGAGCTGGCCCACGACGAGGAGACCATCGCTCGCATGGACAAGGTCTACGGCGACTTCCGTCGTTACATGGACGTAAAGCCCGATCCCAAGCGCGCCTCAGTGGCCTACTTCTGTATGGAATATGGCATGACTCACGTGCTTAAGATTTACTCTGGCGGTCTCGGCATCCTCGCCGGCGACTACCTCAAGGAGGCTTCGGACAGCAATGTCGACATGGTGGCCATTGGCTTCCTCTACCGCTACGGCTACTTCCGCCAGAGCCTGTCTATGGACGGCCAGCAGATCGCCAACTACGAAGCTCAGGACTTTGAACGTCTCCCCATCGAGCGCGTGACCGACGCAGAGGGCAACCAGGTGATCATCGACGTGCCCTACCCCAACTTCATGGTGCACGCCGCACTCTGGAAGGCCAACGTAGGCCGCATCACCCTCTATCTGCTCGACACCGACAACGAGCTCAACTCTGAGTTTGACCGCCGCATCACCCACGCCCTCTATGGCGGCGACTGGGAGAACCGCATCAAGCAGGAGTATCTCCTCGGTATCGGCGGTATGCTCACGCTCAAGAAGCTCGGCATCAAGAAAGACGTGTACCACTGCAACGAGGGCCATGCCGCACTCTGCAACATGGAACGTCTGGCCGACTACGTAAGCCAGGGTCTCAACTTCGACGAAGCCCTCGAGCTCGTACGTGCCTCATCGCTCTACACCTGCCACACCCCTGTGCCTGCAGGTCACGACTACTTCGACGAGGGTCTCTTCAACAAGTATCTCAACCCCTACGCCTCGCGCTTGGGCATCAGCTGGGACAACCTCATGGGCCTCGGCCGTACCAACCCCGACGACAAGGGTGAGAAGTTCTGCATGTCGACCTTCCTCTGCAAGACCTCTCAGGAGACCAACGGCGTAAGCTGGCTCCACGGACGCGTAAGCCAGCAGATGTTCAAGGGCATCTGGCCGGGCTACTATCCCGATCCCACCCGCCCTGACCACGCTGAGCGCACGCACGACGAGTGGTTCAAGATTTACAACAAGCACCCCGAGGAGAGCCATGTGGGCTACGTGACCAACGGCGTTCACCTCCCGACCTGGTGTGCCAAGGAGTGGCAGGCTGTCTACGAGAAGTATCTCGGCAAGGCCTACCTCAGCGATCAGAGCAACGAGGCCATCTGGGACCGCATCAACAATGTGCCCGACGAGGTGATTTGGAACACGCGCATAAAGCTCAAGAACAAGCTCATCGACTACATCCGCGCCCGCTTCCGTGAGAACTGGCTCAAGAATCAGGGAGATCCCTCGCTCGTGGTCAGCTTGCTCGACAAGATCAACCCCAACGCGCTGCTCATCGGCTTTGCTCGCCGCTTTGCCACCTACAAGCGCGCCCACCTGCTCTTCACCGACCTCGACCGTCTCTCTAAGATCGTCAACAACCCCGACTACCCCGTACAGTTCCTCTTCGCCGGCAAGGCTCACCCCGCCGACGGTGCCGGTCAGGGACTCATCAAAAAGATCTATGAGATCTCGCAGCGTCCCGAGTTTATGGGCAAGATCCTCTTCCTCGAGAACTATGACATGCAGCTTGCCCGCCGTCTCGTCAGCGGTGTCGACATCTGGATGAACACCCCCACGCGTCCCCTCGAGGCCTCTGGTACCTCAGGTGAGAAAGCGCTGATGAACGGTGTAGTCAACCTCAGCGTGCTCGACGGCTGGTGGTACGAAGGCTATCGCGAAGGCGCCGGCTGGGCCCTCACCGACCGCCGCACCTATGAGAACCAGGAGCACCAAGACAAGCTCGACGCTTCGACCATCTACTCTATGCTCGAGCAGGAGATTATCCCCCTCTTCTACTCTCGCAACCGCAAGGGCTACTCAGAGAATTGGGTTCACACGGTCAAGGCCTCTATCGCCCGCATCGCCCCCAACTACACGATGAAGCGCCAGCTCGACGACTACTACGACCGCTTCTATAACCCCCAGGCCGCCCGCGCCAAGAAGCTTGCCGCCAACAACAACCAGCTGGCCAAGCAGATCGCCGCATGGAAAGAAGGCGTGGCACAGCGCTGGAACGACATCAAGGTCGTCAGCTCTGAGCGCAGCGAGAACCTGCTCAACGGCACGCTCATCAGCGGCAACGAGTTTACCGTGCGCCACGTCATCGACGAGCAAGGACTCGACGACGCTATCGGCGTAGAGCTCGTAGTGATGAGTGGCAACGAGGGCAATGAGGTCATCCATGAAGTGATGCCGATGAAGGTTGTCAAGCGCGAAGGCAACCTCTACACCTTCGAGCTTAACGCGAGCCTCGATCTCGCAGGCTCCTACCACGTGGCATACCGCATGTATCCGAAGAACGAACTTCTGCCCTCCCGTCAGGACTTCTGCTACGTGCGCTGGTTTAACTAATCCAGAGCATTCTCCCACGTTGTAGGGAGATACCACTTACTTAATCGTGAGCGCCCCGCTCGACATCCATAAGATGTCGGGCGGGGCGTTTGCGTTTTCAGATGGTTACTAAGTTGCGGCAGCTTATCAGGGCGCTCCGCACAAACATCGGATTATTGTCGGAGGGCAATAATAGGAAGTAACATAGATTTTGCACAACAACCTACACACTACCACCTCACGCCCTGAAACAACTGAAAGACAAACCAATAGGGATGTAGGTAGAACTTTATGTTCTGCCACCTTACTTACACCCTACCTACACCCGTCTTTGCCCCGATAAGGACGTGCCGCTGGCAGATGGGTGTAAGCAGGGTGTAGGCAGGGTGTAGGCAGGGTGACTGTATTTAATTCCGCTTACACTCCTAATATACTGATACACAAGTCTTTTGGAAGATCTGGTAGCAAAGTGTAGGTAGTGCGTAACAGTTTGCCTACACTATCTAAGTAGACGCCTTCTTGTTTTGTCTAGCCCGCATATCGTTTCTCCGAGAAGCCATCCCGTCGTTTCCGTAAGGCAGGTTGATGACTCCCGCTTTTTCCTTGTTGAATCAAACCGTGTGCTCGATGCCCCCTCGTCAGACACACTTCTTGAAAACACTATCTGAAATTTGTGCCCTACAAAACGGCCGGTTTCGGATGCTTCCTTTTCCCGGCTATTCACCTCCCACCTTGAGAGCACTTGAAGTTTTGCCATTAGAGCGCACACCAAGCTGACAAAAGACAGAAGCGGATAGAAGGCAAGCTTCTATCCGCTTCTGAGAGATTATAAAACTCAATGGTGACTCCTATAGGATTCAAACCTATAACCTTCTGATCCGTAGTCAGATGCTCTATTCAGTTGAGCTAAGGAGCCGTGGGCCCGTGCTTTCGCACTTATGTAAAAGTGACTCCTATAGGATTCAAACCTATAACCTTCTGATCCGTAGTCAGATGCTCTA
>DAVZJV010000019.1:35408-40070 GCA_052272595.1 Alloprevotella sp.
TTCAGTTGAGCTAAGGAGCCGTTACGCTTTCGAGTTCCCCGTATGGAAGAGGATTCTTGCGTTTTGCGAGTGCAAAAGTAGGGATATTTAGTGAAGTAGACAAGGAGATACCCTAAATATTTTTCCCCTTGCACTGGCAGATCATAGCATCACGCTTATTATCAATGGATTATGCCAAGCATTACTTGATTGCAGCCAAGCCGCCCTCAGACGTCTCACGATAGAGAGACGGGAGGTCATGACCTGTCTGCTTCATCACTTCTACCGTCTTATCATAAGGAATCCGATGCACGCCATCGGCAAAGGTCGCATAGACATTAGCATCAAGTGCCCTTGCAGCAGCATGTGCATTGCGCTCAATACAGGGTATCTGCACCAAACCGCAGATCGGATCGCAGGTCATACCCAAATGGTGCTCAAGTCCCATTTCAGCTGCATACTCGATTGTAGCGAGCGAACCGCCAAAAATGTAATTAGCAGCAGCTGCAGCCATGGCACAGGCCACCCCCACCTCGGCTTGACAACCAGCCTCTGCCCCCGAAATAGAAGCACGAGTCTTGGCGATATTGCCAATGATGCTGCCTACAGCCAACGCATGGAGGATGCGACGAAGGGGAAAATGCCGCGTTTTCTCTATATGATAAAGCACAGCCGGCATGACTCCGCTTGCACCACAGGTAGGCGCCGTAACAATGATTCCGCCAGAAGCATTCTCCTCACTGACTGCCAACGCATAAGCAAAGACCAATCCTCGCGATTGCAAATTGGCTCCGTACCCCATGGCGCGGATATAATAATCCGGTGCTTTGCGACGCAGTTTGAGGCAACCGGGCAAGACACCTTCATGCTCGATACCACGCTCTACCGCTGCGCTCATCATACGCCAGACCTCTTCGAGATAGTCCCAGACATCGGGGCCCTCGCAGGCTTCAACATATTCCCAGTAATTCTTGCCCCGTTCCTCACACCAGCGCTGTATATCAGACAGGTGATCCAGATCGTAAATATCCGGGCTTTCGTCACGCGTCTGTCCCTCCTCCACCAAGGCGCCTCCACCAACACTATAAACCGTACGAGGATCTATGAACGCATCAATATCGCCTTCCTGCGCCTCAAACTTCATGCCGTTAGGATGATAAGGCAATACGATATCCGAACGCCAGACAATCTCCGTGCGATCAGCACCAAGCACCTGCTCAATAGCCACGTCGGTTAGGTGTCCCTTTCCTGTTGCGGCAAGACTGCCATAGAGGGTCACGCGAAACCGACGTGCATGAGGGTGAGCCTTCAGATAACTTTCAGCTGCCCGACGCGGCCCCATAGTATGGCTTGAAGAGGGGCCTTGCCCTATACGATAGAGTTCTTTGAGAGACTTCATATGGATAACACTACAAACGATGAGGACCTATAATAGATTTACCAGACCGGACTTACGGTCATTCAGACCTACAATAAAGGGCCAGCACCCCAATAAGCAGAAACGAAAAAGGAGGCTAACCTCAAGCGTTACGCATCGATTGCGATGCCTGCACATGATGGTCAGCCTCCAGCCCGTAGCGGAAAGTGAGGGATTCAAACCCCCGGTACGGACAAGCCGTACAGCGGATTTCGAGTCCGCCCCGTTCGATCACTCCGGCAACTTTCCTTGATCTACTCTATTTTGTAGCTACAGAGCAGCAGCTCCGTAATTGCGGTGCAAAATTAGGCCTTTTACGCTTTATGGCAAAGCTGAGGGCGGGATTATTTTCCACCACTCTTTTTAGCATAACGCTGGTTTAGCCCAGTCACGACATCATGGGTAATGTCAACTGCCGGATCGACGTAAAGCACATTGTCACCGCTTTTGCTAAGGATCACCTTAAAACGGCCGTCGGCATTATACGTCCGCAGGAAGCTATTGAGACTGTCACGCAAGGTTTTCTGATAAGCCTCTGTCGCCTTACTCATCTCACGCTCAGCGGTCTCTTGATACTTCTGAAGCGCCTGTTGCTGACGCTCGAGTGAAGTACGAGCCTGCTCAGCCTGTGCCTGATTGGTAAAGCCACCGCCCTGCGCCTTCTTCTGCAGGTCGATCATCGCGCGTTGAAGCGCCTGCCCCTTTGCATTGAGCTGATTGCGAAAGCCGTTTTGCTTTGCCTCGAGAGCCTTTTGACCCTCAATGCAGTAATCATATTGACTGGCCAACGTATCGATATCTACAATGGCAACCGCTCCACCCTGAGCCAAAGCAGAAGCTGAGGCTTTAGGCAGACCATTCTGACGAACTTTATCAGCTGGGCCCTTATTATTACAACCGCTCAAAAGCGTAAGGGAAGCCATGAGCGCAAGCGCTGTTTTAGAAAGATTGCGAATCATATTAGTTGAGACTCTATTAGCTAAGATGAAGTGAATATGATCAGGATCTAAGCCGATGGGCCTTTCACCGCCCCTTCCGTGCTTGGAGATCCTGTGATTGCGCACAACCGATGCCTCTTTTCCGCAAAGCGCCGCTCTCGCTCACATGACCGCTCCGAACGCTTCGTCCAAAGAATAAACGCACGCAGAGCAGGCCTACAGAGAGCGCCAACAAGGGTATCAATATCAGGAAAAGCTTTAGCATAATCGATGCAAAGGTAGTGCAAGGTTATTGCTGGGCCAAGGCGAAGGCTAAGTTTTGGGAAAAGGACAAGTGGTAGAAGTGTCTCCACGAAACTGCTTCACCCCTCTCACGAACACAACGCCAAGGCAATACCCCACAGTCAGCACAGAGACTCCGTGCCAGACAAACAGCGGATTGTCGTAACTTTGCAAATAAGATTCTCATCGTCGGCTCACCTATTGCGCCGCCCTCTCTGTAGACTATGCCATCATCCACCTCCTCCACCATATGCGCCCTTGCCACTCCCGCCGGTGGCGCATTGGGTATCATACGTGTGAGCGGCCCCGAAGCCATTACGCTGACAGGGCGTATTTTCCGTCCTGCCTCGGCAAAGCTCAAGTCACTCAGCAAAGCCACTGCCAGTACGACCCATTTCGGACGCATTACGACGCCCTCAACGGGAGAGATCATCGATGAAGTGATGGTAACCATTGCACGCGCCCCCCACTCCTACACGGGGGAGGATACGGCAGAGATTACCTGCCACGGCTCGGCCTACATCATGTCTACGATTCTCACGCTTCTCCAGGCAGAAGGGTGCCGGCTGGCTGAGCCTGGAGAATATACAAAGCGAGCCTTCCTCAACGGCAAACTCGATCTGACGCAAGCTGAGGCTGTTGCAGACCTCATCGCTTCCAGAGCTGCAGCCGATCACCGCTTGGCCATGCAGCAGCTCAGAGGTGGCGTCAGCCAGTCGCTCAAGGAGCTGCGTAAACGGCTAACCAATCTTGCAGCCCTACTTGAGCTCGAGCTGGACTTCTCCGAACATGAGGATTTGGAGTTTGCCTCACGCCCTCAGCTCCTCGCTGTCACCCATGAAGCCACCGACCGTCTTTCGGAGCTCTGCGCTACATTTCGTTTGGGCAACGCCCTGCGCCGCGGCATCCCGTTGGCCCTTGTGGGCGAAGCCAACGCCGGCAAGTCTACGCTGCTCAATGCCCTCATCGGCGATGACCGTGCGCTGGTAAGCGATATTGCAGGCACCACGCGCGACACCGTTGAAGCCACCCTCACGCTAGCTGACGGCACCCTCCTTCGCCTGGTTGACACGGCCGGTCTCCGCACTACGACGGATCGCATTGAACAGATGGGAATCGAGCGTTCACTGCGCGAGATAGAACGCGCCGAGATTCTCCTTTGGGTCATTGACGCCACAAACTTCGAGGCTCAATACAACCGACTAGTTAGTCAAACACATAGCTCATCCTCGCTAGCTGAGACCACGACAATCATCGTTGCCAACAAGTCGGACCTCCTCACCGCTGAAGAACGGGCCGCCCTCTCACAACACCTCGCGACCTTCTCTGCCAATCTCGATCCCGCCCATCCTGCCGTAGCCTCTAAGCGAACCGGACTTCTCATATCCGCTTACCTTCCGGAAGATATCCAACGACTCAAGCAGACCATAAGCAATGCCGTTTCCGGACTTCGCGCTGCAGCCGACAAAACTTCAGATGTAATCGTGAGCAATGCCCGTCATCATGAATGTCTCTCCCTGGCGCTGGCAGCCTTACAAAGAGTCGAGGCGGGGCTGTCATGTGACAACCTCCCGGTAGACCTCCTCGCCCAAGATCTTCGGGAAGCACTCACCCACCTGGGTGAAGTAACCGGAGAAGTGACAACAAGTGATGTACTCAAAACTATATTCAGCAAGTTCTGCATCGGAAAGTGATGCAGCTCTTATCATACAGGACAGGCCGTCCTATGTCGGAGGCGGCGAGCTGCAAGACAATCCGGTATAGATCTAGCCATCTGGAAATCATCCCTCATCAACAAAGCTCAACAGTTGCTGATTATGAAAAGAATTCGGCGTATGGGTCAAATTGCAGGGTAAAAAATCGTGGTTTGTCTCTATGGGTCAAATTGCAGGGTGAGAAAGTAGCCCCAAAATTTGACCACCCGCAAGTAAGGGATTACCTCTATCGGCAGGTCTGAAGCGCAGCCTGGCTCTGCCGGAGAGCAACCGGATGAGGAATAAGGCCAGACACATCGACATGCATGAGCCGGAGTCACTTTTGTGGCTC
>DAVZJV010000020.1:0-39210 GCA_052272595.1 Alloprevotella sp.
TGGAAAAGCCACCCGAGCCATCCCTTTTTGATTAGGGGGGGGGCTTGTCTCGGAATTAAACGAGACTCGACCGCTGAAAATCAGCGGTCGAGAAGCCTAATTTGGATGTACGGAAGTTTTATCGGACAGCAATAGATGGAAATAGCCAAGGCCATGATGAAGGTAAACCAGGAAGTCATGAGAGCCACAAACGGATTTGACAACATCAATCCGACGGACAAAACTGTCTCTTCCCTGATGGAACGGCAGATGAACGCCATGTCAGCCATGCGTTCGGTTGTCCGGATGCGCAGCGACGAGCAAAAGAAAAAACCACGCTTTTCCGGCTGGAAAGTGAAGATTGATTATCAGGCACAGACTACAAACGGTGTACCCTACCGTTCCCTGTACTGGATGTTCCTCGACAGGGATGCCTCTTGTGTCGTGAAGTCGTTTGAAATACCAATCATATAAAATACAATCATTATGGAAGAACTGATAGAACGAATCAAAGACTCGGCCATGACTTTCTGGCTTGTGGCCAACTATGCCAACAACTCTGACAACAAACCGGCTTTACAGACCGCACAAAGCCTTGCGGACATCCTCAGTCAGCTGTTGGATGAGTACATGGAGGAAACCTGTGCGGACATAGAAGAAGAACTTATGGCTGACCATGATTTCGCACAATGGAAGAAAGATTACATGGACAACGATAAAAACCTGAAGTACAATGAAACAGCTGATTGAACAACTTGAAAAGAAGATGGAGGCCTTCAAGACCAATGCCAACTCACATCTGGAGAAAGGCAACAAGGCGGCAGGGCTGCGTGCCCAGCGCATCTCACTTGATCTGGAACCAATGCTGAAACGATTCCGCAAGCAGTCTCTCGTGGCTTCGGAAGACAAGAAGAAGAGACTACATGACGATTAAGGTAAAGAGGGAGGGCCATCTCCTTTCCTCTGCCAAGACTCAAAAATCCCGATGCTTCTACCCTAAGCATCGGGATCGGTTTGTCTTAAGTGTTAAAAAGGTTTGTTATTACTGTGTTGTTCCGCATATTCTCTGCGAGATCTTATAATTTCATCAAAATGCTCTTGCCCCCATCTGTTGATATCATGAATCAACGGCAGAAGGCTTCGTGAGAGTGGAGTCAATTCATACTCCACCCGGGGAGGAATCCCTCCGTAATCTGTACGGAAGACCAAGCCGTCCGCACACAATAGCTCCAGCGAGGAAGCCAGCATTTTTTCGCTGATATGTGGAATCGAACGAAACAAGTCATTGAATCTCGGCTTGTCTTCCGCACTTTCCAACTGTAATAATATGGCCATGCTCCATTTGTTTGAAATCCATTCCATGACAGGGGCGGCACGGCAGTAATCATAATCTAACTTTTTTGCCATAGATAAAATCATTTGTTCAGATGCAAAGGTACTGATTTTACCCTACAATGTCCGTTACTTACCTTTGTGTTAGGGGAATAAAAGGCCGTATTCTTGGGAAGGAGCCCTTTCAAAAGTATCTTTGTCGGAAAATAGAATTATGGAGCTATTGCATTTCAACGGTCCGATATGGAGACCGCCATTTGAGGCAACGTCACAGTTGTTACAGGTAACTGCCGGTTGTACGCACAACCGTTGCAAGTTCTGTTCCCTGTATGAAGGACAGCCGTTCAGGATGTTGCCCTTGTCAGAAATCGAAGAGGACTTGCGTGTGATAAAGGATTACCAACCCCGTGCCCGACGTGTATTCCTGACGGGCGCGAACCCTTTCGCATTGCGTTACGGCAAGCTTATTAACATTGGCTTGCTGATCCGTAAGTATCTGCAAGAAGGCCGACCTACAATCGGTTGCTTCGCCCGCATAACGGACATCACGAGAAAGACGGTGGATGAGCTTAAAGATCTGAGACATCTGGGATATGACTACATTTCCATTGGGACTGAGAGCGGCGATGACGACACCCTGAAATATATGGACAAAGGTTATGACTCGGAAGAGGTCATCCGCCAGTGCAAGAAGCTGCAAGAGGCAGGGATACACTATAATCTTACCTATCTTACAGGACTTGCAGGAAAAGGGAAGGGAGTAAAGAACGCCCTCAACACGGCGAGGGTCTATTCTTGCTTATCACCTGCAAGCGTCAACCTTGTATCCCTGACCATTTTTCCCGGCAGCGTACTGTATGATGAAGTGAAGAATGGAATGTATGAAGAAGCCGGTGAACATGAGCGGATTGAGGAACTCATCGCCTTAATCAAGAACCTGGCCTGTCGTACCCATATCATAGGCAATACGGTCAGCAACCCCGTAATCCTCACAGGCAGCCTACCAACTGACAGGAACACCATGATTAATATATTGCAAGAGGCAGAGAATGCCATAAGTGAGGAATCCTTACGTGATTACAGGGATGGCATCCGTTCCTTATAACAAAATCAAAAGCTGATATTGACACATTCTTTGAATCCCGGTACTCCCATTAGGGTATCGGGATTTTTTTGCCTTGTTGTGTCATTCCTGCATTTCGCGTCCATGGATTTTTCGATACAAAGGAACGGCGGGCCGTGGCAATGGCAAATGCCGCTACGCTTGTCCTGTCAGAAAACGTGCGGCAGCCTTCCGCGAATTGTGCCAATTCGGGTATTCCACACGTTTTCTTCGGTCCACATCTGCCTTATGCCACTATTGGCCCACCGTGGGGAGCGTATCGAAAAAATTCCCCGGACGCGAGAAGCCTTTGGCTTCAAACACAAGGGAAAAGTATTCAGCTCAGAACAAGTCAAACCAATTAATTATCAGGACTATGCACAGCTTAATCTACCAAATCAGTACAGAGCCTGTCAGCAAGGCGGAGTACATCGGAACAGACCACATCGAGGCAGGCGAAATGATTTCCATCGACTATGCCTATGACATCGACACGGCCAAACGCAAGGCACTTATCAAGGAACTTGCCGAGCGTATTCTACCCAAGGGAATGGTTGCCGCAGGTCAGGACGGAGAGACTCTCACCTACCAAGGCGGTTTTGCAGAGTGGCGCAAGTCTTACATCGAGCTTATTCAAGCCAAGGCGGCATCAATCACCGAAGCGGACGTGATGAAGTGGATAGGCCCGACCTACCAACTGCAAAAGGCTATCGTCAATCCGCTTTTGAAACGGACACACTCTTTTTGCTTGACTTCGACACGAGCTATGCACTTGCCGAACGTTCAAGAGAACTTATGACCATGATAGAGCGACTTGAAAAGGGAGCGCAGCTTTACATAGGCACAATCGCAGGGTATCACTTCTAAATCTTACAGTTATGGACTATTCAATCGAACCAATCCCCACGTGGGCACTTTGCAACCTTATCAATTCCGACCCGAGCGGACTTGATAACGAGGAAATTGAACTGATAGACAAGTGGTGCGATGAGAACCACATTTCAGTGGTCAGCACAGCAGAGGACGAGCAGGGAGAAAGTGAGCCGTACTTTACCCACTATCCGGCTTTCGGACTTCCGACAGACGTTATCGACTGCAACGTCATCATTTATTAACCCATTCAAATCAGGACAATATGAAAGGAACAGAACAATTTCAGGCGGTAATCAAGAACTACCTTGACAAGAGAGCGCAGGAGGACGAACTATTCAGAGCCAAGTATGAGACATCGACACGCACCATAGAAGAGGTCGTAACCTACATCATCAACGAAGTACAGAAATCAGGTCGATGCGGTTTTGCAGATGAAGAGATTTTCGGACTTGCCGTGCACGCAGTGGAAGAACCTAATCTTGAAACAGGTAAGCAGGTGGAGTGTTCAGTCGTAGTAAACACTCACATCGACCTTACGGAAGAAGAAAAGGCCGAACAGAAAGCACTTGCACTGAGACGCTATAAGGACGAGGAGCTACGAAAGCTGCAACAGCGTAACAACAAGCCCAAACCCGTAAAGCGTCAGGAGACAGAGAAACCGCAGTATTCACTCTTTGATATGTTTGAGCTATGAAACCGAGAAACAGATACGAAAGACAGGTGGCAGCTTCCAACGTGAAGCTGACCACCATTCCAGACAAGGCCGTCAGTTGGGCAGTACGCAACCTGATAGACCATCCGGCATTCCGCACATCCGGCCACAAATGCACGTGCGGAGACTGTGGCAAGCCCTTTGACTACAAGGGGAAAGGAAAGTTTGTTCGTTGCCCTCATTGTGGTAGCAGGCTGAAAGTAACGGACACCATGAAACGGAAAGAAAAAGCATCCATTTACTTTTCCGTATTGCAGACCGTGGACGGATTGCAGGTGTTGCGTACATTCCGGCTGAACGCCACTTTTCAGAAAGGCAAGGCCATACGGATAGAACACGATGAAGTTTTCCGTTTGTGGCTGAACGCCCAAGGCAAGTTTGCCGTAACCTCACGCATGAAGACGACAGGCTACTACCTTGACAGTTTCAGTTGGTCATCGGACATTGAACTAAGAGAGTTCACGGACGTTCATTGGCAACTGGCCAATAACTACCTATATCCCCATTATTCCGCCATCCCCGAACTTAGGCGCAACGGACTGAAAGGCAAATTGCCCGACTGCCATCCTGCACGACTGATGAATTTATTACTCACATACACTCGCATCGAAACGATGATGAAGGCAGGAAACCACAAGGCCGTTATTTACTATGCAAGCAATCTGTCTGCCCTTGACCTTTGTTGGAACGCTTACAAGATTGCGAAACGGAACGGCTACGAGCCTGAAAACTATCAGCTATGGAGCGATACTATCCGCTTGCTTGACAAGTTGGGAAAGGACATCTGTAGCACGAAGTATATATGCCCCGACAACCTGAAAGCAGTCCATGACCATTGGCTGAACAAGGTGAACGAGATAGAACGCAGGCGGATAAACCGAGAGCAGTTACAGCAGGCCAGGAAGCATGAAGCCGAGTTCTACGAGCAGAAGTCCTGTTTTTTCGACATAGTAATCAAGGACAACGACCTTGAAATCACGGTACTTAAATCGTTGGAGGAGTACCAAGAAGAAGGCGATGAACTCCATCACTGCGTGTTTCGTTGCGAGTACTATGCCAAAACGGACAGCATTATCCTATCCGCCCATGACCACAAGGGCAACCGCATTGAAAGCGTTGAGTTCTCACTATCCGAGGGGCGTGTGATACAGAGCAGAGGTGTCTGCAACAGCAATACGGAGTATCACGACCGCATCATTGAACTTGTCAATGCCAATGCCCACCTATTCTTAGAAGCAAAAAAAAACAGCATAATTGCGTAGGCGGTGTTAGACTGCAGCTCAGCATAGTCTGAGCAAGCTCAGCTCTGCACTCACCTTGCACAAACAGTCCCTGATATTGTTCTGAAAGCCCTTGCCTGCGCTGTGAAGCACGAGCAAGGGTTCTTAAAATGTCAACTAAAAGTAGTCAAACAAGAAAAAACCGTCGAGGTTTGATGATTATTTGCGCTCAGGTGCGGATAGTTGAAAATAATTCACTACCTTTGCTTCAGCAATAAATCCCTGACAATATGAATCGAATCAATCGCTTAAAAGTAGTATTGGCGGAGAAAGGGGTGACCGGAAAATGGCTTGCGGAGCATCTTGGAAAGGACTGCTCCACTGTCTCAAAATGGTGCACTAACTCTTCGCAACCAAGTATCGAAACGTTCTTGCAGATAGCTGATTTGCTGAAGGTGGACGTAAAGGACTTGCTCAATTCATCGTTGGATAATCATTCGCAAGAGGCTTGATGACCAACTGCTAACAGTAAAACCGTAATTATAGTATGGATAAAATAGAACTGAAAAACAAGATAAGCAAGCTGGAAGGCCTGACTCGCGATGAGAAGTCGGCCCTTATCAATATGCTCAATCATGAAAAGAAGTACGGCCTTGTTTGGGAGGATAAGCCCGAAGAAGTAGAAGAACGATTGCGTGACGAACTGCCCGTATTGCGTGAGGTAAAGGAGCGTGCCATCGTGAGCAAAGCTGACGATGCACCCAACCATATCCTTATAGAAGGTGATAACCTTGAAGCCCTTACGGCTCTGAGCTATACCCATGCCGGAAAGATTGATGTAATCTACATCGATCCTCCTTATAATACAGGTAAAAAAGATTTTATCTATAACGACTCATTTGTAGACTCTGAAGACTCATTCCGTCATTCCAAGTGGCTATCGTTTATGGACAGGCGTTTGAAGTTGGCCAAAAGATTACTTTCTAATAAAGGTGTTATCTTCATTTCTATTGATGACAATGAACAGGCTCAGCTGAAGTTGTTATGTGATGAGATTTTCAGAGGTTATAATAAATTAGGTGAGATAGTTTGGGAAACAGCAACAGATAATAACCCTACTCAGATTTCAATCGTACATGAGTACATTTTGTGTTATGCAAATAATAAAGACAACCTCGGCAATTGGGCTGTAACATCTGATAAAGCTTTTATTATAAAGGACAAATATAATGAATTTATAGCCAGCGGTGAAATGGATTTAAAATCTATCCGAAAAAAATTAAAGACCTGGATTAATAGCGTAAAGAAGTCTAATGAATTAGATTTATCAGGTGTCTCTCACTATGATTATGTAGATGAAAAGGGAGTTTTTTATCCAGGAAATTCGGCTAACACGAAACCAGGCGGCTATTCTTTTGATATTATCCATCCTTTAACAGGACGAGTATGTAAAAAGCCAAGCAATGGCTATCGTTGGACTGAAAGTACATTTTGGGCTGCTGATAAACGAGGAGATGTCCTTTGGGGAGAAGATGAAAACACAATACCAAAGATTAAGAAGCGAATAGAAACTGCGACAGAACTTCTCAAGAGTTGTTACTATGAAGATGGTCGTGCAGCTACGGCTGCGTTGACAGATATTATGGGAAGTAAAAAATTCAACAATCCCAAACCAATGAGATTGATGACTAAAATACTCAACTTTTCAACATTCAAGAATTCCACCATTCTCGATTTCTTTGCTGGTAGTGGCACAACCCTTCACGCCACGATGCAGCTAAACAAAGAAGACGGTGGACATCGGAAGTGCATCCTCGTAACCAACAACGAGAACGGTATTTGTGAGAACGTTACCTACGAACGAAACGAACGTGTTATAAACGGCTACATTACGCCCAAAGGCGAAGAAGTGGAAGGATTGCACGACAACACATTGCGTTACTACAAGACCGACTTCATCAGCCGTGACCAAAGCCCTAAGAATATGCGTGCTCTTGTTGCCGCCAGCACAGATTTGCTATGCATCAAGAACGACATCTATACAGAAGCCGACTTCGCAGGGAGGAAACTGAACAGGAATTTTGTCCGCTACTTCGAGGACAAGCATCAACGTATGCTCGTAATCTACGATGACCGTGCCATTGGTGCAATTGCGGAACTGCTCCAAACTGTGGATTTAGACAACCGTGGCAAAATAAAGGTTTATACATTCTCGTCCAGTCGCTATGCCTACGATGACGAGTTTATGGAGGTTGCCGACAAGGTGACGCTTTGTGCCCTTCCTGCCGCCATTTATGATGCCTACAAACAGGTGCTGCCGAAGCGCAAACCGAAGTATCTGCCTGAAGCCTTAGTTGAAGGCGAAGCTACAGAAACCAAGAATGAAGCCCGTCAAGGCGAGTTGAATTTTGGTCCGGAAGGAGGTGAAGCATGACTATTGAACATTTACAGCCAACAAGTGCCAGTAATCAGCAAGTCGCTCAATTTGCCGAGGTCGTGAATATCATACGAACCCGTCGTAACGAACTGTTGCACATGGCCAATAAGGCTCTTCTTGACACCTATTGGCAAGTAGGCAAATACATTTCCGAAAAAATTGAGCAGTCTGCCTGGGGCGATGGTATTGTTAGTCAACTTGCAGCCTATATTACCAAAACATCACCTGAACTGAAAGGCTTCTCTGACAAGAACCTTTGGCGTATGAAACAATTTTATGAGATATACGCCGGCGATGAAAAACTCTCACCATTGGTGAGAGAAATTGGTTGGACGCAAAACATCTTGATTATGAGTCGTTGCGACAACCCTATGGAACGAGAGTTCTACATAAGGCTTACCAAGCGTGATAGATTGACGAAACGTGAGCTTGACCGCCAGATATCGGCTTCGGTCTATGAGCGCACCATGTTGGGTCAAACAAAACTCCCACCGTTGGTGAGAGAATTAGGAGATAAGGCTCAAAATGCGTTTAGAGACGAGTATGTGATGGAATACATAACGGGTAAAGAAGCTAAACCGGAGAACAATCTTCGGAATGCACTCATCAAACATATGAAGGAATTCATACTCGAATTGGGAAAGGACTTTATTTATATGGGTGAAGAATATCGGGTGCAAGTGGGCATGAGCGATTTCCGTATAGACTTGTTATTCTTTCATCGTGAATTGCAATGTCTTGTCGCCTTTGAGCTGAAGACCGAGGCCTTCAAGCCGGAACATTTGGGGCAGCTGAACTTCTATCTTGAGGCCCTTGACCGTGATGTGAAGAAACCACAGGAGAATCCAAGCATCGGAGTGTTGTTGTGTCAGGACAAGGACGACGAGGTCGTGGAATATGCTCTTAGTCGGTCACTTTCCCCGACATTGGTTGCCAAATATCAGCTCTGCTTGCCAGATAAAAAGCTGCTACAACAAAAAATGCGTGAAATTTTTAATAAAACTGAAGGAGGCGACAAATGAAGAATGTAAGATATCAGCAGAAAGCAATCACGGAGTTGGTGGATAAGACCATCAAACTCCTTTCCTATAACGGCAACCGCCAGATACTGGTGTTCAAGTCGCCAACAGGTTCAGGCAAGACGGTGATGGCATCGGAGATGCTGCGCCGCCTGAATGACGAACTGGGCGACCGTCCCGATGCGCCCTTCAATGAAGTGGCATACATTTGGATAGCTCCCAACAAGCTGCACGAGCAGAGCTACTTCAAGATGAAGAACGTGTTCACCGAGACCCGTGAACTGCACCCCGCCATTTATGATGAGCTTGACCACTCGGTGGAAGGCTATATAAAGCCCGGTGAGATTCTCTTTGTAAACTGGGAGAGCGTCAACAAGGACAATGCCGTGATGGTAAGGGAAACCGAACTCTGTGCTTCCCTCTATGACATTACCCGTCGTACGCAGGAAGACCACGGCATTCCCATCATCGTGATTATCGACGAGGAGCACATGTTCGGAAGCCGTAACGCCAAGAAGTCGGAGAAAGTGCTGAACAACATCCAGCCTAAGGTGGAGATACGCATTTCCGCCACTCCTCTGCCTGAAACCATGGCAAAGGCCAAGGATTCGGTGATTGTCCCCCGTGAGGAAGTGATAGCCGAGGAAATGATAAAAGAGGGCGTTGTGCTCAATCCTGCCTTGAATTTCAATGAGGCATTAGGCTCACTCAACCAGCACCTTATTCATTTGGCTTTGCAAAAACGTGAAGAACTGGCCGAGGGATACCGAAAACTCGGAGTGAATATCAATCCACTGTTGCTTATTCAGTTGCCGAATGATGGTGAGAGCATGAACGCCGATGACAATACGGTCAAGGAGGAAGTAATCACCTATCTTGATGCAGTAAAGGGTATTTCTGCAGCTAACGGCAAGCTGGCTATTTGGCTGAGCAAGGAAAAGACAGATAACCTGGCCAACATTGCCAATCCTGACGACCTGACCGAAGTTCTGTTGTTCAAACAGGCTATCGCCTTGGGGTGGGACTGTCCGCGTGCAGCAGTGCTACTTATCTTCCGAAAGATTGAGAGCTTCACGTTCTCGGCGCAGACCGTAGGCCGTATTCTTCGTATGCCTGAACAGCATTTCTATCAGGACGACCGTCTGAACCGTGGTTATGTCTATACCAACCTGAGCAAGGATATCATCGAGATTGTCAAGGACGATATGGACTACATGACGGCACTTCATGCCGTAAGACGTGAAGGATTGACCAACGTAAGTTTGCTTTCATCTTACAATGAACGAACCTCTGCTGAGCGTAACCGTCTTGGATCGGATTTTAAGAAGATCCTGATTGACTGCTTCACCGATATTTGGCTGTTGAAACACAGGCAGCCTTCACTTTTTACCTTGGCACAATTGGAAGGAGATGAAGACCCCGATGAGGATGAAGAAGGCAGCCAAAGCCAGACTTTCCTTAACCGTGAGACCGTTAAGGACAAGATCACCTTCAAGGTGCAGAGCATCAGTATAGATATTGTGGAAGACCTGAACATCACCGGTGAGGTTGGTCGCACCATGGTCGAGAACAAGATTAAATATGTGCGCACCATGCAAGAGCTGGACGCTACGTTTATGGCTTTCTGTGCCAAGATGCTGGGTGGCACTTACGAGAAAGTGAGTATCCGCACATTGGCAGTTGACCTGAAAGAAGCTATGGGGGAACTCTTCGAGCTGTTTGAAAGCGATGCCGTGAAGGTCATCCTTTACTATGCCAACCGCCCGAAGTTTGTGGATATCATCCAGCGTGCCCTCAAACGCTACGCCATCATCCTGCAACAGCGCATGAAGAGATACAAGGCCAAAGGCTTTGTCACTTATTGTTGGGAAGTCCCGGCTGACCGACTTTATAAGGAAGATACCAACCATGTGGAGAAGGACGTGAAGAACCATGCCTTGATGCCATTTGTTCAGCTGAACAGTGCATCAAATCCCGAACGGGAGTTCTCGGCTTTTTTGGAAGCCAACACTGACTATATTGATTGGTGGTACAAGAATGGTGATGCAGGTAAGCAACACTATGCCGTGGGCTACACCAATACTCAGGGCGACAAAGCCTTGTTCTATGTGGACTTCGTGGTGCGTATGAAAAACGGGCAGTTGTTCCTCTTCGACACGAAGAGTGCCAACAGCGATCCGGAGGCGGTGAACAAGCACAATGCCCTGATTGAGTATATGAACGATGAAAAGAATAAGGAGCTGAACCTCAAAGGCGGTGTTATCATCCAGATGGGTGAAAACTGGAAGTACTCTCCCCTGAAGATAGAGAATACAACTGATATCGTGAACTGGGACAGCTTCTATCCCAATGAATATAAAAACTGAGAGCCATGGCAAAAGGATTAGACCAGAAGTTCCTGCATTACGGCATCCGCAAGGAAGACCTCGACCTTATCAGTACTCTGTGCGATAAGTACGGAATTGACTTTGACTGGATGAGTGAGGAGATACTTCGTAAGTTCCATGCCGTCAAGGTGGACAAAATAGAAATGAGCGATGCTGATACCGAAGATATCATCAATGCGGCCATTCAGCTCATTAAACAATAACCGGCAGGAGGAACGCGTATGATATTCAAAAGCATTAAGATTAAGAACTACAAGACCTATCTGTCGCTTGATCTGGATTTGTCTGTCCACTCCGACAGACCCATTATCCTGATAGGCGGTATGAACGGTGGCGGTAAGACCACGCTGTTCGAGGCTATATGCGGTGCTTTGTATGGACTGAAAATAAAGGACAAGGCGCACTTCAATGAACTGCTCAATAACGGTGCTATCGGAAAGGTGGCTCCTGAGATATTTCTGGAGCTGACCTTTGAGGGTATGGTGCTCGGCCAGACGCAGAAGTACGTGTTGCGCCGAATCTACAAGCTCAATCCGTCGGACAAACCCGTGGAGAGCGTGATGCTCAATATGAACGGCAACCAGTTCATCTACGGGTCGGCTATGCCGTTGGCGCAGCGGGCACAAAGTGAGCAGCAGGTGAACAAGATTATCAAGGCAAACCTGCCGCAGGAGCTGAGCAAGTACTTTCTGTTTGACGCTATGCAGTCAAGCGAGCTGTTGAAGGAGAACGTCTTTGCACAAATTATAAAGGACAACATTCAGAACGTGATGGGCTTCAACAAGTACATTCAGTTGAAGAACGCTTCGGAGCACATTCAACAGGAATGGGCTGCACGCCGTCTTGAAGCAGAAAAAGAAGCCGATGAATACAACAAGCTTTGCGAGCAGCGCAACCTGATGCAGGAACAGCAAACGGCCAATACTGCCGAGCAGGACCGTTTGTACAAGTATCTTGTGGCCATGCAGGACGAGTATAATGCCGCCAAAGAGGGAGCTAAGAACTCTGCCGAGACGGAACGTAAGATTGAAGCCTTGCAGGCAAGCATCTCTGATACACAAGATATGAGCCGTCGTTATAACACACAACTCAAATCGGTGATTGATACGCTGGAGATGAACATCTTCTTCCCCAAACTGGCTTCCGGCCTAGTGAATGAGGTGAACGACATTATCCGACAGAAAGAAGCCTTGAAACAGGAGGCTGAAGGCGTGCTCACACCAAAACAGTTGCGTGATGTAGCGGACAAGATTCTTGCTTACCTGAAGTTCAAATTGCTCTGCCCGAAGACAGTGGATAGTGAGGACGTGGTAGACCACTTGCTCAACCAGCAGAAGCAGTTGCAGCGCACGGACAAGTACGCTTTTCTCGACGACAGCGAACTGGAAGCGTTGAAGCATCTTCTGAATGCCAATGCCGTGAACGAATATATCCAGCTCAATGATATGCACTACGATCTGGAAAAACGGTTGGACAACTATGACAACCAGCTCAAACAGGTGGACATCCTGCGTCGTAGTCAGGTAGGTGGCAACATGGAGATTATCAAGGAGTATGAAGATTCGAACCGCAAGCTTGAAGCTCTAAAGAAAGAGTTTGATGAGCGGGCGGTCAGCATAGAGAAACTGGAGAAGCGTATCCATCAGTTTGATGTGCAGATACAGCAGGAGCCGGACGTGAAGTATGACACGTTGGTGAAGCTGAAACCTTTCTTTGAGGAAGTGGCTGATGCCTTACTCAAACGCAAGAAAACCAAGATTGAGGAGGATATGAAGCAACAGCTCAACAAGCTGCTCATATCTTACAAGAACTGTATCTCCAAGGTGGAGCTGAGCGACTCGATGCAAAATTTCTCTATTAAGCTGTATCACAAGGCCGGTAACGAGATATCACTCAACCAGCTGAACGCAGCCTCGAAGCAGATTTTCATTCAGGTGCTTTTGAAGGTGCTCCGTAATCTGGGTGACTACAACCCGCCGGTTATGATTGATACCGTGATGGGCGTACTGGACGAAGAAAGTCGTGACGTGCTGATGGAAGAGTATTTTCCCGGACTGTCAGAACAGACAATCTTACTCTGTACAACCTCTGAGATACGTAAGGACAAGGACTTCAAGAAACTGGAACCTTTCGCCTCTCGACTTTATACGCTTATGCGCGATCCTGAAACGCAGAGTACGAGCGTAGAAGAAGGTTACTTTGGTATTCAACTCAATGATTAGAATATTATGGAAGTAGTATTAGACAACATACGACAGGCGGAAGGTATCACTGATGATATTCTGCCATTGAAAGAGAAACTGGAGAAGAAACTGAACCTTTCTCGTCAGGTAGGCGACGAAAAAAGCATCATCCTGACATGGAACAAGGTAATGCGTATCTGCCTTATTGCGAGTTTGAGCCTGGCCGACAAGCGAGAGATAGACGACTTGGAGAAGTTCCAGTTATCTAAAAACAGCCAACGTATCATGCCCAGCTTTTTCACGAAGGACAACAACCGTTCACTATTCTCCGCATTGCTGAAACTCCGGTACAATGATTGCGGAGTGGATTGGCGTGACGCTACAATAGTGGGGCGTATTATAGCCAAGGAAATCCACCGGGGCATTGACTACCTGTCGCAGGAGGAAAACCTGAACTCGTTCCTCTACTTCATGAATGACCGTCGGCGTTCATCGAACAACATTCCTGAACTAGAATTATTGATTGGTGAATACGATGATGAGATGGAAGCCAAGTTGAACATCAATGGGCGTAGCATATCGAATGCCCAAATATTGGTGGCCGGAACTACCGGTTCGGGTAAGACGAACTTGCTGGCCGTGCTCATTCAGCAGTTTCGTAACCTTTCTACTGACACTCCTTATCCAGTAAACTTTCTGTTGTTCGATTACAAGGGCGAGTTCTCCGATCCGGCCAATAACAACTGGCTGAACCTTTTTGACGTGGATAGAAGCTGCATCCTCGATCCTGTGCAGCAGCCCTTACCGTTTACCCCGTTTAAGGACTTCACAAACAAGTCTATCAACGAGATAAACCTCTATTCCACAGAAATGGCTAACGCTCTCTGTGCCATTGAACGCACGAGTATCAGTGCTAACATGAGTAACCGACTGAGTGAGGCTATCGTGGATGCTTACAAGAAAACAAACGGCAAGCCAATCACCTTTGACCTCATGTTACAGCATTATCAGGAGAAGATGGCCAATCCTGACAAGGACGACAGTATTACCTCAGTCCTCAAACAGCTGGTACGTAACCATCTGTTTGCTACCGAAGACAAGGTGAATCTTGTGGATGAGTGTTTCATCATCAAAATGGACTCTTTCCCTAAAGATGGACCAATAGCCAAGGCTATTGTCTACTTCGTGATATCCAAACTCAATATCATCTATGAGCAACTGCCTAAGCAGGCCGTGAACGAAGACTACGTGCAGATACGGCATTTCACCATTATTGACGAGGCACACTATATGCTTGATTTTGATAACCATCCGCTTCGCAACCTAATAGCGGTAGGTCGTAACAAGGGACTGAGCATCATTCTTGCTACTCAGAACATGGACAGTTTCAAGAGCAAGCACTTCGACTTCTACGCCAATGCCCAATACCCACTGATTATGAAGCAGCAGAGCATCACGGATTCTGTAATCAAGGACTTGTTCGGCGTGGCCGGCAAGGAGTTCCAGGAAATCAAGAACGCCATTGCCTCCTTGCAGAAAGGCGAACTGATTATCAAGGACAATACCATGGCGATGCTGGGTATCATGGGGAAGAACTATAAGAAGATTAAGGTTACACATTTGATTTAAAGAATTTGTTATGAGTCATATTTTGAGTATCTCCATAAGGAATTATCGTGGAATAAAGGAACTCAAACAAATATTCGGTTCCGAGAAATTTATTGTTCTCATCGGTCGAGGAGATTCTGGTAAGAGCACTATATTGTCGGCTATAAACGCAGTGCTTTCGCCCTCGTGGAATATGTCCTTTAGTGATCTTGATTTCTTTAATCAAAATATTGAGGATCCTATAGAAATCGAAGTCGCAATAAAAGAATTGCCTCTCGAATTGCTTAAGGAAGGAAAGTTTGGTCTTTATGTACAAAACGACTTATCCCAATCGACTAACAGTGATGATTTGTACATCATCCTAAAATTAACTGTGGATTCCTCTCTTGAACCTCATTGGGTAGTTAAAGCACGAGAAGGGGCCGACATTGAAGACAAGCCAATATCCGGAGTCGATAGAGGTCATATTGCTATGAATTATATCTCCGATTATGCCGATAATCAATTTGGATACAATAAACGATCCCCATTGTACGCTTTGACAAAGTCTAGTCTAGAGGAAAGTTCAAGTATTGAGCGCCTTAAATTGGAGTTAATTCGCCATATGGCGCTATCTATTGACGAAAAGGAGCTTACCACCTTGAATTCACCCTTGACACAGTTGAGCCAAACCGCTCAACTTTTAGGCTTAAAAGTGAATTGCCTAAGTGCGAGGTTGGACATCAAGGATAATCCTTATACAGGTAATAGTATCTCGTTGCATGATGGCTTATTACCATATCGAGTAAGAGGCAAGGGTAGCAAACGAATCATGTCAATTGCTATCCAGTCAGAGTTTACGAAACAAGGTGGCATTGTTTTGGTTGATGAAATCGAACAAGGACTAGAGCCCGATAGGATTTCATTGTTAATCAGAAAGTTTAAGAAAATTCAAAGAGGTTAGGTTCTTATCACAACCCATAATATTAACGTTATCGTAGAATCTGATTGCAACAATCTTTTCATAAAGAGATTCGGTGAGAAAAAATTATACCAGGTTGACAAGGCATTATTTACATGTCACAGATATTGTCCACAAGTATTCTTTGCTCAAAGGATTATATTATGTGAAGGTGATACTGAAGATGGATTTATGCGAGCGGTAGATCGATGGATGCTCGATAAATATGAAACAAATCTTTCCTCATATGGAGTTGTGTATGCGAATGTAGGCGGCGGGTCAAACATGTATGACTACTCTCTTCTGCTTAACAAATTGGGGTACAAGACATGCATTTTCGCTGATGACGACAATGGAGAGACATTTAGGTCCAAACAGGAGGAATGCTTACGGAACGGCATACAATTATTTCTTTGCGAAAGTGGACTCTGCATAGAAAAGCAAATAATGTTAGATGTATCAATAGATGCTTTGGCGAAAATTGCACAATGTAACCAGGCTGGATTCCCCAAAAAACATCCTATACCCCAAAAGAAACTTCTGGATTATATTTCTAAGATTGACATCGATAATCAAGAATCTGAGTTAAGGATGAAGATTGGGGACTAGGCTGTTACAGGTAAATGGTTTAAGCATATCCAAGGTGGCGAATTTCTGGGTGATGTATTTTGTGCTGATTGGGCTAACATGCATGAAACCCATATGAAAGACACAATATCGTCCATGTTAACATGGTGTGGTCTCAACTTATGAAGATGTTGGATTTACAGAGCTTTATATCGTGTAAAAGGGGGTTGCTGATTGCTCCTGCAGGTCATGGTAAAACTACAGTCATTGCCGATTGTATAAAGCTGTGCCCCGAAAGATCATGTCAGCTTGTACTAACACATACCCATGCAGGATTAGCATCCTTAAAGAATAAATTCAAATGCAAGAATATAAATCCATCGAAATACCACCTCGAGACAATTACAGGATTTGCCAAGCGATATGTTTCGGCATTCTCTGATACTTCCACATTACCTGATGAAGACAATAGCAACTATTTTGATGTTGTGCTTGAAAGATGCTATACTCTGTTCTGTTCAAGCGTTGTTCGGAATATAATTGAAGTATCGTTTGACGGTATCTTCGTCGACGAATATCAGGATTGTACGATTGATCAGCATAATATGATTATGATGTTAGGCTCCCGTCTGCCTCTCCATTTGTTGGGCGACCCATTGCAGGGTATCTTTTCTTTTGAAGGTAGACCATTGGTTAGCTTTAAAGATGATCTCTCGCAGTTTACATGTTTCAATTTTCTGGATACTCCTTGGCGCTGGAAAATTACCAACCCCTCTCTCGGAAACTTTATTTCCAAAATCAGAGCAGATCTTCTAATCGGTAAATCGGTCAATTTGAGAAATCAATTTCAACAAAGAGTTTCTATTTTGATACAATCGGCAGACAGAGAAGACAGGATAAGAAATTTGGCTAAACTCCTAAGATTTCTGAAGGATGACAGTATACTGATTATTTATCCTTCCTATAAGGATAGAGCAAATGGTAGAATTGAGCTAAGGGGAGGTTTGCATGAGCGAATATCACTGAAGAAACGAGTGGATTACTCTGATAAGTTCTCAATCTTAGATGCAATAGATTCTCCCCATTACGATAGGTGTGCAAGAATGGTTGACTCCTATCTATCTGAGTGTGTTTATAATTGCCAAATAAAAAAGGTTGCAACGTTGTATAATATCATAAACCATTTCTTTCTCAAAAAGAGCGAGGTTGATAAATGGATTAGCAAGGACAAGAATGCCTTTAAAAATCGTATCAAGGCAAACGCTTCTTATTCCTTAGCCTTAAATGTAAAATACTCCTCGTTTGAAGAGTCTCCCAATCTAATACATTTCCTAGATGTATTATCCTTTATTGTTGAGTTACCTGGTATCAAATGCTATCATCGGGTATTCTACCGCATTATGAAGGAATGTTGTTCTATTGCCATCATGAATAAGTTGTCGATGACTGAGTCTATGAAACTGCTTAAATCTAGAATTCGTCATCAAGGAAGACGCATTGATAGGTATTGCATCGGAACTACTCTATTAACGAAGGGTCTTGAATTTGATACTGTTGTAATTTGGGATGCTCACAAATTCGACAATCCGAAGGACTTCTATGTGGCTATATCAAGAGCCCGCAAGCACCTCTATATTATGACCGAAACGGATAAGGTGACCTTTGGCGCTCTATGATTTATTGTTAATTATTTTGAATATAGATAGTGATTTCCCCTCGTATTCGATGAAGCGAACTCTCGGTTAGCAAACAGACTCTGTACGTTTCGCTTCTTGACATGCTTTCTGTGTTAGTTCGGAAACACGATGCAGACTTTCATGATAACTTTCCCGCCCCCTGCTCAGAGCTTCGCACAGAGCTTGACTAACCGGAGCTTTGAAGATTTGCCGAATGTTCCATTCTATCGCCCGCCAAAGAGATAGCTTTCCGTGGTTGCGCTGTCGCTCCACTTCTACAAGCTCACTCTTTGGCGGGCTTCTTTGAAGACTGGTTCGGTCTGCCCGCTCCGTGCTTCACACCAAGCAGTCTTTGACCGAAATCCTTTTGAACTTTGGCTGGACTATACGTCCAATGTCTCACCGCAGAGAGAGCCTTTCGTGGTTGCGCTGTTGCTCCACTTCTACAAGCTCACTCTTTGGCGGGCTTTCTTGCAGACAGGTTCGGTCTGCCTGCTCCGTGCTTCGCACCAAGCAGTCTTTGGCCGAAATCCCTTAGAATGTTGGCCGGACTATACGTCCAATGCCTCACCGCAGAGAGAGCCTTTCGCGGTTACGCTGTCGCTTCACTTCTACAGGCTCACTCTACGGTGAGGTTGTTTGTTGACTTGTCTGTAACGGAGACAATACTGGCAGGCCGTTCCCTGGAATACCCCTATTGACTATTCCTTACAAGCCGCTTCGGACATCTTAGCCGGATGGCGTTTTTCCGTGCAAAGGAACTGCGGACAGGGGAAACGCCAAGTGCCGCTGACGCTTTCGGCAGAGGGCTTGACGGCAGCCTTCCGCAGATTTTGTCCCAAAATCAGGGTATTCCGTCCGCACCCTTTGCCTCACACTTGGCTTATTCCCCTTAAAGTCCGCAGTGTGGAACGCACGAAAAACGGCTTTCCCGGCCACGGAGTCCGAAAGGACTCTACAAAAGGGAAAAGTATCAGATTTCGTTTCACACTTAATTCAGAGTTTATGTATCAGGACTATGTATCAGAAAAGGACAGGACTTTTGCCCGCGAATTCGAGAAGTTTCTTTCAAGAAGTTTGGCTGAGTTCGGCAGAGTAAGCAAGCTTTCTCTACTCTCACTTGCACAAACTTTCGTCAACGGTCAAATGTACTCAGCCGAGGCCACCGGCAGAGAGATGACCAACGCCCACCGTTACTTGCAGCAGGAAATGTTCAAGGTCTGTCTTGCTTTCGTCGGTCAGCTCGCCAAGAACTATCAGCGGGGCTATTACGATGAGCGCAACGAGTGGGCATCACGCCTTGCGGCTGAAGCCTATGAGCACCTTGCCAAGGAAGGTCTCGTTTATGACCCCGAGTTCAAGAAAGTAGTAATTATCTTTTAATCCCCATCACCATGTGCAGATTAATGACACCGCAGTTGGAGGAAGCCTTGAAGGGCTTTCCTCTTTACTCACAGGACGGCAAGGGCAAAGAAGCCATCTGTCGTGCAATATTCGCTTTAGGTCCTGTCCGTTGGTTTATCCTTGAAGGGCAGAAAGAGAACAATGACATCGTGTTGTTCGGTATTGTTGTCGGACTTATGGAGGATGAGTACGGCTACGTCTCGCTCAACGAACTTTCGGAAGTTTCGATCGACCTCACTTCGCAAGGTTTGGGCAGGTTGCAGGTCAGGCCGCAGCCGAACTTCCGTCCGGTCCCGCTAAGGCAGTTGGCGGACGGCCGTTTGCAGAAGTTCCTTGCGAGATTTGAATAATATAAAGTTTAATCCGTCAGCCGTGGCAGGGCGAAGGCCCGCTACGGTTGGCATAACCTTATATATATGAGCAACAAGAATACAATAAGCACAGTTACCCTATGCGCAGAACTCAACGGTTGGAACGTTCATACCGAGAAAGTTACCAAGACGAGACATATTATATTCGAGTTCAGCAGGTTCACTCCGGCAGGTCAGAATTTCTCTTTTCAGGTGGCCATGAACGGTGGTAACCTGAAAAGCCTGATACAGGAGATGATGGAATACTACGAGGCCTTCGATGCGGATGCGGAAGCTTATTTGTGGCTTGACAGTTCAGGGCACGGACGTAATGGTGCACCTTATCGCATGAAGGACGTACTGGCCGACATGGAGGCAGCAGAACAAATGATAAAGGAGCTGTTGCAGGCTCTGATAGAATCGGAAGACAGGCTGCGTAAAGTGAGCTGACCAAAAGAATAATAAGCCCTGTCGACTCACCAATGGTAGAGCGGCAGGGCCATGTTGAACATTTTAAAATTACTTATGATGGAACACAAGATATACGAGGTATCGGCACTGAACGGCTGGAACGTTACCGTTGAGACAAAGGGAATGGTTCCTTGCGTCAATTTCAGAAGACTGACAGTTAGCGGTGTACCGTTCACGCTGACGATAGAGAAGAGATACAACGATGAGGAATGGCTTGTCAATGAGATTATTTCTTTTGTTGACTCGTTCGTCCCGGAGGATAGTGCCGCTGAATGGATGGAACAGACTAAGACATGTTCCCCTGTCAGGTTCAGGCAGGCGGTAGAAGATATGCAGGACATACGAATGAGGGCATGGCTGCTCGCCTGTGCCTTGTCCCTCAGTGCCGGGGATTCAGGCATAGTTCCTGTATTTTCATGGAAAGGCGGCACTGACTGATACTGTCAATCTTTGTCTTCTTTCCTTTTCCGTCCTTTCTTCGGCAGTCCGGCCAGCTTGTAGGCTATCAGGTCGGCACCGGGGAACACCATGCGGTCATTGAGCAGGTGTCTCACGAAAGGCAGCGGCCTTTCCAAGTGGCATACATAGGCGTAAACCGTACTACGGTGTATGCCTAAATAGTTAGCGGCTTCACCCACAGTGTAGGTGCGTTCGGGCACTATCACCCTGAAAAATCTCCGTATATCCGTCTTCTTTTCTCCATCAATTGTATAAAGATACTCATAATTGGCGAAGATGTTTTGTTAACTATCCACACAAATCTGCCTGTTTGCAAGGTTTATAATCTGTTCATTTTTGTTTTGGAGGAAGATTGGCCTTATGTTTTGCGATAGTATGTGTTTCTTTGTTTCAGGCTTGGCAGACCCTTACACGATACAAAACTTTATAGCGCCGGCAAACGGCGCACAGTCTATGCTTTTATGGTAAGTATGTCGTTGATATCAGTAAGATAATTGGGGCTGCGGTGCTCGCTCCTGACCTTCCATGCCTGCTTCTTCTCTCCCTCTACGGCCAACTGGATAGTCTTCAGTCCATAACGGAGATTAATAGCATCAACGGCCTTCATCAGATTGCTTCGTTCCGTACGGTTGCCTATGGGATCGAACAGGTCGGCCTGGAAAGGAGACAATGGCCTGATGTCGCTGACAATCACGCCGGACTTCTTGTATTGGATGCCCGGTTTGTAGATAAGGTCAACAATATGCAGGGCAGCCTTTGTTATCTCCAGCGTGTCGGAGGTGGGCGTAAAGAAGGGGAGGGTTGCAGAGTTGCCGTATTGTGGCAGGTCTTCACGAAAGCGGTTGCTGCACACGAATACTGTTACAGCCTTTGCTCCTGAGTTCTGTCCACGCAACTTATTGGCACAGCTGCTTGCAAATGTGGCTACGGACGCTTTCAATGACGTGAGGTCACTGACCATATTGCCGAAACTGCGGCTTGTGCAGATGGTCTGGTTGCGAACAATCTCAGTAGTGTCGATGCAGGGCGTTCCGTTCAGCTCCAGCCACGTCTGTAATCCGGGCTTGTGGAAGTGGGAACGTACCCACGATTCGCTCTTATCGGCGAAGTCGAGTGGCGTATGCACTCCGTAGTAGTTGAGCTTTTCATGAGTCCGGCGACCGATACCCCATACGTCAGCCAGATCGAACAAAGCCAGAGCCTTTCTCCGCTTCTCATCAGTGTCTATCATGCACACACTCCGGTAGCCCTTGTATTTCTTGGCAAACTTGCTGCCCATCTTGGCCAGAGTCTTGCTTGGGGCAATCCCCACACTCACCGGAATGTCCGTCCACAGTTTTATCTTGTTGGCTATACCCCGCATCATCTCTACCAGGTCGTTATACTTGTCATAGCCGTTCAAATCACAGAAGCTCTCGTCGATACTGTAATTCTCTACATTCAGTACCGACTTCCTGAGGATGTTGGTAACTCGTCTGCTCATGGCTGCATAGAGGTACATGTTTCCTGAGAACACCTGCACACCGCAGTGTTCCACGATGTCCTTCACCTTGAAAATGGGGTCTCCACGGTGAAGCCCCACGGCCTTGGCCTCAGGGGTGAGTGCAACAATACAGCCGTCGTTGTTTGAAAGTACAACGACAGGCTTGCCCTGCAGTCCGGGATGGAACACCTTTTCTACCGAACAAAAGAAACTGTTGCAATCGACCAGTGCGTACATGCTTATTCCCTCGGTTTGTGGATGATGTAGGTTACCGTACCCCAGATACTGAAATCATCATCTTCTGTGACTTCAATCCTCGGGTACTCAGGATTGGCAGGTACGAGCCAGCCATACTTGCCTTTCTTCACGAAGCGTTTGAGCGTGTATTCTCCGTTAAGTTCGCACACGGCAACCTGACTTTCATCCGGATTGCGGTTGCTCTTGTCCACAATCACGATGTCGCCCGAGTAGATGCCTGCATCTATCATGGAATTGCCGTCCACCCGAATCAGATAGCTTGCATCAGGGTTCGGGCACAGCATCTTCAGCAGACCGATGTCCTGACTGCGTTCATCGTTGTCTAAAGGTATCGGGAATCCGGCTACAATACCGATGTCGAAGAAAGGCAACTTAATGTCTTTCAGCCCAGATACTGGAAGGACTTCTCCCAGTTGGCTAAAGTCGGGAATCTGGCCAATCACCTTGCTTATACAAGTTCTGATGAATCCTATCTTATTTGCCTGCCCATCTATGACCTTAGCCATACTTCCCGGAACACGGATAGTATATAGTTTGGTAACTGTGCGTGGTCTTCCGGCTCCTTCCCGTTTACCGCCCCATGTATTCTTTGCTTTCTCTTTTGTCATAGGATATGCTTTTGAGTGCAAAGGTACGGATTAAATTTGGTACTATGCTTATCAAGAATGATCCAAATTTAATATTTGCCATTGATTTACTAACGAAGGACCTTAGAACAGATTGTAGTTGATAAGTGATGCGCATAAACCAACCACAGGTGTATAAAATGAAAGAAATATCAACTATTTCTTTGTGGTCTCAGATTTTCTTCGTTCCTTCGCAGTTGAAATAGTCCTCAATTTATAAACTATGGGTGTAGCTACGGGAACTAAAATCAACCGATTGCTGCTAAATGCAGATTCTTCCGGATTGCTGTTCTCCGGATGGATGAGGTCGCAAGGCTATTCGGATCAGTTGCAGAAGAAATACAGAGACTCCGGTTGGCTGACATCCTTGTCGCAAGGGGTAATGTATCGCACCGGAAGCAAGCTGTCAGCCTATTCGGCATTGGCTTCATGCAACCTGCAGATGGGAACGAAATACCGCATAGCCGCACATTCCGCACTGGAGTATGCCGGCTTCAACCACTATGTGCCGATGGGCAAGCCTGTGCTAACCGTTGCACTGAGTGGTACCAGGCGTCGGCCATTATGGATGAAGGATGATCTGTTTGATGTAGCATTCCGTACATTCCAGACAGAGGTATTCCCATATATGGAGGTCACGGAAGTCAAGAATGACAGTGGTTTGCTGTACGTTTCCACTCCAGAACAGGCCTTCATGGAGTGCCTTCTTCTTGCTCCGAAGTACTATGCTTACATGGATTTGTTTTACATAATGGAACAGCTTGGGACATTGCGAAGCGATGTTGTACAGCGTCTGCTCGAAACAGTCCGTAACTTCAGCGTGAAGCGCATGTTTCTATATATGGCGGAAAAAGCCGGCCACTACTGGGTAGATGAACTTTGCCTCGAAAAGATAAACCTCGGTACGTCCAAGCTCCGGCTTGTCCCTGACGGAGTTTACAATTCCAAATACAAGATAACCGTACCCAAAGCATTAGACAGCTATGAAGGATAGATATAAGAAACAGGTGGCCTTGCTAATACGCATCATGCCGTCCGTATATAAGATTAAGGAGTTTTCCGTACATGGTGGAACGGCCATTAACTTGTTCCACAGGAATATGCCCCGCTACAGTGTGGACATAGACATTACTTATATCCCCATTGAAGACAGGGAGACAAGCCTCAGAAACATCAACCTGAAGCTGCTTGAAGTAAAACGAAGTATCGAGAAGAGTATTCCCGGTATTGTAGTGAAGCACAAACCTAAAGTTCGGAAGCTGTTGTGTACTCTTGGGGAAGCTACCGTAAAGATTGAGGTAAACGGAACGAAAAGAGGCATAATAGGTGAAACGGTGGATATGCCTTTGTGCGATAAAGCCAGGCAGGAGTTCAGTATGGGTTGTAAGGCACGTACAGTTTCATTCAGCCAGCTTTATGGCGGTAAGATTACAGCAGCTTTAAGCCGTCAGCATCCACGAGACCTGTTCGATTGCAAGTATATGGAATTGGACTCGTTTGCCGATGTGAAGGACGGCTTCATGCTGTGTCTTCTTGGTAGCGACAAGCCCATCATCGAATCGTTACAGCCTAATTCTGTAGACCAGACAGAGGCCCTGGAAAACCAGTTTCAAGGCATGTCCGACATACCTTTCAGCTATGAAGACTATGTTGACGCGCGTACAAAGTTACTTAAACTCGTCAATGACAGTCTGACATATGGCGACCGGGAGTTTCTTATTTCCTTTGAGTCAGGAATGCCTGACTGGAAACTCTGTTGTGCCGGAGATCTTTCAGGTTATCCCTCCGTACAGTGGAAGTTGCTCAATATAGCCAAGCTCAAGAAGAGCAATCCGAAGAAGTTTGAGCACGGACTCTCTAAGCTGAGAGACTACCTGATGTGATAGGGCAACGCCTGCCAAAAGAAAACGCCTACCTCACAGCTGCGGCAGCTTTCTCTTTTGGCAGGCAGGACGGTTTGGTTTAGAACTTGGATGATATATACAATGACTAAACTCAGGGGCTTAATGAAGCAGTTGCCCCCAAAAAGAGCGTGGAGCAAAAAAATTTTTTAGGGCGTTCAATGGAACGATTGGAGGTACCTGTGACCGGTCCGGTCTTTGCAGATTCTTGTCGTTTTTTGCTCAGTTTTTTGTCCCCCGTTTGTCCCCCGCGTTCATAGTTCAACTTTTAGACGTATTGATTATCAGTCACTTGCATCACACTCTCACTTTCTGTGTGGGTAAATAAACATTCTGCATCGGGAAGTAGAGGGGGCGCTACGACTGACCTCCGGCCTTATTGGGGCTATCAGACAAATACAGCTTCCCCGACCTGCAGGTAGTTGAATTACATCCACTTCACCAGCGGCAATCACCGAGCCACCAGGTGCATTGCCTACGGCATAGCCGGCGTACGCGAATGGCTCTTCAAACAGCGGCGGACACGCTGAAACTGCCCCCCATAAGAAACATATAAGGAAAAGCGACCCCCCGCAAGGCCGAACGATGCAGCCTTGCGGGGGTTCTTTGTCAAACGATTGTCAGCGCCAATGCAGATTCTAGGGAGAAGATCTGCAGCAGCGAAAGCGAGGAGGCCTTACCACTCCTCCCCTTCGTTGCCGGTGAGGCCGTTCTTGATGCACTCCTCGATCTTGTCCATGATGACGTTAGAATAGGCATAAGCCATCACGAGCGCCTTGCTCGACGTCTTCTTGTGCCGATCCTTTTCGGCATAGGGATAACACTTGTCCAGCGTCCAGTTCTGCTCCACACGCGTCACATTCGCTGCCGTACCGCTCATGCCGGCAGCAATGGCACCGAGAATGCCACCGCCGGCAAATTTCGTCACGCTATAGAAGGGTACGGTATACGTCACGCGCACCTTGCCGTCTTTCAGGTCACACTTGATAACAGGCCGGATGCTCACGTTATAGCTGTTGGTGCCGCCGGCATGTCCCGCAATGTTCGCCATATAGCCCTCTGCAATGATCGTTCCGATCTCACGGTTATTGAGTTTGATGACGGCATTGGCGTCGTTGAAGGTCGTGGTAAACCAGTAGTTGAGCAATACATAGAGCTGATCGCGCGTCTTGCCGGGGGCCTCGATCACCTGCACGAAGGTGATGCCCTGGTTCTTGTCAAGCGGCAGCTTCTCGCCAATGTTGGCTGCGGCATCCGCCCATTTGTCGCCATACTTTTCCTTGGCGTACTTCTCCAGTTCCTCCGTGCGGAGTATCTGGGTATTCATCGTAAAACAGAGCGCCACGAAGGCGAATAAGGTGAGCAATAGCTTCTTCATAAATCGTGATGTTTGATGTTGCTGTCCGGGAATGTCTTTAGAATTCATAGCCGAGCTTTACCGTCACGGCTTCGGCAGGGGCTTTCCAAGGCCTGCGGGTATAGTCCAGAGTCCATTGACTAGTGAAGCGATCGAACTTTTCAAATTGAAGTTCTTCATAGGTGTAACCGACAGAGAGACTCACAGCCTTCTTTTCATTGATTGCAATGCGACAGCCGCCAGACACATTGGCGTACACGCCGCCGTTATTGGTTACATACACGCCGCCCTTTGCATCCACAAAAGGCGTCACCCGTGTCTTCGTGAAGTTAAGATGCAGGTTAACGAACAACGGTATGTCTATCAGGCGATCTCGCACCTCATTCGGAAGGCTCATGTCAGGTGTTTCATAGTAAGGCATGAAGTGAAACCCAACGCCCGCACCCAGGAAGATGTAAGGATTAAACTGGTAGCCCTGGGAGGTGCTGATCTCGAAACGGTTAAACTTGTAGTCTCCGATGCCCACCGAATACCCCAGATCCACAAATCCGCGATAGCAGTTCCTCGCCACATTCTGCGCCTTGGCTCCGAGCATTGTTGACACCATGGCAGCTAATAAGAGAAGTCTTTTCATTGGTCGATTGTCTTTATCAGTTAAACGATGGCGCAAAGTTCACAACGACCTGTGCAGCCTTTCTTCACAAGTTGAAACAATCGACCTACCGGCATCGTTTTTCATGATAAGCCCTGAAAACAGCCTAAGGTCTAATGGCTTTAAGAGGGACAGCCTAATGAAAATCAGAGGTGCAGCCTGCGGCTGCACCTTATTCAAATCATAAAGCGTTCAAAATAGCCCTGAAGGAATACCTTGAACGCTATATAACGAGCCTCAGTTCAGAAGCGATAACGATCAGCCCCCTAGGCCGCAATCACGCGGCTGATGAGCTTTACATAATCTATCAAAGACTTGGAGCTGTTACGGAAGATGGTCATGAAGCTGTTGAAAGGCGGTTGCTGCAGTACGGGGGTTGCGATGTCGCCGTTTTCCGCTACATAACGTAACAAGGTCCGCAGATACTCCTCCTGCATGGCCGTCAGCTGGGCGCCCCGTATCAGTTCACGATACTTCTGCAATGCCACCTCCTGCTCCACTCCGATGATCGAACGGATGAAGGCGCCGAGTTTGTGCTGGTAGGGATTGCGACTTGCCTGGGCCTCAAACTCCTCTTTTGATCCCAGCTTCTCCCAAAAGATCTGCTGCAGCCGCGTGAGGTCCTCCTCCGTGAGGGGTTCGAGCCGGTAGATCTTCTGGAGTGCGGGGTCATCGGGCAGATGTTCCTTGAGATAATCCTCCACCCGCTTCCGATAGGTGCGGATGGGAGTGATCTTGACATCGGCGTTGTCATGCTCGAAAACGTCCGCCACATTGATCGTAAAGGTCTTCCCGGCTGCGCCGCCGTTAAGATACTGTACGAGGTCGCGGAGCTCCAATCTTACCCGTTCCAGCGAGGCGAGATCCTTCGTCTCCCAGAAATGCGTGTAATCACCTCACTCAATACGTCCATCTTGTCCATCACCTGCGGTATGGAGGCCTTCTTCTCCTTGAGGTAGGTCGCAATGTCCTGAATTTTCCGTTCCGACGAGGCCGCATTGACCGTTTCGTCCACCAGCGACAGCTGGCTTTTGAGTACCAGTGCGTCAAATTTCAGCGCTGCCAGATCCGTCATCGCATTGTCAAGGAGCGGCGAGATATTTTCCTTCATCGCCATCACGTCGCCGATAGACAGGCAGGTCATCGCCTCGGGACTGGCATAGGTATCGACCGCCTGCAGCTGCAGACGCACATCGATTCTTTGTCTGTTGAGCCCTGCAATCTGCCGGTGGAGGATCCCCGCCAGTTTGTCATGCAGGGCCTTGGCCTCCGCGTTCTGCTGATGCTCGCCGTCCTGCAGGGCATACTTGATGTCCGTACGCAGGTTAAAGAGCAGGCTCGTGACCGACTGTGTCTGCACTGGACGGGCACCCTCGGGGTGCATCTCAAAATACTCGAAGTTACGGTAAAAGTCAAAGATCAAAAACTCCTTCTTGTCCCGCCCCGGTCCGAAGAGGTCCGGACACAGCCGCGTGCCGCGCCCGATCATCTGCCAGAACTTGATGCAGGAGTGCACCGGTTTGAAGAAAACCAGATTGACCACCTCGGGCACGTCGATGCCCGTATCGAGCTTGTCTACCGACACGGCGATCTGCGGCAGCCTCGACACTTCGGAGAACCGCGCCAGCAGGTCAGACGAATATTTCTCATAGTCATCGATCACCCTGCAGAAGTCCGCCCCCAGATCGGGGTAAAGGACGGCAAAGCGCTCGGCGATAAATACCGCGTGCCGGTGGTTGTAGGCGAAGATGATCGTCTTGCCCACCTTCGTGCCGTCGCTCACGCGGATGCCGTCGGTCATCAGCCTGTTGAGCACGTAGTCCACCGTGTCGGCGTTGAACACGTATTTGAATATCTCCCCGGCCTTGATGTTGCGGGTATAGGGCTCATCGTCCGGAATTTCGGCCTGCGCCTTCTCATATTCGAAAATCTCCTCCAGCTGCTGCTTCTCCTCGGGGCTCAGCTTGTCGGGATCGATGCCTTCGGTCAGGATGCGGGAGTTGTCCCGGATGGCCCTGAAGGGCACGAGGTAGCCGTCGGCCACGGCCTGGTCGTAGTCGTAGCTGTCGGTCGGCTCGCCCTGCTCCATGCCGAAGAGCTCATAGGTCGAGCGATCCACCTCGTCACGCGGCGTCGCCGTCAGTCCCAGCAGGAGGCTGTCGAAGTAGCTGAAGACAGCGCCATACTTCCCGAAGACGCTGCGATGGGCCTCATCGACGATGATCAGGTCAAAACGGCCGATGGAGAAGGTCTTCGTGTCCTTGTCCAGGTGATTGAGCATCGTCTGATAGGTCGAGAAGAGGATCCGCGCGTCGCGGTCGGCATTGTCTCCGTCACGGAGCGAACTGACCGTCATGTCCGGCAGGAGCTTGACGTAATTGCGCATGGCCTGGTCTACCAGATCGACGCGGTCCGCCAGGAAGAGGACGTTCCTCGCCCACCCGTTTCTCACCAGCACGTCGACGAGCGAGATGCTGACGCGGGTCTTTCCCGTGCCGGTCGCCATGACGAGGAGGGCCCGGCGATGGCTGTCGTCGTAGTGGCGGCAGACGGCCGTAATGGCCCGCTTCTGATAGTAGCGGTTGGTGATCTTGTCTGAGATGTGCAGGTCGGTGATGCCGCCCCGTCCGCGCTGCAAGATGATCCGCCGCAGGTCCTCCAGCGTGTGAAATCCCAGGACCTTACGTGCAGGATAGAGCCCGTCGATCACCTGGATGTCAAAGCCGTTGGTGTAGTAGATGACGGGCCTCGGACAGCCGTAGCGCCGGACCAGGCAGTCGGCATAGAGTTCGGCCTGATGCCGCCCCTTGACCGGGTCCACACTCGTACGTTTGGCTTCCACCACGGCCAGGGGCGTGCCGTCGGCGTCAAAGAGCACATAGTCTGCATAACCCAGTCCGCTCTCTGAGGGCATGCCCTCCACCTCGATCTCGATGCCGGCCTGTCGCGGAATGATCTCGCCCTTCTGTTCCGTTACCTTCCAGCCCGCTTCCTGCAGGAGCAGGTCGATGTAAAGCCGCCGGGTCTCCGCCTCGCTGAGGTCGTTTGCAGTAGGCTGCGCGTTGACCGTTGCGGGCTTCTCGGCTGAGGATTTCTCCACCGCACCGGCCACAGCCTCCGAAGCCTGATCGGTAAGTTCGCCCACTTTATCAGCCGCCGGAGCCGTGCCCATCGCGCCTCCGGTCAGGGACCGCGGGATGAGCCTTTTGTCAAAATCGGGGAGGCTCGGGATCACGTGCCATACGAGCAGCACCGAACCGACGAAGTAGTAAAGGTTGAGCAGCGAGAAGAAGGACTCCCTAGGCCCCACGGTAATCTCGGCGGCATGGGCCGCGTTGTTACCCACCTTGCGCACATAGTGTATGCGCCGCATCAAATCGCGGCTGTCGATGAAGGCCGTAAACTTCTCATCCGTCGTCAGCGTGAGGAGCGATGCCCGCTCGCCGATCGCCCAGCCCTTGAGGCGGTAGATGGTCTTGACCATGGTCTCAAGTGCCAGCCGGGCGTTCTGGGCAGAGATCATCGGATTGACGATCTGGAAGTCCTCCGCAAGGGCGCAGTACAGATGAACCGTCTGCAGTCCGTCAATATCTTTGAGTAGGTCGAAGTTCTTCATTGGGCGTGTCGTGTTTAGGAGAAGTAGTATTGCATGCGCTCGGCCATGAGGGTCTCGGCGTCTTGGAGCTGCTGGCGGTAGAGCTGCTTCTGGCGCTCGATAGCCTCGATGCGGGCGGCAAACTGGTTCTGAAGAGAGAGAGGAGGAAGGGGAATGGGTAAGTTGCCTAATAGCTTTTGGTTTATGTTTTGAATGCCGATGCCATTAGACCTTAATACGTAGGCATTCTTAAAGCCTTCATTTGTTAGCAGCGCAATCAGGTACTTATTTAGAACCTGGGATGTCTTCCTGAACCTAACACAAAAGCCACTGTATGTGATGCAGGTATCATGTGGATATACTTCAAGACATCTACCAACAAGATTCTTGTTCCCATTAGAACGAACGAAAACGATGTCTTCATCATGAAGCAAGTACTCTTCAGAGACCTTCGTGATAACGATTGATGGTATTTGACTGAAGCAGGACAGGACTTTATGGTCTTTGAAATCTCCGACACCTAATACCTTGATATCATGTTTTCCTCCGCTCTTACTATAATTAATTCCATTCTTAAAGTTTCCGAGTGTATGCATCGGAACGATGTGCCAATCTTTATCATTGATGACCACATTCCCGAACATGTCGATGAAGAGAGACTGAGCGAGCGCATCGAGGTCGGCGAGCTGCTGTCGGTAGCTGTCTATCATGGACTGGACTGCGTCGAGCTCATTGGCTATGTATTGCTGGACCGAAAGAGGAGGAATGAATATGGAAACTTTTCGTAGGTTAGACCTTGTTATTTGAGGCTGGGCAGATCCAGTAATAACCTTATGATAATCAATAGCGGATACAGCCTTGCTCAAAAAACGAATATTGAAACGCCCTTCGTCCTTTGGATGTACAACCATGGCGTTTCCATTTATCCACGAAAACGGCTTACTTAATTTATGGAACCGCAGGTTGCACCTCGGCATGTTATGAGTATTTCCGATTTTTTGTGATTATATTCACTGTATCGACCAATTACTCCATTAGCGCCATAAACCAAATATTTTCCATCTTTATCCAAACGAGAAGTTGCTATCGTCTTCGGTTGATAAAGGTCACAGACTTCGCCTAGTGCATATTTTTTCCACTTTGTCTTATCCACTCTCATGACCTCACTCATTAATCAACTTCTTAAACTCATCGAACGCCTCATCAATGCACCTCTGCCGCTCCTCCATACGCGCAATAATCACCTCGGGCGCATCATACTGCACCTCCTCACGCTCCACTTCGTGGTAACGCTTATAGCTGAGATCGTAACCGTTCTCACGAATTTCGTCCACGGGGACTAAGAACGACTGGTCTTTACGGCTGCGGGAACTTTCCGCTGCGAGGTTGTGAAAACGACTGATGATGTCGGGGATGTCGTCTTTGTCAGGCGTGGGCGTGCGCTGCGTTGTGAGTGAGAAGCCGTCGGCCCGCATGTCATAGAACCACACCTTGTCCGTGCCGCCCGTTCCCGTCTTGGTAAAGATGATGATCGCCGTGGAGACGCCGCTGTAAGGATAAAAGACACCGGAGGGCATCGTCAGGACGGCCTGCACACAGTGGTTGTCCACCAGTTCACGGCGCACGGCCATGTAAGCCTTCGCGTCGCCGGTGAGCACCGTGTCCGGCACGATGGAGGCACAGCGTCCGCCCGCCTGGAGCATGCGCATCATCAGAGCGAGAAAGAGCAACTCGGTCTTCTTCGTGTCTACAACGGCTTTGAGCGAAGGAGCGATGTTGTTTTTGTCGAGACTGCCGGCAAAGGGCGGATTGGCCAGACAGAGCGAATAGCGGTCTCGATCGGCATTGTCCGCTGAGAGCGAGTTGCGATAGTAGAGATTCGGCTCGTCAACATCGTGAAGCATCATATTCATGCAGCCGATGCGCACCATGTAAGCGTCCGAGTCAGAGCCGTGAAAGATCTCCTTGCGAAACCGCTCACGCTTCTCGACGTTAAGTAGGTCGCTGGCCTGGTGCTTCTCGATATACCGCGCCGCCTCGATGAGGAAGCAGGCAGACCCCATGGCGGGGTCACAGATCGTGTCGTCGAGCGTGGGGCGCATCAGCTCCACCATCAGGCGGATGATGTGGCGAGGCGTGCGGAACTGGCCGTTGGTGCCCGATGCCGCCATGACGCTGAGCATATATTCATAGACGTCGCCCATCATATCGGCCCCGTCTGCCGCAATGTTGTCAATGCCGGCAATGACGCTCGAGAGGACACGGGCATCGGTGATCTGGAATACGGTATTCTCCATGGCCTGGCTGTAAGCCGACCCTTCGCCCCCGATATAGCGGAGAAAGATAAAGGCATCGTTGCGCACGCGACGGAGCATGCGGGAAGGGTCCATATTCTTGAAGACATGCCAACGCATCTCGCGATAGGGCACATCCTCGTCGGTACTGGGGTTATGCCATACCCCCCTCGGGGAAGGTGGGATTGACCAGGCTGTCGCCCGTGAGATTGGCCACCGCCTCCTGCGTGCGCTGTTTGTCATCGAGCATCTTCATAAAGAGCAGATAGGTGATCTGCTCGAAGACGGCAGAGGGCTGGGTAAATCCATTGTTCCAGAAGGTCTGCCATACGGCATCCACCTTCTGCTTGATTGCGCCGGTAATCATCTATACGAGGTTTGGATTTCTAAAAGCAAGCATAAGTTTCCGGGAGTCAGCCTAAGCCGCCGGAAGCAATATAACAATCGGTTCAAGGTCAGCCGCGAACACATCCGACTAGCGGAACGACGCGTACTGCCCTACGATACGCAAAAATAGGCAAATTTCGCTGCTTCTACAAACGTCAGCCGAACCCGTATGCAAAGAGCGGGACGGTCGAGAGAGGCATTGAATATAAGAAGGAGGAAGCCGCTATGTATTGGGGCTGAGTCATTAGAAGCGACGGCACTCCCCCTGGCGGCCTTCTCTCCAAAGGGTGGCTTTATTTTCCTCTCTGTCGTTATGCTCGATTGAAGCCCTATGAAACCACTTGACGAAGTCGAGGAAGATATAAAACGCAGAACGAAGCAACAGCGTGTCTTTCGTTTGCTCGTAGTATTCATCAACTTTGAGTTTCAGTCCACCCTTATCATGAGCTCCATCTTGCATGATAGGCTCAAAGACCATCAGCGATTGGGCAAGAGGGCGAGGCATCAGATCCTTCACAAGCATCATATACTCAACGATATAATTGCCATTCGAGTCTCTATTAGGACTGTATTTCCTATAAACGAAATAGTTTATGGTAAGCTTAAAATTGTCGGCTATCGGCGGAATCAGACAGAGCTTCACACACTGAGAAAAAGCATTTTCGATACCCTTACGCATCAGGACGAAAGGTTCGGAAATACTCTCGAGCTTATTCTCTTGGTCTGCAAGTAAGACCTCTCGGACAAAGCGCCCATATTTCTCGCCCAAGCTGTCGGCCGCTTCCAGCTCTTCCTTGAAGCGATTGTGAATGATGAACCCAGGGCTCTTGATTTCTTCGACCGTACGCTTGATTTCCTCAAACAGTTGTTCCCGCTCGCCCAAGGTCTTATTGAACCATCGCTTATGACGGGGAAAGTCCTTGATAAACTCATCGTAGTTATCCTGAAATTTCTCCTTCAGTAACTCGTCAGAGCGACCGGTGAAGAGGAAAAAAGGGATTTTCTTGTGGTGCTGATTAAATAGGCCTCGAGCGTACTGAAATCCGGTAACATCCCGTTCATGGGTTGTCATGTCATTACTCTCATTGAAGTTGGCATCCACGATGACAGCATCAACGTGCGGCTGCTCATCAATGCGGGCTTTCAGCTCATATCCATTACGGGCAACGGCTACGAACCGAAAGCCCTCGGCTCCCAGCTCTTCACGATCCTCATCTGTGAGAAGCTGATCAATATCGTCGTCAGCCCAAATGATATTATAAACACTCATAATCGTAAGAAGTAAAGGTTTCACATGAATCGGAGGAGGCAGGGAGGAGGACATCAATCACCATGTTCCAGGCCTTACTGGAGCCGATATGCAGGTAGCCCCGATGTTTTTTGGTGATGTGGTGCACATGGTACCCTCCCAACCCCGAGCGCCCGCTCTCGCGGGAGTAGCGTCCGCGGGAGATATAGTCCGCGGGAGAGAAGCCCCCCGCCATCGGCTCACCATTGTTGGAGAAGGAGATGCAAACATAAGGATTGCTCTGGTAATCGACCGCAGACAGTCTGATCTGCACCAGATTGTGATCCGTATGATGCGCATTCTTCCGGAATCCGTGCCGCACGGCATTGCTTAGAATGGAGTCGCAGAGGACCGGGAGCAAAGCCTTGTCAAACGACACGGAAACGTCCTGCGGAAGCTCGTTGACCAGCTCAAGTTCAAAGTAGTTTCCTCCATAGTTGCGCCAGGCTTCGACGTAGTGTTCCAAGAACGCTGCGATGTCGCAAGGGACTTTATTGATGGACTCGTCATCCATCAACATATTCGAGAAGTGAAGGGTGCGCCGCATATATTCCCAATGGTCCTTCAGCGACGTGGTGAGCCGCGCGACTTTATCTTTATCCGCCTGATTGGCAGGACGGCTCAGACGGGAAAGGATACTGTCTATCCGCATAATTGTCGGCGACATCATGTGCTCGAAATCCGAAAGGTTCTGCTTGACGTTCGACCGTTCGTCGTCGGCCTGCTTTTCCGCCTTTTCCCGCGTTAAGTAGCGTTGCTGCTCGCCATGGATAATCTCACGCTGGGCCTCCGGGCTGTCGATAATGACCGGCAGATTGAGGAAACGGTCTAAGGGCGTCTGCCCCAGGGGTATGGCCGGGTCATTCTGCAGGAGGTAAACAAGATACTCCGGCAGGACCAGCGCATCGGCTATCTCAAAGGCACGCAAAGAAGCAGACAGACAGAAGTCGCCACCCTCTGTATAGAGTCCGTAATATTTACCTTCCCCTAAAACAAGGGACCGAGTTAGGAGAATCGCCTTGTCTTCCGCATGGTACCTGCGAAATTTACAACCGTTTTTACCAGGCTCAACGGTGGTCAGCTCGTTCTTATGGCGGATGACCGATATCACATCATTTTCCAAACACTTGGGAGAGATCGCCTGCTCAACAGGATCAGTGGCGAACGTCCCTTCGAGAGGACGGATGAGATCACCGAGCTTGACGATACGCTGGCCCGCCCCGGCGGTGAGCTCTTCACGCCCGTAGAGCTCCGGAGAAAGACAGTAACCATATTCGGCAATCTGGCTCCGGTTCACCTCGAGGCTGTCCCGGCGATCCCCCTTGAGCATGGCAAAGAGACGCTCGATGTCAAGCGCCCGGTCACGGGACGATCCGAGAACGTAGTCTTCCCCACGGACAAAGGTAACCGGTGCACTCTCAGTGCGCCCCCGCCTGCAGACAAGAATGATGCAGGGACGGCTCATGCCGTAGAAGATGCCGGCGGGCAGCGAAATGACCGTGTCAAGCAAATTATCCTCAACAAGACGCGTTCGCAATTGACCATAAGGCTCGCCATAGCAGAAAGCTTTGGCATGGAGCGTCACGGTCAGATCCGCATGATTGACGGAGAAAGCGCGCGCCAGCAGCAGTTCCTCAAAGGTGCGGCTGGAGAAATCGGCGCCAAAGTCTTGCACTTTCTCCATCAGCTTCCGCAAAAGCCGCAGACCGAAAGGCGGGCAGGAAACGATCGCATCAAAATGGCGATCATTCCATTGGACGGCTGAGTCACCGACATGGATGACATCGTCCCGGCCGGAAACCGCCTCGGTCATCAATCGGGCATAAAGAGAGGTTCGTCGGCTGAGTTCCTGTCCCTCAAACGATACGGCCGTACGTCCCTTTGAGAGGTGGTAGGCAAGGGAAGCCGTTCCGCAGAAGGGGTCATAAACCGACCGGCTGCCCGAACACTCGACGAAATAGGCCATAAGGCGCGTGACCGCAGCCGGTGTGAAAAACTCGTCTCCGTATCGGGCCGAAACGATGCAAAAACGCTCGAAGAGCGTGCCTAAGACAGAAGCGTAATACACCTCAAAGCCACACTGCGGAAAGGCCGAAAGAAAATCAAGGAATTCAGACAGAGAGGCTGCGGCACTATCCTCCTCCAGACAACTATGCAGCAAGTCATGCAGCAGGGTATCTCCCTCAAACTGATAGAGGGCCTTTATCCCCCCTCCCTGAGGCACCTCATATCCCTTGTGACGGGCATAAAGGCAAGCCAGCACCAGGGTGAAGGCATCATTCGCGGCAGCGCGTCCGTGTGACGCACTGACCAAGTCCCATGCCTTGTCTATGACGACGTCGGGGATGAAGGAGAAAATCTGCTGAAAAAGTTCGCGGTTGGGCTTGACCTTGATCGAAACCGTAAAGGGATCGTCCGTCACCTGTTGGGAGGGGTGAATCGGCTTAGATACGACATAGGGGAAACGCCCGGGGGAGAAGCGAAGCTGGATCTCTTCGGGCGCAACGGCCTCTCTGGGAACAGACACGCCGATGACGTCATCGAAGAATGTAGAAAAGTCCGTCGTGTCGTTCTTTATAAAAGTCAGGGGCGAAGGTTTGAAGTCCACGATGCGGTCTAAAGCATAACTCTCAATGCGTCGGGCCTCGGCATTCAGGCCGAAGACGAACCACCGGCCGTTGTATTGCTTGATATAATAAGGACAGACCGTCAGGAGGCGCTTGTCCGTACGGTAGGACTGGTATGACAGGGCTAGCGTCTGGTGGTTGATTGTTGCGTCGATCAGTCCGGAGAGATGCTCCAGCCCCTTCAGCTGCTCATTCTGCTCAAAAGAGATCAGGTTCTCCGCATTGGGCTTCACGCCGAAGCGATATTCAAGATTAGACACGACCTCTTCGAGCCAGGCGTTTGCAGGAATGCCACGATAACGCCCCAGCATTTCGATCATCTTGCGAAGATTCGTCAGTTCCTCCGGACTGAGCTCGTTTTTAAAGATCGAGAAGTCCGGATCAGCGTAAACGTAGTAACACTTCTTACCGTCATAAAGCATCGCCTTAATCGGGGCATTGTAGGGAGCCATCCGCAGATTGGCGATATCCTCCCTGATCTGGCGCAGGCTGATGTTATACCCCAACTTGTCGCTGACGAAGTCGACAAGATCATTGATGCCGAACCGTTTGTGCTTGTTACTAAAGCACTGGTCCAGCAACTGGTATCTAAGAGAAGCGTTCTTGTTGACCGGCATAATTTTGTCTTTTGACATGAGTATCCCATCACGAAGCGCAGGCAACATAGGGGGGGGCGTACGGGCGTATGATATGCAAAGATAAGACAGAGCGACGAGTGAACAAGCAAACAGGCAGGGAGAGATGAAGTGACGAGGGCGTGTTTGTACCCAAGACATCATCGTCCCTACCCCACCCGATTTGGCTGCCTCGGGGGAAATGCTTATCTTTGACACTGAAAGCCAAGAGGATAGTCACTAGTGCGCACGAGCAGGCGACTTGTTGCGTCGGGAAGGTATCCCGTGCGATTTTGTCCCCATCCCGTGAAGGCCTTGAAGGGTAGAAATCGGCAGATAATTGGCCCGTTTTTCCGGGCTGAGGAGAATTTTCCGGTTTTTTCTGTCATCCTGTCAGAATGCGATGCTAAAGTATTGATATACTGGACGTTGAAAGACCTTATCCCCGCATTTGCTGTCAGGAAAATGTCAGGGGAATGTCAACGGGGTGTCAGCGTTGCCGGGTACTGGATTGGCGCTGATGGCTAAAGTTGGGGCTGACAGGTGCTGACGGATTTCTGACAGCAAACTGACAGATTATGGGACGGTTAGGTATCGAAATCGCCTGAATACCATGGAAAGACGTTATGTGGCTGACAGGTTGAAGGATTTTCCTTTTGTGAAGGACTTCAATGTGCCCTGCAATATGCATCCGCCGGCTTCACGGGGATAACCTCCAAGGGGGCGGCATAGACTTAGCCTACCCGTTGATGACAGACGTATGTTCCTGGCAATATTGGTGGCGAGTCGATATGGGGACAATCCTAGGGGTTCACCCTAAGCTATTCTCTGATGCCCTCTTGGGGCAACCTCGCATATTTTTATGGATTAAGCGAGTACAGGCAGGCGGACGCATATTGCGACGCCCCTTCAGGGCTAAAGGACACAACGTCGGAAGGACCCAGGGCTCACGCCCTGAGCTCCGCTGCTACGCCCCTTGGTCGTATCCTAAAAAACGGGGCTGGGCATACGCCCGAGGTTACATTATCTCACATCCCTGCCTCCATGGCCACGCCCTCCTGGGGGTTCCACCAAGCATATAATACCTTCAAGCTAACCCTAATACCATCACATTATGTACAACTACCTTTCCCGTTTCCTCGGCTCACTGCGCCACCGTACCTCCACCCTTCTGCTGGCACTGGCCGACGTCATCGAGCCGGGCAGGCGGCAGACGACGCGCAGCATGCGCACCGGCCGAGCCATGCGCACCAGTTGCACCCTGCGTGCCATTCGGCATGCCTCACGTAAGGAGCAGACGCTGAACCACAAGACTCCCAGCGGCAACGGTGCTATCGCGGAAAATGACGCGCCGGCAGATTACCTCAACCCCAAGGCTCGCGCTATGACGCAGGTCGTCATTGACCATC
>DAVZJV010000021.1:0-38164 GCA_052272595.1 Alloprevotella sp.
GGGGGGGAGGCACGCGGGGGGGGGGAGGCACGCGGGAAGCACACAAAAGGCAAAAAAATAAACGCCAGGCTCCTGCCTCGCCATGCGATAGGTTCGCTGGCCGGGACAGGAGTCTGGCGTTTAAAATAGCGCAGGAGAGCGCGAGCGAGCGTGCGATTGAGCGGGAGAGAGAAGGACAGAGCGTTGGATGGGGTAGGGGCAGCGCCGCGCTACGCGGTGATTTTCCCTCCCTGGATGTGATTTTCTCTCCTTCAGCAGCTTAGCCCTCCTTAGAGAGATAGGCGTCGATGTCGGCGGCGGCTTTGCGGCCGCCGGCGATGCAGCGGACGACGAGGCTGGCGCCGGTGGCGGCGTCGCCGGCCACGAAGACGTTGGCGGGGAACTCGGGCTGCTGGGGGCGGAGGAAGCCCATGGCGAGGAGGACGAGGTCGGCCTTGAGTACCTCCTTCTTGCCCGTACCCTTCATGATGGGACGGCCGCCCTCGGGGTTGGGTTCCCAGGTGACTTCTTCGACTTCGACGCCGGTGACGTGGCCCTCGTCGTTGCCGAGGAACTGGGTGGAGGAGAGGAGCCAGCGGCGCTCGCAGCCCTCTTCGTGGCTCGACGAGGTGCGGAGCACGCGGGGCCACTGCGGCCAGGGGGTCTGGGGGTTGTAGCCGACGGGGGGCTTGGGCATGATCTCGATCTGCGTCACGCTGAGGGCGCCCTGGCGGTTGGAGGTGCCGATGCAGTCGGAACCGGTGTCGCCGCCGCCGATGACGACGACGTGCTTGCCCTTGGCCGTGACGCGGTCAGCGGGTGAGAAGGTCTGGCCGGCGAGCACGCGGTTTTGCTGGCCGAGCATCTCGAGGGCGAAGTAGATGCCCTTGAGGTTGCGCCCGGGTATGTTGAGGTCGCGGGCGGTGGGGGTTCCGGTGCAGATGCACCAGGCGTCGAAGCCCTCGGGGAGGTTCGTCACGTCGACGGGGGTGGACACCTTGAAGGTGATGCCCTCGGCCTCCATGAGGCGCACACGGCGGTCGATGACGCTCTTCTGGAGCTTGAAGTTGGGGATGCCGAAGCGCAGGAGGCCGCCGACATATTCGTCCTTCTCAAAGACCGTGACGTCATAGCCTCGGTGGTTGAGCTGATTGGCGGCCGCGAGGCCGGCTGGGCCGCTGCCGACGACGCCGACCTTGAGCCCGCGACGGGGGAAGGTGCGGGGGGTGACGTAGCCCTCGCGGAAGGCGGTCTCGATGATGGAGCACTCGTCCTCACGGATGGTGACGGGGGCATCGGCGGAGAGTTTGAGGACGCAGCTCTTCTCGCAGAGGGCGGGACAGATGCGGCCGGTGAACTCGGGGAAGTCGTTGGTGGCGGTCAGGATCTCGTAGGCCATTTGCCACTCGCCCTTATAGATGGCGTCTTGAAACTCTGGGGGTCTGTTGCCCAGGGGACAAGCCCAGTGGCAGAAGGGCACGCCGCAGTCCATACAGCGGGAGGCCTGGAGACGGCGGTCGCTGGTGTTGAGGGTCTGCTCGACTTCACCGAAGTCGGCAATGCGCTCGAGGACGGGACGGTAGCCGGCCTCGTGGCGGGGTATGGTGAGGAATGCTTTGGGATCTCCCATGGCGATTGGTATGTGCTGTGTAATGTCTGAGTGTTAGTAGTCGCGCTGCACTTCGGCAATCTTCTGCTGAAGCTTGCGCATCTGCTCCTCGGCGAGGACGCGCTTGTATTCGATCGGGATGACCTGGATGAAGTCGTCGACGTAGCGGCTCCAGTCGTCGAGCATGGTGCGGGCGAGGGTCGAACCGGTGTAGAGGTAGTGGAGGCGGATGAGCTCGTGGAGCTCCTTGCGCGAGGCGGAGTCTTCGAGGAGGGAGAGTTCGACCATCTCCATGTTGCAGAAGTAGTCGAAGTTGTGCTCCTTGTCCCACACATAGGCCACGCCGCCGCTCATGCCGGCGGCGAAGTTGCGGCCCGTCTCGCCGAGCACGACGACGCGGCCGCCGGTCATGTATTCGCAGCAGTGGTCGCCGACGCCCTCGACGACGGCGATGGCGCCGGAGTTGCGCACGGCGAAGCGTTCGCCGACCTTGCCGTTGATGAAGACCTCACCGCTGGTGGCGCCGTAGAGGAGGGTGTTGCCGGCGATGGTGTTGTCCTCGGCAGAGAAGCCGGAGCGGGCGGGAGGCATCACGGCGATGCGGCCGCCGCTGAGGCCCTTGCCCAGGTAGTCGTTGGCCTCGCCCTCGAGGCGGAAGAAGGTGCCGCGGGTGAGGAAGGCGCCGAAGCTCTGGCCGGCGGAACCCTTGAACTTGATGTTGATCGTGCCGTCGGGGAGGCCCTCCTGGCCGTAGCGCTGGGCCACGGCGCCTGAGAGCATTGCACCGACGGAGCGGTCGGTGTTGGCGATGGCGTATTCGAGAGAGACCTCGCGGCGGTTGTCGAGGGCCTCGACGGCGGCCTTGAGGATGGTCTGGTCCTTCACGGTGTCGATCTCGTGGCGCTGCTCGGTGACGTGGTGCAGGGCGGCGTCGTTGTCGACGCGGTGGAGGATGCGGGAGAAGTCGAGGCTGGCGGCCTTGCTGCCGGCGAGGGCGGGACGGAGGGTGATGAGTTCCGTATGACCCACGATGTCGCTGAGGCGGCGGTAGCCCATGGCGGCGAGGTATTCACGCACCTCCTGGGCGAGGAAGCGGAAGTAGTTGACGAGGTATTCGTAGTGTCCGCGGAAGCGCTCGCGCAGGGCGGGATCCTGGGTGGCGACGCCGACGGGGCAGGTGTTGGCGTGGCACTTGCGCATCATCACACAGCCCAGAACGATGAGGGCCGTGGTGCCGAAGCCGAACTCCTCGGCACCGAGGAGGGCGAGGCTGATGATGTCGCGCCCGGTCTTGACCTGACCGTCGGTCTGGAGGCGCACCTGGCCGCGCAGGCCGTTGAGCACGAGGGTCTGCTGGGTCTCGGAGAGGCCGATCTCGGGGGAGATGCCGGCGTAGCGCATCGACGAAGCGGGCGAGGCACCCGTGCCGCCCTCGGCACCGCTGATGACGATGAGGTCGGCCTTGGCCTTGGCCACACCGGCGGCAATGGTGCCGACACCGCTCTCGGCCACGAGCTTGACGCTGATGGCGGCGCGGGGGTTGACGTTCTTGAGGTCGAAGATAAGCTGCGCGAGATCTTCGATGGAGTAGATGTCGTGGTGGGGCGGGGGAGAGATGAGGGAGATGCCGGGGATGGAGTGGCGCGTGCGGGCGATGATCTGGTTGACCTTATAGCCCGGGAGCTGGCCACCCTCACCGGGCTTGGCACCCTGGGCGACCTTGATCTGGATTTCCTCGGCATTGACGAGATACTCCGTGGTGACACCGAAGCGGCCGGAGGCGATCTGCTTGGTCTTGCTGGAGAGGGAGATGCCGTCGAAGGTGTCGTGGAAGCGCTCGCTGTCTTCACCACCCTCGCCGGTGTTGCTGCGGGCGCCGAGCTTGTTCATGGCCAGGGCGAGGGCCTCATGGGCCTCCTTGCTGATGGCGCCGAAGGACATGGCACCGGTGACGAAGTGACGTACGATATCCTCGACAGGCTCGACCTCGTCGATGGGAATGGGGCTCTGCTTGAACTCGAAGAAGTCGCGCAGGAAGACGGGGGAGGGCTTGTGGTCGACAAGGGAGGTAAACTCCTTGAATTTCTTATAGCTGCCGAGGCGCGTGGCGAGCTGCAGCGCGGCGATGGTCTCGGGATTCCAGGCATGATGCTCGCCGTCCTTGCGATAGCTGAACAGGCCGGCGTAGGGCAGCAGGCCCTCGAGCTCGCGGTCTGCATAGTCGGGTTGGTAGGCCTCGTCGTGCATGCGGCCGTAGTCGCGGGCGATCTCCTCGAGCCCGATGCCGCCCACCGTGCCGGCGGGGGTGCCGAAGTAGGTGCGCAGCAGGTCGTCGCCCAGGCCGATGGCCTCGAAGATCTTGGCGCCGCGATACGAGCGGATGGTGCTGATGCCCATCTTCGACATGATCTTATAGAGGCCCTTGCAGATGGCCTTGATATAGTTCTTCTTGGCCGTCTCCTCGCTCTGCTGCACCTCGCCGCGGCTGACGAGGTCGTTGAGCACGGCGAAGGCCATGTAGGGGTTGATGGCGCTGGCACCGTAGCCCAGGAGGAGGGCGGCGTGCATCACCTCACGGATCTCGCCGCTCTCGACGATGAGGGCGGTCTCGACACGCTTCTGGCAACTGATGAGGTGATGGTGCACGGCGCTGACGGCGAGGAGCGAGGGGATGGCGGCATGCGTCTCATCGACCGTGCGGTCGGAGAGGATGATGTAGTTGTAGCCCTCGTCGACGCTCTGCTCGGCCTGGCGGCAGAGGGCATCGAGCGCCTCTTTGAGGCCGGCGGCGCCCTGGGCCGTGTCGAAGGTCATGGGGAGCTTGACGGTCTTGAAGCCCTTATAGCGGATGTTGCACAGCAGGTCGAGCTCGCGGTTGGTCAACACGGGGTGGGGCAGACGCACCATCTTGCAGTGGGCGTCGGAAGGCACGAGGATGCCCTGACCCACAGCGCCGATATACTCGGTGAGGGACATGACGAGTTCCTCACGGATGGGGTCAATGGCGGGATTGGTGACCTGAGCGAACTGCTGGCGGAAATAGTTGAAGAGATTTTGCGGGCGGTCGGAGAGGACGGCGAGGGGCGTGTCGTTGCCCATCGAGGCGATGGGTTCGCTCCCCTTCTCACACATCGGGACGATGGTGCGCTCGATGTCCTCACGGGTAAAGCCGAAGATGCGGAGCTTGCGGGGCAGGTCGTCGACCGCGTCGCTCACCTTGCGGCCGCTCTTGAGGGCCGCCAGCTCGATGCGGTTGGCCGCGAGCCACTGGCGGTAGGGGTGACCGGCGGCGAGGGTTGCCTTGATCTCTTCATCATGGAGGATGCGGCCCTCCTGGGTGTCGACGAGGAGGATCTTGCCAGGCTGGAGGCGGCCCTTCTCCTTGATCTCGTCGGGCTCGAACCCGATGACGCCGGCCTCGGAAGCCACAACCATCGTGTCGCCGCGCGTGATGAGGTAGCGGGCGGGACGCAGGCCGTTGCGGTCGAGCATGCCGCCGGCATAGCGGCCGTCGCTGAAGAGGAGGGCGGCGGGACCGTCCCAGGGCTCCATAAGGATGGAGTGGTATTCGTAGAAGGCCTTGAGGTCCTCGCTGATGGGATTCTTGTCATTGAAGCTCTCGGGTACGAGCATCGCCATGGCGTGGGGAAGGCTGAGGCCGGACATGACGAAGAACTCCAGCACGTTGTCAAGCGAGGCGGAGTCGCTCATGCCGGGCTGGATGATGGGGCGGATAGGCTTGATGTCACCCAGGGCGCCGCCGGAGAGGACGGCCTCGCGGGCCCCCATCCAGGCGCGGTTGCCGCGGATGGTGTTGATCTCACCGTTGTGGGCCAGGAGGCGGAAGGGCTGGGCCAGGCCCCAGGTGGGGAAGGTGTTGGTCGAGAAACGCGAGTGGACGATGGCCAGACCGCTGGTGAAGTAGGGCTGGGTGAGGTCGGGGAAGTAGTCGCGCAGCTGGATCGACGAGAGCATGCCCTTATAGACGATCGTGCGCGAGGAGAGAGAGCAGCAGTAGAAGTCGGGGTCGGTGATGCGGCCCTCGATGTGCTTACGCACGAGGTAGAGCTTGCGCTCTAGGTCGGCCGGCGAGCCGCCGGTGATGAAGACCTGACGGATGTCGGGCTCTGTGGCGAGGGCTTCGCGGCCGAGGATAGAGGAGTTGACGGGGACGGAACGCAGGTGCATCAGCGTGAGGCCCTCACGCTCGACCTCCTCAAGCAGGGCGCTGAGGATGGGCTCCTGGCGCGCCTTATCTTTGGGGAGGAAGATGAGGCCCGTGCCGTAATGCCCCTTCTCGGGGACGGGAATGCCCTGGAGGAGGATAAACTCGTGGGGGATCTGGAGGAGGATGCCGGCACCGTCGCCCGTCTTGTTGTCGGCGCCCTCGGCGCCGCGGTGCTTCATGTTTTCAAGCACCTTGAGGGCGGCATCGACGAGCTCGTGGCTCTTGCTGCCGTGTATGTTGACGATCATGCCTACGCCGCAGGCGTCATGCTCGTAGTCGGAGCGATAGAGTCCGGCGTTGGGTGCCGGGTCGTGAGTCTGTATCATGTCCTTGTAGTCTGTTGTCATAGCTTGAGGGGTGACGGCAAAAACGGGGCGGGCGTCGAGCGCCCGATACACCTCTTTATATATAAGCGCAGGGCCGCCTCCGCAAAGGTGGGTAGAAGAGGAAGCCGAACTGCTCTGTATGAAAGCTGAACGCAAAATTATAACTTTTCGCGCATAAATACGCCAATCGGCCTCCTTTTCGAACGAAAAGCAACCAATTTGCCCGCTACTTCGGCATTGTGTCATGCCAACCAACAGCTAGAGATGCTTCGACGGGCGGAGGCTAAGTAACCACGTGCGGGGCGTAGGTCACCAAGAGAGGGTATGGGTTGAAGAGAAAAATGTGTGTGAAGGCTGCGAAATGGGGCAGGAACATTTGCTAAGGCTGACAAAAACCTCTAAATTTGCTTCGCAAATCCACTTCTCCCTATAAATAGGGAGATTTACCCCAGCGTCCCGTTTTCCCTTCACGCAACGGCGTGCAGGCGCGGGCCGCCCCTGCAGCGTAACAACAAATATCAACTTAATTCATTCCAACTCAACGCTCTATGTGGTTAACTAATTCATCCATCGGACGGAAGGTAATCATGTCGGTCACCGGCATTGCGCTCATCCTGTTCCTCACGTTTCATGGCTGCATGAACCTTGTGGCGCTCTTCTCTGAAGAGGGTTACAACTGGGTCTGCGAGATGCTGGGCGCTAACTGGTACGCCGTAGCCGCTACGGTAGGTCTGGGTGCCCTGGTGGTCATCCACTTCGTCTATGCCCTGATCCTTACCCTGCAGAACCGCAAGGCCCGCGGCAATAACCGCTACGCCGTCACCTCAAAGCCCGAAAAGGTAGAGTGGGCTTCACAGAACATGTTCGTGCTCGGTATCATCATCGTGCTCGGTCTGCTGCTCCACCTCTTCAACTTCTGGTACAACATGATGTTTGCCGAGCTCTTCAACGGCGGCTATGCCTACGTAAACGGCAGCATCGGCGCTGCTGACGGTTATGCCATGATTGCCTACACCTTCAGCAATCCCGTCTATTCCATCCTCTACGTTATCTGGTTCGTAGCCATCTGGTTCCACCTGACCCACGGTTTCTGGAGCTCGCTGCAGACGCTGGGCTGGAGCGGCAAGATCTGGTTTAACCGCTGGCGCGTGATCGGCAACATCTATACCACGGTGCTGATGCTCATCTTCCTCGCCGTAGTCCTGAAGTTCGCCTTCTGCGGCGGTGCCTGTGCAGCCTAAGCCGTAGTCACTCAATCTCTCTCCCCTCATAACAATCATCAAGCATATACAATGGCTACTATAGATTCCAAGATTCCCGCCGGCCCCGTGGCCGAGAAGTGGACCAACTATAAGGCACACCAGAAGCTCGTCAACCCCGCCAACAAGCGTAAGCTCGACGTAATCATCGTCGGTACGGGTCTGGCCGGTGCTTCTGCCGCCGCCTCTCTGGGTGAGATGGGCTTCCATGTGCTCAACTTCTGCATCCAGGATTCTCCCCGCCGCGCTCACTCCATCGCCGCTCAGGGCGGTATCAACGCTGCCAAGAACTATCAGAACGACGGTGACTCAGTCTACCGCCTCTTCTACGACACGGTAAAGGGCGGTGACTACCGCGCCCGCGAGGCCAACGTCTACCGTCTGGCTGAGGTCAGCGCCAACATCATCGACCAGTGCGTGGCACAGGGCGTGCCCTTCGCCCGTGAGTACGGCGGTACGCTCGCCAACCGCTCCTTCGGCGGTGTGCAGGTGAGCCGTACGTTCTACGCCAAGGGCCAGACGGGCCAGCAGCTCCTCCTCGGTGCCTACAGCGCCCTGATGTGTCAGGTGCATGCCGGCACGGTGAAGCTCTACACCCGCTATGAGATGCAGGACGTCGTGATCATCGACGGCCGTGCCCGCGGTATCGTAGCCCGCAACCTCATCAACGGCAAGCTCGAGCGCTTCGCCGCACACGCCGTAGTGCTCGCCACCGGCGGTTACGGCAACACTTACTTCCTCTCAACCAACGCCATGGGCTGTAACTGCTCCGCAGCCATCGCAGCTTACCGCAAGGGCGCTTACTTCGCCAACCCCGCCTACGTACAGATCCACCCGACCTGTATCCCCGTGCACGGCGACAAGCAGTCGAAGCTGACCCTGATGTCGGAGTCACTGCGTAACGACGGCCGCATCTGGGTGCCCAAGAAGAAGGAAGACGCCATCAAGCTCCAGAAGGGCGAGATCAAGGGTAGCGACATCCCCGAAGAGGATCGCGACTACTACCTCGAGCGCCGCTATCCGGCCTTCGGTAACCTCGTTCCCCGCGACGTGGCCAGCCGTGCCGCCAAGGAGCGTTGCGACGCCGGCTTCGGTGTCAACAACACGGGCCTGGCCGTATTCCTCGACTTCTCCGAAGCCATCAACCGCCTCGGCCTCGACGTAGTGCTCCAGCGCTACGGCAACCTCTTCGACATGTATGAAGAGATCACCGACGTCAACCCCGGTGAGCTGGCCTGCGAGAAGAACGGCGTGAAGTATTACAACCCCATGATGATCTACCCCGCCATCCACTATACGATGGGCGGCCTCTGGGTGGACTACGAACTCTCTACCAACATCCCCGGCCTCTTCGCCATCGGCGAGTGCAACTTCTCCGACCACGGTGCCAACCGTCTCGGCGCCTCCGCGCTGATGCAGGGTCTGGCCGATGGTTACTTCGTACTGCCCTACACGATCCAGAACTATCTCTCCGACCAGATCACCGTGCCACGCTTCTCTACCGACCTCCCTGAGTTTGCCGCCACGGAGAAGGCCGTTCAGAACCGCATCAACCACCTGCTGGGCATCAAGGGCAAGCGCTCCGTCGACAGCATCCACAAGGAGCTCGGCCACATCATGTGGGAGTATGTCGGCATGGCCCGCTCTAAGGAGGGTCTGGAGACCGCGCTCGCCAAGCTCAAGGAGATCCGCAAGGAGTTTGAGACCAACCTCTTCATCCCCCACATCGAGGGTGTCAACGTAGAGCTCGACAAGGCCCTCCGCCTCAATGACTTCATCACCATGGGCCAGCTCATCGCTATCGATGCCCTGCACCGTGAGGAGTCCTGCGGCGGCCACTTCCGCATCGAGCACCAGACGGAGGAGGGCGAAGCCAAGCGTGACGACAAGAACTGCTTCTACGTAAGCTGCTGGGAGTACCAGGGCGAGGACAAGGATCCCGTCAAGTACGAAGAGCCGCTCAAGTATGAGGCCATCGAGGTCAAGACGCGTAACTACAAGAGCTAAACCGCTTCCTTTATCTCCCCCATCCATCCACCCTATCAAGACATCATAAAATGGCTAAGAACATAAGCTTCACTATCAAATACTGGAAACAGAACGGTCCTCAGGACAAGGGCCACTTTGACCAGCGCGAGATGAAGGACATTCCCGATGACACCTCCTTCCTCGAGATGCTCGACATCCTCAATGAGCAGCTCATCGAAGAGGGCAAGGAGCCCTTCGTCTTCGACCACGACTGCCGCGAGGGTATCTGCGGTATGTGCTCGCTCTACATCAACGGTACGCCCCACGGCAAGACCGAGACGGGTGCCACGACCTGCCAGCTCTACATGCGCCGCTTCAACGACGGCGACGTCATCACTGTAGAGCCCTGGCGCTCCGCAGCCTTCCCCGTGATCAAGGACTGCATGGTAGACCGCTCCGCATTTGACGAAATCCAGGCCGCCGGTGGCTACATCACCGTGCGCACCGGTGCTCCCCAGGATGCCAACGCCATCCTCATCCCCAAGCAGAACGCCGACGAGGCCATGGACTGCGCCACCTGCATCGGTTGCGGTGCCTGCGTAGCAGCCTGCAAGAACGGCTCCGCCATGCTCTTCGTCAGCTCTAAGGTGAGCCAGTTTGCCCTCCTGCCCCAGGGCCGTCCCGAGGCTGCCAAGCGTGCCAAGGCCATGGTTGCCAAGATGGACGAGCTCGGCTTCGGCAACTGCACCAACACCCGCGCCTGCGAGGCAGTATGCCCCAAGAACGAGAGCATCGCCAACATCGCGCGTCTCAACCGCGAGTTTATCAAGGCTAAGCTCGCCGACTAAGCGAAGCCGACCGAAGCTAAACCATCTCTGACACAAGCCGCCGCACAGGGTCACAGCGCCCCGTGCGGCGGCTTTGCGTTCAGGGGTTCCCCCATGAGCCGGCGCCAATTTCACGCTATATTCACGGAAACGTTCGCCCAATCCACGGCGCGCACGTATATTTGCCGCGCACTTAGCTTAACTCATCATTTTCTATATAAATCATGCAAGAAAAGACCCATTACACCGGGCTCAGCGAAGCCGAGGTGGCCGATAGCCGCGCCCGGTGGGGCGTCAACGTGCTGACACCGCCAAAAAAGAAGCCGCTGTGGCTACAGTTTCTGGAAAAATTCAGCGACCCGCTCATCATCATCCTCATGGTGGCCGGCGTGCTCTCTATCGGCATAGCCCTCTACGAGCGCTTCGGCATCGGTAAAGGGCCGGAAGTATTTTTCGAACCGGTAGGCATCTTCATTGCCATCTTCCTGGCCACCGGCCTGTCGTTCTACTTCGAACGCAATGCCGATAAGGCCTTCTCCCTACTCAACAAGGTGGGTGACGATGAACTTGTCAAAGTCATACGCGACGGACACATCACCGAGGTGCCCGAGCGTGACGTCGTCGTCGGAGACATCGTCGTGCTGGCCACGGGCGACGAAGTGCCGGCCGACGGCGAACTGCTCGAGTCCACAACCCTCCAGATCGATGAGTCGACCCTCACGGGCGAACCGGTCTGCCCCAAGTCGACCGACGAGCAGCACTTCGACCCCGACGCCACCTATCCGACCAACTTCGTGCTGCGCGGTACGAAGGTCATGGAGGGACACGGCATTTATCGCGTCACCGCCGTCGGTGACCGCACGGAGAATGGCAAAGTATTCGTCGAGGCACAGATTGACTCCTCCGTCAAGACCCCGCTCAACGAGCAGCTCGAAGGCCTCAGCGCCCTCATTACCCGCCTGAGCTACACCATCGCTGCCGCTATCATCGTGGGTCGGCTGGTTCACTTCTTCGACTGGCAGCCACTGGCTTGGACAATCGTCATCCCGACGGCAATATTCTTCTGGCTCGTCATCAAGAAGTTTGAGCAATGGAGCTCTAAGGCCTGCATTATCACCATCATCGCCTTCATCGTCATCTTTGTCGGCATGATCGTCGGCATACACCACGTGCTGACGCCCGGCACAGGCATTAACGAGCTGCTCGCCCACACGCTGCAGACATTGATGATCGCCGTGACGCTGATCGTCGTGAGCGTGCCCGAAGGCCTGCCCATGGCCGTGACGCTCTCACTGGCCTATAGCATGCGCAGCATGCTCAAGACGCAAAACCTCGTGCGCAAGATGCACGCCTGCGAGACGATGGGCGCCACCACCGTCATCTGTACAGACAAGACCGGCACGCTGACGCAAAACAAGATGCAGGTCAGCGAAGCCCGCTTCTTCGGCCTCACCGGTGGTAAGCTCGATCCCCAGAGCGACGTCGAGAGCCGCCTCATCATCGAGGGCATTGCGGTCAACTCCACCGCCTCGCTCGACCTTACCGGGGATGCCCCAACCGCCATCGGCAACCCCACGGAGGGTGCCCTCCTGCTGTGGCTCCACAGCCAGGGCGTAAACTATGAGCAATACAAGGCCGCGGCCCAAACGATAGCCGAAGTGCCTTTCTCGACCGAACGCAAATACATGGCCACCGAGGTGCAGTCCGCCGTCATAGAGGGCAAGCGCATCGTCTATGTCAAGGGTGCGCCCGAGATTGTCTTCGGTCTCTGCAAGCAGGTACGCAATGACGTCACCAAGAGCGAGATCGACCGCCAGCTGCTGGCCTACCAGAACCAGGCCATGCGTACCCTGGGCTTTGCCTGCCAGATCGTGGATGAAGGGCAGGAGGCCATCGACGGCGAAAGCCGCCTCACGGCCCAGAATCTTACCTTCCTCGGCATCGTGGCCATCAGCGACCCCGTGCGCGCCGACGTACCCGAGGCAGTAAAGGAATGTATGGACGCCGGCATCAGCGTCAAGATTGTCACGGGCGATACGCCCGCCACGGCGCGTGAGATCGGCCGTCAGATCGGCCTCTGGCATGAGGGCGAAGACCTCAGCCGCGCCATCATCACCGGCCCCGAGTTTGCGGCCCTCACCGATGAGGAACTCCGCAAGCGCATTCTCGACCTCAAGATCATTGCCCGTGCCCGCCCGATGGACAAGAAGCGCCTCGTCGAGACACTGGCCGACCTCGGTCAGGTTGTAGCCGTCACGGGCGACGGCACCAACGACGCCCCAGCCCTCAAGGCAGCCCATGTGGGTCTCTCGATGGGTGACGGCACGTCGGTGGCCAAGGAGGCAAGCGACATCACTATCATCGACAACAGCTTCTCCTCCATTGGCCGCGCCGTGATGTGGGGCCGTTCGCTCTACCAAAACATTCAGCGCTTCCTCCTCTTCCAGCTCACGGTCAATGTCTCGGCCTGCCTCATCGTGCTGGTCGGCGCCTTCATGGGCACGGAGTCGCCCCTGACGGTGACGCAGATGCTCTGGATCAACCTCATCATGGACACCTTCGGCGCCATGGCCCTGGCTTCGCTGCCTCCCTCACCCGACGTGATGCACGACAAGCCGCGCCGCCGCACCGACTTCATCCTCAACCGTGCGATGTATGGCGAGATACTGGGCGTGGGCATCGCCTTCTTCCTGATGTTGCTGGCCTTCCTCTTCCTCTTCGAGCACTACGACGTGCAGAGCCTGGCCGACCTGCTCGCACTGCGCCCCGATTCGTCGGGCACAGTGACGCCCTATGAGCAGACGCTGCTCTTCTCGATCTTCGTGTGGACCCACTTCTGGTATATGTTCAACGCCCGCGCCTTTGAGACCGGCAAGAGCATTTTCTCCCTGCGTGAATCCAACGGCTTCCGCGTCATCGTCGGCGTGATCATCCTCGGCCAGATCGTGATTGTGGAATGTCTGTCTAAGTTCTTCGACGTAGAGCCGATGCTCTTCAGCCGCAACCACTCGAATGCCTGGATTGACTTTATCCTCATCGTTGTCCTCTCCAGCGTCGTGCTGTGGATCCGTGAGCTCTGGCACCTGCTGACCAGCCTCTTCCGTTCACGTAAGTAGGCGGCAGCAAACGGTTACAACAAAGAATAATCGGCCGGCGTCACGCAGTTGTGGAAGCCCCAAAGGGGCGTCAGACAATAGCCTAGGGATTTATCCCTAGGATCGCGTGCAACCTTATTACTCGCTGCCAATAAACGCATTTCATTGACGGAATTGGCGGCGAGTCGGAGGTGGGGCATTAACCTAGGGATAAATCCCTAGGCTATTACCTTGCGCCCCTTTGGGGATCTCCCGACAAACAGGCACATGCTGATTGACCCCAACAACAATAGCTCTAACGGGCAATAGTAACCCCACTACGGGCAACGTAGCCCTACTACGACAATCGGCCGGCGTCACGCAGTTGTGACGCCGGCCGATTGTGTTTATCCGTCGTTGATGCCCTGCGGCATTCAATACTTAAACGTACTGCCGCCGAGGAACTCTCTCAGAAGGGAGGTGGGGGGCAGGCCGCGGGTGGAGATGGGCTTGAGATAGGAGAGAAACTTGCGCAGGCGGTAGGCCTCGGAATATTCCGGTGCATTCTCAGGTACGCCCTCAAGCAGGGGAAGAGCCTGCTCACGCAGGGCAGCCAGCTCGAAGAGCAGGGCCGTGTTGATCATCACGTCGGCCTCCTCCTGATAGGGGAAAATCCAGCGCTCCTCGCCACGACGTACGGAAGCCCACTCGCGGATGGTGTCCTGGGCCGAACGGGCACGATATTTATAATCACGCACGATGCGGCGGAGAAGACGGTTATCGGTCGTCGGGATGTAGTTATGGTCGTCGAGTAGGATGGTCGTCAGGGCGGAAGCGTAGATCTTGAGTTTGTGCTTGTCATCTACCCCGGCGGTGAGCTTGGGATTCAAGGCATGGATGCCCTCAAGGATAGCCACGCCGCCCGGCTCGAGCTGCAGGGTGTGGTCACCCGGTTCGCTCTTACCGATGCGGAAGTTGAACTTCGGCGGCCTTATTTTCTCACCGCGGATGAGGCTGTTGAGCTGCTCGGTGAGCAGGGGAATGTTCATCGCATCGATGTGCTCAAAGTCATAATTGCCGTCCGCATCACGGGGCGTGTGCTCGCGGTCAACGAAGTAATCGTCGCTCGACATAGCCACCGGCTTGACGCCGCAGGCCATGAGCTGCACGCTGAGGCGTTTGGCAAAGGTTGTCTTGCCGCTCGACGAGGGGCCGGCAATGAGGATGAGGCGCACGTCGGGGTTGGCGGTAATGCGGTCGGCCACCTGCGAGATTTTCTTCTCCTGCAGAGCCTCGCTGACGTTGATGAGCTGGGTGGTATAGCCGGCGTCGCAGGCCTTGTTGAACTCGCCGATGGTGCTCACGCCGAGAATCTCGTTCCAACGGTGCTGCTCGCGAAATATGCCGAACATCTTGGGCTGCTCCGTCAGCGGCTGGAGCTGGTCGGGGTGCTTCGGGTCGGGCAGACGCAGGAGGACGCCCTCACCGTAGCTGATGAGATCGAAGAGAGTGAGCTGCGAGGTGTTGATGAGGAGCGAACCGTAGAAGTAGTCGGCCAGGTCGTCGAGCGTGTAATACGTCGTATAGAGCGACCCGAGGCTCTCCAGCAGCAGGGCCTTGCTCTCCAGACCGCTCTGGCGGAAGAGCGAGATGGCCTCCTCCGTAGGGCTCGTGTGGCGGTGGAAGGGCAGGCGCTCGCTGACAATCTCCTCCATACGTCCCTTGAGACGGGCCACGAGGTCGGGCGTCACGGCGCTGCCGTCAGCCGTGATGATTCGGCAGAAGTAGCCGTTGCTAACCGGCGTCTCGATGCGCATGCGGGCCTTGGGGCCGCAGACGTCATTGACAGCCTTGTAGAGGACGAAGAAGAGCGAACGCGTATAGGTGCGCAGACCTGACTGCGAGGTGATGTCAAGATACTCGATGTCCTTGTCATTGAAGAGCATGAAGTGGAGGCCCTCCACCTTGTTGTTGACCTTGGCGCTCGTGACGCCGTAGGGCATGTGGAGGTCAAGCAGTTCGTAGACCTCCTCAAGGTTGAAGCCCATCGGGACGCGGTGAGAGCGCCCCGTGTTGCGGCAACGGATGGTGATGTTTTTGCCCATATATCGTTAGAGTCTGGAGTAATTAGAAAGTATGGCGTAAGCATAAAGGAGTCAAGAGGTCTGACCGGACGGTGTCCGAAGCTACCGCTTCAGACAGTCCCGGCTTGCGGCCAGACTTCTTGACTCCTTGCATTGCACTACGGATCTGGTTGCATTACCCGACCTGCGCCCCGTCTACCACCTTGCGGTCAACGCTCATCACGCTGAGCGACTCGTCGAAATTGACGGCCGAGAGGATCATGCCCTGGCTCTCGATGCCCGAAATGGTGCGGGGAGCGAGGTTGGCTACATAGCACACCTGCTTGCCCACCAGATCGGCGGGGTCATAATAGTGGGCGATGCCGCTGACGATGGTGCGTGTGCCCTCGCCATCGCCGATCTCAAACTTGAGGAGCTTCTTGCTCTTCTTGACGCGCTCGCAGCTCTTGACCGTGCCAACGCGCAGGTCGAGCTTCTCGAAGGCCTCGAAGGGGATGGTCTCCTTCACCGGCTCGGGCTTGTAGGCAGCAGCGGCGTTGGCCTTCTTAGTATCGAGGAGCTTCTGCACCTGAGCCTCCACCACGCTGTCTTCGATCTTCTCGAAGAGCAGGCCGGGCTTGCCCAGCTTGTGGCCTGCGGGCAGCAGGTCGGTGGCGCCGAGGCGGTCCCACTCCACCTCATCGATGGCCAGCATCTCGCGCAGACGCTTTGAGGAGAAGGGGAGGAAGGGCTCGAAGGCTATGGCGAGGTTCGCCGTGAGCTGCAGGGCGAGGTTGAGGATCGTCTTGACGCGTTCGGGGTCGGTCTTGATCACCTTCCACGGCTCTGAGTCGGCGAGATACTTGTTGCCCAGGCGTGCGAGGTTCATCGCCTCCTTCTGCGCGTCGCGGAAGCGGAAGCTCTCGAGGAGCTTCTCCACCTCGCCCTTCACGTCCTTGAAGGCCTCGATCGTCTCGCGGTCATAGTCGGTGAGTTCGCCTGCGGCGGGCACTACGCCGTCGTAGTACTTCTCCGTGAGCTGCAGGGCGCGGTTGACGAAGTTGCCATAGACGGCCACCAGCTCGTTGTTGTTGCGGGCCTGGAAGTCACGCCACGTGAAGTTGTTGTCCTTCGTTTCCGGGGCGTTGGCCGTGAGCACATAGCGCAGCACGTCTTGCTTGCCAGGGAGGTCGCGCAGATATTCGTCGAGCCACACGGCCCAGTTGCGCGAGGTCGAGATCTTGTCGTCCTCGAGGTTGAGGAACTCGTTGGCCGGCACGTTGTCGGGCAGTATGTAGCCGCCGTGGGCCTTGAGCATGGCGGGGAAGACGATGCAGTGGAACACGATGTTGTCCTTGCCGATGAAGTGGACGAGGCGCGTCTCGGGGTCCTTCCACCACTTCTCCCAGTCGTTGGGCAGGAGCTCTTTGGTGTTGCTGATGTAGCCGATCGGCGCGTCAAACCATACGTAGAGCACCTTGCCCTCAGCCCCCTCAACGGGCACGGGGATGCCCCAGTCGAGGTCGCGGCTCACGGCGCGGGGCTTAAGGCCCATGTCAAACCAGCTCTTGCACTGGCCCATCACGTTGGAGCGCCACTCCTTGTGCTGCTCCGTGATCCAGGGTTCGAGCCACTGCTGGTGCTTGTCGAGGGGGAGATACCAGTGCTTCGTCTTGCGCAGCACCGGCTTAGAGCCGCTCACGGTGGAGCGGGGGTTGATGAGCTCGGTCGGTGAGAGCGCCGTGCCGCAGTGCTCGCACTGGTCGCCATAGGCGCCCTCGGCGTGGCAGTGGGGACACTCGCCCGTGATGTAACGGTCGGCGAGGAAGGTGTGCGCCTCCTCGTCGTAGTATTGCTCAGACTCTTGCTCCACAAACTCCCCCTTGTCGTAGAGCGTACGGAAGAAGTCGGATGCCGTCTTGCGGTGCACCTCAGAGGTGGTACGTCCGAAGAAGTCGAACGAGATGCCGAAGCCCTCGAAGGAGTCTTTGATGATCTTATGATAACGGTCCACCACCTGCTGTGGCGTGAGTCCCTCCTTGCGGGCTCGTATGGTGACGGGCACGCCGTGTTCGTCGGTACCGCAGATAAAGAGTACATCGCGCTTTTTGAGGCGCAGGTAACGCACATAGATGTCGGCCGGCACGTAGACGCCGGCAAGGTGGCCGATATGCACGCCGCCGTTGGCGTAAGGCAGAGCTGCCGTGACCATCGTGCGGGCGAAGTGGTGTTGTTGCATAGGGAGATTTCTTTATATATAATATAGACTGCAAAGGTACTGCAAGGCGGGCGTGTAGGGGAAATATCCGCTGGATTTTCCCCTACACGCCTCCCCGCCAGAACGGAACGAAAACTGCTAAATGTCATGATTTCTTAACTGCTAAGGCACAGCACAGGCTCTGCGGGAAGAATACCTATCCTTAGGTATTGCCCTCCCTTCGCACCGTCCGTTACTTTGCACCTGAATCGTGAAGTGTCAGGTGTCGCCAAAGGCATTGCACTAAGCGGACAAACACTAAACACTAGTATTAACCCTCTCACACACTCTTCTGACAATGACAGGAATATTCTATGGCAGCACGACGGGCAACACCGAGAACGTGGCCAACGAGCTCGCTTCTATCCTCGGCATCGATAGCGCCGACATCCACAACGTAGGTCAGTCTTCCGCCGACGACGTTGACGGCTACGACAAGCTTCTCCTCGGTTCTTCTACCTGGGGCAGCGGCGACCTCCAGGACGACTGGTACGACTTCCTCGACGCCCTCAAGGCCAAGGATCTCGGCGGCAAGCAGGTAGGCCTCTTCGGCTGCGGTGACAGCTCCAGCTATCCCGACACCTTCTGCGGTGCACTCAACGACATCTATGAGGCACTCGAGGGCACGGGCTGCACCTTCATCGGCGCTTACGAGCCCACCGACTACGATGTCACCGACTCTCCCGTTTGCCACGACGGCAAGTTCGTCGGTCTGGCCGTTGACGAGGCTGACGACGAGGAAAAGAACAACGCCCGCATCCAGGCTTGGGCTGAGCTCGTGAAGTAAACCACTTCACAGGCCCTATACAGAGACCGAAGGAAGAGGGGGAACACCGCAGTAGAGACTTGCCGAGCAGCGCAACTAGTGGCTCACAACAAGACTCCGCCCGGCTCGTTCTGTCCCTCTTCTTTTTTGTACCAAACGCGACCAATATCCTTTCCCCATGAGCACCGAAGACCTGCAGCGCTTCAACTCGATGAAGCTCTTTATGCATCAGATTTATGAATATCGCAAGGGCATCCGCCGCCTTGTGCTCTGCACGCTCTCGCCGGCCTGCGCCCGCCTGCTGGGCGAGCGACTCGACCGCGAAGGCATCGCATGGCGCGTGCAACCCGTCACTGAGCGTAAGGTCAACCTCTACTTCGGTGACAAGGCTTGTCTGCGGGTCGTGGGGACGTTTATCGACAAATCGCTCAACAAGCTCACACCGGCCGAAGACTTCATGCTCGGCGCCATGCTGGGCTACGACATCGGCCAACAGTGCGAACGCTTCTGCCGCCGCGCAGCTATCTGACGCATCTCGCGTGCGATCTGACGACGAAGGTGCACCTCCGCACTGCCCAAACAAAAACAACAGAGAGGCGGCACGATCCTTCCCGGTCGTGCCGCCTCTTAGCGTAACTATTCATCGAATCTCCGTGAGAAGAGCTCCTATTCGCCACCTGACCTAAAGGGGGGCGAAAAGTCAGGGAGTAAGAAAAACTACATGCCGTCACGGCGCGCCTGCATACGATCCCGTTTGACGGAGATGCCATGCCGTAAGAGGCACTACGGGTAATTTTCGATTTTTGCCTACACCCTGCCACAAACCCGCCCGAAGCCATTGTTATTCAGAGCTTTCTTGGTGTAGGCACATAGGCGTTTGCCTACACCTTGCCTACACTAAGCTGCCACCAATCGGGACGAAAATCCGCCACTTACTGGTGTAGGCGAGGTGTAGGCGAGGTGTAGGCAAATGCATGTTTGCCTACACCACTTTTTGCCTGATCCACAGGACCTTCAGAAGGGTTGGTGGCAGGGTGTAGGCAAAAATCGGAAAATACCCGGTAGCACATACACAACCGCCCCCCGGTAAGGCATAGCGTAGCGCATACAGTGCTATCTCATAAGCAGAGAGGCGGCACGACCGGTAAGGGTCGCGCCGCCTCTTATGATTCGGGCGCTCAGACTTACTGCGCCAATGCACGGCCCAGGGCGCGGGCCTGTTCCAACACGTCGGTGCCGGCTGCCTGCTTCCACTCAAGGGGATCGCTGACAAGGGTCATCTTCATCTTCTCGTTATATTCGGCGATGACCTTGACTGCCTTTGAGGCCCAGGTAAAGCCGCCGAAGAAGCCGAGCTTGTGCTTCGACACGTTGCGGCCGGCGAGACGCTTGAGGAGATCCTCCACGACGGGGAAGAGGCCGTCATTATACGTCGGACCGCCGATGGCCAACGAGCCGTAGCGGAAGATGTCGGCCAGCACGTAAGAGGGCTGGCTGACGCTGAGGTTGTGGACAATGATCTTGCGCATGCCGGCTTCGGCAGCACCCTCGGCAACCGCTTCGGCCACACGGGCCGTGTGCCCATACATCGAGCCATAGCATACGACAAGGCCCGGCTTTGTCTCACCGCTTGAGAAGCGGCGGTAGGTGTCGATCGCTCGGGGAGCATCGACCGTCCAAACGGGGCCATGGGTCGAACAGATCATCTCGATATCGAGGCCGCCAAGCTTACGAAGACCGGCTTGGACGGGAGCGCCAAACTTACCGAGGATGGCTGCATAGTAACGCTCCATCTCGGGCCAGTAGACGGCAGTGTCCATGTGCGCATCGACTACGTGGCCGTTGAGGGCACCGAAGCAACCGAAGGCATCGCCGGAGAAGAGGATTTTGTCCGTCTCGTCGTAGGTCATCATCGTCTCGGGCCAATGGAGCATGGGGGTGAGGTAGAAGCGCAGCTTGTGGTGGCCCAGGTCAAGGGCATCGCCGTTCTTCACCGTAATGTCGTCCTCGCTCACCTCGCCATAGTAGCCCTGCACCATATCCATCGTCTTGGCATTGCCCACGAGGCGGATGCCGGGGTAGTACTTGCGGATCAGCGAGAGCGAACCGGAGTGGTCAGGCTCCATGTGGTTGATGATGAGGTAGTCGATGGGGCGGTCGCCGATGACGGCGTGAATCTTGTCGAGAAATTCGCCGAAGAAGGCCACATCGACCGTGTCGACCAGGGCTACGCCCTTGGCGTCATCGATAAGGTAAGCGTTGTATGAGACGCCTTCGGGCAGCAGCCAGAGGCCCTCGAAGCGGTGCTTCACGCGGTCGTTGACGCCGACGTAATGCACTTTGCCTTTGATGTTCATTGTATAGGGATATGAGTTATGATGATTTGCGGGAGGAGTTTATATGAGGAGGTAAGGAGTTAGAGGAGTTAACTTCTACTCTCCAGATACGGCCTCAGATACTTCGCCGTATAGCCCTTGCCGGCCGCTACGACCTCTTCGGGCGTGCTGGCAGCGACGAGACGGCCGCCGCCCTCGCCGCCCTCAGGACCGAGGTCGATGAGGTAGTCCGCCGTCTTGATGACGTCGAGGTTGTGCTCGATGACGAGGATCGTGTGGCCGCGCTCGATGAGGGCGTTGAATGACTTCAAGAGGCGGTTGATGTCGTGGAAGTGGAGTCCCGTCGTAGGTTCGTCGAAAATGAAGAGCGTGGGCTCCGCACGTTCCTGACTGAGATAATAGGCCAGCTTGACGCGTTGGTTTTCGCCGCCTGAGAGGGTGCTGCTCGATTGGCCGAGCTTGATGTAGCCCAGCCCCACGTCCTGCAGCGGCTTGAGGGCTTTGGCGATGGCGGGCTTCTTGTTTTCCGTGAAAAACTCGATGGCGCGGTTGACCGTCATCTCGAGAATGTCATAGATATTGCATCCGCCGAACTTTACTTCGAGCACATCGCTCTTAAATCGCTTGCCATGACAGGCCTCACACTCCAACACGAGGTCGGCCATAAACTGCATCGGCACTTTGACCACACCCTCACCCTGACACTCCTCGCAACGCCCCCCTTCGGCATTGAAGGAGAAGTAGGCCGCCGTAAATCCCATCTGCTTCGCCAGGGGCTGTGCCGCCATGAGCTTACGGATCTCGTCGTAGGCCTTGATGTAGGTGACGGGGTTCGAACGGGTAGACTTACCGATGGGGTTCTGGTCTACAAACTCTACATTCTTTATCTCCTTCACGTCACCCTCGAAGGACACAAACTCGCCCGGACGATCACAGGGACGGTCGAGGCTCCGCATCATGGCGCGGTAGAAGATGTCGCGTACGAGGGTCGACTTGCCCGAACCGCTCACGCCCGTTACGACGGTGAAGACGTTGAGGGGAAAGGTGACGTCGATGCCCTTGAGGTTGTTGGCCCGCGCCCCCCGCAGGGTGATGGCCTTATTCCAATGGCGGCGGGTGAGGGGCACCTCGATGCGCTCGAGATGATACAGGTAGTTAAGCGTATGGCTCAGGTAGGTGCCATCCTCGCGGTGCGGTTCATCGGTCGGGGGTGTCGGGCCGGGTTTGCCCTGATAGACCACTTCACCGCCCAGACGCCCCGCTTCGGGGCCGATGTCGATGATGCGGTCGGCAGCGCGCATCATCTCTTCGTCGTGTTCCACAACAATGACCGTATTCCCCACGTCGCGCAGTTCCTTCAATACGTGGATGAGCTGATCCGTGTCGCGCGGGTGGAGGCCGATACTCGGTTCGTCGAGGATGTAGAGCGACCCCACCAGCGACGACCCCAGGGAGGTGGAGAGGTTGATACGCTGGCTCTCGCCGCCCGAGAGGCTGCTCGATAGGCGATCGAGGGTGAGATAACCTAAGCCCACCTCACAGAGGAAGCGCAGGCGGCGCTTGATCTCCGTGAGGATGCGGGCCGCCACGGCCGCATCGTGGGCCGGCAGTTCGAGTCGGTCAAACCACTGTGCGAGTTCGCTCACCGGTAGGGTCACGAGCTGGGTTATCGTCTTGCCCGCCACCTTGACATAGCCCGCCTCGGGCTTGAGGCGCGAACCGTGACAGGCCGGACACACCGTCTTGCCGCGGTAGCGGGCCAACATGACGCGGTATTGGATCTTATACTGGTTGCGCTCGAGCATACGGAAGAAGGCATCAATGCTCACTTGCTCCTCTTCGGGCCTGGCATTTTCCTTGGCGTCGCCGTGCCAGAGGAGATCTTTCTGCGCCTGCGTCAGTTCGTAATAAGGCGTGAAGGGCGGAAATCTTCCCTGCGTGCGGCGGATAAACTCGTCACGCCACAACTGCATCTTCGGCCCGCGCCAACACATCACCGCCCCGTCATAGAGGCTGAGGCTCGTGTCGGGAATGACCAGATGGGGGTCGATGCCGATGACACGCCCGAAACCCTCGCACACGGGACAGGCCCCGAGGGGAGAGTTGAAGGAGAACATATTGTCATCGGGCTCGTGGAAGGTAATGCCATCCGCCTCGAAGCGGGTGGAAAACCTATAGAGAATCCGTGCCGGATAGATGCGCACCATACACTCGCCATTGCCCTCGAAGAGGGCCGTCTCTAGCGAATCGGTGAGGCGGGTGAGCGCGTCCTTCTCACTGCTCACGCTGAGGCGGTCAATGAGCAGATAAACATCACGCTTATCCAGCCCTTCGTCATGAAGCGCATCCTCTATGCGCACCGTCTCACCGTCTACCTCAAGGCGTGAAAGCCCTTCCTGCAGGTAGATGGCCAGCTGCTCGCGAAGTGTGCGCCCCTGCCGCGGCGTGATGGGCGCCAATACGGTGAAACGCGTGCCTTCGGAGTAGCCCCGTACGCAGTCGATGATGTCCTCCACCCGGTGGCGCTTCACCTCCTGCCCGCTCACGGGAGAGAAGGTATGGCCCGCACGGGCAAAGAGCAGACGCAGATATTCGTAGATTTCCGTGCTCGTGCCGACGGTCGATCGCGGGTTGCGGCTCGTCACCTTCTGCTCGATGGCGATGGCGGGAGGCAGTCCCTTAATATAGTAACAGGCCGGCTTGTGCATACGGCCCAGAAACTGCCGGGCATAAGCCGAAAGGCTCTCTACGTAGCGACGCTGTCCCTCAGCGTAGAGGGTGTCAAAGGCAAGCGAACTCTTGCCCGACCCTGAGAGGCCGGTGATGACGATGAGCTGGTCGCGGGGAATCTTCAGATCGATTCCCTTGAGATTGTTTTCCCGCGCCCCTTTGACAATGATACTTTCGTTCGTAGTCGACATGGATAAGATGAGTGTGTGCTGCCTCTGGCTTGGCGACGATATCAATAGGGGGGCAGACGTGGGCATTCGCTGATGCACCACCCCGCCACCGGGGCAGGCCGGCACAGCCCCCGTTACAGCGGGCATGCGCCTACCGGCCTACCATCTGCAAAGTTACCCAATCCTCTCCATATCGCCATCGCCTCAGTCCCTTATCGCTTGGCGTCCATGCAGTCGCATATCGCCGCACCATTCTGGCCTACCCTGTCAGCAGTTGCTTTTCCACACCCTGCCCCACAGCCCATCCTTATTATACATTCTCTCTATTGTGGATTGTCTTGTCTAAAGAAAGGGAATGGCATATTGGGTATGATTGCCCGTGGATAATGTGGATAAGGGGGAATGGGGTGGGGAAGTTATCGGGGCTATCCACGCCTTTTGCGGGGTTGTCCACGGGACTATCCACAGGGGGCGAAAGGGCTGATGGTGCTGATAATAAAGTGTGAAGAGTCCGGAAAGGTAGCGCTAAACTACGGAATGTGGAAAAATCGCTGTGTAAGGCAGGCTTATAAGCTCCTGCGGGGACGGATTTGTGGAGGTGTCCGTGGGTTGGTCTGCGGATAAGGCCGTGGATTGGTGGAAAACCTTTCACTCGCTGAAGCCTCTGTGAGCGGTTTCGGCGAGTTGTTTTCTCCACGGCCTTCTCCCCGGCTTTTCCACGGGATATCCACAGGTCTCCGGCGGGGCAGGCGGGCGGTGAAAGGCTTTTGCTTTATCTTTGCCGTTCATCAGACTCTAAACCTTCTTACCCGTTACGTATGCATAAACTCACCGTCGAAGAGATGCACCGCCTCGATGCCGAGGCCTTCAGGGAGGCAGCGAAGCTCCCCCTCGTCATTGTGCTGGATAATGTCCGTTCGCTCTACAATGTGGGGAGCGTATTCCGCACGGCGGACGCCTTCCGCATCGAGCGCCTCTGTCTCTGCGGCATTACCGCCGTGCCTCCTTCGGTGGAAATCCACAAGACGGCGCTCGGGGCCGAGGACGCCGTCAGCTGGCGCTACTACGAGTCGACGCTCGATTGCCTCCGTTCGCTCCGGGACGATGGCTACGACCTTCTCGCCGTCGAGCAGGTAGAGGGGAGCCGCAAGCTGGGGAGCTTCGCCTTTGACCCGGCGCGCCGCTATGCCCTCGTGTTGGGCAATGAGGTGAAGGGCGTCGGCCAGGAGGCGGTGGACTACTGCGGCACGGCGCTCGAGATTCCCCAGTATGGCACGAAACATTCGCTCAACGTCTCCGTCACGGCAGGCCTCGTGATGTGGGAGGTGGCGCGTCAGCTTGCGGCTGCCGCCATCGGCGGGGAATAATCCGTCGGCCGTTGGGATATTTCGGCAGGTGCGGGCGGTGAAGCAAAAGATATCCTTACCTTTGGCGAGGACAAGCTGGCCGATGTTTCAGCTTGTCCTCGCCCGCTATTTAGCGCTGTCGTCACATTTTACCTGAACCGCTATGCGCCGTTACCTTCTCCTCTTCCTGCTCGCCTTATGGGTGTTTTGTCCGGCGGGCATCATAGCCCAGAAGAAAGTGAGCTCGAAGCTCTCCTTCTACATCAAGGGTCATGCCTTCGACAAGGCGACCCGTTTGCCGCTCGATACGTTGCAGGCCGTATTGCTCACGGTCGACAGCGTGGCGCTTGATACGGTGTCGCGCGGCCCCGAGCCCCAATGGTCTAAGGGGCGGTGGAATTTTAATCTGCGCGACTACGGCACAGATCGCGACTACCTCGTGCGCGTGACGAGCGACGGTTACTATCCGGCCTATGTGCGGGTGAAGCAGTCGACCTTTGCCGATGTGCGCTATGGCTGGCTGGAGTGTCCGAGGGCTGAACTGATGAGGCTGCCCAAGACGCGGGAGCTCAAAGGGGCCATGGTGACGGCCACGAAGGTGAAGTTTTATCACAAGGGCGATACCATTGTTTACAACGCCGATGTGCTCAACTTGGGCGAGGGGTCGATGCTTGACGCTATCATCCGCCAATTGCCCGGTGCGGAACTCAGAAGTAACGGACAGATCTTTGTGGGCGGCAAGAAGGTCGACGACCTCCTGCTCAACGGCAAAGACTTCTTTAAGGGAGACCCTTCGAAGATGCTCGAAAACCTGCCCGCCTTTATGGTCAAGAACATACAGGTATATAATAAAGACACGGAGACCAACGAGTTTCTGGGGCGCGAGGTGGAGAAGAAGCGCTTCGTCATGGACGTAAAGCTCAAGAAGGAATATAACAAGGGCTATATGCTCAACCTCGAGGCCGCCGGGGGTACAAACGACCGCTATCTGGGACGCCTCTTTGCCCTGCGCTATACCGACCGAACCCGCCTCTCGCTGATTGGTAATGTCAACAACGTCAGCGAGATGCGCCAGCCGGGCGAGAATACGGAGTGGACGCCCGATATGATGCCTCAGGGGCGTGTCGAGACCCAGACGGGCGGACTCGACTACAGCTACGATGACTCTTACACCAAAACGCGGATCTACTCCTCACTCCAAGCTACGCATACGCGCACCGTCAACGCCAGCGAGCAGAGCGGCGTTAACTTCCTCGAGGGGGGCGACACCTGGAGCCGCAGCTTCAGCAACGGGCGGTCGGATTTCTCGTCGGTCAACCTCAATCATAATTTCTCCAAAGACTTTGAACGGGTGCAGTTGCAGGTAAATCTCAGCGCCGGCTATACGCGCAACAAGGGATTGGCCAACAGCACCGGAGCAACCTTCAGCGCCAACCCCTCACTTTACCTCCCCTCTGGCGTCTCGATGCTTGACACCCTTCAGGGTCCGGCCGGGGGCGACCTGCTACGCCGCCTGGCCATCAACCGCACCCTCTCTGAGAGTGAAAACAACAGCGACAACGGCAATGCATCGCTCAACATGAACTATATACACAAGAATGGCTGGGAGATCCGTGTCTCGACAGACTGGAGGATGCAGCAGGCCACCTCGTTTGAGCACTACAGCCTTGACTATCCCTCGGGCACTACGGCACCCACGCTGCAAAACCGTTACAGCCGCACGCGTCCCAACCGCCATGCAGGCTATTCGCTCTCGATCGACAAGTGGTTTTACGATGCATGGGTCAAGGGTTTCAGCATTGTGCCGAGTTATAAGATCAGACAGAGCTTTGACCATCAGACCTATGAGCGCCACCTGTTGGAGCGCCTGGCCGGCTGGGGCGACTTCGGAACCCATCCGATCGGGTCGCTGCCCTCTGACGACGCGTGGCTGCGCAATCTGACGCGTGACAGTCTCAACTCCTACGACCAGCGGCTCAAGCCCCTCTGGCAGGAAGTCTGTCTGGCCTTTGACTACAAACACCGCGGCGAGAAGCGTGCGGTCGGTGCCTCCCTGCGCGTGCCGCTGGTGATCAACATGCAGTGGCTCGATTACACCCGCGCCGACTACAGCGGTGTGACCCGCCGCACGGACCTCTCCACCGAACCAAGGGCCTGGGGCTACGTCAACTGGAGAGACTATGCGTGCATGTTTAACTGGATGGTCAACGTCAACACCATCCTCCCCGACCTGCTGACCCACCTCATCAGCCTGCCTTCCACCGCCGACCCTCTCAACATCACCACCGGCAACCCCGACCTCAAAAACGGCAGCATCGTCAACCTCAACCTCTCTTATTACACCTACAACGCCAAGCAGCAGTCATACCTCTCTCTGGGGAGCTACTCTACCTTTAAGTTCAACGACATCGTCCAGGGAGCCATCTTTGACAACCGCACGGGCATTACCTACCGCAAGCCCTACAATGTGAGCGGTGCCTACTCCACCAACATTAACCTCTCCTTCGGCCAGCCGCTCGACAAGAAGCACCGTCGCCTTGTGCTCTCGGGCAGCACGGGCATCTATTTCACCCACAGTGTTGACCTCCTCCACACCGTGCGCGAAGGGTTGACGGACGAGGGGTGCTTCGTCCGCCCCGACCGCAGCACGGGCGACAACTGGTGGACGACGCAGAGCCTGTCGCTGACCTATCAGATCAAGAAGGTCACGGTGGGCGTCAATGGCTATGTCGGTTATAACGCCACCCGTTCGGACCGTTCGGGCTTTCAGGCGCAGAATGTCTGGCAATATCGTTATGGTGCCACCCTGCAGACGCCTCTCTTCTGGAAGCTCAGCCTCTCGACCGACCTCAAGGTCTATGCCCACCGCGGATTTTCCGATCCGGCGGGCAATACCGACGACCTCGTCTGGAATGCCCGCCTGGCCTGCCGCCTGAACAAGCCGGCCCTCTCGCTCTTTGTCGAGGGATTTGACTTGCTACACCAGCTCTCGAGCCGTACCTTTTCGATGACTTCGCAGGGGCGTACGGAGTCGTGGCGCAACAGCCTGCCCGCTTACTTCATGCTACACGCCGTGTGGCGCTTCAATCAGAAACCCAAGAAGGCTGAGGGGGCGTGAGCGCTTCGCTAGCTCCTCCTCAATTCACTTTATTGGGGAAAATGCGTATTTGTCCGTCTTGCACTAACTCCTCCCACGCCCCATGCCCTCCAAGAAGCCCACATCCGCCCAGGCCTACGCCCGCGAGTGGTACGACATGATGGTCCGCATCTGGACCGACCGCATCGCCATGATGGGCGCCGTCTCCACCGGCGCCCTGCTCCGCAGCGTCAGCGGCGCAGGCTTCTCGGCGCGCGCCGCCGATGACATGCAGCTCACCTTTCGCTTCCTCGAATACGGCCTCTACGTCGATGCCGGCACCGGCCGAGGCTACACCCGCGGCAACGGCGGAGACCTCGAGATCCTCTCCCGCTCCTACCGCTACGAGCACAAGCTCGGGCGCTAGCGCGAGCGCCGCCCATGGTTTAGCCGCTCGTGGGAGATCTCCCGCGAAGTGCTCAAAGACCACCTCGCTCAGATCATGGGCGACGAGTTTAAGGGTGCCTTCGACGTGCTGGCGAAGGCATAGTACCTCCACTTTGTGTGGCTTCCCCGCGCGTCGGGCCGCGATATATGTCTATATTTGCAGCGAGCAAACATCTAACACATCGCAACTATGGAAATCTTCGGATTTATCTTTTGGTGCATTGTCTATGGATTCCTTATCCGTGCCTGGAGGTCTGGCAAGTTCTTCAAAAACAAAGACGGAGACGGTATAACAGGTTAAACCTTCTCCTCCCGTCGCACCGCCAAGGCATATTGTTGTCATTTCATCCGCCTATGAGGCTCGCAGCCTTTGCGCTAATCGCAAAGGCTGCGAGCCTTTTCCATTTCTAAATCGTAGTCCCTATGGCAAGACCCAGCGACATCGCTACCATCACCCTCATCTGCAACGGCCAACAGACAAAAAAAGAAATCTCAGAGATCAAAGAACTCCTCGAGACCGTCATGAAAAAAAAGACGAAGCCCTCAAACGGGATGATACCAAGGCTTACGCCCGCTTCCAAGCGGAGGGAGCCCGTCTTGAGAGACGACTGGCGAATATCGAAAGTCGCGCACAGACCGCCGAGCGTCTCGGAGGCATGGACGCCCGCCTCCTCCGCATCCTCACCATCCTCGACCACCCCGCCACCAGCCCCGGCCACACACGTAGTGAGGCCGGCAGCCACCACCCTGACCCCGAAGCCCTCTACATCATCAAAGGCCGCCCCCACCTCTGCCAGAAGCTCGAACTTACCCTCAGCCCCGAGCGCGGCGTCCACCCAAAGATCAAAGGCACCTTCATCGAAATAAACTAGCACCTCCCATCCAGCCCCCCAAAATTCGTACATTTGCTCATCGACAAGGCCTCCATCCGTTACTCTCTTGTTACTCTACGCTCGGGTTATCACCCTAAGCTGTTGATCTACAGTTAGTAAAGGGTGTATAGAAACTTTGCAAACAAATCAAACATCATCGAGATGCAACACCAACTCTTCCTTTATAATACGCTCTCACGCTCCAAGGAGCTTTTCAAACCCATCCACGAGGGACACGTGGGCATGTACGTTTGCGGCCCGACGGTCTATGGCGATGCCCACCTGGGACATGCCCGCCCCGCCATCACCTTTGACCTCGTTTTCCGCTACCTCAAACATCTGGGCTACAAGGTGCGCTACGTACGCAACATCACTGACGTAGGCCACCTGGAGCACGATGCCGACGAGGGCGAAGACAAGATTGCCAAGAAGGCACGCCTCGAACAGCTCGAACCCATGGAGGTGGCACAGTATTACACCAACCGGTTCAATAAAGCAATGGAGCAGCTCAACGTGCTGCCCCCCAGCATCGAGCCCCATGCCACGGGACACATCATCGAACAAGAGGAGCTGGTGAGCGAAATACTCAAGAACGGCTATGCCTACGTGTCTAACGGTTCGGTCTACTTCGACGTGGTGAAGTATAACAAGGACCATCGCTATGGCATCCTCTCCGGGCGCAACCTCGAGGACGTGCATGACGCCAGCCGTGAGCTCGACGGTGTCGGTGAGAAGCACCATCAGGTAGACTTCGCCCTCTGGAAGAAGGCGCAGCCCGAACACATCATGCACTGGCCCTCACCTTGGAGTGAGGGTTTCCCCGGCTGGCACTGCGAGTGTACGGCCATGGGGCGCAAATACCTCGGCAATCACTTCGACATACACGGCGGAGGCATGGATCTCGTCTTTCCTCACCATGAGTGTGAGATAGCCCAGGCCGTAGCCTCTCAGGGTGACCAGATGGTGAAGTACTGGATGCACAACAACATGATCACCATCGCCGGTAAGAAGATGGGCAAGAGCTACAACAACTTTATCACGCTCGACCAGTTCTTTACCGGCAGCCATGAGTTGCTCGACCAACCCTATTCGCCGATGACGATCCGCTTCTTCATCTTACAGGCACACTACCGCTCGACGGTCGACTTCTCCAACGAAGCTCTTCAGGCCTCTAAGAAGGGTTACGACCGACTGATGGACGCTGTGACACTGCTCGACCGCATCGAGCCAGTCAAGGGGGGCACGCTCACCGATAGCTATGCCGACGAGCTGGCGAAGAAGTGTTACGAAGCCATGGACGATGACTTCAACTCGCCCATTGTTATCAGCCACCTCTTCGATGCTGCCCGCGTCATCAATACACTCGCCGACAAGTCGCAGACCATCACCCCCGAGGGGCTCGAAGCCCTGCGCAAAGTCGTGCACTCCTTCGTCTTCGACATCCTTGGTCTCGTCAACGAGGCCGGTAGTGGCAATGCGGCCCGCGAAGAGGCCTACGGCAAAGCCATTGACCTGCTTCTCGAAGTGCGCGCCCATGCCAAGGCCGCCAAGGACTGGGCTACGAGCGACAAAATACGTGACGACCTCAGCGCCATCGGCTTTGAGGTGAAGGATACGAAGGACGGCGCTACCTGGAAGCTCAATAAGTAAGATAATGGCCCAACGCTTCGAACAGACTCAGGAGATCGCGCAGACGCAACAGCTGGCCTCGCTTCAGGTAGCGGTGGCCAAGCTCGTTGAGCTGCCCGTTACCGAACTGGCTACGCGGGTGCGTGACGAGTTGCTCGACAATGCGGCGCTCGAGGAGAAGGGAGACGATGACGACTATCCTGACTCCACAGACGAGCATGATCACGACAATGACCATACCGACGAGCAGGATGAGGATAGTGACGAAGGTCGTGAAGACGCTGAGGCCCGAGAGGAGGCCGAGCAAGAGAATGCCTACGAAGACAATGAGGACTACGGTACGGAGAACGACGCCATGGGCGACTATCTCTCGACCGACGATGTGCCCGACTACCTCATGCAGCGTGCCGACGAAGAGCGCGATCGCAAGGAGGCGCAGTATACGGGTGCCAGCTCGTTTTACGACGAACTCCACGCACAGATAGGCGAGCACGATCTCTCAGACCATGAGCGTGAAGTGATGGACTATCTCATCGGCTCGCTCGACGATGACGGCTTCCTGCGTAAAGATCTCGATGCGCTGGCCGATGAGCTGGCCATTTATCACAACGTGCAGACCTCGCGCAGCGAGTTGGAACATCTCCTCTCCGTACTTCAGACCTTTGAGCCGCGAGGCATCGGGGCGCGTTCTCTCCAAGAGTGTCTTCGCCTGCAACTCACAGATCCCGATCGCCGTACGCCCTATACCGACCTGGCGCTCAAAGTGGTCGATCGCTGCTTTAAAGACTTTACGGCGCTGCGTTGGGAGAGCATTGCCCGGCGCCTCCATCTGGATGATGAGACGCTGGCCCACGTGCGCCACGAACTGGTTCACCTCAACCCCATGCCCGGTCGGGCGCTGGCCGATACGACAACGGCCACGGCGCCTACCGTTGTACCCGACTTCTATGTCGCGGTAACACCCGACGGTGAGGTGCGCGTGGCGATCAATAAGGGCGACGTGCCCGAGCTCTGTGTCAGTCCCTCGTTTAAGGAAAGCCTTCGCCAGTATGGCGGGATCAACCGCAAAGCCCTCTCGCGCGAGCAGCGCGACGCTTACACCTATGCCCGGCAGAAGGTTGACAGCGCCTTGTCGTTTATCAACCTGCTCACCCGACGTAAGCAGACGCTCCGCGCGGTGATGGAGGCCATCGTCAGTTGCCAGCATGCCTTCTTCGTTGACGATGATGACGAGCAGCAGCTCGTTCCCCTCACGCTCAAAGAGGTTGCAGCCAAGGCCCATGTAGACATATCCACTGTCTCGCGCGTTACGAACAGCAAATACGTGCAGACGGCCTACGGCACCTACCCCCTGCGCTTCTTCTTCTCCTCGCAGTTTACGACCAGCGAGGGGGACGAACTCTCAGCCCGCAAGGTGCGCACGGCCCTGCGCGAACTTATCGATGGAGAAGACAAACGGCGTCCGCTCTCAGATGAGGCGCTGGCTGACCGCCTCAAGGCCGAAGGTTACCTCGTGGCCCGCCGCACGGTGGCGAAATATCGCGATATGCTCGGTATCCCTACAGCCAGACTGCGCAAGGGTTGAGCCTTGCTGGTCTTTGCAGATCTTGAGACCGGTGCCGCCCTATCGTCACGGAGGCATAGACCTCATTCTTGCATCACATCTCATAGTTTTTCACGCATGGCAGAAGACTCTCCCTCTACGCTTCCCGTGCCGGCTCCCCGGAACCGCATCTCGTGGCTTGTGCTTACGGCGCAGGTCATCTCCGTCGTGTTCTCCCCCTTCTATCTGCCGGTGGTGGCCTTTGTGGCGCTGTTTCTCTTCAGCTACCTCAACATGCTGCCCTTCTTTACGAAGTTGGTGCTGACGTTTATCGTCTATGCCTTTACCGTTGTGCTGCCCCATGTGACGATCATGCTTTACCGGCGGCTCAACGGTTGGACGCGCCATCAGCTCGGCAAGCGCGAGCGCCGCTACGTGCCTTACGTGCTGAGCATCGTGAGCTACGCCGCGCTGCTATACCTCTTATATAGCCTCCACATGCCGCGCTTTACGCTTGGCGTCATCACGGGCGCATTAGCCATCCAGCTCGTCTGCGCCTTGCTCAACACGTGGATAAAGGTCAGCACTCATGCCGCTGCCTCGGGGGGAGTTGTCGGTGCGTTGATCGCCTTCTCAATGATCTTCTCCTTCGACCCGACGGGCTGGCTCTGTCTGACCATCTTGCTCAGCGGCATGGTCTGCACGGCCCGTCTCATCCTCCGTCAGCACACCCTTCGCGAGATGGGCTGGGGCGTCGTCGTCGGTCTGGTCTGCGGCTTTGTCTGCATCCTCTGCGTCTGAAAATATAAAGAGAACTCAGCCGTTCCAATACTATTGGCTTAACTCCCTAACTCCTTAACTCCCAAACATAATCATGTCCCCAATCGTAAGCATCATCATGGGCAGCACCTCTGATCTGCCCGTTATGGAAAAGGCAGCCAAGCTGCTCGATGAGATGGAAGTACCCTTTGAGATCAATGCCCTCTCGGCTCACCGCACGCCTCTCGAGGTCGAGCAGTTTGCCCGTGAGGCCGAGGGCCGTGGTCTGCGCGTCATCATTGCCGGTGCCGGTATGGCTGCCGCCCTGCCCGGCGTCATTGCCGCCTCTACGACTTTGCCAGTGATCGGTGTGCCCATCAAGGGTATGCTCGATGGTCTCGATGCCATGCTCTCCATCATCCAGATGCCTCCCGGCATTCCCGTTGCCACCGTAGGCGTCAACGGTGCACAAAATGCCGCCATCCTCGCTTTGGAAATGCTCGCTCTCTCCGATGAAGCCCTGGCCGCCAAACTCAAGACTTACAAGGAAGGCCTCAAAGCAAAGATCGTCAAGGCCAATGCTGACCTTGCGCAGGTGAGCTACCGATTCAAGACAAACTAAGTCGCTCAGTAAGAACGAAAATCCGTGAGAAGCCGGTACGGGAACTTTCGTTTATAAAGGGCTACACGACCGGCTTCTTAACTCCTCCTTTATGGTTGATCTCTTCAACTACAATCCACGACCCTCGCACGAGGTGCGCATCGGCAACCGCCCCCTTGGCGGTGACAACCCACTGCGCATCCAGAGCATGACGACAGCCCCCACCACCGACACCGAGGGCTGTGTCAAACAGTGCAAAGCCATCTTCGATGCCGGTGCCGACTACGTGAGGCTCACGACTCAGGGAGCCCGCGAGGCGGAAAACCTGCGTGAGATCAAAGCCCGCCTCCGTGCCGAGGGGTATGGCGGCCCGCTGATCGCCGACGTGCACTTCAATCCTGCCGTTGCCGACCTCGCCGCCACTATCGTGGAGAAGGTCCGCATCAATCCGGGTAACTACGTAGACCCGGCCCGACAGTTCAAACACGTAGAGTATACCGATGAGGAATATGCCGCTGAACTCTGCCGTCTCGAGGAGCGCTTCGTCAAGCTCCTGAACATCTGTAAGGAGCACCATACCGCCTTGCGCATCGGTGTCAACCACGGTTCGCTCTCCGACCGCATCATGTGTCGCTACGGAGATACGCCCGAGGGCATTGTCGAGAGTTGTATGGAGTTTCTCCGCGTCTGCGTCAAGGAGCACTTCACCGATGTCGTCATCTCCATCAAGGCCTCCAACACCCAGGTCATGGTGCGCTCCGTGCGCCTGCTCTGCAAGGTGTTGGCTGAGGAAGGGATGGACTTTCCCATCCACCTCGGCGTCACTGAGGCCGGCGAGGGTGAGGACGGACGCATCAAGAGCGCCGTGGGCATCGGTGCCCTCCTCGCCGACGGCATCGGCGATACCCTGCGCGTCAGCCTGAGCGAGCCCCCCGAGGCCGAGGTGCCCGTAGCCTATAAGCTGGCGGAGTATGTCGTACGCCGCGCGGGCCATCCCGCCATCCCCGGCGTGCGTGCCGTGCAGTTTGACTACGAGCGTCCCGAGCGCCGGCCCACCTGCACGGTGGGTAATATAGGCGGGCGCAATGTCCCCGTTGTCATTGCTGCAGCCCTTAATGGTCGCCACGTGCTGAGCGAGAATTCTCTCCTGCGCCCCGACTACCTCTATGTGGGCCGCAACCTCCCTGCGCCCAAAGACCGCATCGAGGGCATGCGCTACATCGTAGACGCGACAGTATGGGAGGGCCAACCCGACACCTATCCGGCCTTTACGAAGCAGAACCTTCCCCTCGCTGCTATGATCCAGAGTGAGGTTAAGTTTCTCTTCCTCACCTACCTCGACCTCGATGATGAGGTGAAGGCCCTGCTGCGCCACGACTCCAACATCGTCATCATTGCTCAGAGCAACCACGCCAACCGTCTCGGCGAGCAGCGTGCCCTCGTTCACGAACTTTGGCGTGACAACCTCCATGCCCCCGTCGTCTTCTTCCAGCAGTACGTCCTCGGCGCAGATGAGATGGAAGACCTCCAGCTTCGTGCTGCCGCCGACATGGGTGCCCTGATGTTCGACGGCCTGACCGACGGCATCTTCCTCTTCTGCCAGACGCCCAAGGGCAAGAAACCCATCTCCGATGCCCGCATCGATGAGACGGCCTTCGCCATCCTCCAGGCCACCCGCCTGCGCACGACCAAGACGGAGTATATCAGTTGTCCCGGCTGTGGCCGCACGCTCTACGACCTGCCCGGTACCATTGCCCGCATCAAGGCCGCTACGGCCCATCTCACAGGGCTCAAGATCGGCATCATGGGCTGCATTGTCAACGGTCCCGGTGAGATGGCCGATGCAGACTATGGCTATGTCGGTGCCGCCCGTGGCAAGGTCAGCCTCTACCGTGGCAAGCAGTGCGTGGAGAAAAATATTCCCGAGGCTGAAGCCGTTGACAAGCTGCTCGCCCTCATCGAGCGCGACCGCCAGTCCAGGGGCTGACGCGTCGGACCTGTGCCTAATAGACAAGCGGGCCGGAACCTTCTCGCAGAGAGTTGAGGTTCCGGCCCGCTTTGTGTTTGTAGGGGGGAAGCGGTGCGCCCTTTATTCCTTGATCCGTATCACAAGGTTGGCTATGATGGCGGTCAGTCCGCCGGTGGTGATGCCCGAGGCGAAAATGTGGCGCACCTCGTCGGGGAAACTGCAGAGAATGTCAGGCACCAGTTCTACGCTCAGACCGAAGGAGAAGCTCAGTGCCATCACCAGCGTGGCCTTGCGCCCGATGGGCTGGCTCGCGATGATGCGGATGCCGGCCGCGGCTACCGTGCCGAACATCAGCAGCGTTGCGCCGCCCAGCACCGGGGCGGGCATCAGGGAGAAGACGAGGCCGATGGCGGGGAAGAGGCCGAGCAATACGAGCATGCCGGCGATGAAGTAGCCCACATAACGGCTCGCCACGCCCGTGAGCTGGATCATGCCGTTATTCTGTGCAAAAATGCTGTTTGGAAATGAGCCGAGGCAGCCGGCAATCATTGAGCCGAAGCCGTCGCCGAGGATACCCCCCGAGGCGCGGCGCATGAAGCGTTCGCCCTCCACAGGTTCGCCGCTGATGAGAGAGTTGGCCGTGATGTCACCATAGGCCTCGATCGCCGTGATGAGATAGATCAGGGCCAGGCCGATGATGGCGGAGGGGGAGAACGATAGACCGTAGCGGAAGGGAATGGGCACGTTGAGTCCCCCGTAGCTCGTCACGCTGCCGAAGTCAATCATACCCATAGCCCAGGCCACGACATAGCCCACGGTCAGGCCGATGACGATCGAACTCATCCGCAGGTAGCGGTTGGCGCTGCGGTTGAAGGCCACGATAAGTACCAGCACGAGGGCGGCCAGACCGATGTAGCGCGGTGCGCCGAAGGTGCCCGCTGCCCTTGCCGCCTCACCGCCGCCGCAGGCCACGATGCCCACCTTGATGAGACTCATACCGATGAGTGTCACCACGATGCCCGACACCAGGGGCGTGATGATGCGCCGCGTATAGCGCAGCAGCCGGCTGATGACCATCTCGACCGTCGAGCCGGCAATGCAGGCCCCGAAGACGGCGGCCAGCCCGCCCGTCATGCCCGCGGCGATGATGGGACCGATAAAAGAGAAGCTCGTGCCCTGGATGCAAAGCAGCCCGCAGCCCACTGGCCCTACGCGGCGGCACTGGATAAAGGTGCTGATGCCCGAAGCGATGAGGGCCGTCGAGACCAGCACGCCCGTTGTCTCCACATCGAGGCGGAGCGCCCCGGCGATGATGAGCGGCGGCGTGATGATGGCCACAAAGATAGCCAGCAGGTGCTGCAGGGCAGCGAATATAGCCTCGCGCACGGGCGGCCGGTCGTTGAGGCCGTAGATGAGGCCGGTGTCCGGAGCGCCCTTGCCGGTAGCATTTCCCGAAGTAGCGGAAGAAGTCATCGGCGTGCTCACGGTTTGATCTTTATCTCACAGTTGTCCAGACTCTCGATGATGGCCAGCGACTCTACATGGATGCCCTGCTGGCGCAGGTAGTCGCCGCCATGCTGAAATTCCTTCTCGATCAGAAAGCCCATGCCCGTCAGTGAGGCACCGGCTTGCTTCACCAGGTCGATGATGCCCTTGGCGGCATTGCCGTTGGCCAGGAAGTCGTCGATGAAGAGCACACGGTCACCCTTACAAAGGTAGTCGGCACTCACGCAGACGTCATACGTGCGCTGCTTCGTGAAGGAAAACACCTGCGTGCTGAGCATCCGCTCCATTGTCGAGGGCGTCTTCTTCTTGGCAAACACCACGGGCAGCTCCAGCAGATAGCCCACCATGATGGCGGGAGCGATGCCGCTGGCCTCAATGGTCAGCACCTTGTCAATCGGTTCGCTGGCAAAGCGGCGCACAAACTCTACCGCCATTGACTTCATCAGGATGGGGTCCATCTGATGGTTGATGAAGTTGTCTACCTTGAGGATGCCGCCGGGAAAACAGCGCCCGTCGCGCAAGATGCGATCTCTTAAAGCTTTCATGTCGGGATGTAGGGAAAAATGGGCTGATGAGATAGTGCGAGGGATCGAGCCACCCTCCGCACGATACGTTATACAAAGGTAAGGCTTTTTAGCGGATGACGAAGGCTGAAGCCTGCCTCTCTCATATGCACGTGTGAGCACTCGCACGTGTGTGTATGATGATTAGGTATATGTCACTCCTGACTAGGTATAGGCACTCTTATGAAACTTTCCTTCTCGGCCCCCGTCGGTTATAACGACCCCACCTGCGTGCTCCAACACAGCCTCTCCTTCCTCCGT
>DAVZJV010000022.1:0-34544 GCA_052272595.1 Alloprevotella sp.
GAGCCACAAAAGTGACTCCGGCTCATGCATGTCGATGTGTCTGGCCTTATTCCTCGTCCGGTTGCTCTCCAGCAGAGCCAGGCTGCGCTTCAGACCAGGCGATAAGGGTAAGCCCTTACTTGCGGGTGGTCAAATTTTGGGACGACTTTCTCACCAACCATTTTGACCCATAGAGACGTACCACGATCCTTCACCAACCATTTTGACCTATACGCCACATTCGCAGAGACGGATAGGTATCGCTATGACGGGGTGGTGTTCCATGACGTTACAGGAGAGGATAACGGTAACATCGGCCGTGCCATAGACGAGTATGTTCCGTTTAAGGGCGCGCAGATCAAGAGTGCTACGGACAATAACGGCGCTTTCTCTACGGAGGATAACGACATTCTTTTCAGGGACGGAGAGTCCGAGGCTTCCCCTCGTGCGGGTGGTGAAACGGCTGGCGGCCGTTGGTCCTCCGAGAAGGCTGCGGCCGCTCGTGAGGGCGTCGCCGCGCTTGGGCTGGTTGGCCGCGTGAGGTTGCTCGATGATGCTTCGGGCCTTCGTGGCTTGCGGGCTATGGCGAAGGGTTGGTATGACCGAGGCAGCGGTAAGATCATTGTCGTGCTGGGGAACCACACGGACGCAGGGGACGTGATGCGTACGTTGCTGCACGAGGGTGTGGCGCATAACGGTTTCCGGTCTTTGCTGGGCGAGCGTTTCGGCGGTTTTTTGGACGATGTTTACGAGTATGCTTCCCCTGCGGTGCGGGAGGACCTGCCTAAGGATGAGGGCGGTCTGCCGACGGTCAGTTGTTCAAAGCCTCCTTAAGTGCTGCGACTGCTTCAGTGGCTGTTGCTGACTGTTCGAGGAGAGTGATGAACTTTGAGCCAACGATGACGCCAGCAGTATGCGCATCGGCAGCAGAGCGTGTGGCTTTGTTGGAGATGCCGAATCCTACAAGAAATGGATTGCGGAGTTTCATCGCTTCGAGACGGGCGAAGTATGCTTGTTTGGCTTCCGAGAATGTGCCCTGTGCACCGGTCACGGAGGCGGAGCTTACGGCATAGATGAATCCGTCGCTGTGGGCATCGATGGTGCGGATGCGCGCCTCTGAGGTTTCGGGCGTGATGAGAAAAATAAATTCCAGTCCATAGCTACTTACGGTTTTCTGGAAGTCTGCTTCGTATTGCTCAAATGGAAGATCGGGAATGATCAGTCCGTCAACGCCGACTTCTTTGCAGCGCTTACAAAAAGCTTCGATTCCGAAATGGAGTATGGGCGTGAGATAGCCCATCATGATGACAGGTATGGCGAGCTGAGGTCGCATGCCGTCCAGCTGATCCATTAGTTTGTGAAGCGTCATGCCATTCCGTAGAGCCTTTGAAGCCGCTCCCTGGATTGTAGGGCCATCGGCAAGTGGGTCGCTGAAGGGAATACCCACTTCTACCATGTCGACACCACCTTGCTGCAGAGCGGTGAGCGTCTCTCTCGTTCCGTCTAATGTAGGGGCTCCAGCGCAGAAATATACGGAGAGAATTCCCTTGTGTTTTGATTCAAAGAGTTGCTTTATTCTGTTCATTGTATATGCTAATTTGTCGGATGAATTGCTGCACTGCTGCAGCGTCTTTGATGCCCGGCGCGATTTCGAAACCGCTGTTCAGATCATAGCCCGCTAGATTGGGGTGACTAAATTTCTGTAACTCCGGCAGGAGGCTGAGGGAGAGGCCGCCGCTCAGAAGAAAGGGTACAGGGCCTTTATAGCGCTTGAGTAAAGTCCAGTCATAAGAGCGACCACTCCCTCCGAAGGATAGGGTGGGCGTATCGAAGAGAAAATAGTCGATATGCTTAGTATAGGCTGCAGTTTCAGCAACGAAATCAGGTTTGGTCGGTAGTGCCCTGATGACAATAATCCCGCGATCTTTAAAGGTTTGGCAAATCTCAGGAGATGCATTCCCGTGGAACTGTACAGCATCAAGTTCGAATTGCTTTACTCTTTCCAACACCTCGCGGTAGGACGGATGAACAAATACGCCTACGCGCTTGCCTCGCTTTGGCAGGTAAGCAGGGCGCTTGTCGATAAAGCGAGGCGATTGGGGATAAAAGATGAATCCGAACCAGTGTGCCCCTGCCTCTTCGACTGCACGGATATTGTTAGCCTCACCGAGGCCGCAAACCTTGATAATCATACTAGTTTCTATAGAGCTGTAAGCTTATCCAGATAGGCTTTGAGTGCATCTCCAGGATTGGGTTGCTTCATGAAGGCTTCTCCGATCAGAAATCCACGGTAGCCTGCCTTGGATAGGCGAGCAGCCACATGGGCGTCTAATAGCCCACTCTCTGAGATCGGAAGAGATCTCTCGGGCAGGTATTGGCGAAGGGCCAGGCTACGCTCAGGGTCGGTGACGAAGCTGCGCAGATCACGGTTGTTTACCCCTATGATGTCCACTTGGGCAGACCAGGCGGTAAGCTCTTCGGGCTCGTGTATCTCAAGGATGACCTCGAGGCCAATCTCGTGTGCCAAATCAGCAAGTTCGTGGCAGCGTGCGGGACCGATGGCTGCAGCAATCAGCAGACAAGCGTCGGCCCCTGCGGCCCGAGCTTCGTAAAGCTGATAGGCATCGATAACAAACTCCTTTCGGAGAATGGGCAGTGACGTTATCTGGCGGGCTGTGCGAATATCGTCAATGTTTCCGCCAAAATAAGCCTTGTCGGTCAGTATGGAGAGTGCGGCCGCACCGGCAGCTTCATAGGCCGGAATGAGATCGGTGACATTGGCATCGCGGCGAATCCAGCCGAGTGATGGAGAACGTCGTTTAAACTCGGCAATGACTCCTCCCTTGTGATCCTTGACCGATTGCGTCAAGCTGACTGTAGGTGGGGCATCTGCCGCCCGATCTCTGACTTCGGCCAGCGGGACGGCTTGTCGCGTTGCTATCAGTTCCTCCGCCTTGTAGGCGATGATTTGTGTAAGTATATTATCCATCTCGTAAAGACAAGGTTGTATGCTAGGTTATGAATTGAGAGCGATGAATCGCTCAAATGCCTCTTTAGCTGCACCGCTTTCGAGCGAATCCTTGGCAATTTCGACGCACTCTGTAGTGGGTTTTTCGGGGCATATCGTATGGATGCCGTAGGCTGCAGTCGCCAGTACGCAGCCTTCCTGCGAACGATTTCCCTTGCCCGATAGCACGCTGTCAAAGATTTCAGCAGCCTCTTTTGCCGTAGCTCCGCCTTTGAGCGATTCGGGATCGGCATGATCGAACCCTATGTCTGTCGGACTGAGGATGCTGTCGCCTCCGTTGCTGACGATTTTAAAGTTAGCGGTGAGTGAGATTTCATCATAGCCATCGAGGCTTGTAGCGATCGTAAAGCCCAGGCCAATCTGTTGCAATACGTTCTGATAGAGCCTCATCTGCGCTATGTTAGCAACGCCCAAAAGCTGGTAGGCATTGTGAGAGGGATTGACCAACGGACCGAGGAGGTTGAAGATTGTCTTGACGCCCAGCCCACGGCGTACAGGCCCTACGGCTGCCAGGGCCGGGTGGAAAAGTGGGGCATGTAGATAGGCCACGCCGCAGCCTTCGATCGATCGCTTGATGCGATCGGGGTCATTCGTAAACTTGACCCCGTGAAGCTCGAGCACGGTGCTGGCACCGCTGACTGAAGTGGCTCCGTAATTGCCGTGCTTGGCAACCCTGTAGCCCGCACCGGCTACGACGAAGCAGGCGCAGGTGGAGATATTGAACGTATTCTTACCGTCACCTCCCGTCCCGACAATGTCTAATGCCTTGTAGGCGGAGAGATCGATGGGCACGGCCCGTTCGAGCAGTCCGTCTCGAAAGCCTAACATTTCTTCCGTGGAAACGGGGCGCATGCGATAGACCGTAAGGAGCGAGGCAACCTGTGCCTCAGGTATTTCGCGTGCAGCGATGTGGTCGATGAGGTCGTGAGCCTCTCTGCGCGTGAGTTTGTCTGAGAGATATAGTCTTTCGAGTAAAGCTTTCATAGCAGCGTATATCTTATTGGTGACGAACAAAATTGCGGATGATTGTCCTCCCTTGCGGAGTGAGGATCGACTCCGGGTGGAACTGTATGCCATGTACATCGTAGGTCTTATGCTTCAGAGCCATGATCTGACCCTCTTCGCTAAGTGCGGTTATTTCAAGAGAAGCGGGTAGTCCCTCCTTTGCAACGACCCAAGAGTGGTAGCGTCCGACCTGGATTGTCTCCGGCAGTCCATTAAAGATATAGTCCGAGGCGGTGATATACGCAGGCGTCTGCACCCCGTGAAAGACTTGGGCGATGTTGATCAGTTTCGCCCCGAACACTTCGCCGATAGCTTGCTCTCCGAGGCAGACTCCGAGTATGGGTTTCGTGGCGGCGTAATGCTCTATGACGGCCTTTAGTAGCCCAGCTTCATCAGGAATGCCTGGTCCCGGGGAGAGCACTATCTTATCGTATGAAGCGGGCAGATCAAGATTAAATTGATCGTTTCGGACAACCGTTACCTTAGCCCCTTCCTCCCTTAAGAGTTGATCGAGATTATAGGTGAACGAGTCGTAATTATCAATGAGTAATACGTTCATAAGCTAATCGCTAGTTTCGCTTTGTCTGTTGTGATGGTTGGACGGCGTAGCACGTTAGATCACATCATGTTAGTCGTGTCTTGGGCTTGCCTTTCTGCCTGTATGATCGCCTTTCGCAGGGCGCCAAGCTTGTTGTTTACCTCCTGAAGCTCATAATCTTCGTTACTGGCAGCGACGATACCTCCGCCTGCTTGGAACCAGAGTTCGCCGTTGCGGCTGACAAAGGAGCGGATGGTGATGGCTTGGTTGAGCGTTCCGTCGAGCCCGATGAACCCTATGCAGCCACCGTAGGCTCCGCGATTGTGTGGTTCGTATTCACTGATGAGCTGTAGCGCACGTACCTTTGGCGCTCCGCTCAGCGTGCCGGCGGGGAAAGTGTCCGCCAGTAGCAGGAGCGGGTTTGTCTTAGGGCGGATGCGACCGCTCACGCGACTTACGAGGTGTATGACGTGGCTATAGAACTGGATATCTTTCAGAAAGTCTACATTCACGCCGTCGCAGTGGCGATTGAGGTCGTTACGCGCCAGATCTACCAACATCGTGTGTTCCGCATTCTCCTTCGGGTCTGCCAGCAAAGCGGCAGCAGCTTGCAGATCGAGCTCGTGCGATCCCTGGCGTCGCGTCGTGCCGGCAATCGGGTCGATATAAGCCATGCCGTCTGCGTCGATTCGGCAGTGCGTCTCGGGAGAAGATCCGAAGATGCGGAAACCGCCGAAGTCGAAATAGAAGAGATAGGGTGAGGGGTTGATGCTGCGCAGGGCGCGGTAAAGTTCGAAATCATCGCCCTCATAGCGTTGAACAAAGCGCCGCGACAGGACAATCTGGAAGACGTCTCCGCGTTTGCAGTGGGCGATGCCTCGCCTGATGTTGGCCTTATGCTCTTCGTCGGTAAGTGGTGAGGTCACGGGGCCGATTGCGCGGAACGGGTAGGTGGCATAGCCATTGCTCATGACTGCGCGGCAGATTTCGTCCAAGTGGCTTTCCTCGTCATTCCCAACCAGTTCCAGAACTTGTAATTCGCTCTTGAAGTCATTGAAAACGACAAGGTAACGATAGAGTATATAAAGAATGTCGGGAGCATCGTTGCAAGGTTCGGTGCTGTCCTTTATCTTGATGTTTTCGAAGTACCTTACAGCGTTAAACGAAGTATAGCCGTAGAGGCCGAAGAGCCGTTTGCCTTCGCCTTCCAAGTGGAAGGATGATAGGAATTGGTCGAACACGTTTGCTACGCCCTCACGGTCGCAAACGGGGATTTTGGCTTGACTCCCGTCGGGAAAGTCCAATTTGGCCATGCCATGCGATACTGAGAAAGTGCCGATGGGGCAAAGGCCGATGAATGAGCGGTTATTCTCAGCCCCATGATAGTCAGAGCTCTCCATGAGTGCGCTTTCAGGGAAGAAGTCGCGCAACTTCAGATATGTGCTGACAGGCGTATGCAGATCACCGGGAAGCGCCCTGGAGGCTACTTTATAATGATATGTATGAGGATTCATAAAATACAGGTGCTGAATGGTTGCATAAGGTGGGATGTTGCGCTTCCGAACGTTAGCCCTTGGCAGCAAGTCGCTCCCTGACGGCTGTCAGGATGTCGGAATAATCTCGAGGCATCTTCCCCTCGGGGGCATACTTAAGGTAGGTGCCCATGTCTTTGTCGCCGCGGCCGGAAAGGGTGAGCACTACGATATCATCGGGGGCGAACTCGATGCGGTGAAGGGCTGCAAGGGCGTGTGCCGACTCCAGAGCGGGCAGTATGCCGTCGATCAGATTGAGTTCATAGGCTGCAGCCAGCGCCTCATCGTCATTGATGGCCAGTGCGCGTGCGCGGCCCGTCTTAACGAGGTGTGCGTGTAAGGGGCCGATACCCGGATAGTCTAATCCGGCGGAGATCGAGTAAGCCTCTAAGATCTGTCCGTCGTCATCTTGCATTACGAGCGAGCGGAAACCGTGGAGCACCCCTTCTTCGCCCACCGTAAGCGTGGCGGCAGTCTCGGAGGTGTCGGCTCCTTTGCCTCCTGCTTCGGCATAGACGATCTTGACGGAAGAGTCGTCGAGGTAATGGAACACGGTGCCCGCGGCATTGGAACCTCCGCCGATACAGGCCACCAGATAGTCAGGTAGTGGCGTGCCCTCCTTTTCCTGAAGTTGCTGTCGGATCTCTTCGCTGATGATTCCCTGAAGACGCGCTACCATGTCGGGATAAGGGTGCGGTCCCATTGTTGAGCCGATGACATAGAACGTGTCGGTAGGGTGGCAGACCCAGTCGCGGATGGCCTCGTTGCAAGCGTCCTTCAATGTCTTGTTGCCTGATTCAACCGGCACGACGGTAGCCCCCAGCAGGCGCATCTTTTCGACGTTGGGACGCTGGCGCGCTACGTCAAGCGCTCCCATGTAGACCGTGCAGGGAAGATGCATCAGGGCGCATACAGTCGCAGTGGCCACGCCGTGTTGCCCGGCACCCGTCTCGCAGACGATGCGCGTTTTACCCATGTGGCGTGCGAGGAGTATCTGGCCGATGGCATTGTTGATCTTGTGAGCGCCGGTGTGGTTGAGGTCTTCGCGCTTAAGATAGATCTTGCAGCCGTGTATGCGGCTGAGATTTTCGGACAGGTAGAGTGGGGAAGGGCGGCCTACATAATCGCGCAGCAGGAGGCGAAAGGTTTTCTGGAATTCGTCGCTGTCGATGATTTCGCGGTAATGGAGCTGAAGCTGTTCGACGCTGGCGTGGAGTATTTCGGGAATGTAGGCGCCTCCGTAGCGGCCGAAGTAACCGGTTGGAGAGACATCGTATTGTGACATAGGCTGGAGTTTAGAATGTGATGAGTAGCGAGGTGCGGTTTAACAAAAAGCGGCGGCCTGTCGTAAGAGACAAGCCGCCGGCATAATCATAATCAACTATGGCATGTATAGGGATGCAAACGCATACGGACGACGTGCTGCTTACGACATTATAGATGCAAGCAGCGCCACCAATAGCGATTGTTAGCAGTCGGGAAAGGGGTTTTCATAAGTGAGGGGGTGAAAGCAATTTGTCCTTTCACGATGCAAATGTAGGTTCTTCTGATTGATCGTGCAAGTGTGTGGAAGAAAAATCGAAGAATGTTGTCCATTTTTCTATCTTTGGACGTCTTTGAGAGGGTTTCTGTGCGGTATTCTGTGGGTATTGCTGCCATTTTGATTGTTGTGTGACTTCGCTTCAGACGAGATCCGGGTTGTGGCAGTCGGGATCATCGGTGGCGATCTATCTAATCGAGATTGCGAAGTCTGTAGCTTTAGGGTTAATAAGCGATGAAGGATTGGTTGTTTTGACGATTTTACTAACTTTGCTCCGTGGTGATAGACTTCGACGACCCAGGAGACGCTTGGCCTTTGTGAAGCCTGTCTCCTATGGCATATGAGCCGGTAAGGCTTGTCCGCTGCTCTTCGGCCTTGAGTAATGAAGGTTTCTTGCCGAAGGGATCGTATGGAATCATCAACAGTTACCCCCCCCACACACTATAAGTCCCATTTACATGAAGCATCTTTTATACTCCTCTTTGCTGCTGACCGGACTGCTGTCTGTGCCTGTTGTCACGGAGGCAAAGATCGGCGACTTGCTGCCTGTGCCCAAGGAGGTTAAGGCAACGGGAGGAGTCGCTTTCGCCCTCGGTCGCCAGGTCGCCATTGCCGATACAGGCAATACGGATTACCTCAAGAACGTTTTCCTCAACAATGGCTGTACGATTGATGACAACGCCACCGCCACCGCCAAGGTTAAGGTGGAATACGTTGCTGCCATTGACGGCGCCTTTAATCATAAGGTGGCCGCTTTCGCAGATGAGGCCTATGAACTCAGCATTTTGGAGAATGAGATCGTTATCAAGGCGCTCAATAAGACCGGCGTGATCCGTGCGGCGCAGACCCTCCAGCAGCTTGCCGAGGGTTATGACGGAACGGCTTCGCTCGAGGCCTTGACGCTCAAGGACTGGCCGGCCTTTAAGGTGCGCGGCTTCATGCACGACGTGGGCCGCAGCTTCGTTTCCTTTCCCGAACTTAAGAAGGAGTTGGCATTGCTCGCCCGATTCAAGGTCAATGTCTTCCACTGGCATTTGACGGAGAAGCTTGCTTGGCGTTTTGAGGTGAAGGCTTACCCGCAGCTTACCAAGAACGAGAACATGATCCGCTATCCGGGCTCATATTATACGCAGGAACAGTGTAAGGAACTCGTAAAGTATGCTGACAGCCTCGGTATCACGGTCATCCCCGAGATCGATATGCCAGGCCATAGTGACGTCTTTGCCAAGGCGATGGGCTTTAACATGCAGAGCGACCAGGGTGTCGAAGCGCTGAAGAAGATTCTCGACGAAGTTTGTGAGGTCTTTAAGGGCGTGCCCTATATCCATATTGGCGGTGATGAAGTGAATATTACTTACCCGAATTTCCTCCAGACAATGTCTGCCTATGTCCGTGACAAGGGTGTAAAGGTGATCATGTGGAACCCGCTGATCGGCCAGAATCGTCCGACCAAGGATATGGTAGATATGACGCAGATGTGGTCTAGTTCGGGCAAGGTCATCGAAGGGGTGCCCAATATCGACTGCCGCTATAACTATACGAACCACTTCGATGTCTATGCCGACCTCGTTGGTATCTATAAGAGCAACATCTACTACGAGCAGCGAGGTACGGATAATGTAGCCGGCACCATATCCGCTCCTTGGAATGATACGAAGGTGCCTGACGAGAAGAACATCATCTTGCAAAACAACTTCTATGCAAACGTGCTCGCCTCGGCCGAGCGTGCTTGGAAGGGTGGTGGCAAGCAATATGTGGAGAAGGGCGGCACGACCTTGCCCCTAAGCGGCGAGGAGTATGATGAGTTTGCCGACTTCGAACGTCGTCTCCTCTTCCACAAGTCGCATAGCCTCAGCGCCGAACCCATCCCTTACGTAAAGCAAACCAATGTGCGCTGGCGCGTTACGCAGCCTTTCCCCAATGGCGGCAACAATGCACTGGCGCTGCCCCCCGAGGTCGTCAAGGAAACATCGACCGACAGCATTCTCCCCTCGGCTTTTGAGTATCAGGGGCATACCTACGGCTCGTGGGTGGCTGCCGGTGCCGGCATCTATCTGCGCCACATCTGGCATCCCACGGTACCTTCATTCCTTCCTTCGCCTGCCAATAACCAGACGGTTTATGCGTGGACCTATGTCTACTCTCCCAAGGCTCAGGAGGCCGGTGCTCAGATTGAGTTCTATACCTACAGCCGTTCGGGCACTGACGTGTCGCCGCTCGCCGGCCAGTGGGATCGCCGTGGCTCCAAGATCTGGGTAAACGGTGAAGAGATCGCCGCCCCCACCTGGGATCAGCCTAACGTAACGATACACCAGGATAACGCCACTGAAGAGCTCAAGAATGAGAACCTTACGGCGCGCCCCGTGACTAAGATCCAGCTGAAGGAAGGCTGGAACAAGGTCTTTATGCGTTTACCCCACGTCAACTCTGGTGGAACGAAGCGCGACAAGTGGCAGTTCACCTTCGTCCTGACCGATACCGAAGGCAAGAATGCGCTCGATGGCATCACCTACTCCCCCTCCAAGCGTTTTGACACGACAGCCGATAAGGACAGCATTCCCACCCCGCAGGCACCTAAGCTGAGCACAGCGGAGGAAACCCATTGGTATACCTTCATGACCCCGTTGCGAAATTCGAAGTATCCCACTTCCCAAGGGGTAGGGCAGGGCATCGTTGGTTCAGCAACCGTGACGGAAGCTTCCAAGTGGAAGTTTGAGAAGCGCACCGACGGCACCTTCAACATCGTCAACAAGAGTGACGGTAGCTATGTTTCTCCTACGGCAACTAACAATACGCAGCTCAAGACCTCGAGCACAGCTCCTGCTGCCGGATGGGAATTTGTTCCCGCAGCTACGGACGGTTACTTCATCCTAAAGAGCGGTACGACGCAGTTTAATCAGACCAACAATGCCAATTTCCCCGTATATAACTGGGGCGGCGGCTCAAATACGACGGATACCGGTTGCCAGTATCAGTTTACAGAGGTCGATATCCCCGTCGAGCAGCCCAAGCTCTCTACTGCGGAGATGACGTATTGGTATCAGTTCAACACGCCGTTGCGTGGCAACAAGTTCCCCACCTCTAAGGGCGCAGGCGAAGCTATTGTCGGTGAGACAACCGCCACGGAAGCTTCTACGTGGAAGTTTGTTGACCGCACGGACGGCACCTTCGACATCGTCAACAAGAGCGACGGCACTTACGTATCACCTGATGCAGCCACCAATACGGCACTGAAAACTTCGGCTACGAAGCCCGCAACGGGCTGGAAGTTCCTCGCTTCGGTCACGACGGGTTACTTCGGTCTTATCAACGGCACGGCGCAATTTTACCAGACGCATGCCACATCGCAGAACAGCGAGGTCTACAACTGGGGTGATGGTACCAACACCAATGATACGGGTTGTCAATATGCCTTCGCCCTTGTGGCGCAGGAAAACCATCAGACGGGGCTCGTAGACTTAACAGAAGGTATCAACCGCCCGCGCATCATCTATGACCTGCAGGGCCGTCGCGTTGCTAAGCCCGGCAAGGGCGTCTTCATCGTCAACGGCAAGAAGGTTATTTATTGACGGCCTACCGAATTTATAAGAAGCATGGCCAAGGGCGATTGTGACCTGTCGTCATAATAGTTCTTTGGCTATCTTTCTTGTCTAGTCCTTATTTCAAGCATCCATACTCTATATTTATAATCAATGATTACACCCCATTCATTTCTCTCTCGATCGCTTGCCACGTTGTGTGTCAGCCTGTTAGCTCTGGCTCCGATGCAGGCTGAGATCAATCCGAAACCTTTTGTCGTGCCCGAGCTCAAGACGTGGCAGGGGCAGGAGGGTAGTGTGCGCCTCTCAGGTCGTGTCATCGTCAAAGACAAGCGACTGGCAGATGCAGCGCAGGCCTTCATCGCCGATGCGCAGCGCCTCTGCAGCAAGTCCTGCTGCTTAAAGCTGAGTTTAGCCAAAGGCAGTGCCCAGGCAGGCGACATCGTGCTGACCCGCGGTGACTCCAAGCGACTGGGGGCTGAAGGTTACGCCCTCTCGATCGATGGCGTGGTCACGCTTACGGCCGCTACGGAGCGTGGCGCCTATTGGGGCACACGTACCCTCCTCCAGCTTATAGAGACCCACGCAGACGGAATGTTACCTAAAGGCAAGGCTACCGATACGCCCGACTACAAGCTCCGCGGTTTCATGATCGATTGCGGTCGTAAGTACATTCCTATGACTTACTTGCGTGATCTGGTCAAGATCATGTCTTACTACAAGCTCAATACCCTTCAGGTCCACCTCAACGACAACGGCTTCCGCCAGTACTTCGATAATGACTGGATGAAGACGCAAGCGGCTTTCCGCCTTGAGAGCGACACATATCCCGGACTGACGGCAAAGGACGGCAGCTATACGAAGGCTGAGTTCCGCAACTTCCAGCGTTATGCCGACAGCCTAGGCGTCGAGATCATTCCTGAGATCGACGTGCCCGCCCACTCACTTGCCTTTACGCAGTATAAGCCAGAGCTGGGTAGCAAGGAGTATGGCATGGACCACCTCGATCTTTTCAATCCCGAGACGATTCCATTCTTCGACGGTCTCTTCAAGGAATATCTGGGAGGTAAAGATCCCGTATTCATTGGTCCGCGCGTTAACGTGGGTACAGATGAGTACAGTAACGCCAAGAAAGACGTGGTCGAGAAGTTTCGTGCTTTTACCGACCACTACCTGCGTCTCGTCAAGAGTTATGGCAAGCAACCCGCCGCATGGGGAGCGCTGACCCATGCCAAAGGCGATACGCCTGTCATGACGAAGGGCGTGTTGATGAATTGCTGGTATAATGGTTATGCCGACCCCAAGGTGATGAAGGAGTTGGGCTGCCAGCTTGTCAGCATTCCTGACGGCGCTGTCTACATCGTACCGGCTGCCGGCTACTACTACGACTATCTTAATTGTGACTATCTCTACAATAACTGGACGCCTGCACAGATCGGCAATGTGAAGTTTGAGGAGCGCGATCCGGCAATCGAAGGCGGCATGTTTGCCGTATGGAATGATCACGTTGGCAACGGCATCTCCGTCAAGGACATCCATCATCGCGTCTTTCCTGCACTCCAGACCATGTCGACCAAGTTGTGGACTGCCGCTGCTACGAAACTTCCCTACACGGCGTTTGACACCCTCCGCCTCTCGTTGAGCGAAGCGCCGGGCGTCAACGAGCTGGGCAGACTGGGCAAGAAGGGCGAAGTGCCTGTCAAGATTGCAAAGGTTGAGGCCGGCTCGACCCTTCCCGTCGAGGAGATCGGCTATAACTATGCGGTAACCTTTACGGTAGACGCCAAGGCCGAGGTTAAGGGGACGGAACTCTTCCGTTCTTCGAGTGCAGTCTTCTATCTCAGTGACCCGAAAGAGGGAAAACTCGGCTTCGAGCGCGATGGTTACCTCAATACGTTTAACTATCGCTTGCCTTCCGACGGACGCGTCACGCTGACCATCGAGGGCGACAATCGCGAGACCCGTCTCTACGTCGATGGCAAGCTCCGCGAAAAGCTCGGACCCAAGACGCTTTACGTTATGCGCGATAAGGACCGCGCCCACTACCAGGTAGAGGGTGCCTCTCCTTACGAGCCTGTAGTTTATGCGCCGACAGATCAGATCTATTACCAACGCACGCTTGTCTTCCCCCTCCGTAAGGCAGGCCGGTTCTACAGTACCGTGAGCGATCTCAAAGTAGAGGTTCGCTGATTCTCTTTCCTCCCGATCTCTCACCTAGCCCGGTGAGTGCGTCCTGCTTGATGTGACGCGCTCACCGGGCTTTTGTTTTAGCTATGTGCTAACTGCGTAGCCTCTAATAATTGCGTAACTTCGCAGGCAAACTGAACTTTAACTCATGGCATCTCTTCTCGAAGCTCAGCATCTGACCAAGCGTTTCGGCAGTCGTACACTTTTCCACGATATCTCGATCAGCATTGCCGAAGGGCAGCGCGTAGGGCTCATTGCCCGCAACGGCGAAGGTAAGTCTACGCTGCTGAGCATCCTCTCCGGGCATGAAGCTCAGGACGAGGGCACGATCGTGATGCGTCGCGATGCTACCGTAGCATTGTTGGAGCAGTCTCCGGCCTTCGATCCGCAAGAGACCGTCATTGATGCCTGTCTTTCGCGGACGGGAGAGCTGGCCGAACTTATCAGTCGCTACGAGCGCGCACTCGCCATGCCTGAGAGTCCTGAGCTGATAGGGCTCATCGAGGAGATGGAGCGCCGCGAAGCCTGGAGTCTTGAGCAGCGAGCCAAGCGCATCCTGAGCATCCTCCACATTGATCAGTTTGACCAGCCAATGGGGCAGTTGTCCGGTGGGCAGCGTAAGCGCGTGGCACTGGCTAATGCCCTGCTCTCTGAGGCCGACCTCCTCATTCTCGACGAGCCTACGAACCATCTCGATTTGGCAATGATAGAGTGGTTGGAGGATTATCTTAAGCGTTCGTCAAAGGCATTACTCCTCGTCACACACGACCGCTACTTCCTTGAGAATGTCTGCTCGACCATTCTCGAATTGGCTGACGAGAGCCTTTACAGCTACGAAGGCAACTACCAGTATTATTTGGAGAAGCGGCAGGAACGTCTCGATGTGGCCGATGCCACATTGGCCAAGGCTCGCAATCTCTATCGCAAGGAGTTAGACTGGATACGGCGTATGCCTCAGGCTCGTGGCGGCAAGGCAAAGTATCGCAAAGACGCTTTTGCCCGTCTTAGCGAACAGGTCAGCGTGCGCCGCCAGGAGCGTGCCGCCCGTCTCGATGTGGCGGGTGCCTATATCGGCAGCAAAGTCTTTGAGGCCGAGTATGTCAGCAAAGCCTTTCCCATTCCCGCTCCATCAGAAGATCAGACACAAGGTGAGAAGGTCATCCTAAAGGATTTCACCTATACCTTTGCCCGTTATGAGAAGCTGGGTATTATCGGCGGAAACGGTACGGGCAAGTCTACCTTTATCAAGCTCCTTCTTGGCCTTGAGCGTCCCGACAGCGGACGTTTTGTTATAGGCGAAACCGTACGCTTCGGCTATTTCTCACAAGACGGGATGACCTTCAGCGATAACGAAAAGGTGATCGATGCGGTGCGCAAACATGCTGAATACATCGATACGGGGGTAGGCGGGAAGCGCCTATCCGCTTCCCAATTCCTCACCCACTTCCTCTTTGCGCCCTCACGCCAGCAAGACTACATCTACAAGCTATCCGGGGGGGAGCGCCGGCGCTTGCAGCTTTGCATCGTACTGATGAAGGCGCCAAACTTCCTCATCCTCGATGAGCCTACCAACGATCTAGACATCGCAACGTTACAGGTGCTCGAGGACTATCTCGAAAACTTTCGCGGCTGCGTCATCGTCGTGAGCCATGATCGTTACTTCATGGACCGCATCGTAGACCATTTGCTCGTCTTCGAAGGCGAAGGAAAGATCACCGACTTCCCCGGCAACTATACCCAGTATCGCGAGTGGGCCGATGCGCGTGAGGCTCAGGCCCGCGAAGAGAAACAGCTGACGCCCCGCACTGAGGAGTCAAAGAAGCCGGCACGCAACGCCTCCGAGCGTCCTCGACGACTTACCTATAAGGAGCGGCTGGAACTGACGACGCTGGAGCAGGAGATTGAGGCTCTGACGGCGGAGAAAGAGCGGCTCGAAGCTGCGGTTTGCTCAGGTACCTTGTCTCCCGACGAACTGCGCGAACAGAGTGCCCGCATCCCCGACGTGATGGCCCGTCTTGACGAGAAAGAAACGCGCTGGCTTGAGCTGAGCGAAATTGCAGAAGGCTAGGGAAATTTCTCCCCGACGGTTTCTCTAACTACCGAGTTTCTCTATAATTATCCCACTATGCAACCTTTGGCTGAGCGAATGCGTCCGCAGACGCTTGATGATTATATCGGCCAGCGCCACCTGGTCGGCGAAGGCGCGCCTTTGCGCCGCATGATTGAGACGAAGCAGCTCTCGTCTTTTATCCTCTGGGGCCCGCCGGGAGTCGGTAAGACTACGCTTGCCGGTATCGTGGCCAAGCAGACGGGCGTGCCCTTCTATACGTTGTCGGCCGTCAGCAGTGGCGTGAAAGAGGTGCGTGAGGTGATCGAGCGGGCAGCTAAAAACCGCTTTTTCGACCAGCAAAGTCCCATACTCTTTATTGACGAGATCCATCGTTTCTCCAAGTCGCAGCAAGACTCTCTACTTGCCGCCGTCGAGCGCGGCACGGTGACGCTCATCGGCGCCACGACGGAAAATCCCTCTTTCGAAATCATCCGTCCGCTGCTTTCCCGCTGCCAGGTCTATGTGCTTAAGAGCCTGGAAGAGGATGACCTCAAACAACTGGTCGAGCGGGCCCTTCGGGAGGACGTTGTCTTAAAAGAACGCACATTCGAACTCCGAGAGACCGATGCGCTCTATCGCTTCGCTGCCGGCGATGCCCGCAAACTATTAGGAATCATCGATCTGCTCGTTTCGGCCGCACCGGCGAGCGGGCCTATCATCGTTGACGATGCGGCGGTGACGGAGATGTTGCAACAAAGCCCCCTGGCCTATGACAAGGGAGGAGAGATGCATTATGATATCGTCTCAGCCTACATCAAAAGCATCCGCGGCAGTGATCCCGATGCCGCTCTCTATTGGTTGGCACGCATGATAGAGGGTGGGGAAGACCCCGTCTTTATTGCCCGCAGACTGGTCATCGCTTCGGCCGAAGACATCGGGCTGGCCAATCCCAACGCCCTCCTCCTGGCCAATGCAGCCTTTGACACGGTGAGCAAGATCGGGTGGCCCGAAGCGCGCATCCCGCTGGCCGAGGCGACGGTTTACCTAGCCACCAGCCCCAAGAGCAACAGTGCATATATGGGCATCAACCGTGCACAGCAGCTTGTCCGTCAGACCGGAAACCTTCCCGTGCCCCTCCATCTGCGCAACGCTCCGACCAAGCTGATGGCCTCTCTTGGTTATCATGAAGGATATCTCTATCCGCACGATTTTCCCGGCCATTACGTCGTACAGCAGTATCTCCCTGAAGCGCTCAAAGACAACCGGTTATGGGAGCCGGCCGATAATCCCCATGAGCGTAAAGCAAAAGATTATCTTGACAGCCTGAAGCAATAACCGCCTATGACTATCCCGCAGAAACGGTCACGAACGGAACGTGCCATAGAAATCACGGCACACACGCTGACGTGGTGCTATATCTTTCTATCACCGCTCCTTTTCAAACGGAGTGGCGAGTCGATCGATTGGGACCGCTATCTCCATGGCAGCATATTGCCCTTGATCGTCTGCGTGTCGTTTTACATCAACTATGTTGCGCTGATTCCCCGCTGTTTGCTCAAGGAGCGCCATCTGGAGTTTTTCTTCACGGCCAATGCCTTGTTTTTCATTCTCGGTCAAGTGCTCATGCGAGTGCAGGGCTATCTCTTTGCGCATGGCATTCTGAGACTTTCCAGTGGCAGTGGATTTCCCTCGTTTCCTCCGCTGGATAATGACTGGCTCGTACCGCCCGAGGTCTTCTTCTTTATCCGTTCGCTGCTCATCTACGTTTTCGGCATCGGCATTGCTATCGCACTTCGTCTGAGTATGGCATGGCGTGCTGCGGAGCGAGCTCGCTCCGAGGCTGAACTCCGTCGTTCACAAGCTGAGCTGAAGAATCTGAAGAGTCAGATCAACCCCCATTTCCTGCTCAATACGCTCAATAATATCTATGCCTTGACGGCATTTGACACCGACAAGGCTCAATGTGCGATCCTTGAGCTGAGCCGCATGCTGCGCTACATGCTTTATGAAGACAGCAGCGAGCGTACGACGCTTGACAAGGAAATAGCCTTCCTGCAAAGCTATATCGCCCTGATGCGTCTCAGACTGGGCGAACGTGTGGAGGTGAACTGTCAGCTGAACGTGCCTGCCGGAGTCACTGTCCATATCGCACCGTTGATCTTTATCTCCCTTGTCGAGAATGCCTTCAAACACGGCATCAGCCCTACGGAAGCAAGCTTCATCCATATCCGTCTGACCCTTGACGGGCGCAGGCTCTGCTTTCGCTCGGAGAACAGCAATTTTCCCAAAAATACAACCGACAAAGCTCCCGGCGGCATAGGTCTGGAGCAGGTGTCAAAGCGTCTTGAGCTATCTTACCCGGGACGGTATAGCTGGACGCATGGCCCGGTTGATGGCGGCGTTTATGTTTCTGAGATTGTCATTAAGCTGACGGCTGATGAGGCCGGCGCCGCATAGATCTATTTAATTACTCCCACTAAGCTCTTTGCCCTATGACACTTACCTGTGCGCTTGTTGATGATGAACCGCTGGCTCTAGATCTCCTAGAGAGCTATGTGCGCAAGACCCCCGGCCTGAAGCTGTGCGGCCGTTATGCCAGCGCGATAGAGGCTATGGCAGGGCTGGCTTCCCAACCCGTCGACCTGCTCTTCCTTGATATTCAAATGCCTGATCTCAGCGGCATGGAACTCTCGCGGATGGTCGATACGCAGACGATGCGCATCGTCTTTACGACCGCTTTTAGCCAGTATGCGATTGATGGATACAAGGTAGGGGCTTTAGACTATCTGCTCAAGCCTGTCAGCTACCCCGATTTTCTGGCAACGGTGCAGCGTGCGCTGGCCTGGGCCGCATCGCTGTCTTCAGACAACACTTCTTCCTTACAACCCGCCGAGGGCGAAGGGGAAATCGTAGCTGAGGGCGGAGCCGCTGTCTCGCCAGACTATCTCTTTGTCAAGAGCGATTATAAGGTCGTGCGAATCAATTATGCCGACATTGCCTATATCGAAGGACTCAAAGACTATGTCAAGATCTACCTCACGGAGGGGCGACGGGCTGTCATCAGCCTGACCTCGATGAAGGCGCTCACCGAGACCCTGCCCGCTGACCGCTTCCTCCGGATACACCGTTCTTACATCGTCTGTGTCGACCACGTGACAGCCTTCAGTAAAGGGCGTGTGCATATCGGAGAGAAGGAGCTTCCCATCTCCGATGGTTATAAAGAAACCGTGCAACGCTATATCGATGCCCACTTGCTGCAAGGGCGGTAACTAGAAGGCTTATCGTAAAAACAAGTCGCCTTGCCGTACGATCTAGAAGGCGGCTCCGAAAAACTGGAAGGCGGCTAGTTTCAAGGAGAAGGCGAGCTTTCCGATAGCCCCAATTAGGAGAAAGAAAATGCCCCCGACGTCTGGTGAGGACCAAGACGTCGGGGGCTTAATCGTAAGGCGACTGGCACCTGAATGGCGTTGCCTGTTTAGGAAACGGCGGCTTTACTTGGAAGCGGCAGCGTTGGCGGCCTCGATCATGTCTTTAGAAGGCAGGATGTAGACCTCAACGCGGCGATTCTCCTTCTTGCCTGCAGCGGTGCTGTTGTCGGCAACGGGATTCTCTTCGCCGTAGCCCTTGACGCTCTTGAGACGGGCAGAGGGATAACCAGCAGCAGTGAGCTGTGAGCTGACGGCTTCGGCACGCTGCTGTGAAAGGTTGAGATTCTTCTGCTTGCTCTGCTCGGCCGTGCTGTTTTTCCAACCTGCATTGTCGGTGAATCCGCAGACGGCGAGGTCGAAGGTGTTGTCCTCGGCAACAAGGCCGTTGACAAACTTGTTGATGCTTGCCTTGGCGCTGGCGCTCAGTGCAGAAGAGCCCGTGTTGAAGAGCAGGCCGCTGTCAAAGGTGGCCTTAACGTATTGTACGCCGTTGGCATCGGTCTTTATCTGAGCCTCTGCACCGGCGGCTTCGGCAGCCTTCTTGGCCTTGTCCATCTTGTTGCCGATCAGAACGCCGGCACCGGTACCTACGGCAGCACCTACGGCAGCACCGATGGCAGCACCCTTGCCGTGGCCGATGAGACCGCCGACGAGTGCACCGAGTGCACCGCCGCCGCTACCGCCGATCAGGCCGCCCTTAGCGGTGTTAGACATACCGCAGCCGCTGAGAAGCACAGCGAGGCTGAGTGCGCAAACGGAAAATTTCATTTTCTTCATGAGACTATGTGTTATGGTTAACGATTATTGTAAGATAAGCGTTGTGAAGCGATGCTTATGGACTTGCGGCCATGTACGCTTTCGCGGCGCGAAGGTACAAAAAGATTAGTGGTCGTCTAGTCGCGTGGCCCTTTATTCGTATTTTTGCCCGTGAAAATAACAAGATTGCGGGAGCAGCGCCTCCCCTTTTATCAATATGGCAAAAGAACTCAAGGATCTCACGAAGCGGAGCGTGGACTATTCACGCTGGTATAACGAATTGGTAGTTAAGGCAGATCTTGCCGAACAATCCGACGTGCGCGGCTGCATGGTCATCAAGCCTTACGGCTATGCCATCTGGGAGCGTATGCAGGCTGCACTCGATGCGCGGTTTAAGGAGACCGGCGTGCAGAACGTCTACTTCCCCCTGCTCATCCCGAAGAGCTTCCTCTCTAAGGAGGCCGAGCATGTCGAGGGCTTTGCCAAGGAGTGTGCCGTCGTGACCCATTATCGTCTGAAGGCCAATCCTGACGGTGACGGCGTGGTGGTAGATCCCGAAGCCAAGCTCGATGAGGAGCTGATCATCCGACCGACCTCTGAAACTACGATCTGGAACACCTACCGCAAGTGGATCCACTCGTGGCGCGACCTGCCCTTGTGTTGCAACCAGTGGTGTAACGTCATGCGTTGGGAGATGCGTACGCGCCTCTTCCTCCGTACTTCGGAGTTTCTCTGGCAGGAAGGACACACCGCCCATGCCACGCGTGAAGAGGCCGAAGCCCGGGCCAAGCAGATGCTCGGTGTCTATGCAGACTTCGCCAAGGAAACGCTGGCGATCCCGATGATACAGGGTGTGAAGAGTGCCACGGAACGTTTCGCTGGCGCCCTCGACACCTATACGATTGAGGCCATGATGCAAGACGGCAAGGCGCTTCAGAGCGGCACGAGCCACTTCCTTGGGCAGAACTTCGGTAAAGCCTTCAATGTGCAGTTTGTCGATAAGAACAATAAGATGGACTACGCGTGGGCCACGTCGTGGGGCGTGAGCACCCGTCTGATGGGGGCACTCATCATGACGCACTCCGACGACAACGGGCTGGTATTGCCTCCCCACATCGCGCCCATCCAGGTGGTGATCGTACCTATTTATAAAGGCGACGCCGAGTTGGCGGCTTTCAACGAAAAGCTCGGGCAGCTGGCTGACAACCTCAAGAAGCTGGGCATCCGTGTGAAGTACGACAACGCCGACAACAAGCGCCCGGGCTTCAAGTTTGCAGACTACGAACTCAAGGGCGTGCCCGTGCGCCTCGTGATGGGCGGCCGCGACCTGGAGAACGGCACCATCGAACTCATGCGCCGTGATACGTTGGAGAAGGAGACCCTCCCCTTCGAGGGCATTGAAGCGCACGTGCAGCAATTGCTGGAAGAGATTCAGACCAACATTTACAACAAAGCCAAAGCACGCCTCGACGCCAATATCTTCCCCTGTGACAACTACGAGGAGTTCAAGAAGCGCATCAAGGACGGTGGCTTCTTCCTTTGCCCTTGGGACGGTACGCCCGAGACTGAGGCTCAGATCAAGGCTGACACGCAGGCTACGATCCGCTGCGTACCTTATGGTTTCAGCCAGGAGAATCCCGGCGTTGACATGGTAAGCGGCAAGCCCGCTACCTGTCGCGTGATTGTTGCTCGAAGCTATTAAGCGCATTGAGGCGGTGCCCTTGTCCGCACCGCCTCAACGCTTTATACTTTTCTTCGCAAGGGACGCTGTTTCCTTGTCCCCAATAAAGACCAGATGATTTCTGTAGACCATCTCTCAGTAGAGTTTAGTGCACGTCCGCTATTCGCGGACGTGTCATTTGTTATAAACAAGAAGGATCGCATCGCGTTGGTCGGCAAGAACGGGGCTGGTAAATCTACCCTGCTCAAAATCCTTGCCGGACAGCAGGAGCCTTCGTCGGGTTCGGTCTCTGTGGCAAATGATTGTACGATCGGATACCTCCCTCAGGTCATGGTGCTCAGCGACGAGCACACGGTGATGGAGGAGGCTGAGCGGGCCTTTAGTCATATCAGTGAGTTGCAGACACGCATAGAACAGCTTAACAACGAGCTGGCCGAACGAACCGATTATGACAGTCCTGACTATATGGCGCTAGTCGAGCGCTTCACCCATGAGAGCGAACGCTTTCAGCTGATGGGAGGTATGAACTACCATGCCGAATTGGAGCGTACGCTTCAAGGCCTTGGCTTTAGTCCGGAAGATTTCAACCGACCTACGAGCGAGTTTAGCGGCGGTTGGCGCATGCGCATTGAGCTGGCCAAACTCTTGCTGCGCAAGCCCGACGTACTCCTGCTTGATGAGCCGACCAATCACCTCGACATCGAGAGCATCAGTTGGCTCGAGGGCTTCCTCGCCCGTTCGGGCAGCGCCGTTGTGCTCGTGAGCCACGATCGCGCCTTTATCAACAACGTCACCAATCGCACGCTTGAGATCAGCTGTGGCCGGATCACCGACTACAAGGTCAAGTATGACGAATATGTCAAGCTCCGCGCCGAGCGGCGCGAGCAACAACTCCGGGCTTACGAAAACCAACAGAAGGAGATCGCTGACATCAAGGACTTTATCGAGCGCTTCCGCTACAAACCGACCAAGGCCGTGCAGGTGCAGAGCCGCATCAAGCAGTTGGAAAAGATCGTTCCGATCGAAGTAGACGAGGTGGACAACTCCTCCTTGCGTCTGAAGTTTCCGCCCTGCTCGCGTTCGGGCGATTACCCCCTCATCTGTGAAGACCTGCGCAAGGACTATGGTACGCACTGCGTCTTCCATGATGTAAATCTGACGATCAAGCGCGGCGAAAAGGTTGCCTTCGTTGGTAAAAACGGCGAGGGAAAGTCGACGCTGGTTAAGTGTATCATGGGTGACATACCCTATACGGGAACACTCAAGTTGGGCCACAACGTAGAGATTGGCTATTATGCGCAAAACCAAGCGCAACTGTTGGACGGCGAGCTGACGGTGTTCGACACCATAGACCGTGTGGCTAAGGGAGACGTGCGCCTCAAAATACGCGACATCTTGGGAGCCTTCATGTTTGGCGGCGAAGCCTCTGACAAGAAGGTCAAGGTGCTCTCAGGTGGAGAGCGCTCGCGTCTGGCAATGATCCAGTTGCTGCTCGAGCCAGTCAACTTCCTGATTCTCGACGAGCCGACCAACCACCTCGATATGCGCACCAAAGATGTGCTCAAGGAGGCAATCCTTGCCTTTGACGGTACGGTTATCATCGTGAGCCACGATCGCGATTTCCTCGACGGCTTGGTAGGGAAGGTCTATGAGTTTGGGGGCGGCCTTGTGCGTGAGCATATCGGCGGAATCTATGACTTCCTCCGTTCGCGAACGATCGATAGCCTCGACGAACTCCATACGGCTGGTTCTCCTTCGGTCGTAACGCAAGCTGCTTCGTCTGCCGAGGAGAAAGTCGCTGCCCAGTCAGACGGCAAACTCTCTTACGAGGCACGCAAGGAGCTGGCCCGCCGCCGTAAGAAAGCCGAGAAGGAAGCGGAACGCTGTGAGGCGGAGGTCACCCGACTTGAAGCGGAGAAGGCCGAACTCGAAGCTAAACTCGCTACGCCCGAAGGGGCCTCTGATGCAGCGCTCTTTGATCAATATGCACGGCTTCAGACTGAAATAAAGACCGCCGAAGATGCATGGGAACAAGCCATGCTGGCGGTTGATGATGAAATGAGCTCTTCAGCGTGAACTTCACGCTTGACCATACGTTATCAATTACAAAGGAAATCACTTTATATTATGACTATCAAAACTCTGATCCCCGCGCTAGCCATGGCTGCCACGGCAACGGGCGCCTTTGCACAGCAGGAATTGTCCTCTGGCATTGACAGGGCCAACATGGACCTCAATGCCAAACCGGGCACTGACTTTTTTGAGTACGCTGCCGGTGGCTGGAATGCGGCACATCCCCTTACACCGGAATATTCGCGTTATGCTCAGTTTGACGCGCTTCAGCAGCAAAACCAGCAACAGATCCGCGACCTGATCGAAGGACTTGCCAAGACGAATCATCCCAAGGGAAGCCTTGAGCAGAAGATCGGCACGCTCTACAATCTTGCAATGGACAGCGTCAGACGAAATAAGGAAGATTTCGCTCCCATCAAGCCCACCCTTGCCGAGGTGGAGGGCATTAAGTCGCGCGACGACGTGCAGTATATGATGGCCCGCCTTCAGGCCCGAGGCATCTCCAACTTCTTTTCTGTCAGCTGCGACGCAGATCTTAAGGATGCAGCATGGAACCTCATGCAGGTCAACCAGGGCGGCATCTCAATGGGTGAGCGCGACTACTATCTCGGCGAGGATGAACCCACCAAGAAGGTGCGCGATGCTTATCGCAACTATGTCAAGCAGCTCTTTCTCATGACAGGCGCAACTGAGGCTGAAGCCGCTCAACGCATGGAGGCTGTGCTCCGCATAGAGACGCAAATTGCCAAGGCTTCGCATAGCGCCACCAAGCTGCGCGACGTGGAGGGCAATTACCACAAGATGAGCTATCGTCAGCTCTTGAACGATTATCCCGGCATAGATTGGAGCACGGTGATGCTCCTAAGCGGTGTGCCTGCATTTGAGTATATCTCTGTTTGTCAGCCCGAACCGATCCATGAAGTGGAGAAGATCCTTGCCAATGCTCCCCTTGATGATCTTAAGTCATACCTCTATTATAAGGTAATCGACGATGCGGCAAACTCGCTGAGCGACCGCTTCCGCCAGGCTTCTTTCAACTTCTACAGCCACACGATGGGCGGTGCCGAGCAGGATCGCCCCCGCTGGAAGCGTGCCGTCTCAGCCGTTGAGGGTGCGCTGGGCATGGCTGTAGGACGCATGTATGTTGAGAAATACTTCCCCGAGAGCTCCAAGCAGCGCATGCTCAAGCTGGTAAAGAATCTCCAAACCGCCCTTGGCCAGCGCATCGATATGCAGAGCTGGATGAGTGATGAGACAAAACGCCAAGCACATGAGAAGCTCAATAGCTTCTACGTCAAGATCGGCTATCCCGATACGTGGATGGATTACACCAACCTGCAGATCAATGACTCGCTCAGCTATTATGACAACATGGTGCAGGCTACGATCTTCCAGAGCCACTACTACATCAAGAAGCGTGTCAACCAGCGCACGGATCGTACGGAGTGGCTCATGACACCGCAGACGATCAATGCTTATTACAACCCGACGACCAATGAGATCTGCTTCCCCGCGGGCATCCTTCAGCCTCCCTTCTTCAATGCTGAGGCTGACGATGCGTGCAACTACGGTGCAATCGGCGTGGTCATCGGTCATGAGATGACGCACGGCTTCGACGATCAGGGCTCGCAGTTTGACAAGGACGGCAATCTCCGTAATTGGTGGACGAAGGAAGATGCCGCACGCTTCAAGCAACGCACGAAGGTGATGGCAGACTTTTTCAGCAAAATCGAAGTGCTCCCCGGTATGCACGCTAACGGCGAGTTGACGCTCGGCGAGAACATTGCCGACCACGGCGGTCTCAATGTTTCTTTCCTTGCTCTGCAGAATGCCATGAAGACGAAGCCTCTAGCTACGAAGGACGGCTTCACGCCGGAGCAGCGTTTCTTCCTCAGCTATGGTCTTATCTGGGCCAACAACATCCGCGAGGCTATGCTGCGCCAGCTCAACAAAATCGATCCTCACTCTCCCGGTCGCTGGCGTGTCAATGGTGCTCTGCCTCATATCGATGCATGGTACAAGGCCTTCAACATTACGAAGAAAGATCCGCTCTATATCCCCAAAAAGGAGCGCGTCGATGTGTGGTAAATCGCTTGAGATCTCTTGGAGTTAAAGACAACGCTCTTATATTACCGTATCAATGAAAGAAACCGAAATAACCAAGGCCGGACGCGACGTGTCGCTGCCTGACAACGCCTTTCGGCCGCTCGAAGCCGGTGAGGAATACGAACCGCTGATGAAGCCTGAGCGCACCTATCGTGAGGTGACTCCCTGGTCCATCGTTTGGGGTCTCATCATGGCTGTCGTTTTCTCGGCGGCTACAGCCTACCTGGGACTTAAGGTGGGACAGGTCTTTGAGGCTGCCATACCCATCACGATTATCGCAGTCGGCCTGAGCGGTGCCACGCACCGTAAAGATCCGCTCGGCGAGAACGTCATCATCCAGAGTATCGGTGCCTGTTCGGGCATGATTGTGGCAGGTGCCATCTTTACCTTGCCTGCGCTCTACATCCTTCAGCACAAATATCCGGAGCTGACGGTCAACTTCTTCCAAGTATTCTTCGCCTCGCTGTTGGGTGGCATCCTGGGTATCCTCTTCCTCATCCCGTTCCGTAAATACTTTGTCAAGGACATGCACGGGCGTTACCCCTTCCCCGAAGCGACGGCTTCGACACAAGTGCTGCTCTCGGGTGAACGAAGCGGTTCGCAGGCTAAGCCCCTCCTCGTGGCCGGCCTCCTCGGCGGTCTTTACGATTTTGCCGTTTCGGCCTTCGGTGCTTGGAGCGAGAACTTTACCTCGCGCTGCTGCGAGTGGGGTAGTGTGGTAGCTGACAAGGCAAAGCTGGTCTTGAGTGTCAACACCAGTGCCGCACTGCTTGGCATGGGTTACATCGTCGGGTTGAAATATGCCGCCATCATCTGCTTCGGTTCGGTTGCCGTGTGGTGGGTCATTGTCCCTGCCATCGCCCTCATTTGGCCCGATCTGAACATCGCCGCCAATGGTGCCGACCCAGTGCTGGCCGCTGCGGCTTCGCCCGAACAACTCTTCGCTTACGCCAAGAGTATCGGCATCGGTGGCATTGCTATGGCCGGTATTATCGGTGTGATCAAGAGCTGGGGAGTTATCAAGAGCGCTTTCGGCCTGATGGGCAAGGTCTTCAAAGGCGGTGCTGTTGATGAATCTGTAGCTCGTACGCAGCGCGACCTTTCGATGAAGATCATCGGTGTCGGTTCGCTGTTGACCATTGTCATCACTGCCCTGTTCTTCTATTTCGACGTGATGGGAGGCAACCTTCTCTTCACCATTGTCGGCATCCTCATCGTTGCCGTAATAGCCTTCCTCTTTACCACTGTGGCAGCCAATGCCATTGCCATTGTCGGGAGCAATCCCGTGAGCGGTATGACGTTGATGACCCTTATTCTCTCCTCGATCATCATGGTCTTGGTGGGCCTGAAGGGGACTGGCGGAATGGTTGCGGCGCTGGTTATGGGTGGTGTCGTCTGCACGGCACTTTCCTCTGCCGGAGCCTTCATCACCGACCTGAAGATCGGTTATTGGCTCGGTTCTACCCCTAAGAAGCAGGAGACCTTCAAGTTCCTGGGTATCCTCGTTTCTGCAGCCACTGTCGGCGGCGTCATCATGATCCTCAACAAGGCCTATGGCTTTACGCCGGATAACTCCGACGTGATGGCTGCGCCGCAGGCACGTGCGATGGCGGCGGTAATCGAACCCCTCATGAGCGGGCAGGGGGCTCCCTGGCTGCTTTACGGCATCGGTGCGGTGATCTCGATCCTGCTTACCTGCTGCGGCATTTCCGCCCTGGCTTTCGCACTCGGCATGTTCATCCCTCTCCAGCTCAACTTGCCCTTGATTGTCGGAGGCCTCATCAACTGGTACGTCAATACCCGGTCGACAGACACCGTCCTCAACACGAAGCGCAACGAGATGGGTACCCTCCTCGCTTCCGGCTTCATTGCCGGCGGTGCGTTGATGGGAGTCGTGAGTGCAGGCCTGCAGTTTGGCGGCATCAATTTCGCCAATGAGGCTTACCTCAACTCTCCTGTTTCGCAATACGTATCGTTGCTGGCTTATGCCCTGCTGGTTCTCTGGCTGGTCAAGGCGAGCATGAAGGTGAGGAGCTGACGCCCCCTTCGCTAAAATAGCCCCATCCGCCCGTCGCGCATTGGAGATTTTCCATACGCGGCGGGCGGTTTCGTTTGCCTTGAAGCGCCGAGCTTTAATCTGACCGCAAAGATTTACTTATCTTTGCCTCACCGCAGCCTTTCCTGCCCCACCGGCTTTAGGAGGAAGTTAAGGAAAATGCTGGCGATCGATTTGCCTTATGCGGCGGTAACGGACCGCAGCGTCTTCGAACGTTTCGCCTCGCAGACCATTCCCAGAGTCTATGTAGTAGACAGGGCGGGAAAGGTTGCGGCCGTCTTCGTCGAAAAGGTGGATGAAGCGGTGCTGCGGGCAGAACTCCAGGCAATAGCGACCCCTCTCAAGTAAATAATAAAACAAATAAAAATAAGCGCTTATATGCACAATCACAGCGTACTGAAGATCCGCCTTGTGGCGATGAACTTTCTCGAATTTGCCGTCTGGGGCGCCTACCTTACTTCTTTGGGCAACTACCTGGCCGGTGTCAGACAGGGTGAGAATATCGGCTGGTTCTATGCCGTCCAGGGCATTGTCTCCATCTTCATGCCCGGATTAGTGGGCATCGTGGCCGATCGCTGGATTAGAGCAGAGCGCCTTCTGGGACTCTGTCACGCGCTGGCAGGCGTTATGATGTGCCTCGCCTCTTTTATGGCGTTTGGTGCAGGTGAAAATGTCACTTTCTCGCAGATCTTCGTGCCGTATACGTTGAGCGTCGCCTTCTATATGCCCACACTGGCGTTGAGCAATGCGGTAGCCTTCAATGGTCTGACGCGTGCGGGGCTTGATACGGTTAAAGCCTTTCCCCCCATCCGCGTGTGGGGTACGATCGGCTTCATCTGTTCGATGCTGGCGGTCAACTATCTAGGTTTCCAGTCTACGCCTGCCCAGCTTATGCTCTCTGGGGCGTTGAGCATTGTCCTTGCGTTCTATGCCCCGACATTGCCAGCTTGCCCCGTGTCACATGGCGGGGAGAAGAAAACGCTCGTCGAAGCGCTGGGGCTCGATGCTTTCAAACTCTTCCGCGAGCGTAAGATGGCCATCTTCTTCCTCTTCTCTATGCTCTTGGGCGTGAGCTTGCAAATCACCAACGGTTACGCCAACCCCTTCATCACGGGCTTCAAGGGCATGGCCGAGTATGCCGACACCTTCGGCGCAAACAATGCCAATGCCCTCATCTCCCTCTCACAGATCAGCGAAACGTGCTGCATCCTGCTCATCCCGTTTTTCCTCAAGCGCTTCGGCATCAAACGCGTCATGATGATTGCCATGTTGGCGTGGGTACTTCGCTTCGGACTCTTTGGGGTGGGCGATCCCGGACCCGGCGTCTGGATGTTTGTTCTCTCAATGATCGTCTACGGCGTAGCCTTTGACTTCTTCAATATCTCCGGTGCCCTCTTCGTCGACCTCCATACGAAGTCTGCAATACGCTCCAGTGCGCAAGGTCTCTTCATGATCATGACCAATGGACTCGGTGCCGCTATAGGCACGTTGGCTGCCCAAGCCGTGGTAAACCACTTCGTCTATAGCCGCAACGCAGCAGAGCAAATCGCTGGTTGGAGAATTTGCTGGCTAATTTTTGCTGCTTACGCCTTGGTGGTGCTCATTCTCTTTGCACTCTCATTTAGAGACCATTCGGCCAAGGAAGAGGAGGCCGCCTATGCAAAAACCGCTGGCGAGGAATGAAAAAAACGCAGGATAGTCTTGGTCGGAAAAAATAAAGTTCCTACTTTTGCACTCGCAAAACGGAAACAAGCACTCTTAGCTCAGTTGGTAGAGCAACTGACTCTTAATCAGTGGGTCCAGGGTTCGAACCCCTGAGAGTGTACACTCCGAGTGAGTAATGAAACCTTTTGCGCATGCACTCTTAGCTCAGTTGGTAGAGCAACTGACTCTTAATCAGTGGGTCCAGGGTTCGAACCCCTGAGAGTGTACCTTCCCAGAAGACCGGATGCAGCTTAGTCTTGCACCGGTCTTTTTTGTTTCGGTTCAGCACCTCCCATGCCATCTCGTAAGCCTATGTTTCTTTTTCGAGTCTTCCACTTTCAGCTTCGACCGTTCCTACGCACCCTCTGCGGACTGGTATTGCTGTTCTGCCCTTTGTCGCTGTCAGCACTGTCCATAGACAGCCTCTTCGCCGAAGTTCCGCGCAGCGTGCTTCCCCTCTTAGATCGAACTGCGCGACTTGATCTCATCGATCTCTATAACGGCGGGCTCGAGGCGCGAGCCGAAAATACGCTTGGGGGGCAGGCTATCTTGTCGCATAAAAGTTCCTCCTCGATACTCCTGCAACTTACGGCCGTCAGCAAGTGGCAGCTCAAGTGCCTGCCTCAGGGTATAACGGGCGATTCCATCGTGGTCGTTGTTCATACGGTCGAGGCCGATGGTGGGGGCTCTGTCGTAACCGTCTACGACGAGCGTTGGCGTCCCCTGAGTCATTTCGGCTTACCTTGCCCGAGTATAGGCAGTTACCTGAGCTCGCATAACGGCAGCGAAGACGTTGTATATCCGGGAAAAATGGCAAGTCAACTTTCTCGCCAACCGGTGCTTATAACCTTTGACGAGACAGAGCCCATTGTGCGTTTTACCCTTTCGACCGCAGGGCTGGATGAAGCGACCAAGTCAGAAGCGGCCCGACTGCTTCACACCGTCACCTATCGTTGGGACGGTGCAGGTTTTCGCCCGTTAAGCGAATAGACTTACGCATGCTTATAGACCGATTCGCTCCCTCTTCCGCTTCGATTCTTTCCCATTAGTTGCATATCGGAGAGAGAAAAGGCCGAACATGCACCTCAGAATCAAAACTATTCGTAACTTTGCGCCGTCGTTACGAGATAGCGGCACATTTCAAACCTATTATTCATTCCCATACTTAAATGGCAACAAGAATCCGTTTGCAGCGTCACGGCCGTAAGGGCTATGCCTTCTACAGCATTGTGATCGCCGATGTAAGAGCTCCACGTGATGGTAAGTTTACCGAGAAGATTGGTACCTACAACCCCAACACCAATCCTGTCACAGTAGATTTGAAGTTTGATCGCGCACTCTATTGGGTTGAGGCCGGTGCACAGCCTACAGACACCGTGCGCAACATCCTCTCTAATGAGGGCGTACTCTTGATGAAGCATCTCCGCGGTGGTGTGCGCAAGGGCGCCTTTGACGAGGCTGCCGCCCAGGCCAAGTTTGAAGCTTGGAAGCAGGAGAAAGATGCCAAGGCCAATGCTCTCGCTGATAAGAAGGCTGCCGACAAGAAGGCTGCTGCTGAAGCTCGCCTCGAGGCTGAGAAGAAGGTCAACGAGCAGATCGCTGAGAAGGTTGCCGAGAAGAAGGCTGCCATTGCTGCCGAGAAGGCCGCTCAGGAAGCTGAAGCTGCCAAGGCTGCCGAGGAAGCTGCCGCCGCCGAAGAGGCTCCTGCAGCTGAGGATGCTCCTGCAGCTGAGTAAGTGCAGGCTTATTGCTTTGCCGCTTTGCGCAACATACTTCAAACAAGGCTGTGTGTTGCCTAAGCAAATAGCATACTCAAAGCCCGAGGCCGAACAATGATGTATCTACATCACTGTTCGGCCTCTTTCTTTTTACCGATTATGTTGTAGCTCTATCGGTCTGTCTATTTAGTCAAACTCCATGCCCCCCAAACGTACTCCTGAAGCCATCAGGGACCGAGAACTCGTAGTCGTACGACAGATGATCCTGCTTTATTGCCGACGACATCATGCCGTCACCTCCGATATGGCTATACCTTGCGAGCAATGTGCTCGTTTGCTGTCTTATGCCCGCCAGCGTCTGGAGCGCTGTCCACACCTCCGTCTTGAAGGCACAAAGCCCTCCTGCCGTCGCTGCACGATTCATTGCTATGCTGCTGAGTTGCGTGAAGAAATGCGGCGTATCATGCGTTGGGCCGGGCCACGCATGCTCCTTTATCACCCGATCTTTACGATCCGCCATTGGTTGAGCTAGGATATGGACGCGATGAATCTGGGGAGAGTGTTTCATATCGTGTGTCTGATAGGGGCTGCTGCGTGGCGGTACAATGGCAATAGGTTCGTGGGGACTTAGTAGGGTGAGGACTGTAGCATTTTCGGTTATGGGGTATGCCGTCGTCACCGATGCTTTCAACGCGGTGAAAACGATCGTTCGGGAGAGCGAATCTTTTTCAGCAAAATCAGGAAATGACTATTATGCCGAGATTAGTGGTGGAAAATACGTAATAACCCGAATGGGCCGTCTTGCGTATGACTTCACGAGCGCCGACCTTTGCGCCAAAAAGTCATGTTCAATAGCAACGAGAGTGCACGCATCATGATGGTTGCCCCCCCTCCTTATCGGACACGTCAGTTAAAATGCCGCGAATTTGAAAATTCGGTTGAATTTTTCCCATTGAAATTTGGAAGGTAAAATGGGAGCGTTTAAATTTGCTGCGGAATATAAAAATACCGATATGATCCGCCTGCAAATTCTTCGAACGATCCTCATCGTTCTGTTGTCCTCTCTTTTTGCCCTACCACTTCTTGCGCAGGAGAACGGCACACTCGTTTTCCACGAGACCTTCGACCAATTCAACTCCGTTGGAGGTTGCGATGGTGTGTGGGGCGGCTTTAGCCCGTCGCCTTCTATGAAGAAGGATGGTCCGGATCCCGACAACACGGGCTGGACTTATTACGACCCTTCCTACATATACCGTGCAAGCAAATGCATGCAGATCGGCACGCGTGACGCGCAAGAGATTCAGTGGGCCAAGACGCCCGCGATTCCTTTGACCGGCGACGCCACGATCGTGTTCCGTGCCGCCGCATGGAATACGGAGAGTGAAGTCGTCAAGATCAAGATCGATACTTCTTCGGGTAAGCTCAGCCAGTCGGACTTCACGCTTCAGAAGGGAGTGTTTAAGGAATACACCGTTGTGCTGACGGGCGTAAAACAATCCGCGAAGATCAAGTTCTCTTGCACGAAGAAGGACGTGAACCGCTTTTTCTTGGACGACGTGGCGGTTTATGCCAGCGAGGCCCCCGATCCTTCTCCCGAAAAGCAAAGTCCCGAGTTATCCTTCACGCCGGCCGCCCTTTCCGTAAATCTGGGCGAAGAGTTCGAAGTTCCCGTGCTTTCCAATCCCCATGGCCTCACAGGTATAACTTATAACAGCAGTTCAGAGCAGGTCGCCAAGGTAGACGCTGCTTCCGGCGATCTGGCCATAGTCGGAGCGGGAACAACCACGATCACGGCCAAGTTCTCCGGAAATGACGCCTATGAAGCCGGATCGGCTTCTTATACCCTGACGGTCAAAAAGCCGGATGCCGGCGGCGAAGAGAAACCCGGCGGCGGCGATCCTTCCGAGGAGGAGTTCCTTACGAGCAGCGAGACGATCTCACTGACCAAAAAAGTGGATCCTTCCCAGCCTATAAAAGGCCATGCCGCCACGCTTAAATTCGTCAAGTTGCCGACGGCCACGTTTCCCCCGGCGTGGAACGAAACGACCAACTTGCTTCATGTTTACGCTCAGAATACGATAACCGTGAGTTCTCCGCTGAAGATAACGGGTATCAAGATCGTCTACATGAAGACCACTACCGCGAATGTGGAGAAACTCCATCCCAACGTCGGCAAGTGCAAGTACGCCGTTCCTTTCGAAAAGAAGTATCTCGCGGTCGTATGGAGCGGTGAAAGTAACGAGGTGGTTTTCACCCATACGGGCAGTTCCGGCGTCTTCCATCTTTTACGCATCGAAGTGACCTTCTCGGCGCCTGCCCTTACGGTTCCCGCCATTGCCACGCGCGAGGGCTACACGACATTTTATTCCGACAAATCGTTTATCATGCCGGTCGGCCTGGAAGGTACCGCGGTGGGTTATGACGGTAGAGAACTGGTAATGGATTGGGCCTATCCGTCCGGATCGGTTGTCCCCGCATCAACCCCCCTTCTGCTTCGCGGCAAGCAAGGCGAATCTTACCCGACAAGCGTTGTCACGGAAAATGCCGATACGCCCCCCGCAGGCAACCTGTTGGTCGGTACGCTTACGGATGAAACGCCTGTCGGAGAAGGGAAGTATTATCTGCTCACCTACTCTACGATCAACGGCGAGGAGGTGCTGGGCTTTTATCTGAAAAGTCCCGACGGTTCCGCCTTCGTCAACAAGGCCGGTAAAGCCTGTTTGCGCTTGGCGCCCGACGTGAACCCTTCTGCGCTGAAGGGATTTACGGTAGTCGGCGTTCCTACGGCGGTCGAAGGCGTCATCTCGGAAACCGCCACGCAAGACCGGCCGGTTTACACGCTTTCCGGCCGGCCCGTAACGCCCTCTCTCGTGAAAAGCCTGCCGGCAGGTGTATATATTCGAGATGGCAAGAAGTTCATCGTGCGATAACCGTTCATTTCCTACTTCTAACCAATCCCTCTTCGATGAAATCACCCTATATACGGCCCAAGGCCATGCCCATACGACTTTCCAGCGAGTTTCCAATGCTCCAACATTCCGACACCGAACGAACGGATGTTCCGAAGCTTCATGATGAAGTGACGAATGGTGACGGAACACAATATACGCGTCGTCGCACGATTTGGGATGCTATGGATTAAGTACGTATCCTTATCTCCGTGACTTTTCCTCATTAGGCCGCAAGGCAAACGTCCAAAGGGCTGACACGTCTATAGGGTGTCAGCCCTTTGTGCGTTGTGCTTTTGGGGGTGGGTATGTATAAAGGAACAACATCCCTGATAGGGATGTTCTAGCTTGAAGCACAGATAGTTGGCCATTGATGCATTCGAGTTCTGTGACGGTGTGAGAGCAATAGGGTTGAAGAGGTGGTAACGAGCTGCTTACTAGGAAAAACTAGTCGCCTTCCGCTTTTTACGAGTCGCCTTCCCGTCGCGTTGGCAAGGCGGCTCGTGAGAACTTAGTTGGCGGGATTGTAGCGTTTGAGGTGATGGGCAACATCACGCGTAACGTGACCTTGAAGCGCGGTAACGGCAGCCGTGGAACGGGCGTGGATTATAACTTCTATAATATTACTGTCCGATAAACCATTGCCCAACCAGATAAAATAAGGGCTGGCCCCTTT
>DAVZJV010000023.1:0-33359 GCA_052272595.1 Alloprevotella sp.
GAGGACAAGCCCGAGATGCCGATGTCCAATCCCGGCATGGGCGGCATGATGTAATTTTTGCCCCTCCCGCTCACGGGTCGGTGGGGCCGCACGCCCTGCCCCCGTGACACCCCCAAAATATAATGGCTCGCCGCCAGCTTCGGTTCACACGATGTGACCGAGGCTGCGCGGCGAGCCTTTTTTGTGTTTGCAGAATAAGGAAGAAGGCAGAGACGGCCCGTGGCGCAAGCCTTATTGCGCGTGAGCGTGTAGGCGAAGCGGCGAGGAGTGCAGGCCGGTGAGTCTGGGGCCTGGGCGGACAGGGCACGGGGCTTGCGAGAGATGTCGTACCTTTGCAGCACTGCCACGCCGGGGCGCCTGACTGCAGGATGCAGGATGCAGGATTCAGGCGTCATGCTGAAGCCCTCAGACTTCAAGCCGAAGGCTTCAGACAAAAGCCCCCCTTGGGCGGCGTGGTTCCATCATCCTACACACACCCCCTTTCGCTCATGTCCGACCTTACCCTCCTGACCACGCGAGGCATACGCCCCACCGCCGTGCGCACCCTGGTGCTCGGCGCCCTCGAAGAGGCCGACTGCGCCTACTCCCTCACACAGCTTGAGGAACGGCTCGTCACGGTCGACAAGTCGAGCATCTTCCGCACGCTCACCCTCTTCCTGGCTCATCACCTCGTCCATGCCGTCGACGACGGCTCGGGCCAGCTGAAGTACGCCCTTTGCTCTCCCGGCTGCCACTGCGGCGAGGCGCACCACATGGGCCTCTCCGATCTCCACACCCACTTCCGCTGCGAGCGTTGCAATCGCACCTTCTGCCTGCGTGGTCTCCCCGTGCCTAGCGTCCCCCTGCCCGAGGGCTTCACCCTCACCTCCGCCAACTACGTCCTCGTGGGCCTCTGTCCCGCCTGCACCGACGAGCTGAAGCGCAAGGGCCAGAGCTGGCCCGAGGAGGAGGGTAAGTGAGGCTCCACGGATATCATATCTTCGCCCCGAGGGGCGCGATACAGGCGGGTTGCACTACCTTTGCACAACCAATACACTCTCCCCTCCCAACTCTACTTGCATCATGCACTGGATCGCTGATACCTTCCTCACCCCCTCGGCCATACAGGCTGTCATCATCATTTGCCTGATCTGCGCGCTGGGCCTTGCGCTGGGCAAGGTGCGCGTGCGCGGTGTGAGCCTAGGCGTTACGTGGGTGTTCTTCTTCGGTATCCTCGCCGGCGCGCTGGGCTTCCACACCGATGCGCAGATGCTGAGCTATGCCGAGAGCTTCGGCCTCATCCTCTTCGTCTATACGCTGGGTCTGCAGGTGGGCCCGGGCTTCGTGAGCGCCTTCCGCCAGGGGGGCACGAAGCTCAACCTGCTCGCCACGGGCGTGGTGTTGCTGGGCACGCTCATGGCCCTCGGCCTAGGCTGGACGGGCATCCTCTCTCTGCAGGACATGATCGGCGTGCTCTGCGGAGCCACGACCAACACCCCCGCACTCGGTGCGGCGCAGCAAACGCTCAAACAGCTGGCGCAGCCGGCCTCGGGGGCGGCGCTGAGCTGCGCAGTGACCTATCCGCTGGGCATGGTGGGCGTGATCCTCGCCCTGATCATGGTCAAAGGTTGGCTATCGCGCCATGAGAGCAAGGACGATGGGACCGACGGCGACGAACCGTTCATCGCCTCCTTCCGCGTGTGCAACCCCGCCGTCTTCGGCCACACCCTCTCCGACCTCTCCCACCTCGACGAGGACCACTTCGTCGTGTCGCGTCTGTGGCGTGAGGGGAAGGCCATCCTGCCCAAGGCCGACACGAAGCTCGAGGAGGGCGACCGCATACTCGTCATCACCCAGGCCCGCCAGGTGCAGCACCTGACGCTCTACTTCGGGCAGCGCGATGAGACGAACTGGAACCGCAAAGATGTGGACTGGAACGCCATAGACGCCAATCTCATCTCGCGCCGCATCCTCATCACCCGCGCCGGTATCAACGGGCGCCACCTCGGCACGCTGCGCTTGCGCAATCGCTACGGCGTCACGGTGAGCCGTGTGCAGCGTTCGGGCATTCAGCTCGTGGCCACCCCCGACCTGCGTCTGCGCATCGGCGACCGCCTCACCGTGATCGGCGAGCAGGCCTGCATCGACCGCGTGGCCGAGGAGTTGGGCAATGTCGTCAAGCGCCTCGACGAGCCCAACATGGTGACCATCTTCATCGGCATCGTGCTGGGACTCGTGCTGGGGAGCATCCCCATCTTCGTGCCGGGCATCAGCTTCCCCGTCAAGCTAGGCCTCGCCGGCGGCCCGATCGTCATGGGCATCCTCATCGGCGCCTTCGGCCCGCGCCTCCACATGGTGGCCTACACCACGACGAGCGCCAACCTCATGCTCCGCTCGCTGGGCCTGTCGATGTATCTCGCCTGCCTCGGCCTCGACGCCGGCCGCGACTTCCTCGCCACCGTGATGCAGCCCGTCGCCTGGTGGTGGATCGGCACGGGCCTCGTGCTGACCCTCGTGCCGGTCATCATCATGAGCGTGGTGAGCGTGGTGGGCGGCCGCAAGACCTACGCCGCCACTGCGGGCATGCTCTGCGGCGCCATGGCCAACCCCATCGCGCTGGCCTATGTCAACGACAGCCTGCCAGGCGACAAGGCCTCCGTGGCATACGCCACCGTCTACCCCGTCTGCATGTTTCTGCGCGTGATCATCGCCCAGCTCATCGTCATGCTGTGGATTTAGCGCACCACAGGCAATCCTTATTTAATTAATATCCCCCGACAGCGGCCTTTCCATACAGCGGAAAGGCCGCTCTGTGTACACCCGGTCGCTGTCCTGCCGCCCCTGCCTGAAGGAGGGCCTATCTTTGCACCGTCAGTCATGAGGGCGCCGCGTGCCTCGCGCGTTCACTTACAATCTTTTAATACCTCTTTATCTATCACCATGAACACCCAATCCATCCTTCGTCCGCTGACCGACCAGACGGCCAGCTCCACCCTAAGCGCCTTGCTGATGATTCTGGCAGGCATTGGCCTGTCGATTGCCGGCTTCGTGCGCGACCCGATGGGGGAGATCAGCGACTCCATCCTCTGGTTCGTCGCCCAAAGCCTGATCTATGCCGGTTCGGTCTTCGGCGTTACGGTCTATGTTGACCAAAAGGTGGCACAGCTCCAGCGCGACCGTACCGTTCCGACGGGCAACAAGGCGTAAGGCCGATCGGGCAAGTCTCTAACCCCTAACATCTATCATCTCTACACCATGCGAAGCATCAACAAAATCATCCTCCACTGCACCGCCACCCCCGAGGGGCGTAACCATACGCTGGCCGACGTGCGCCGCTGGCACCTGGCGCAGGGCTTTTCAGACATAGGCTATCACTACCTCATCACGCTCGACGGCGTAGTCTGTGAAGGGCGGCCACTCGAACGCATCGGCGCCCATTGCAAGAGTTACAACACCGGGTCGATCGGCATCTGCTACGTCGGCGGCCTCGCCTCTGACGGCCGAACGCCTCGCGACACCCGCACGCCGGCCCAGCGCCGCGCCCTCTGCGCCTTGGTGACGCTGCTCCAGCTACGCTTCCCCCGCGCCACCGTCCATGGTCACTGCGAGTTTGCCGCCAAGGCCTGTCCCAGCTTTGACGTGAAGCGCTTCGTCAGCGAAGAGCTCAACCGCTGACTTTCCGCCTAAAGGCATCCTGACCGATTGTGCCCCGCCTGCTTCTCCCGCAGGCGGGGCGCTTTGTTTCCTACCACTCCAAGAAAAGTGCTCCATCCTTGGCCGTACGCTGAGGAATGGCTACTTTCGCCCCTGCAGGCCGGTCCGTGCGACAGTTGACGGCACAGTGTTCCACCTCCGCAGCCGATCGCCTCCCCCTATCCGGTATATTCACACAAAATACGATAGCTATGACACGAAAGAAAACGCTTCTCCCCGCCCTCCTCCTGCTGGGGCTTACCGCTGCACCCGCTACGATGCAAGCTCAGAGCTTTGACTGGGGCATCGTGGGCGGTCTCAATATGTCGCGCCTCAAGATCAGCGGCGACGCCGTGCAGACGGTGAAGGATAACGGCGACTATAAAGCCGGTTGGTACATCGGCCCGAAGGTCTACTTCAACACCGTCATCGGTCTGGGCATCGACGCCGCCTTGGAATACTCCGAACGCAAACTCCAGATGCAGTCAATCTCCAGCGTCAAAGAGACGGAGACCTACCGCACGATCGAGATTCCCGTCAACGTGCGCTACAACATCGGCCTAGGCAAGACGCTCGGCCTCTACGTCTCGACCGGCCCGCAGTTTGGCTTCGCCCTCCAGAACATGAGCTGGGGCAGCGTCGGCACGGGCTACAACTTCAGCCGTGAGAACATGAACACCACGTGGAACGTGGGCTTCGGCGTGCGTGCCCTGCAGCACCTCGAGGTGGGCATCGGCTACAACTTCGCCATCGGCCCCGTGGGCAAGATGATTATCGGCTCCGACAAGGTAGGCGCCTCCGAAGACCAGGAACTGAAGTATAAGGCCAACACCTTGCAGGTACAGGTGGCTTACGTCTTCTAAAATATCTCCAATCTCCTATATACATCCATGCTACGACTTAATTGTTTCTTCCAGGCCCATGAGGGCAAATACGCCGAGGCCCTCGAGGCAGCCATCGCACTGACCGCCGCTTCGCAAAAGGACGCCGGCTGCGTATCTTACGATGTCTTTGAGAGCGCCACCCGCGCCGACATCTTCATGATCTGCGAGACATGGACCGACGCCGATGCCCTCAAGGCCCATATGGCTGCCGACCATTTCGCGCAGTACGTAGGTCAGCTCAAGGAATTGGGCGAGCTCAAGCTCGAGCAATTCGACTTCCCGAAGAAGTAAGGGCTTCCTTGCAGGCTTAATCGCCTGAACGCCAATAAAATATCTCCGTTGCCCCGCCCGCTGCCGCAAGGCCGCAGGCGGGGCAATTTGCGTTTGTCCCAAGGCCGCTTTCATCTTTTGCTGGAAGAAATAGGCGGTGCGCGGTGATTGTCAGGGCCTCGGGCGCAGTGGGGCAAATTATGCCCTAGAAAAAGCTCCCTTCTAGCTACCCATATCTGACCGTTTGGGCGTATCTTTGTCCTCCCGAGAGGGGGAACGAAGCTGATCATGCGGTTCCCTCCCGAGAAAGATTAATACATCCACACCCCCACATATTCCACGCGATAATGAGTACAGATCAGTTCTTAATCACGAAGCGCGATGGCAAGCAGGAGGCCTTCTCCATCGAGAAGATTAAGACTGCTGTGCTCAAAGCGTTCTCCTCCCAAGGCCAGCCCATCGACGCCGAAGGCCTCAACCGCATCATCGGCCGCCTCCGCTTCTGTAACGGCATGAGTGTCGAAGACATCCAGAACCAAGTCGAGGTCGCCCTGATGGCCGAACATCATTATCGTGTGGCCAAGGCCTTCATGCTCTACCGCCAGCGTCACGAAGACGACCGCGAGACGGCCGACCGCCTGCGCTTCCTCATCAGCTATTGCAACTCGGTCAACCCCGCCACCGGTTCTAAGTATGACTCCAACGCCAACGTAGAGAACAAAAACATCGCCACCCTCATCGGTGAGCTGCCGAAGCAGGGCTTCATCCGCCTCAACCGCCGCCTCATCTGTGACCGCCTCAAGGAGATGTACGGCAAGGAGCTGGCTGACCGCTACATCTATCTGCTCAAGCACCACTTCATCTATAAGAACGATGAAACGTCGCTCGCCAATTACTGCGCCTCGATCACGATGTATCCCTGGCTGCTCAACGGCACCAAAGACATCGGCGGCAACTCCACCGCTCCCTCTAACCTCAAGAGCTTCTGCGGCGGTTTCGTCAACATGGTCTTCATCGTCAGCTCCATGCTTTCGGGCGCCTGCGCCACACCGGAGTTCCTCATGTATATGAGCCACTTCGTCGAGCAGGAGTATGGTTCCGATTACTACCTCCACCCCGACCGCGTGGTCGACCTCTCCGTTCGCCGCCGCACCATCGACAAGATGATCACCGACTGCTTCGAGCAGATCGTTTACTCCATCAACCAGCCCACCGGTGCGCGCAACTTTCAGAGTGTCTTCTGGAATATCTCCTACTACGACAAATATTACTTCGAGAGCATCTTCGGCGAATTCCGCTTCCCCGACGGTTCCAAGCCCAACTGGCCCGCCCTCGATTGGCTGCAGCGCCGCTTCATGCGCTGGTTTAACCAAGAGCGCACCAAGGCCGTGCTCACCTTCCCCGTCGAGACGATGGCCCTTCTCTCCAAAGACGGCGACGCGATGGACAAGGATTACGCCGACTTCACTGCCGAGATGTATGCCGAGGGTCACTCCTTCTTCACCTACATGAGCGATAACGCCGACTCGCTGGCTTCGTGCTGTCGCTTGCGCAACGAGATCCAAGACAACGGCTTCAGCTATACCCTCGGAGCAGGCGGCGTCAGCACGGGCTCTAAAAGCGTGCTGACAGTCAACCTCAACCGCTGCGTGCAGCAGGCTACGCGCGAGGGCCGCTCTTATGTGGAATACCTCGATGACATCATCGACCTCATGCACAAGGTGCAGCTCGCTTACAACGAAAATCTCGCCGAAATGCAGCGCAAGGGCATGCTGCCCCTCTTCGATGCCGGCTATATCAATATCAAGCGCCAATATCTCACCATCGGCGTCAACGGTATGGTAGAGGCTGCAGAGAGTCTCGGCATCGAGATCTCCGACAATCCCGAGTATGAGAAGTTCGTTGCCGACATCCTCGGCCTCATCGAGGGCTACAACCACAAGTATCGCTCCAAGGACGTAATGTTTAACTGTGAGATGATCCCTGCCGAGAATGTCGGCGTGAAGCACGCCCGCTGGGACAAGGAAGACGGTTACTACGTGCCGCGCGATTGCTATAACTCCTACTTCTACGTCGTCGAAGATCCCGGCACCGACATCATCGAGAAGTTCCGTCTCCACGGCCGTCGCTTTATCGAGCACCTCACCGGTGGTTCGGCTCTCCACATGAACCTCGACGAGCACCTCAGTGCGCCCCAGTATCGCCAGCTCCTGCGTGTGGCAGCCAAGGAGGGATGCAACTACTTCACCTTTAACATCCCCAACACCCTCTGCAACGATTGCGGACACATCGACAAGCACAACCTCAAGGAGTGCCCCGTCTGCGGTTCCCACAACCTCGACTACCTCACCCGCATCATCGGCTACCTCAAGCGCATCAGCAACTTCTCACTCGATCGCCAGAAGGAGGCCTCACGCCGCTACTACCAGCGTGTGGAGAAGGAAGGCTAAGGCCCCGCCCCGAAAAGTTAATAAGGAGTCAAGAAGTTAGCCCGAAGGCTTTGAGCGGCAGTGACCCTGCACCTCGATGCCGACGGCCTAACTTCCTGACTCCTTAACTTCTCCCTAACCACCATCATCTACCTCTATGCTCAAATACGCCGCTTACGATATTGTCTTCCAAGAGTTTCCCGACGAGGTGACGCTAGCCATCGACCTCTCTCTCTGCCCCAACCATTGTCCAGGGTGTCACAGCGCCTTCCTTCAGGGGGACATCGGCGAGGTGCTTGACCGCGGTCGGCTCGCCGATATCATCGACCGTTATGCCGACGCCATTACCTGTGTGGGACTGATGGGAGGCGACAACAACCCCGAAGCGGTCCTCGAACTCCTCGCATGGGTCAAGACCCACTATGGGGGGCGTTACCGTACGGGCTGGTACTCCGGTCGCACGTGGCAGCCTGATCCCGAACGTCTCACCGCCTCGCTAGACTACCTCAAGCTCGGCCCCTGGATCAGTGCCAAAGGTCCGCTCGGCAGTCCGACGACAAACCAACGCTATTATAAGGTCGCCCCCGATGGCACCCTCACAGATCTCACCTACCGATTTAAGAAGCGGAGCGTCTGACCCTGGTCAGTCGTTCCGCTTTTTGTCATTCGTCGTCCTGTTATCAGGCTGTTTACCGTTCATGTTTGTGATGCAAGGTGGCCGCTGCTACCTGAAGTATATCACGAAGTGAAGTCAGGCAGCAAGCCGTATGATTGACGCTTCGTCGAGCAGAAAACCCTACATCCCCCCCCGAAAACATACTTTTTTACAACCACCCACACACTGCCACCACACCTTTTGAAACATCTGGATATTAAGCTCTTAAGGGTGTAGGTAGGGATTGCCATCTGCCACTCTTCTGCCACCCTTCCGTCAGCGATCTGTCAGCCCCCCACTGTCAATGCCAGCCGCCAATACCCGAAGCGGTGGCAGAAGGGTGGCAGTATGGTGACAGCAGACCGCCCACGCCTACACCCATAACACGCTAATATGCAATAAGTTTAGCGAAAAGGCTGCAGTGTGTAGGTACTATATAAAAAGCACTTCTAAGTAGGAAAACGGGCATGCCTTCCCCGCAAAATGAGACGCCTTCTCGGCGCGAGAGGAAGGCATGCCGTTTCTCCGAGTAGCGGACTTTTACCAGACAGCAATCGGCCATATAATATAAGCGTTCAAGGACGCTCCTCGGGCCGACTTTGAACGCTTGTCTCAAACACCGATCTAACTACCCTTTCTTCTTCGGTTCGATGTTGAGGCGGTAGATGAGGTGGAGCATGCCGTAGCGGCGGAGCGAGTTGGTCCAGGTCTCCGTGCGGCCCTGCGCGTTGACGTCATAAGTGATACGGCTGCGCTGGCCGAGGATGTCATAGCCTGAGAGCTTGACGATGAGCCGTTTCGAGCGGAGGAAGGCACGGGAGAGGGAGGCATTCCAGATGAAGTCGTCCGTGTTCATCGCGCGCAGTTCGTAGCCGTGGCGGCTGTAAAGCGTGAGGTCCGTGGCAAGCTGGATGCCCCATACGAGGGGCGTCGTCACGATGAGGCCGCCCTGCAGGTCGAGGGCATTGATGTCGGAGAATCCCGGGCGTGAGGAGGTCAGCACGTTCCACTCACCGCCCAGCCGGAGACCGGCATAGAAGCTGCCCTGCTGATAGTCGGCCTTGAGCGTCTCGCCGAGGCGGTAGTTGTCGACCGTGCTGCGCGCATAGACGCCGGTGGGGAGCGTCAGGTCGTTGAGAAAGTCTACGCTGCGGTTGTAGTTGAGTTCGGTCGTCGTGCCCAGCGTGACGCGCTTGTGCTTACCGGCGGCCTGCTCGAAGGCGACGTTGGCGTTGGCGCCCCAATTGCCGTTGATGTTGCACGGGGTGACGGTCGTCACGCCGGTCGTCTCGTCGTAACTGCGGGCATAGCCTGCGGCGTGCGAGACGGTCCAGAGCGAACCTCTGAGCGAGAGCATCTGCCGTTTGGGGGCCTGGCTGCGGGTAAAGCCGATGCTGAAGTTGTCTTGCCAGGCATCCTTCAGTGCCGCATTGCCCCTGTAGACGTAGAGCGGATTGCTGTCGTCCGTTACGCTGAGCATGGAGGAGAGCGAAGCGGGTTGCAACTGGCGGTTATAACTTACGTTTAACTTCTTGTAGCTATACGATACACTGGGCTCGAAGGCCAGGATGCGGCGCGTCAGACGGGTGCGGTGGTCCAGCTGTTCATAACGGCGGTCGCGCAGGTCGCGGCGCAGGTGGGTCAGCGGCAGTGTGGCGGTGAGCGAACCCCAGTTGCCGTAAAGCGTCAGCCAGAGTTCGGGCCGGTGCTTGCGGGTGAGCAGGCCGGTGTAGTAAGAGTTTTGCCAGTCGGTCGCTGCCGTGAGCGAATCGTGGGTGGAGGGGAGCAGCCCGAAGGGCCGGCCGTCAGCTAGACGGTCGGACTTGTCCCAGCCGTTCCCCAGAAGGTCGAGCCGGTAGAGCCGGCGGTTGTCGCTGTGGTATTGCTGGCTGTATTGGTAGAGGAACAAGAGGTTGACGCCCCGCTTCTGGAGCACGTAGTACTGCAGATGTGCCTGCCACTGATAGCCCCGCTCGGGGCTGTCGAAGAAGCGGTTGCGCAGTTCCTCGGCTCCGGTTCCCGCCGTGCGGAGATCGTAGCGGGAGAAGGTGGTGTGATCAGTGTGGTCGATATTCCCCAGCAGGTTGATGATCGTCTGATGGCCCAGGAGGGGAGACTTGAAGCGCAGGCGCAGCTGGCCGCTGGCGTTCCACTGTTCGCGCGTATCGCGGTTGTGGTCAGAGAGCGCGTAGACGAGGGATGAATATGTTATCAGGTTGTTAAATAGTGAATCAACAGCCGCATTGCGGTAACTCTCGTAGGGCTCCACGTTCCACTGGCCTTCGCGTGTCAGGCCTTCGCTCGTATAGCGGCCGTAACGTATGTCGGGGCGGAAGGTGACGGCTACGCGCTTGAAGGGCATGAAGAGGTCAGCGTCCCACTTCACGTCGGTCCGCCGGGCCGTGATCTCGCTGCTGCTGCGCCCGTAGACATTCTGCGTCTGCAGGAAGGTTGTCGTTCCCGTCCGGGTCAGGTTGTGATCGTCCGTATGAGAGGCGCGTAGCGAGGTGTTGAACGAGATCTTGGTCTTCTTGCCGTCTACCTGAAACATCAGGCCTCCCCGCTGCGTCTTGACGTCGCCGCGAGCGCTGGCCGGCTCATCCCATGCCCCGTCGCGGCCCGGTTCGGCCGTGTCGTCGGTGTTGTTGGCACTGCCGTAGAGGGCCAGGCGTGAGTGGTCCGTGAAACGCATGCCGAAGAGCCGCGCCAGCCAGCGGTCGTCTGTGCCGTAGCCCGCCTCGACATTGGCGATCCAGCCCTGCGCATACTCCCGTTTGAGGTTGACGTCGAGCACCCACGGATCCTGCTTGCGCTCTTCGGCCGATCGGTCGGGGGTGAGGTAAGCCTCGCGTGAAGCCTTCTGATAGGCCTTGACGTTTTGCACCATATAGGCCGGCAGGTTATCGAGCGCCACCTTGGGGTCACCCTTAAAGAAGTCCTTGCCATTGACGAGGAGGCTCTCGACAAACTGGCCGTTAATCGTGATGCGTCCGTTCCGGTCGATCTTGACGCCCGGCAGGCGGCCGATCAGCGCGTCGAGCATAGACCCTTCGGCCAGCTGGAAGGCCGAGGCGTTATAGACAATCGTGTCGCCGCGCTGCACCATCATCACGCGTGAGGCCGTCACCGTAGCCTCGCTCAGGGTGCGTGTGGTGCTGCGGCGGATGAGCAGTTCGGGCACGTTCCACCACGTGACCCGTTTCATATACTGGCGGGCGGGCACCTTGATCTCGTGCGAGGCCGTGGCGTAGCCGTCCTTGCTGAGGGTGAGGGTGTAGCGTCCGGCACGGGGCACCTTGATGCTGTATCTTCGTTGGTCAAACTCGGGTTGGAATCCCCTGATCAATATCGTCGAGGCAGTGTCGCGGTAGCCCGCTGCATCGCTCACGGTGAGGTGAACGCCCACCAGATTCTCACGGGTAAAGGCATCGCTGATCACGCCGCTCAGCGTGATGGTGTCGTTGGGTTCGGTCTCGGCAGATAGCGGGCTGGCAGCACAAAGCGCGAGCAGGGTCAGGAGGCTATGGCGTAGGGTGATTATCATGGGAAATCTTGTTGGAGTGTTGGATAACTGTGTATCTATGTCAGTGCGGAGGGGAAGAAACGTTACCGTTTTCCCTCCTGACGCAGCATGAAGCTGAAACGCATGCTGCTCTTACCCGTGCCGGTGAGGTCAATGTAGGCAGCGCGGGCCTTTCCCTCGTTGGGGCGGAGCCTGAGGCAGAGTTTGTCACCCTGCCACCACAGCACATACCATGCTCCCTCGAGGCGCATGCCTTTGCGTGATACCTTGTCTCCCGATTCTCCGCGGAGAGGCCAGGGAGGCGTGCCGGTGAGGGATGGATCAACCGTGCTCCCCAGAGCGGCGGGCGTTGTCACGATGAGGACCTGCCGGGCAGCGGCCGGAAATTCGTGCTCCATCACGGCGCTGTAATCGATTATCTCCGACGGCAGCGACCGGCAGCCCGTGAGGAGTAGTGCCGTGATTGTGAGAATAGTTAAGAAAATGTTCTTCATCCAATGAATTGTGTTGATGTTGAACTTGGTCGGACTACAATACGTTACTTGAACTGTTTCGTGCTATAGGTGAGGGCTACGGAAGTCCTTTAGAACTTCCTGTAGCCCTCTGGCTAGAGTTTTCTAATGGATCTTAATAGTCCCACTTGACAATCGTCCCGCGACATCCTATATCTCCGGATACGGGGTACTCCTTGCAGGCTGACCTGCACTCGCTGTAGCACAAATCCTCAGTCGGATTGGGCATGATGATGGGAACTACCTGGTGGTAGTACGATCCGCTGTTGTGGGGCAGTCCGATGAGTAAGGTGCATGCGCAGCTCTTGGGCTGTGCTGCACTACCGCCGAATAAGCCCTTCATCTCGTCGTCAGAGAGGACTCTCGCCTCTTTCAAGACGATACGCTTGATAGTTTCCATAAGCGTCTGGGTTTAGTGAATAAAGTGAACTATAATACCCTATGGGGGTAACGTAGTGTTATCTATGTAATAATCCTGCAGAGCAGCTGGTAGAAGGTGTGGAAGATGAAGGCGTCGTCGAGCAGGCCTGCTTCGTTGAGCTCCGCATATGCATTATAGAGCCGGCGCAGCGTCCGGGTCTGCGGGCCGCCATACTGCCTGATGAGGCGGATGAGCAGTTCGCTCCGAATTGCCATAGAGGCTTCGGCCTGTGCCTCTCGGTGCGTGCGGCTGACCTGCCCCTCAGAGACGCGGTAGTCAAGCAACGGCCGGGGGATGATATGGATTTTGCCCCCTACGCCGGCTATGTCTGTCCAGAGTTTGAAATCTTCGGCATAGATATACCTGGATTTGTAGTGCAGTTTGTTAGATCGCAGGAAGTCTGTCCGCAGCATCGTCGTAGGATGGGAGATAAAGTTTCCCAGGAGCATAATCGGGGTATAGTCTCCCGGTGAGAGCGTACCTGACAGACCGGCATTGAAGATCTCTTCTCCACCCAGACGCTGCATATAGGAGGCACAGACCGCTACTTCCGGATTGGCCTCCATGACCTCTACCTGTTCGGCCAGCCGTGTGGGGCGCATCAGGTCGTCCGCATCCATGCGGGCAATGTACTTGCCCCGACTCCGGGTCAGGCCGTAGTTGAGCGTTGCGATGTAGTTGTGCTGTCTGCGGAGCAGCCGTATGCGGCTGTCTCCGGTCGTACGCAGAAAATCCGTACAGCCGTCAGTCGAGCCGTCATCCAGCACCAGCAGCTCAAAGTTCTTGAAGCTCTGGGTCAGGATGCTCCTGACGGCCGCCTTCAGCAGATCCCCGGCGTTGTAGACGGAGAGAACAACCGAAACAAGTGGTGAGTCAGAGGGGGTATGTGGCATAGAGAGATTTTTTACCGTACGACGGTGGATTTAGGTTGGCGCGGCCTGGCCACCTTGTTAAACCTCCAGGTAATGCTGGCTAAGAAGTAACGCGGAAGGGTGTTTGACCACGTCTCTGTGCGTCCTTGGGCATTGATACTGATGGATGTGTAACGATTGCGGCCGAGCAGGTCGTTGCCTTTGAGCGAAAAGATCCAATCTCCCACACTGCGGGACAGCCCCAGTGACCAGACGATGCGTGTGTCGTTGAGTGCCGCATCGTTATAGCCATAGCGGGAGATGGCCCGGAAGTCGGTAAACAGCTGGATTCTCCCCGGCAGCGTGGACTGCACGCCCAGCTTATAGGTCAGATCGGTCGCATGGATGCTGACGAAGTCGGGGCGCTCCCCCTTTACCCCCTGCCAGCTCATCGTAATAGATCCCGTGAGGTAAGTCGAGCCGGCGGGGCGATAGTTCATGCCCAGAGAGGGGGATAGAGAAACCGTACTGACGCGGTAGCGTGCCGATGCAGTCTGCCCCTCGACGAGGGAGAGGTCCATGCTGTGGGCATAACTGGTGCCCATACTGGCCTGCATGTTGAGCTTCTGCTGCTTGTCGAGCGGCACGTTGCACCACAGGTTGTAGCCCAGTATGTAGTTGCCGTCTACCCCTATGGGGCGAGTTGTGCGCACACCGGTGGATCGGTCGTAAGTCTGCTCCATGGCTACCTGATTGTGCCAGCGCAAGTAGCTGAGTGAAGTGCTGAGCGAGATGCCCTTTAGCAGCCAGTTGCGGGAAAGGTTGGCTGTTGCCTGATGGAAGCGGGTATTCTTGAGCGAGCTGTTGCCCAGGGAAACGTTCAGCGGGTCTGAGGCGTCCGTGATGCCGATGAGGTAATAAAGGTAAGGCTGGCTGGCGCGGCTGTTGTATAGCAGTCTCAGTGTCAGCTTGTTTCCGCCCTTGTCGCCCTTCATCGGGCGCCAGCGGAGCGAGGCTGTAGGATTGAGCAGCCAGGTGCTCCGTTTCGTGTCGTAGCGTCGGTTGTATCGGTGGTAGACCAGCCGTCCCAGTTCGTGGATGGCCTGAGCGGCTGCCTTCAGCTCTAGCCAGCCACCGGTGGCAAGCTTCAGATCGTGCGTCCACTCCAGTCCGGTCGTGTGTCGGAATGTCCGTTGGGTGGAGGAATAGCTGTTGTCGGTTTCAGGTTTGAGCAGTTCCTCATAGGCCGAAGGCAGGGACCCCAGTACGGCTTCACCCTCTGCACCCCACGCTCCGCCCAGCTGGTCAAGGCGGTAGAGTGGCTGGTGAGCTGACTGATAGGTCTGGATATATTGATAGCTAGGCGTGAGCAGGCCGCGGGCCCGGTCGTTGCTGACATAGGTCCAGAGAAACTTACCCTGCAGCTGATAACTGTAGCGCTTGCTCTCGTGATTGGTAAAGCGATTGCGGAAGTCCTGTGGGCGGGTGCCCCCGGGATATTGCAGGTCGTAGCGGTCGAAGCGATCGCTCGTAGACTGGTTGAGGCTGTAGCTTCCGTTGAGATCAAGCACGTTGTCGCCGAAGGCGTGTGAACTTCTGGCCGTAACCTGATGGCGTGAAGCGTGTTCCTCGCTCAGCACGTCATTGCGCAGACGGTGGAGGATGATGCCTCGGAGCGACGGTGAACCGCCCTGGCCCGCGAAGGTGCCGTCGAGCAGGGTGCTGGTGTCACCCGTCAACGGGTCGCTGCTATAGGCGGCACTGCGGCTGTCGGCAGTGTTGTCATTGTGGGTGTAGTTACCCGAATAGCCCATTTCATAGAGACGGCCCTGTCTGGGGCGGAGCAGTAGCCGGGCGTTGCCGTCCGTGCCAAACGATTTGTCGTGATTGTGGTTGAGCATGCGGTCGTAGGTGTTGCCTCCGGAGAGATAAGTCTCGCCCGCCCTGCCCGATGTGAGTCGCATGTCGCGGTGGATCACGCTGAGGTTGGCTGTAAGTTTCACCTTGCCGTTGGGCTCAAACCGATAGTCGGCCGTACCGAAGTTTCGTTTGCGCAAGCCGCTGCCGTAGCCTCGTGTGATGTTATTCTGTCCGTATTCATTGTCAGCGTTGAGGTTGTTGAAGTCTCCCGATATCGAGAAACTTTGTCTGTCGTCAAATCGCATGGCAAACAGGCCTCCTTCATACCGGTCATGCGTTCCATAGCCCGCCTTGAGCTGTCCGAGAAAGGTCCCGATATACTGGCGTTTGAGATGTACGTCCATGACGTAGCTCCGGTCATCCATGTCTGAACCGGTGAGCTGGGAAAGCTCGCCGGCTTTTTCATACATTTTGATGCGTCCTACGACATAGGCAGGCAGGTTGCGCAAGGCTGCCTGCGGATTGCCGTTGAAGAAATCTTTGCCTCCCAGCAGCAGGTTCTCTACCAGCCGGCCCTGCACGTAGATATTGCCGTCGCGAAGCTCTGCGCTGGGTAACTGCTTGACCAGATCGTCAAGCATCGAGCCATCCGGTAGCATAAAGGCCGAGGCATTGTAGATCAGCGTATCGCCTTTATAAAACATGCGGATTTTCGTTCCCTTAACCTCCGCCTCGCGTAGTTGTTTGCTCTTCTCGGCCATGTAGATATCCCCCAGCTGGATTGTCTTCTTATGATCTCCCGCCTTGATGGTCACCTGCTGCTCCGTAGGCTCATAGCCCGGTTTCGTGAAGCTGAGCGTATAGGTCTCAGGAGCATTGACGGTAAGCGTAAAGCCCGCACCCTCTTTGGGGGATTTCCTGTTCAGGGTGACACCCATGCTGTTTGTCTCCGTAAGGTAAGGCACGGTAGCCATTGCCCTGCACAACTCACGTCCCCGCGCATCTTTGAGCACAACGCTGGCAGAGTCTATGCCATTCTCCGTAAACAGGTCGCGCACGCAGCCCGCTAGGGTGTAAGATTGCTGAGCCCGGAGGAAGGAGGCAGGGGCCAGCAGAAGAGCGATTAGAAGTAGTAGCCTGGGCATAGATGTCATTTATGAAATGATAGATTCAGTCCTGTTTATAATCCAGGAGGATTGGAAAAATGGACTGGGCATATCAATATTGATAATGCCCAGTCTTTGTCGGATGGCCGGCTTTGAACCGGGGATGCCTATGATCCGCAGGTGCAGCCACTGCATCCGCAGTCGATCTTTCCACTGGGACCGCAGCAGGGATCCTTCTTATCTTCCTGACACTTCAGAACAGATGTGTCACCATTGCTCTTGACGCATACGGCTCCACCTGAGATTACGCTGCATGAGATGCAGTTGTAAGCCATTAGTATTGTGTCGTTGCTGCATGAGACGGTGCAGGTAACCGTAGGTGCGGCACTGCCTCCGAATAGCGTCTTCATTTCCTCATTGCTGAGGATGCGAGCCTCCTTCAGTTTGACGGGTTTGATCGTTTTCATTGCCTTGCTTGTTGAAGTTGATGAATATGGGGCGATTGCATGGCATGCCCCTGGATTGCTCGTTCTATCGAGCTGAGTGCTGAACCCTAACGTAATCGCTATGGCAGCTGGAACTGGGGATAAGGGGGAGGTTTTGGATACATACGGTAACTGATTAATTTGTTAATCGCCGAACAAAAGTTTCTCATAGGCTCGCGTCATAGAGGCCAATGAGTAGCGGCTATTAGCTATTTCTAAGCCTTTGCGGCATATTGTCTCGCGTTCGGAGGATGACAACGAGAGAGCGGTCTTCAGACACTGCGTGAGATTCTCCGTGAAGTCTCCGGCAAGAGGGGCGACCAGGGCGTTGACACGGTGGGTAAACATGTCTCTCAGCCCGTTGCCGTCTGTCGTCAGAACAAGCAGTCCGTGTGCCATCATCTCGATGCCGGCATAGCTGCATTGCTCCGAATAGGAGGGGAGAAGTCCGATTTCTGCAACCTGATACCATTGCTGAAGCATGTCGTGCCCTATCTGTCCGGTGAGCGTAACATGGGGCGCACTGTGCGGAAGGAGCTCGAGCATCGTATTGGCATCGTTGACCTTTCCGATGATGACGAGGCGCAGCTTCCTGTCTGCCTGCGATACCCGGTCAAAAGCCTTGCATAACTCATAGATTCCTTTGGCGCGTACCGTGCGTCCGACAAAGACCATGATGCGTTCATCCGGTGAGAGTCCCAGAGAAAGCCTGATGTCTGCCTGCAGAGAGGCAGATGCCGGTCGTACGTTGAGGTCCAGACCGTTAGGGATTAGATGGATTTTGTGCCCAGGTACGCCATATAATTCTTGCAGCAGGCATAGTGTTGCCGAGGAGAGGCAAACGATGTCATCGGCGATGCGATACATCTTGCGTTCCAGTCCGCAATAGGTGCGGACGTAAATGGCCTGTTCCCGTTCGGCTTTTGTAAGGCGCTGACGGGTGAGGATGCGGCGCAGGCTGTCTGTATTACCCAACAGAGGCTCTGTCCATCCCTGGTCGTGGATGGTAAAGATAATTCTAGACTTGCGGTAAAGCCTTCGCAGGCACTTGAGAAAATCGGCACACGGCGTGTGGTTGACAAAAAAGACATTCTCGGCACTGTCCTCAACATAGAGCTTGAAGACGGGCCAGGAAAGCTCTCCGGTCTCTACGAACTTGCCGTTGAAGCATACGGGAAAACAGTAATGCGTTACCCGTCCCTCATGGTGGATTGTGAACTGCCGCTCCTCCGCATTAAACGATAGCAGGTTGAGCGAGACGTCCAGCGGTGAGAGGGCTGCCAGCAGACATCTCATATAGGTGCCTACGCCGTTTTGCTTGGAGGAGATGTGCTCGTCAACGATAAAGATCCTTTTCATAGGGCGCCTCCTTTCTCTATGAAGCCGCTTTTCTCAGCAGGCAAATTACTCTCTAAATACCCGGCCAGTCCGTCCCTCAGCCCCAGGCGCTTCATGGGTGCCGCGCGCCTCGGGATTATAAATCGGGATAGGGTAAGCTGATGATATGCCTGTCCGCGCATCGTTGCGGTCAGTTCCTCAAGCAGTTGGGCCCAGCGCTGCTCATGGGGTTGTGTATCCGCCAGGTACTGAAGGCGTGACTGCCAGTCGTGGAGGTAGGTATCGTCAAAGGCTTGGGTGCCCTGAATCAACGCGCCCTGCACATGGGCAATGACATAATGCGCCAGGCCCTCAATGCCTGTCTCCAGGCTTTCGTCGGTAAGATGACGTATGTCGAGTGACATGATGCGGTTGTCCATGTCAGCCGTGATGTCCGTAGCGCAGCCTTCCATGTAGCCGTGCTGTATGAGGTATTCGATGCCCCAACCGATTCCGGCCAGACCATGCCCCAGGCCTATCGGGTCGGTCTTGGCCAGACCGTCGATGATGCGCTCCATGAGGAAGTCTGCCGCGCCTTCTATCACAGGGAGCTTACGGACACGGGCATAATGGGCAATGACGAGCATGATGCCTGTCATGCCGTCAAACAAGCCGATGGCACCTGGTACGTCATAAGCATGCAGCACTAAATGGTGAAGCAGCGAACGCTCGCGGGAAAAAACCGTCTTCTTCATAGGCAGAAACGGTAAGCGGTTGGGGAAAAGATGATTGGCTCCGTCAGGAGAGTAGTAGCAGGTCCTCGACCTGATAGCCGTAAGGCAGTTTGTGCCCGTTTACGAGCAGAGTGGGCGTGGCCTGAAAACCTGTGGCTTTACGCCATGCTTCGTGCCTGTCAAATTCTGCCTTCACCTCTGCTGCTTCAGCCTTCAGCTTATAAGGGGAGAAAAAGGCTTCCTGCTTTTGCTTCCCCCGGTCATACCATTCGGTAAGCAGTCTCCACGCTTCGGCCTCCCCCAGTTGCTGATAGGCGGCAATGAGGTAGCGGTTGATGATGTCCCATTCCGTGCGAAAGGAGGTGAAAACGTATTCGATTCGGCAACAGTCTGCATCAATGAGTGCTTGCAGACGTTTGTGCATCGCTGCGCAGGGGTTGCAATAGGGGTTGCTGAAGATGGTTAGACAGATCGGACTGTCCTTCCTTCCGAAGGCAATGGTCGAGCCGTCTGTGGGATGCTGTTTCTCCGCACGTAGCAGTGCATCAAATACGTGGGCATTCATCTTCAGATAGCTGTATTGCCAACGCGTCTGGCGAAGAGTGGCTGCACGCGAGAAGATCGGGAGCAGAGCGCTCAGGGTGAGGGCAATTGTCAGGTAGGCAGAGAAGAGTATGATTGTGCCGCACAGATCGGGAGTGGGCAGACTGACGGCTATCCCTGAAACCAGATAGAGCAAGCATTGTAACCCGATGAGGCCTTGTACGATCAGGCAGAGCGGGCACCAGCTGCGCATGCGACGTTGGTATGCGACACTCCAGACGCTGTAAGGGATAGCGAATATGCTCAGATAGGCCAACGTGGGGGTGAAGCGGTCACTGAGCAGTTGGCATATAAAGTTGGCTGCAAAATAGCTGAGGCCTATGACAGACCATGAATAGCGCCCGAAGAGCTTGGCCGCGCTGCTGTCGAGCACATTGTGGCAACTGCTCTGCCGGAAGGCATGGCAGACCTTCTCTATCACCGGATTGCTTATGTACAGCTGCTGGCTTAGCAGCATGATGCAGGTGATGGTTCCCGCCAACGAAAGCAGCATGGAGAGTGCGACGGGTATGGAGGGGGGCGTCGTGCGGCAGATGGAGGCACAGCAGATGATGAGTGCGAGTATCCCTGTGGCGAGGGCTGCCCCTTCCGCATTTTTGAGCATTGCTATCCGCTGATGTGTCTTAAGGTCCGGTTCGGCGCTCTGTTCGCCGGGATAGGCAACAAGGGCATTTCCGCCCCAGGCGGACAGGAAGTCTTTTCGTGATATATCGGAGGTAATGCCGTATTGCTCGAGCGTAAGCTTCCCGCTCCTGCGTTTCTTGACAAGAACATAGTCACCGGCCAGATCGGCAATGAACGGTGTAGGGAGCTTGTCCATCTCCTCCTTGTCATTCAGATGGACAGCCTCAGTGTGGATGTGGTAGTGATCACACAATCGTTTCAACCCATAAAAGGTGTACTTATATGGGTGAGCTTCATAGGACTGTATCGCGTAGGCTTTTGTGTGCGGAACGCCCAGCTCACGCAGCAGAGCCTGAAATATATTGACTGAGGGTGACGCCATAAATCTTGGGGATGAGACTGTTAAAAAGAGAATGGGCCGGTTTAGCGGGCAGCGTGCCAGTCACACCAGAAGCTCCAGACTTCATGGCCTAGGCTCCGCTCTTCTTTACTGTGGAAGGCTATGAGGGCTTTGGCATCTTCATAGCTTCGCCAGGTGCCGAGCAGATCTTCTCCGAAAGGGCCGCTGCAACCGGGGAAGTGGTGAAAGAATGGATTGTCCTCATCACCGAGCAGTTCGCATCCATAGCGATAATTGTCGGCATAAAAACTTTTAAGGTCGTTCCAGCTTCGAGTGTAGAAGGGCTCGTCTCCCAAGACCGTGAGCGTGCTCTGATCCACCAGTTTGAAGCGGTTATAGCCCAAGTCGTGCAGTGCATCGAGCGTGGTGAATGTCGTGAGCGATGCGTCGTCATTGTCACCGATGCATTCCGTCTCGACGGAAATATAGGGAGGGAGTTCTTCGCAGCCTGTCAGGCTGCGGAGGGCGAGTATGTCATTGCCCTCAATGTCTATTTTGCAGTAGTAAGGTGTGCCGTAGGTACGCATCAAGGTCTTCAGCGTAATGGCCGGCACGGTAATCTGTCTTGACTCCTTCCCTTTTCGTTCTGCGATTTCTCGATGAGCGGAGTTCCAAAGGCTGTTGTGACTGATATAGAAAGGAGCAGCCTCGCTATCGGCTGAGGAGACCATTCCCTGACAAAGGGTGAGCTGCCCCTTGGCTACAGCTTCGGCAAACTCCTGACCGCCGGCCTCCAAGAGCTCTGCTACGGCATCTACGGCGATGACATGATAACCCCGTGAGAGATAATATCGCGTGTCTTCTCCCTTATGGAAGCCTATATCGAAGATGAGGTGACGGTCCATTGATCCTCGTTTTTGTTTAAAGTAAGGTCGGAAGGAGAAACAGCATACCTCACATCGGATGTTGACTTCGCCTTCCTGTCAGCCTGCGCTGTCTTGCACTAGCTTGAAGCCTGCGCTGTCCTTTCGTTTGTTGAGCCAGAAGAGGATGAGGGCATTTCTTGAATTGCCGCGGTTGGGCTTGACTTTCAGGTAGATAGTCCTGCCTTTCCATCGGGCCTCGTACCATTTGCCTCTCACTTGCAGACTGTCTTTGCTGAATGTGGCATCGCCGGTATCGTCAAAGACCAGGTAAAAAGCTTCAGGCACGGCTCTTTGCCCTTGTAGCCGGCTTTCGGTCTTAATGCCGTCCAGCGAATCAACGCTGGCGTAATAACTGCCGCCTCTAGCTGGTATATGCTGCAAGCCTTCTGAACCAATCTGCCTGTACGGCAGGTAGGAGGTGTGACAACTATGGCACAACGCTAAGAGGGCTGGAATGATGAGGTAATGGGATGCTCTCATTGCGTGATTCTTTGAGTGGCATGGATGGCCCTTCCTAGTTGATGTCAGCCATATTGGCCTGTCTGTACAGCTTTGAGCTTCTGCCTTGCAAAATTAAGCGTAAAATCAAGTCGGGCAAGATTTGGTTGTGATTTTTTCAAATTGTCGGATGGAATAGCCGATTCCGGTGGATTTTCCTACTTTTGCGGTTACCCGATAGCTATGGCATTAGAGCGCATTGGTGCTTATGTTGGCCCGATGAGAGTCTCACTATGCAAAAAACGGATATCTGTTGTTTCCTGTTAGCTGCTCTTTTCGGTAGATCCTTCGCCTCCCCGATGTCGGATCTGCCAGGTGGATAATCTGAGGGGCACTTTTTCTTATATCCTCTTATATGCCAAACATCACTCAGCGCTTCCCGCACTACCCCCAGTTTGACGCGATGGACTGCGGCCCCGCCTGCCTGCGGATGGTGGCTCGCCATTACGGCAAGCACTATTCCCTGCCTACGCTTCGCCGTAAGTGCTTCATCACGCGCGAGGGCGTGTCGATGCTCGGCATCAGCGATGCCGCCGAGAGCATCGGCATGCGTACGCTGGGCGTCCGCACGACGTTGGAGTCGCTGGCCGGCGAGGCGCAGCTCCCCTGCATCCTCCACTGGTGCGGCAACCACTTCGTGGTGCTCTACCGCGTCAAGCGCCGCCGGGGCGGACGCAGCACGTTCTACATCGCCGACCCAGCCTCTGGAAACGTGAAATATGCGGAGGACGAGTTCAAACGGTGCTGGTGCCCCGTGACGGGAGCGGGCGGTCACCCGGAGGGCACCGCCCTGCTGCTGGCCCCGGGGCCCGACTTCGAGGCGGAGGCCGACGAACCCGAAAGGACGGCCCGGCGCGACCTGCTCTTTTTCGCCCGCTATCTCACGCCCTACAAGTCGCAACTCCTGCAGCTCATGGGCGGCATGGCGCTGGGCAGCGCCATCCAGCTCGTTTTCCCATTCCTCACGCAGGCGATGGTCGACGCGGGCATCGGCGGTCGCGACCTGGGCTTCATCACCCTCATCCTGATCGCGCAGCTCGCCCTGTTCGCCGCGCAGCTGGCGGTGGGCTTCATCCGTTCGTGGATCATGCTCCACGTCAACTCGCGCATCGACATCGCGCTGATTTCCGACTTCCTGATGAAGCTCATGCGGCTGCCGCTGCGCTACTTCGACACGAAGATGACCGGCGACATCCTGCAGCGCATCGGCGACCACGGCCGCGTCAAGTCGTTCCTCATGGGTAGTTCGGTCAACATCCTTTTCTCCGTTGTCAACTTCTTCATCTTCGCCGGCATCTTGGGCTATTACCACCCCATGATCCTAGCCATCTTCCTCGCGGGCAACGCCCTGCACGTCCTGTGGATTCTCTCCTTCATGAAGTACCGGAGGGAGCTCGACATCCGCCGTTTCAACCAGTCGGCCGGCGAGCAGAACAAGCTCATCCAGCTCGTGCAGGGCATGCAGGAGATCAAGCTCAACAACTGCGAGCGGCAGAAACGCTGGGAGTGGGAACACATCCAGGTGAAGCTCTTCCGCATCGGCGTGCGCAGCCTCTCTCTGGGGCAGATCCAGCAGGCCGGCTCGACTTTCTTCACGCAGACGACGGGCATCGTCGTTTCCTTCATCGCGGCCCGTGCGGTGGTCGAGGGCCGGATGACGCTGGGCATGATGATGTCGCTGACCTACATCATCGGCCAGGTGTCCGCGCCGATCGGGGAGTTCATCGGTTTTGCCCAGTCGTTCCAGGACGCTAAGATTAGCCTCGAGCGCATCGGCGAGGTGCAGCATCAGGAAGACGAGGAGGCCGGCATCGACGGGAAACTCTCCGTCCTGCCCGAGCGTCGCGACATCAGGGTCGAGGGCGTGAGCTTCAGTTACAGCGGCGCCGACCGCGATTACGCGCTCGACGACGTCACGCTCGAGCTTCCGGCACACAAGGTGACGGCCGTGGTCGGCGCGAGCGGCAGCGGCAAGACCACGCTGGTCAAGCTCCTGCAGGGATTCTACGAGCCCCTGCGCGGAGAGATCCGTGTGGGCGGCACGCCCCTGCGGCAGATCAACCCCCACCTGTGGCGTGCCCGTACGGGGAGCGTGATGCAGGAGAGCTTCATCTTCTCCGATACGGTCGCGCGCAACATCGCCGTCTCCTCCGACGAGATCGATCCCGAGCGGTTGCGCCATGCGGTCAAGGTGGCCAACATCGGCGGCTACATCGACTCTCTGCCGATGGGCTACGCCACGAAGATCGGCATGGAGGGTAACGGCACGAGCGCTGGGCAGCGTCAGCGCCTGCTCATCGCGCGTGCGGTGTATAAGGATCCGGAATACATCTTCTTCGACGAAGCCACCAACTCGCTCGACGCCAACAACGAGAAGGTCATCATGGAGAACCTCCGCTCCTTCTACCGCGGCAAGACGGTGCTCGTCGTGGCCCACCGCCTCTCCACGGTGCGCGACGCCGACAAGATCATCGTGCTCGAGAAGGGTAAGGTCGTCGAAGAAGGGACGCACGAAGCGCTGACGGCCCTTCGCGGGAAATATTACGAACTGGTAAAGAACCAACTGGAACTGGGCAATGGCTGAAGAAAAGAAAAACGGCAATGCACTCTCCGTCGGCGGACAGACGGCCGACGGAACCGCAACCTTCCCGCAGGAAAGGCGCCGTACGGTCATCGTGGGCGAAGGGCCTCGGATCACCACGGGACTGCGCGGACTGGAGGAACGCAGCGAAGAGGTGCGCGAACTCATGGGCCCCGTTCCCGGCTGGACGCTCCGCTGGGGCATCGCCCTGGTGGGTGTCCTCTTCACCCTGCTGCTGGGCGGCGCGTGGTGGTTCCGCTACCCCGACACCCTGCAGGCCCCGTGCACGCTCAGCCCCTTGCGCCCTCCCATCGCCGTCGTCGCCCCCGCCTCCGGCACGGTCACGGAGGCGATGAGCGGTTCGGAGCGTGACGGCCTGCCTGCCGTACGCCCCGGCGACACCCTCTGCCAGCTGCGCCTTTCCGCTGCCGATACGGTCGTAGTCACCAGCCCCGTTGCCGGTCGCGCCGAGGCGGAGCCCGGCTTCGTCCCCGGCCTCACGGTCGAGAGGGGCCGGCGCCTCTTCACCGTCCTTCCCGCCTCGGAAGGCCGTGGCGAGGCCCCGCTCTGCCTGCTGCGCGTAACGGCGGAGCAGACGGCCGGCCTCGAGGTCGGCCAGCGGGTACAGATCATCCTCGCGTCATTGCCCGAGAAGGACTACGGCCATATCGAGGGCCGCATCGCGCAGGTGGGGCACGTCCCTGAGGCTGACGGCAGCTTCACCGTGCGCGTCACCCTGCCCCGTCCGCTCGTCACCACGACGGGACACCCCGTCCGCATCGACTACCCCACGACGGGCACGGCCAAAGTCCTGCTCGCCGACAAACGGGTGATCGAGAAAATGCTGGGTAACGGCAGATGGCTATAATCCAGCGGTTTCACTCTCTCTACTTACGACCCACTACCCCTATTTATATGAGACATTCCTATCTGGCTTTACCGGTAAGCAAGAAGCTTTTATTGTCTGCCCTTATGCCTATCATGGTTTTCTTGTTATTGTCTGCAATCATCTTGTGCGGGCGGGCTACAGAGCATCGTGCCTTAAGGGATTTGTGCTATTCATAAGGGTGCGTAACGTTTGGATTGGGAGCGGAACAAGCCCTCAATCCGCCTGTTTGGACTGATTGAATAACTTTGGATAGCCAAAACTTGCGCTGCTCTTGGCAAAATACGTACATTTGCCTCAATTCCCGTTCGATGGAACGGATATGTTTCACCCATCCTAACTCAACGCGTATGAAAACCATTAAACGCATCGCGCTCAAGGACGCTAAGATCCTCACCAACGAAGAGATGAAGTTACTTTTCGGAGGAAGTGCCATGACGGAACAGCAGCTTATTAATAAAACATGCAAGGTCAACGAGTCTTGTTCTGTTGTGTTCCTCGGCCCTAGTGGTAGTGGAAACGTTACCCGTACGGGAACTTGTCAGGGAAGTGCCACTACGGGTTCTGTCTCTTGCTATTGCGAGGTCAACGGTCATCCTACCTCCAGCACGCATCTTAGCCATTGCTTCAGAGGCAACTGATATATCCATCTTCTGTCTGCTTCCTGTCAAGGCATTATGCCCGTCCGGTATATAGCCCTGACGGGAAGCTTCACCTTTCCCCCCTCCTTCAGTCTATGCTCCGCCGATACCTCTCTTTATTAATCCTATTGTTTTGCTCCCTCTCCGCGCTGGCGCAGGAAAAAGAGGTAAACTTGAGCGTCAACCCTGTGGATGCAGCTACGGGTAATGTCTTGTCAGGGGTCCACGTTGAAATCCTCGATGCCGCCGGCGAGCTGGTTGACACGTTCAACTGTTATACCATAGACATGGGCATACGGAAGAGCTATGCCTACTTTTGCACCCTTCCCTCCGTCAAGCTCCCTGTGACTTACAGCCTCCGATTGACGCGTAAAGGATACGAGACGACCTTTACCAAGCTGGAACTGACGGCGGAGCAGGGTGAAGGGAACAGCATAGATGTCGAAGTGGGCGATGTCAAGCTGCCGCGTGCCGTCAAGCAGCTGAAGGAGGCCACCGTGACGGCTTCAAAGGTGATGATGGTGATGCATGGCGATACGGTCGTCTATAATGCCGATGCCTTCCAGACGGCTGAAGGGTCTATGCTCGATGAGCTGATAGCCCAGCTGCCGGGCATGAAGCTGGAGAGGGGCGGGCGCATCACGATCAACGGTCAATTCGTCGATCGGCTGCTGGTCAACGGACGGGAGTTCTTCAAGGGTGACCCCACCGTGGCACTTGAGAACCTGCCGGCCTATATGGTTCATAAGGTCAAGGCCTACCAGCGCATACCTGATGAGGCCTATCTCACGCGCAAAGACACGCAGAAGGCGCGCAAGGACGACCCTTGGGTGGTCGACGTAAGGCTCAAGAAGGACTATTCGCAGGGGTGGATTGCCAATGCCGAGGCCGGTTACGGCACGGACGACCGCTATATGGGCCGTCTCTTCGGCATGCACTATAGCGACCGCTCGCGCCTGACGGTCTACGGCATAGCCAATAACCTCAACACGACGGGCAGTCCGGCCAAGGACACGGGCAGCTGGCAGGAGGAGGTGAACAGCAACGGCGGCCTCATCACGCGTCAGCAGGGAGGGCTTGACTACTCCTTTGAGGCTGATGGTGAGGGTCCTGAAAAGTTGTTTGTTAACACTTCTCTAAAGGCAGAACATAGCACTACAGATCTCCGCACCTTTACGGCATCGACGACCTTCCTCCCCGACGGGCACACGCTGACGGCTTCGCGCGGCAGCAATGATCTTAAGGCCACGCAGATTGACTGGCAGGCGGAGCTCAATCTCCAACGGAAGCGCTATACCCTCCTGCTCATGCCCCGATTTTCTTACAACCGCACGAATAGCTGGGGCGGTAGTGATCAAGCTTCCTGGGCCGGGCTCCCTACAGACTTTGACGCCGGAGCGGGACTCGACAGCAAACTGAGCGGACAAGGATCTCCCGCTCTCACGGCAGCCCGTATCCACACATTGCAGACGGCTTTTGACAACAGACTGTCGGGGTGGAATGCCTCATTCTACGGAATGTCCACCTTCAAGCCCATTGATAAATACAAGCCCTTCACGCTAACACTCAATGGGAGTTATCGCTCGACCACGGGGCACATGGCTTCACTCTACGGCCTGCTGCCTTCCGCTGCACAGCCCGATCTGCGCAATCGCTACGACCACACGCCGACCCACGGCTATAGCTTCGGCACCGAGCTGATCCATGCGCCGATAGAGAAACAGGGAGAGGGAGAAGAGGTCAACTATTTCCTTAACCTTCAATACCGCTATAACCAGCGCTTTGGCTCTAATACGCGGACCTCTTATCGATTGGAGCGCCTCGGAGGCTTGTGGGCCGAGCTCGACAAGGCCTCGATGGGCCTCTTGCCCTCAACGAGCGATTCGCTGGCCCTGGCGCTGGACCGCGACAATGCCTTCCATACCGTCACCCTGAGCCGGTCGCACAATGTCGAGGCGTTCTGGTCTATGGGGAAACGTTCAGACTGGTCCTTACAGATGAGGCTTCTCCTCGATGCCGGTCACGACCGCATCCATGATCTGCGCTTTTATACAGACAACAGCCTTGAACGCCATACGGTCTCATGGAATCCGTCGTTGTACGTTGGGTACAAGGGCTTGAGCCTTTACTCCGAACTCTCTCGCACCCAGCCTTCGCTGGGGCTGATGCTCGACACGCGAGATGACAGCGATCCGCTCTCTACTTATCGTGGCAATCCAGGATTGCGCCCCACCGACACTTTCAGCGCGACCCTCAAATACAACAGCCCTTCCTTCCAGCGCAGGAGTTACTGGCGGGCATCCGTCTCTTATCGTCAACTATGGGATGCCGTCGGACAATATCGTCAGTATAACCGCCTGACGGGCGCCTACACCTACACACCGCGCAACATCGACGGCAACCGCGCTGCCGATGCCGACTTCTCTTATACCCGAATCTTTGACAAGGCACAGCACTGGACGATGGAGGTCAATACGAAATTGGGGTATGACCGCAGTGTCGACTTCTCTGCCGACGATCTCTCCGAGAGCGACGCTACGGCACGCAGCATCGTCCACAATTTTGACTGGATTCAGACGCTGTCCCTTGACTTTCGCCAGTCGGGCTATCATGCCGGCATAAAGGCCTCTGCCGATTGGGGACGGGCAAACGGCTCCCGTTCGACCTTCCAGACAATGAGCACCGTCGACATGCTTTACTGCCTTACCCTCCAGGCACCCATCGTATGGGGCATCACAGCGGCCACCGATCTCAACCTCTTCATGCGTCGTGGTTATGGCGATTCGTCAATGAACACCGACGAGTGGGTATGGAATGCCTCGCTGGCCCGCAAACTGGACCGCAAGGGAAACTTCTCCCTCAAGCTCTCTGCCCACGACATGCTGGGGCAACTCAGCAGCGTGCGCCGCACGCTCAATGCGCAGGGCCGTACGGAGGTGCGCACCAACACCCTCACGCGCTACGTCATGCTCCACCTGATCTACCGCTTCAGCAAGAAGCCCAAGAAGCATGGGGAGGGCTGATGGCCCGAGATCGAGACGCTGTGACGGAAGTGGCCTGAAGGGCGATTCAGAAAGTGGGTGAGTAAGGAAAACTACATGCCCTCTCCTCGCGCCGGCATGCCGTCCCGTCTGACGGAGATGCCATGTAGTAAACGTGCTTACGGGTAATTTCCGTTTTTTGCCTACACCCTGCCACCAGACCTCCTGGGGCGACTGTAAATCAGGCTTTTAATGGTGTAGGCAAGCGCCTGCTTGCCTACACCTCGCTGCCACCTTGCCTACACCACTTGGTGACGGCTCTGCCACTGACAGGAGCGGGAATGGAGTTAGCGAGGTGTAGGCTAGGTGTAGGCCAGGTGGCAGCAAATGCCCCCTTGCCTACACCACGAAGTATCTGGTTTACAACTTCTTCGGGCAACTTAGTGGCAGGGTGTAGGCCAGAATCGCAAATTACCCGTAGGCGTTTCTCCGCGGGGGCTTACATAGCTATAAAGGGTTGCGACCTGACTGGTCGCAACCCTTTATGCTGATTGTCCGGATCTATCCGGTGTTGTTTAGAAGCACAACACCTCGCGCTGCAGGTAATAAGCCAATATGCCAGCGAGGTAGCCCACAAGGGCGATCCAGCTGATGTGCTTCATATACCAGCCGAAGGTAATCTTCTCCAGACCCATCACCACGACGCCGGCTGCCGAACCGATGATGAGGATCGAACCGCCCACGCCGGCGCAGTAGGCGAGGAGCTGCCAGAAGATGCCGTCATGCGCGAAGTCGCCCGCTGCTGCCATGGGATACATGCCCATGCAGCCCGCTACGAGGGGCACGTTGTCGATGATGCTCGAGATGACGCCGATGATGCCTGTAACGAAGAAGTGGTTGCCGCCGAAAGCTACGTTGAGACCGGCCCCCAGCTGCGTCAATACGCCGATCGTCTCGAGACAGGCCACCGCCATCAGGATGCCGAGGAAAAAGAGGATGGTGCCCATATCGATGCGGGAGAGCATACGCGTGATGCGCTTCTGCGTACCGTTGGGATCGTGTTCACCCGCGTGGCGGTAGAAGAGTTCGGTCACCGTCCAAAGCACGCCAAGCACGAGAAGTATGCCAACAAAAGGAGGCAGGTGGGTAATGCTCTTGAAGATCGGCACGAAGATCAGACCACCCACGCCGAGAGCGAAGACGGCCTTGCGCTGGCCGTCGGAGAGCTTTCCCTCCTCAGACGTTGTCTCAACCGTCGTGGCGCTGTCTTGGTAGACGAGTTCACCCTTCAGCCACAGCGAGAGGATGATGGCGGGCAGCACCATCGAGAGGAGCGAAGGCACAAGGATCTCCTTCATCACCCCAAAGGCAGAGATAAGCCCCTTGTTCCAGAGCATGATGGTCGTCACGTCGCCGATGGGGGAGAAGGCACCGCCCGAGTTGGCAGCGATGATGATGAGCGAGGCGTAGATGATGCGGTCTTTATGCTCGCTCACCAGTTTGCGCAAGATCATGATCATGACGATGGAGGTCGTCAGGTTGTCAAGCGCGGCGGAGAGGAAGAAGGTCATGAAGGCGATGCGCCATAAGAGGCTGCGCTTGTTGTGCGTGCGCATGAGGGAGCGGACGAAGTTGAATCCGCCGCTCTGGTCGACCAGTTCGACGATCGTCATGGCCCCCATCAGGAAGAATAGGGTTGTCGCCGTGCTGCCCAGGTGGCGCTCGATGACCTCGCTCACGGCCTGTGCGGTGCCCTCGCCCACGGCAGAGGCGATATATTGCGAGGGATCGATCATAAAGAGCGTCCAGCAGACGACGAACATCAGCAGGGCGATGGCTGCCTTGTTGATCTTGGTGAGGCTCTCGACGGCGATGAGGAAGTAACCGATGACGAAAGCGACCACGATGGCCAGGGTGAGTGAGGTCATAAAGTATAAAGTGTTAGAAGATGAGATTCCGCGAGGGGAAGCCACAAGGTGGCATTATGCAGGCGAAGATACGAAAAGCAGAGATTGCGGCTAGCCCGCCGACAAGGCAAAATTTTCCTTAAGCTAACGGCCCGGCGCTTTAAAAAGGGTCTAGAAAGATAAAAGATCGGGCGAAGTCTTGTTTTCTTTCTCCAGAACGTTATCTTTGCGCCTCCAAAAAGGGGTGGTGCAGGGCACCTCATGCGACCCAAGCACTTGGCAGGCATGCCCGACCGACCGCCTCACCGAAAACTAAGGACTATCAAATCACACAGACATTATGTATTGGACATTGGAACTGGCTTCGAAACTGGAAGATGCACCCTGGCCCGCCACCAAGGACGAACTGATAGACTACGCCATGCGTTCCGGCGCTCCGATGGAGGTTGTGGAAAATCTTCAGGAACTTGAAGACGAAGGCGAGGTCTACGAGACGATCGAAGACGTCTGGCCCGACTATCCCACGAAGGAAGACTTCCTCTTCAACGAGGACGAATATTAAAACCGATCTGTAGCTTCTTCACCCCAGCCGAAGGCATTGCGGTGACGACTGTTGCTAGGTAAAAACCGGCCCGCTGTTCCTCCGGGACATCACTTCTTGCTGACCGGGCACCCGCTTCGCTACGTGCCCGCTTCGCTACTCCAAAGACTTGCAACCCGAAGGGTTGTACACTTACTTTTCCTCTCCCCGATAGCGTGGGGCAGAATCGATATAAGTGTGCATCCCTTCGGGCTGCAAGTGTCTTTATCTCTCTCTAAACTCCGCAAGGTCAAGGACTGTTACTGTCCGATAAACCATTGCCCAACCAGATAAAATAAGGGCTGGCCCCTTTTGCAGGAGTCAGCCCCTTCGGTTACCTTTGGGTTTGTATAATACGGGTAAAAGTACGCATTTTATCGAACAGCCGCTCTATGGGCAGATACTAAATTTGGTGGACAAGTCCACAATTCTTCAGATTAGCCGCAAGCATGGCGGAGAGAGGTATACCAAACGTTTCAACGGATGGGTGCATCTCGTCGTCATGCTCTACGCCGTGGCCATGCGATTCGACTCCTTGCGGGAAATTACCGCGTCCTTGCTATAACGAGGGCGTTCCCTCCGATGTCGGGTTCACCTCCGCCGCCACGCACGATCCTTTCATGCTAAAGCCCGACACGTTGAACGATGGCGGGATCATAGCCATGGATCGGGCATACATTAACTACGACAAGTTCGAACAGCTCTCGCAAAGGGGCGTGATTTATGTGACGAAGATGGATAAATTGCCGGCTCAATCACATAATCACAAACTGAATTATTGTGACGAGAAATGTGGCGAGAGGGGGCAGTCGCTACATTAAGAATCATTTTCCTATTCTTGATTTCAGCTCTTGCAAGATACGGATATCTTCAGTGCGGATCTGTCCGTCCCGGTTCGGAGGACAATTGAGAATAAGAATATTGTCATTCTTGGTACATTGACGATATAACTTTTCCAGTTCATCAACAGACTTAAACTCTGTATCCTTTGTATTATAGAACCAACATTTGCTAATACAAATTGTAGATTCCCAAGGCATATAATACAAATGGCCATCGTGAGCAAAGAGTTTCGGATCGTTGTCCGTCGGCAAATAAGGGTCGCCCAACCGGAAGTCGCTGGGAAAGTATCTGATCGGCAAACCTTCTTTTTGTTTTTCCGGCACAATCATGTGCGCATTCGGATTATCCTCCGAACCGATCGTCCAATTTATACCTACCTGACAATCAGGCTGTTTTTTCTTAATCAACTGATAGATATCATTCACTGGCCAGCGGTAGTTTGGTTTTTCCCAACCTCCGTCAAACCAAAACTCTACAATGGGAACATATTTTTGGGTCATTGAGATCAACTCATCCAACTGCTTGAGCATATAATCATTGTAAGCCGCATCTTTTGAGGCATCTTTCACATCAGGATTCACTTTGCGATCCCAAAGCGAATAGTAAAGTCCGAGCCCAATGCCTTCTTTCTTGCATGCACGTGCCACCGCTTCTACCACATTGGTAGGATTGCCGGAACTGGCGACATCATAATCCGTATACTTGCTATCCCAAAGACAAAATCCGTCATGGTGTTTCGTGATCAAAATGATATACTTCATGCCAGCCTCTTTAGCCGTGCGCACCCATTGATCGGCATCAATCGCTGAAGGATTGTAGGATGACGCCGGTTTTGAACCATCTGTCCATTCCTCGTCATGAAATGTGTTGATTCCGAAATGAATAAACATTCCATATTGACGGTCTATTTGCTTCAACTGTGCAGCGTTAGGCTGCGTAGAAGGAGTCGGCAAAATTAATTTCTGCTTTTGTTGCGCCGTGGAGGACAGACAACTGAACGCTAAAGCAGTCAACGCTAATAATATACTACTCTTCATCTTTACCTCTAAATTAGTAGACTTATAATTTCACAAGGAAGCAAGTCATTGGATAACAATAAATCATCCAATCCCTGCATATGTCAGAAAACCCACTTACCTCAGTGCTGCTTAAAACTCAAATAAAGAATACCCGACATATGGCAAAGGTAAACATAAAATCTGAGGAAATCACTCCTTTCGGAGGAATTTA
>DAVZJV010000024.1:0-28013 GCA_052272595.1 Alloprevotella sp.
AAAGGGGCCAGCCCTTATTTTATCTGGTTGGGCAATGGTTTATCGGACAGTAATAGAGGATAACAAGCGCATCATGCAAGGCAAGGAGCCTGTGCCCGCCGCTGACAGCTCCGAAGCGGTTACGAAGCTGCCTAAAGCTTTCACGGATTGGATGGAGCGGAACGCCGACCGTATCAAGGCCGCGCGGGCAAAGGGGACGTTGCCGTATTTCCTCAAGGACAACGAAGGACAGACGGGCGGCAAGGGGAAAGCTGACGACCGACCCCGAAAGGATAAGGGAAGCGACCAAAAGCAAGGCAGAACGACTTAAGTTCGAGAAGGAACAGCGCATGTGCAAGGTTCTTGCAGATAGTGGGCACAATGTGGTGCACCTGCCAGATGTAAAGCAAGGAGGAGCGTACGACATTACGCTTGATGGAGTCCCTTACGACCTCAAAGCGCTGAGCTCGGCTAACAACATCGTCAGACATGCCGAAAGCGCTATCAATAGGCAAGGGGCTAAGGGCATCGTGTTTGAGTTTACTAGAATGGACGATAAAATTAAGCAGAAGCTTAAGTATCTCTCGTCTCAGGGGATACATGGCTATTACTACATAATGGACAAGAATGAGCTCAACTGGTTCTAAAAAAGCGACAGCCTCAGGAATTTCCCGAGGCTGAAGGAAGTCCCCAGCGATTAAGCCTAAGACCTGTCCGCTATTAATGGGAGCGGCATCCAACCGCTGCAAAAATAATAACCCGCTCGTCCTTCTCAAAAGAAGTCGAGCACAAATCTCACATAGAAATGAAGAAGACCCGCAAAGAAATTTTCGAAGACTACGATGCCTTCGTTGCCAAATTCAAACCCAAGCCCAAGCACAAGCTCACCACCTATGATTGCTACACACCGCCCGCCGTCTACGAGGCTGTGAAGCACTGGGTGAGCGAGAACCTGCGGCCACTGGAAGACGTGATGGTGCTGCGCCCGTTCAAGCCGTGCGGCGACTACGAGCATGAGAACTACCCCGAAGGCTGTGTCCGGCCATCCTGAATAGTGGCGTTAAAACGCGCCAAATTAGAACCTGTCATAATTATATAGTGTCATCGGGGTTCTGGAGATATTTCGGCAACGTGTATGTGACTGTCAGATGAAACTCCAAGAAGCCCTTGAAGTCCTTCGTTACGTCAAAAGACTTTTTGTCAAGATTCAAGAAAACCTTGTCAATGACAACGCGCTGGCTGTCAATACTCTCGTCGGATTTCTCTATTCTGCTTTCAAGCTTTATATAGCCGGAAATGTTGTAGGAGATATTATCCTTGTGTGACGTGATGGCCCGAAAGTCAAAAGGGCCGTCAAACTCGCCGTTGGGATTCTCCGGTCCTTTGCCGCCGATAAAGTGTGCCATAACGTGGAGCAGAATCTTCCGTGTGCCCTCTAAATTGTAATTATCCATAAAACTCTTGGCGTCTGTGATAGGGTGAAGGTGCGAATTTAACGGCAGATTGCGAGATCTTCGTAGATGGTATTGTGATCAGGGAGGGGGGGGTGTATCGGGACGAATCAGTTCCTGACGGATTCTGACAGGAATCTGACGGTTTTTCTCTTCGTCAACTTCTCTAATCGCCTGAAAATGAGTGATAATAGTGGGTATTCTGACAGATTGACGGATTTTTATCGAGCATTGTCCTTCGTAAGCGATGGCTTACTTTTAGGTGACCGTTACAAGTCGCCTTGTCGTTCATTCTACATGCGGACTTGTTCGTCCGAGAAGGCTTGTCGTTTTCACGGGAAGGCTTCTTGTTGCGAGCTTGTGTTGTGTTGGGAATTGGGGGGATTATCGCTTACTCCCAAGCTTGTTGGTCGGGCTGTGTGCGCCTTGGGGCTGTGAGGTGACAAGCTGGGGAAGGGGCTTATCCGAAAAACGTGGCTCATCTTAACGGAGGGCCCTTGCCGTTAAGGTGCTGTGCGTCTGACCTATCGGCGGTCGCTCTATAAAGGCTGCGGCGCCGTCAGGAATTCCGTGTGGTGGTCCTGGCGGCGCCGCGTGAGTAGGGAAGGTTGTGTGGGCTTAAGCCTGTGCTTCGTCGGTCTTTCCGTTGAGGTAGTCGAGGAGTATGTGCATGGCAACGGAGGTAGCCGAGGCGAGGTTTTTGTCGCGGCCGTTGTCCTCTTCGATCATGCGCGTTACGAGCTTCTCGCTATTGCCGACGGCGATCCAGATCGTTCCGACGATGACGCCGGCCTTGCCGCCGTCAGGTCCACCGGGGCCGGCATAGCCGCTGATGGCAACGGAGTAGTCGGTGCCGAAGAGCTTGTTGGCGCCGAGCACCATCTGGCGCACCACGTCTTCGCAGACAGGCGTCTGCTCCTCGATGACCTTGGCGTCAACGCCGAGGAGGTTGATCTTCACATCGTCTGCGTAGCAGATAAGGCCGCCTTTATAGTAGACGGAGCTACCGGGTACGGCTGTGATGACGCTGGCGATACGGCCGGCGGTGCAGCTCTCTGCGGTTGAGAGGGTTTTGCCCTCGCGCCACATGATCTCATTGATTTCTTTGCTGACGAGTTTGAGGTCTAAGTCCATGATAATGTATGGTGTTTGTGTGTCAGTGAATGGGGTGTAGTCTGGTCGGTGGAGCCGGTTCTCAGAGCGTGGTGCGCGAGTAAGCCGGTTTGTCGATGGGGCAGTAGTCGCCGTCGAGGTATTTGAAGTGGCCCGTGATGGCGATCATGGCCGCATTGTCCGTCGTGTAGGCGAAGCGGGGAATGTAGATGTGCCAGCCCTTGCTGTTTTGTCGATCCTGGAATGCTTGGCGCAGGGCCGTATTGGCCGAGACGCCGCCCGAGAGGGCAACGTGGTTGATGCCCGTCTGCTTGACGGCGAGGTCAAGTTTTTTCATGAGGATGTCGACGATCGTCTTCTCCAGCGAGGCGGCAAGGTCTTCCTTATGATGTTCGATAAAGTCGGGGTCGGTCTTGATCTGATCGCGCAGGAAGTAGAGGAAGGAGGTCTTGAGTCCTGAGAAGCTGTAGTCGAGTGCGGCGATGTGGGGCTTGCTGAAGGTGAAGGCATCTGGGTTTCCTTGCCGTGCCAGTCGGTCGATTATGGGGCCGCCGGGATAGCCGAAGCCCATCACCTTGCTGCACTTATCCATCGCCTCGCCGGCGGCGTCGTCGATGGTCTGTCCGAGGATCTCGAGATCGTTGTAGGCATTTACCTTGACGATCTGGGAGTTGCCGCCGCTGACGAGCAGGCAGAGGAAGGGGTAGGGCGGGAGCGGATGGTCGTCGTCGGCCGTTCGGATGAAGTGGGCGAGGATGTGTCCCTGGAGGTGATTGGCCTCGATGAGGGGAATGTCCAGCGCCGTGGCCAGTCCTTTAGCAAAAGAAACGCCGACGAGCAGGGAACCCATCAGGCCGGGCCCCAACGTGACGGCTACGGCAGAGAGCTCTTCCTTGGTGACGTCCGCCTGTTTGAGTGCTTGGTCGACGACGGGCACGATATTTTGCTGGTGGGCGCGTGAAGCCAATTCGGGTACAACGCCGCCGTAAGCCTTGTGGACGGCCTGACTGGCCGTGGTCTGGCTGAGCAGGATGCCGTCGCGCATGACCGCTGCCGAGGTATCATCGCAGCTCGACTCGATGGCGAGGATCGTGATGTGCTTCATGGAGGGGTTAATAGGTGAGGATTTCGAGGCCGTGCTCAGTCATGAGGAAGGTGTGCTCCCACTGAGCGGAGGGCAGTTCGTCTTCGGTCACGACGGTCCAGCCGTCTTCTTCGTCGATAAACACTTCTCGGCCGCCCATGTTGATCATCGGTTCGATGGTGAATACCATGCCGGGGACGAGGAGCATGCCGTGTTTGTGCGTATTGTAATGGTCGACTTCGGGGTCTTCGTGAAATTCCAGTCCGACGCCGTGGCCGCAGAGTTCGCGTACGACGCTGTAGCCGTTGCGCTTTGCATGTTTTTCGATCGCCTTGCCGATGTCGCCCACAAAGCCCCAGGGCTTTGCGGCTTCGGCGCCGATGTCGAGACACTCCTTGGTAACGCGCACGAGCTTCTCTTTCTCCGGCGTGGTTTGGCCGATGATAAACATGCGTGAGGCATCGCTGAAGTAGCCGTCGAGGATGGTGCTTACGTCAACGTTGATGATGTCGCCCTCTTCGAGGATGTCGTAGTCATTGGGTATGCCGTGGCAGACAACCTCGTTGATGCTCGTGCAGACGCTCTTGGGGAAGCCCTCATAGTTGAGCGGTGCGGGGATGGCGCCGTGGGCGACGGTATAGTCGTAGACGAGTTTGTCGATGTCGTTGGTGCTCATGCCGGCGTGGATCTCCTTCTCGACGAGGTCGAGCACGCCCGTGTTGATGACGCATGAGCGCTTGATGCCCTCTATCTGTTCGGGCGTTTTGACGAGGCGTCGTGTCGGCACGATTTCGCCCCGGTTCTGAAAACTCAGCACGCGCTTGTCAAAGTCCGTCGGCTCCTGGCCTTTGGGCACGTACCAGTTGTGTATTTTCTTTCTAAACATGGTGTGGAATGCAATCACGCGGCCCGCTGCGCCAGGCGCTGTGCGAGCCGCTGCAAAGGTAGTGCAAGGTGAGAGAAGAAGGGCAAGTTTGCCTGCACATTCTTCTCCATGCGGACGCTCGCCCGGCTCGCGCTGCAAGAGGATGCAGGTGCCCGGAGCGAACCCTGATGGTGCCCGGTTTTGCGGTATTTACGCAAAGCTAACCGTGAGGCAATCATTTCGTAACGAGGTGTGGGCAATTTTGCTCCGCGATGCAAACTTATGCCCCATGCTTATGACTTCACGCAAGCATTACCGCACGCTCGTGCTCTCTGACATACACCTCGGCACTTCGCACTCCAAGACCGACGAGGTGTGTCACTTCCTCAGCAACGTAGACTGTGACCGCCTGATACTCAATGGCGATATCATCGATGGCTGGCACCTCCGCAAAGGGGGCGTCAAGAAGTGGCAGCCGAAGCACACGCGATTCTTTAAGATCCTGATGAAGATGATGGAGCGCCACGACACGCAGATCATCTATGTCAGAGGCAATCATGACGACTTTCTCGAGGGGCTGGTACCCCTGAGACTGGGCGGGCTGCAGATCGTGCGCGACTATGAGCTGTCCTGCGATGCCGGGCGCTTCTTTGTGACGCATGGCGATATCTTCGACCGCGTGACGACTCAGATGAAGTGGATCGCCCTGCTGGGGGACTGGGGTTATACGTTCCTGCTCAACTTCAACAGTCTCTATAATCGCTACCGCGCCTGGCGTGGCAAGCCTTACTGGTCGCTCTCGCAGCATGTGAAGCAGCGCGTCAAGCAGGCTGTGAGCTACATCTCCGACTTCGAGGAGACGCTGGTCGCCTTTGCCTGCACGCGGGGGTATGACGGTATCATCTGCGGCCACATCCACCATCCCGATGACCGCATGATCGAGGGCATCCGTTACCTCAACTCCGGCGACTGGGTCGAGACGCTCTCAGCGCTGGCGGAGGACGAAACGGGGCACTGGAGCGTAGTCTATTATGCCGACATGGCAAAGGAACTTCCTCCTGACGAACACCGAACGGGCTCAGCCCGTTCACTCTTTACGCTGGCCTCATGAAATATCTCTTTGTCGTGCAGGGTGAGGGGCGCGGCCATCTCACTCAGGCGCTGACGCTCGAGGAGCGGCTACGCAGCGAGGGGCATGAGGTGGTGGAAGTCTTGGTGGGGAAGAGCCGGCAGCGTAAGTTGCCCGCCTTCTTCGAGCGGAAGCTCCAGGCTCCGCTGCTCCGGTTCGAGAGTCCGAACTTCCTGCCGGCAGCGGCCGATCAGCGCAACAAATTGGGGCGGAGCGTGGCTTATAATCTCATGCGCTTGGGAGCCTTTGCCCGCAGTGTCGCCTTCATCCGTCGTCGCATCAAGGCGACGGGGGCGGAGGTCGTGGTAAACTTCTACGAGCTCCTCACCGGCCTGACCTGGCTCTTCTGCCCGCCGCGGGGCGTGAGACATGTGTGCATCGGCCATCAATACCTGTTTCTACATCCCGACTTCCGCCTGCCCCCCGGGAGTAGTCGGGGACAGCTGATGTTGCTCAAGCTCTTCACCCGTTTGACGGCGATCGGCGCGTGTCGCAAGCTGGCGCTGAGCTTCCGCCGCATGGGCGATGCACCGCGTGAGGTCATCTGTGTCGTCCCACCCTTGCTCCGCCGCAAGGCGATGCACCTGTTTAGCGCCCGACGGGGCGACTACGTGTTGGGCTATATGGTCAATGCCGGCTTTGCGGCCCAGGTGAAGGCTTGGCACCGCACGCATCCCTACGTGCCGCTCCGCTTCTTCCGGGACACTAAGGGGGAGCGCATCGTGCGGCGCGAAGACGCTACGCTGAGTTTCCATCCCCTCGATGACCAGACCTTTCTGGAGGCCATGGCCGGCTGTAGGGCCTATGCCACGACGGCGGGTTTTGAGTCTATCTGCGAGGCTATGTATCTTGGTAAACCCGTGCTGATGGTGCCGGCCCATATCGAGCAGGAGTGCAACGCCTACGATGCCGCTCAGGCCGGAGCGGGCATCGTGGCCGACCGTTTCGAATTAGACAAACTCCTCACCTTCGCGCAAAACTATCGACCCGATCCGGCCTTTGTCTTTTGGGCGAATGATACGGAACTTGTGACGAGGCGGCTCGTGGAGGCCTCGTGGGAGGAGGTGGCCGAACCCCATCGGGGGACGTTGATGCAACGGATCTTTGCACAGCTACGTTCGGCAGGCGGGGAGTAGATACATACCTGATAACAATAAAGCCCAATGACCGGCTTGATCGCGTGGATCGTGCCGGTCATTGGGTATCAGTGGACAGCGGAGCAATGCTCTCCGGTTTCTGCGGTATCGGATTACAAGCGTTCGAGGGCGGGTATGGTGATGCTGCCGCGAGAGTAGGAAAGCTTATCTTGTGAAGCGAACTCGGCCAGCATCTGCGAGACGCGTAGACGGGAGGTGCCCAGTTCGGCTGCCAAGTCGGTCATGAGGATGCGGAGGCGCTTCGCTCCGGAAGAGCGGATGCAGCGGCTCCTCAGGAAGGAGCGGAAACGGTCTTCGGGCGTCAGGGCGCGGGCAGGCCAGAGCAGGCTGACGCACTGCTGGGTGAAGGTGGATAGGAGGTTGTAAAAGTTGATCTGGAACGTTTCGTTCTCCGTCAGCAGGCGACGGACCTGTTGCTTCTCCAGCAACACGATCTGTGCTTCGCCACGTGCCGTAACGGTGTGGGTGAAACGGTTGTGGAGGCCGAAGAGACACTCGGGCAGGATGATGCGGGGTGCGGGTAGCGCTTCGCTGAGACTGTAGGTGTGGTCGGCGCTCTCCGCCTCGCAATTGACTTCGCCGCCGAGGACGATACAGAGGGCGCGTGCCTCCTCGCCCTGATGCACCAAAGTGGCACCATGGGGCAGAGTGCGGAAGTCGAAAGGCGTCTTCTCTACGATGTCGAGAAAGTCGAGCCGGCTGAAGCCATGGAAGAGCGGCACCAGGAGAAGGCGGTTGGAGAAGGCGTGGTCCATAGGGTAGGAGGAGTCTAGAGTGGCAAGTCCCAGTGGTTAGGGACTTGTAAGCGGAGCACTGGCCGCGCTACAGCTTGCGCGTGTCGATGACGCGGAGTTTGCCCTGCGCGTCTTCGTAGATAAGATAAGCCTTTAGCTGGGGATGGGCCTTGACAACCTTGAGAGCCTTCTCTACGCCCATGACCATGAACGAGGTGGCGTAGGCATCGGCCGTGGCGCAGTCGGGCGCGATGACGGTGGCCGAGAGGAGGGAGTGTTGTACGGGGTGGCCCGTTTTCGGGTCGATCGTGTGGGCATAGCGGCGGCCGTCTCTGACGTAGAAGTTTCGGTAATTGCCGCTCGTGGCGAGGGCGGCATTTTCGAGTTCCATGATCGTCTGGAGCTCTCCCTTCTCCTTGCCCGGTTCTCCCTCCTGAGGGTTGCTTACGCCGATCTTCCAGGGTTCGCCCTTTGGGTTGCGCCCTTTGGTGACCACCTCGCCGCCGATCTCCACCATGTAGTTGCGCACGCCGTGCTCGCGCAGCAGCCGGGCGATGCGGTCTACGCCATAGCCCTTGGCAATGGCGGCGAGGTCGATGGTGACGGCGGGGTCGGCCTTGACGATGGTGCTGTCGGGGCGAAGGGTAATCTTGCGGTAACCCACGTGGCGCAGGAGGCGGGCCACCTCAGCGTCGGATGGTGCGTGCTCCTTCTCCGGGCCGAAGCCCCATGCGTTGACGAGGGGCATGACCGTCACGTCGAATGCGCCGCCCGTGGCCTCGCTTATCTCACGCGCCTTGGTGAGCACCTCGTAGAGCATGGCATCGGTCCGGTCGGTCTTGCCGGCATTGAAACGGGCCAGCGTGCTCTGAGGATTGAAGGTCGAGAGGCTGTTGTCAACCTGCTGGAGTTCGAGGGCAATGTCGCGCTCGAGCGGTTCGGAGGCTTCGTACTTGATGTGGTAGGTCGTGCCGAAGATCTGGCCCGTCGCTACGCGGAGTGTCGACGTGCCTCGGTAACGGAGAATCCATATCGTGCCCACAATGAGGGCGAGGAGGAAAAGGAGGCTGAGCGTCCAGCGGCGGCCGGTGTGGCGCCGTGACTGTCGGGGAGTTTGCGGGGTGGGAGAGGGGGGGGCTGACATGGTGGATGGCAAGGGGGGAAAGTTAGATGTCGAAGATAAGATTGAAGGTGCCTCCGATGTTGTGCGTGTCGTTCTTACCGTAGCCCGGCACATACCATGGGCTGCCTACGGCAGACTTGCGGTCGGAGAAGCGGATACGGTAGCGGAAGGACCAACCCAGATGGAGCATGCTCCAGACCTTCGCCTCCAGCCCGAAGACCAGTTCGCCCCAATGGTTTGTCCCGCGAAGTCCCGTGAAGTGGTAGGGGATTGTGGTGCCGTAGACGGGGTCTGTGAGGTTGGGGCCGTCTACCGCATATTTAAATGAAGTCCAGCCGTAACGTGCACCGACGAAGATGCGTCCGGCGCCACGCGGGTTTTTCGCCACGTTGTAGTCCATGCCGAGGCGCACGTAGGGGGCATTGACCTTATAATGGAGGTCGGTGGTCTCATCGGTGTGGTTGCTGCTGCCGACGCCCACTTCGGCGATGGGGAAATAGCGCCCGTGAAGGTTGAGGCGTGCGGCCGCTTCGTACTGGCCGTATTTGCCGACTAGCGCCATGCCCAGTCCGCAGAGATCGCCCGAAACGCTGACTCCGGCGAAGAGGGGCAGGCGCTTCTGAGCTTCGAGGGCGGCCGCCGCCTCCTCGCGCGAGGAGTATTGGATGCCCCGCGTCGGTTGCGGGGCCGGCGTGGCGGTGCGCGTCGTGTCGGCCGTCTGGGAGCTGAGCGGCGCAATGCTGCTAATGGTCAGCAGTGCGAAGAAAGAGGCGAAGGTTTTCAGCATCGTCATAGTTTACCTCGGGACGGACAATCGACACGCTGTCGAGCGTCAGCGGCATGAGGGTGAGCGAATGAGAAGTGACGCGGGCGGCCGTCACGGTGTGGAAGACACAGGCCGGACAATCAACCGCCTCGAAGTGGGGATGGGGCGTGTGGGCGATAAACAGCGTGTCTTGCGCCTCCTGCCCGTCGGCATTGGCGAAGGAGCAGACCAACGTGTCCGTTCCACCCGCCTCTTTGAGCGGCAGGAGGAAGGAGCTGAGATTTGTGGCTTGATTGAGCAGCAAGGTGTCGCGGCCTGCCGGCTTGATCGTCAGCACATCACTGAGCGTCAGCGCCTCGCGGGTGGTGGCATCGTAGAGATTGACTTGGAGGGCTACCACATTGTCAAGCGGGCAGTCGATGTTGGAACAGCCCGTCAGGAGCAGGGCGGCAACAATCGCCCCGACTAAGCTGCGAAACAGACGTGGGATGAGATACTTCATGGCTCGTAGCGGAGAGGATACTTCATGGCTCGTAGCGGAGAGGGGACGTCAGATCTCCTTCTCAATCTGGTAGTTGTTTCGCCCGGCGGCATTGCGGCTGATGAGTTCGCCGAGGAAGCCGGCAACGAAGAGCTGCGTGCCGAGGATCATCATGGTCAGCGCGATGAAGAAGTAGGGCGAGTGGGTGACGAGAGGGGCGGGTTCGCCCGTGTAGAGATGCACAAGCTTGACGCAACCCACCACGATGCAGGCTATGAAGCCGAGAAAGAACATGATCGTTCCAAGGAAACCGAAAACGTGCATCGGTTTGAGCCCGAAGCTGTTGAGAAACCACAGCGAGAGGAGGTCTAAGTAGCCGTTGACGAAACGGTTGAGACCGCCGAACTTCGTCTTGCCGTATTGGCGCTTGCGGTGATGAACCACCTTCTCGCCGATGCGGGTAAAGCCCGCATTCTTGGCCAGGTAGGGGATGTAGCGGTGCATCTCGCCGTAGACCTCGATATTCTTGACCACCTCGTTGCGATAAGCCTTGAGGCCGCAGTTGAAGTCGTGGAGGTTGTGGATGCCACTGACCTTGCGGGCCGTTGCGTTGAAGAGCTTGGTCGGGATGGTCTTGGAGAGCGGGTCGTAGCGCTTCTTCTTATAGCCGGAGACGAGGTCGTAGCCATCCTGGGTGATCATGCGATAGAGTTCGGGAATCTCGTCGGGCGAGTCCTGAAGGTCGGCGTCCATCGTGATGACCACGCGCCCCTTGGCGGCACGGAATCCGCAGAAGAGGGCGGGCGATTTGCCGTAGTTGCGACGGAACTTGATGCCGTGTACATGGGGATCGTCAGCCGCAAAGCCTTCGATGACCTGCCAAGAGGTGTCGGTCGAGCCGTCGTTGATGAAGATGATCTCGAAGGAGAAACCGTTTGCCTCCATGACACGCTTGATCCATGCGTAAAGTTCCGGCAGGCTTTCGGCCTCGTTATAAAGAGGAATGACTACTGAGATGTCGTAGGGATAGTCCATTATTATAATAATGTGTGGATGGTTGGCGAGAGGAGTGCCGTCGTCGGGAAAACGGCCTGACGGGGCGGCAAGCCGTTGGGCGTAGCGGCAAGGTTTGATGCTTCCTTAGCCCTTTCGGCCTCTGCGGCAGATCAATCCCACGATGGTGGAGATGACCGGACCGAAGATGAGGGTAAGGTAGATATTGAGGGCGGCATAAGTGGCGGCCCCCAGGCTCTCCATGGCTTGGACGAAGCCCTGGGCTCCGCGTCCGCCGCTGACGGCGTTGAGCTGCGCCTCCATGCCGCTCTGGCGAAGATAAGCCTGGGTGGCCGGCTCTTCGAGCTGGCGCGCGTAGGCGGCAAAGATCGTACCTTGGTCGAAGTATTGCAGGTAGACGAAAGTGAAGACCGAAATCCACAGAGAGGCATAGAAGCCCGTGAAGAGAGTGAACAAGAAGCCCTGCAGAAAGCCGAAGGGCTCGCTCGAGCCCGCTGCCGCACGCCTGTACTGGAGGGTCAGGATGGTGGCCAGCACCGGTGAGGCCAGCAACATCACGGAGAAAAGGGAAGAGAAAAACGGCGTATAGAGTGCCCCTTTGAAGGCGCAGAGCGTCAGGATGCCGAAGAGGCCCATGACGATGCCTCCCCGCATGGCGGAGGCATTGATGTGGCGGATAATCTCGTTGTTGGGCATATAGGCACAAGTGTGTGTGGGCGCTCACAGACCGGGAAAGTTGGAGAGATCGGTGCGTGAGACGCTTCTAAAGGGCAAAGGTAGTGTATGCCGGGCGAAGAAAGGCAAAGCCGTCGGTACATTCTTCCTCCGCCGGGGCAGTCTGCACCCCTTGCCGGCGAGACGGGGGGATTTGTGTAACGGAGAAGGCGAAAAAAAACAGGAAAGGCTGTCGGGGTCGATATTTCTTCTTACCTTCGCACTGCGTTTGCAGCGTACCGCGCAGTGCGTCCGTAACAGCATGCGGCAGTAGCTCAGTTGGTAGAGCATTGGCTTCCCAAGCCAAGGGTCGCGGGTTCGAGCCCCGTTTGCCGCTCCATATTTTAGCACCCGCTATGGCTGTCGTCATCCTGGCAATATTGCTCATCGGCCTCCTCCTCATAGCTACAGAGTCGTCTACTCACATCAACAAGGCGGCGGTAGCGATGTTTGCGGGTGTGACTTGTTGGCTCATCTTTATTGCCGGCGGCAATCAGCTCGTCAGCAGCGAGCACGCTGCAGACTATGCGGCCTACCTCTCGACCGCTGATCCTTCATCGCCCCGTATGGCGCTGAAGGAATATATCTCCAATCACATCTTCCTGACTTACGTTGCCAAGAGTGCCAATATCGTGCTCTTCCTGCTCGCGACCACGACGATCGTCGAGGTGTTGAGCCAGAACGGGTGTTTCTACTTTATGGCCGAATGGTTGCGCACGCGGCGCCCCCGCAAGCTCATGTGGCTCTTGGCGCTGCTCACCTTCGTACTCTCGGCCAATCTCGACAACCTCGTAACGGTTGTGCTCCTCCTCTCGATCATCCACCCCTTGCTGCGCAGTGATAAGCTGCGGCGCATCTATGGCACGGTGATCATCTTGGCCGCCAACTGCGGCGGAGTGATTACCGTGATCGGCGATCTGACGAGCCTCGAACTCTGGACCGAGGGACTGGTGACGCCGTCGCCCTATTTCCTCTCCCTTGTCGGGCCCGTCGTCGTGGCGCTGGGCGTCATGCTCTGGTTCTTGCAGCGCAACCTGCCCGGGCGGGTGGAGTTTGCGACCACCGTATTGCCTTATCGCGGTGACGACACGATCCTCAACCGCTGGCAGCGCTTATTGATGCTCTTCGTCGGTGTGGGCGGCTTGTGGTTTATCCCCACCTTCCACCGGCTGACGGCATTGCCTCCCTTTGTCGGCGCTTTGTGTGTCTTGGCGCTGCTTTGGTTCGTCAATGAGCTGTGCAACCGCCAGTTGCTGCGCAGTGACAAGATGGTGGGTAAGCGCCTGCCGATGGCGCTGCAATACGCCAACCTTCAGAACCTCCTTTACTTCATCGGCCTGATGCTGATGTTCGGGGCGTTGGTTGAGACCGGCCTTCCCGCACAGCTCTACGGCTGGCTGGCCGCTGAGGGCATCTCAATCGCTTGCCCGCTGGGAGCGTTGACCGTGTTGTCCGCCTTCTTGGGCAACGTGCCGGTCTTGCTTGGCGGCGTGAGCTTTTTCTCTCACCCCGAATTGGGCGTGCAGATGGCTGGGACCGGCTCGGGCGGACTTTTCTGGCCGATGTTAAGCTATGTGACGGCGCTGGGCGGCACGATGCTCTCAACGGGAACGATCGCCGGCCTGCTGCTGATGCGCATGGAGGGAGTAGGCTTCGGCTGGTACTTCAAGCACGTCACGCCTAAGGTATTGGCAGGCTTCGTGGCCGGTCTGGCAGTCTGGGTGGTCATTATTTTCTGCGGCTATGCCGGCTGAAGCTTCAAAGACCCTATTGATAATCATTCTACAGCAATCGCAACCATAAACTATACAGACACTCAAGGACTATGGGAAAAATAAGATGTGTGGGTGTGCTCACCTCAGGCGGTGACGCGCCGGGCATGAACGCTGCCATTCGCGCCGTGACACGCAGCGGTATATGCAACGGCTTCAAGGTCAAAGGTATCTATCGCGGCTATGACGGCCTGATATATGATGAGGTGAAGTCCTTCACGACGGAAGATGTGAGCAACATCATCCAGACGGGCGGCACGATCCTCCGTACGGCCCGTTCGAAGGAGTTTCAGACCCCAGCCGGCCGCAAGAAGGCTTATGAGACACTCCGTAAGGAGGCCATCGACGCTCTCGTCGTCATCGGCGGTAACGGCTCGTTGACCGGCGCTATGACGTTGGCGGAGGAGTATGATTTCCCCTGCATCGGTCTCCCCGGCACAATCGACAATGATCTCTATGGTACCGACAGCACCATCGGCTACGATACGACGCTCAACACCATTACGGAGTGTGTCGACAAGATCCGCGATACCGCCAATTCGCACGAACGCATCTTCTTCGTCGAGGTCATGGGACGTGATGCCGGCTTCTTGGCTCAGAACAGTGCCATCGCTGCCGGTGCGGAGGCTGCAATCATTCCTGAGGACTCTACGGGCAGCGACCAGCTGATCGAGTTTATGGAGCGCGGCATCCGTAAGAGTAAGAAGAGCTGCATCGTCATTGTGAGCGAGAGCCCGAAGTGCGGCGCCATGTATTATGCAGACCGCGTCAACAAAGAGTATCCCAATTTCGATGTGCGCGTCTCTATCCTCGGCCACCTGCAGCGCGGCGGCCGTCCCTCTGCCCGTGACCGCATCCTGGCCTCCCAAGTGGGCGTAGGTGCCATTGAGGCCCTCGTGCAGGGGCAGCGCAACGTGATGGTCGGTGTGCGCAATAATGAAGTGGTTTACGTTCCCTTCATTGACGCAGTCGGCAAGCGCAAGCCTATCGATAAGAAACTCATCAAGGTGCTCGACGAGTTGAGCATCTAGAAACTTACCCTATGATTGCTAAAGCAGCGCAGGTGGGCAATTCCTCCTGCGCTGCTTCAGCTGTAATATAAGCGAAACGCCCGGCAAAAGCGTAGTGTCTTTTGTCGGGCGTTTCGCCTGTTTATGCTGGTAGCGGTAGAAGTCTTTAGGCTTCGGGATCGGGAGTGATGAGCTTGTAGCCCTTGCCGTGGATGTTGATGATCTCTACATTCTCGTCGGCCTTGAGGTGCTTGCGGAGCTTGGTTATGTAGACGTCCATCGAGCGGGCGTTGAAGTAGTTGTCATCGATCCAGATGGTCTTGAGTGCGTAATCGCGCTGCAGAATCTCGTTGGAGTGAGCGCAGAGGAGGCTGAGGAGTTCGCTCTCCTTGGTGGTCAGCTTCTGCTGCTCATCGCCGCGCGAGAGGATCTGCTTCTGCGTGTCGAAGGTGAAGGAACCGATCTTGTAGTGTGTGCGGTTGCGGTTCTTTTTGCCGCGAACGCGACGCAGGATGGCCTCGATACGGAAGGTTAGCTCCTCCATGGAGAAGGGCTTGGTGAGGTAGTCGTCGGCGCCGACGCGGAAGCCTTCGAAGACATCTTCCTTGAGATTCTTAGCGGTGAGGAAGATGATGGGCACCTCTTCGTTGAGCTGTCGGATGTCGCGGGCCAGACTGAAGCCGTCCTTTTTAGGCATCATGACATCGAGTACGCAGAGGTCGTACTTGCTCTGCTGGAAGGCCTTGTAACCAGCCTCGCCATCGGGGCAGAGGTCGGTTTCGTAGCCTTTGGCCTGGAGATATTCGCGGAGGAGCATACCGAGGTTCTCGTCGTCCTCGCAGAGGAGGATGCGCATCTTTTCTTCAGTGTGGATCATGTCAGTAAGTTGTTATGTTTGTAGTTATTATTGTCTGTAAGATTATGCCATCAGGGGCATGGTGATGATGAAGGTCGTGCCGTGGCCGAAATCGCTTTCTGCACGTATCTGGCCGCCGTGGGCCTTAACGACGTTGAGCACGTAGGCCAGTCCGAGGCCGAAGCCTTTGACATCGTGACGGTTGCCTGTATGGACGCGGTAGAACTTGTCGAAAATCTTCTTCAGATCGTCACGGCGGATGCCGATGCCGTTGTCTTGGATGGAGATGATGAGGTTGTGGCCCTCGTCACGGGTCGTCACGATAAGATGGAGGTCGCGGTCGGGTGATTTATACTTCACCGCGTTGTCCATGAGGTTGAAGATGACGTTGGTGAAGTGCATCTCGTCGGCGAAGATGATGGCGTCTTCTGCATCGAGATGGGCATCGATGGTGCCGCCCGATGCTTCTGCCTTGAGGCGGAAGGTATTGACCGTATCGCTGATGAGGGCGTTGGCGTCAAGTTCTTTGCGCTTGAAGGTGGCGGCCTTGCGATCGAACATTGACATCTGCAGCACCTTCTCTACTTGGAATCTCAGGCGCTTTGTCTCATCAATGATGACACCGGAGATATGCTTGAAGACCACATCGCTCTTTCCTACCGCCGGGTCGCGTAGCATCTGTGCGGCCAGGGAGATGGTGGAGATGGGGGTCTTAAACTCATGCGTCATGTTGTTGATGAAGTCGTTTTTGATCTCCGTGAGCCGCTTCTGGCGGAAGATGGTCCAGATCGTGAAGATGAACATGCCCAGCAGCGCCACGGTGAAGATGATGGCGGGGATCATGAACCGCACGCTCGATAGCAGGTAGTGCGGCATGTCGGGGAAGTGGATGTAGAGGATGCCCGACTGAGCCTGCGGATCATTGGGGTAGAGCACCTGGCTGTAGGTGAAGCGGTCTCCCGAATGGGTGTAGCACGGGCAGCGGTAGACGAGCCGGCCGTCGGAGGTCGTGACGTAGAAGTGGTAGTTGAGGTTGATACCGTTGCTACGTAGTTCGGAGCGCAGGTTGCTGTCAAGTTCGCGGAAGTCAACGCGCTCGGCGAAGGGCTTGTCGCCGGCCTCATAGAGGATGGAGTAGACCACCTCGTTGAGCAGGGCTCGCTGGTAGACGTAGCGCTGGCGGATGGAGTCGCGCAGCAGGCCCTCGTCTGTCGAATCGTGGCGGAGGCTGTTGATGTAAAGCCCTTTGGGGATGCCCGGCGCTACACCTGAGTGGAGGCGTGCCTCGGCACTTGTGCCGAGACCGTTGCTCTGGTCGGCCGTACTGTCTGCAGAGGCGCCGGTCGCCTTGCGGTGTTTGTTGATCAGTGCCTCCAGCCCGCGCTTCGTCTCGTTGAGTTCGAGGTTGTGCGCCGTCTGATAGAGGCTGCGGGTGACAGACTCGTCAAACTGCTCCTTGCGGTTGTCTATGACCTCCTCAAAGTAACGGGTCTGCAGATAGATGAGCGCCAGAAAGGAGACGCCCATCACGATGGCAATGACCCATATCGTTGACTTCTTCATGGCGGCAAAGGTAGGGTAGAGAAGGCACCGGGCCTTGCTCCATGGCAATGAAATCGACTTGCTTCGTCACATTATTAACTTATTATTCTCTTTCTACTTGACGATTCATCAACTACCACGGAGCGTATGGGCATAAGAATAGCCGCTGCGCTCAGCTCTTACGGCTGTGTGCAGCGGCTTAGGTTTGCCTTTCCTCGCCCTCTCGGACTTGGAATATGGCTATAGGTTGTTACCTGATAACCTCAGGGGGCTGGTGATTAGTTCTTGAAGAAGTCCTTAACGGCCTCGTTGGGAACCATCTGCTCGTCGAAGATGTAAGCGCCGGTCTTGGGGCTCTTGACCATCTTGATGACCTTGGTGTAGGAGCGACCGTCGGTCTTACCTTCCTGAAGCGTGGCGACAGTTTTCTTTGCCATGGGTTGTGGGTGTTATGATTACTTGATTTCCTTGTGGATAGTCATTCTCTTGAGGATCGGGTTGTATTTCTTCAACTCGAGGCGCTCGGGAGTGTTCTTGCGGTTCTTCGTCGTGATGTAACGAGACGTTCCGGGAAGTCCGCTTTCCTTCATTTCGGTGCATTCGAGGATTACCTGAACGCGATTGCCTTTAGCTTTCTTTCCAGCCATTGTGAGTTACTATGTAGAGATTATCCGAGTACTTTGATTTCCTTCCAGTCGCAATATCCTTTGGCGACAGCGCTCTGGAGCGCTGCGTCGAGGCCGAGCTTGTTGATCAGACGCAGACCGGCAGCGCTGATACGCAGGCTGATCCAGCAGTCTTGCTCCACGTAGTAGAACTTCTTATTGAAGAGGTTGACCTCAAAGGTGCGCTTCGTGCGACGCTTCGAGTGCGAAACGTTGTTGCCGACGAGGGCTTTCTTTCCGGTAATCTGACAAATCTTCGACATTGTCGTTTGGAGTTTCGTGTAAGTGAATGGATTGGTAGGCAGGCATATGCTCTCCTCTGCCAGGGCTACTTTCAGGGTTTCAGGTCTTGTGGTTGCGTAATCTAGGGGTGGTGTCCTTATATTAACCTGTGTCAGCCGCTCGTGCGGAGCGTGAGGATGTGTACCTCGCTTACGGGGTGCAAAGGTACATCTTTCCGTTTTATTGCCAAGCACCGCACAGACTTTTTCTCGCTTTCTCGGCTGAAAATGTGCGTGCTAGGGTGGGGCACTCCCGGCCGTCTGAGGAAAAAGACGAAAAAAACTTTGCGCTAGCCCTTGCGGGTATGGTAATAATGCCTACCTTTGCACTCGCAAAACGGAAATGACCGCTCACACAGCGTTCAATGACGTTGGAAGTGCTTCGCGAATATTCGCTGAATGCATGCCGAAATAGCTCAGTTGGTAGAGCAATTCATTCGTAATGAATAGGTCGCCGGTTCGAGTCCGGCTTTCGGCTCAAGTTCACCCACGGGGTGACACAATGAGAGCAGATACCCCAAGCGAGGGTTTCTGCTCTTTTTTTTATTTTCCCTGGCCATTAAGCCTCATAACTTAAAGTTCTCTCTTCCATGCAATCTTCCGCAAATTCCGTCGTCGCTCCTCTTTGGGCTGCCCTTTTCGACCTCGATGGCGTGGTCGTTGACACTGAAGGACAGTATACGAAGTTTTGGCAACAGGTAGGTCGCCGTGATTTTCCTGCTGACGCTGACTTTGCCGGTAGCATTAAGGGACGGACGCTCACTGATATTCTCTCTTCCTACTATCCCGGCGACCCTGATCGTCAGGCAGTCATCAAGGGCGAACTCGAAGATTTCGAGCGACATATGGACTTTCCCTATGTGCCTGGCGTGGCCGATGTGTTGTCGGCGTTGGAGATTGCAGGCGTACCTACGGCGGTCGTCACGAGCAGCAATCGGGAGAAAATGGCCTGCCTTTATGCCCGTCGCCCCGAGATTAAGTCCCGTTTTACGGCCATCTATACGGCGGAGGATGCAGGGCGATCCAAACCAGCGCCCGATTGTTATCTCAACGCTGCCCGTCGCTTGGGAGCGGAGGCCAGTCACTGCATTGTCTTCGAAGACTCCCTTAGCGGTGTCAAGGCGGGCCATGCCAGCGGTGCCTGTGTTGTGGGGCTGACCACCACCAACCTGGCTGAGGCCTTAGCCCCTTGGTGCGATCTGGTGGTCAATGATTTTACCGGGATTACGCTTGCTGACTTGGAGCGCCTGCGCGAGAAGCACGTTGCGCGTCTGGCTGCCCAGGCGTGACGAATGGCTTGATACCTCTTTATATATAAGCATATCTATACAAACTTCCTATGTCTGGTTATATCACAGACGGTGCCCGCAAGGTTACCGCTCACGCCTTGCGTGAGATGAAGGCTGCCGGAGAGCGCATCGCCATGCTTACTTCTTATGATTACACGACGGCTGCCATTGTCGACGGAGCCGGTGTTGATATTATCCTCGTGGGCGACAGCGCTTCGAATGTGATGGCGGGCAATGCCACGACCCTCCCGATTACACTCGAAGAGATGATTGTCTACGGCCGCAGCGTGGCCCGTGCGGCCCGTCACGCACTGGTGGTTTGCGACATGCCCTTCGGTTCCTATCAGGTCAGTGCAGAGCAGGCTGTCGCCAATGCCATTCGCCTTGTTAAGGAGACAGGCTGTGATGCCGTCAAACTTGAGGGGGGCGCAGAAGTCATTGAGGGCGTAAAGCGTATCGTCGCTGCGGGCATTCCCGTAATCGGTCATCTCGGTCTCACGCCGCAAAGCATCAATGCCTTTGGCACCTATGCCGTGAGAGCGCGCGAAGAGGCGGAAGCTGCCAAGCTCCTGGCTGACGTGAAGCTCCTAGAGGAAGCTGGCGCTTCGGCTATCGTGCTCGAGAAGATTCCGGCCGCGCTGACCTGCCAGGCTTGTAAGGCAGTCGCAATTCCTATAATCGGTATCGGAGGCGGAGCTGCCGACGGACAGGTCCTGGTCGTCGATGATATGTTGGGGAAGAACAAGGGATTTTCTCCCAAGTTTCTCCGCCGCTATGCCGACCTCCACACGGTGATGACAGAAGCCGTCAGCCGTTATGTCAGTGACGTCCGTTCGGGCGATTTCCCTTCGGTTGGCGAGAGCTACTAACCTTTTGGTTTGTCAGGGCTACTGATCGTAACGCCTTTTTATCGGTGAAAAACGTGTGGCAATTGTCCTCTCAGCGGGTACAAGTCTAGGCTGGCTCGGTATTTGGCCTTACCTTTGCAGTCAGATACGAGAACCATACAAACATAACGAAGATGTTTAACCGCGTGGCGAAACGCGCTGCGCACAACGAAACCTAGACATGAACAAGAACACAAAGACCAACGAGGCCAAGATCCTGATGCTCCGCTACCAGCTCGAACGCTACCAGTCGATGGGTAACGGTACCATGTGCCAGGACCTCATCCGCCAGCTCCGCGATCTCCAGAATCGCCAGGCTATGGCCTAAGCGCTACGGCGCTCTCTTTTAAGAGACAATCCAACACACGCAGTCTCCGTGACTGCACAATGCAAACCCTATATCTGATAAGGGGGAAGCCTTCCGCCACTTGTGGTGAATCGCTTCCCCCTTATTGCGTCTCGTAGGGTGATTGTGTCGGTTCGGCCGCTTTAGTCGCGGAGTATGATACCAGTGTAGATGCGGCCTGACCGGATTCCCAGGCGTCGTGCCGAGAAGAGCAGGTCGCTGTGGCTCCAGGTGCAGAGCCCGCTCGCAGCAATGCCTTCGAGCGGCACGCCGGCCTCCATGAGCTGCCAGGCGCAGGCTGCTGGCAGGTCAATGTGGGCCTTCGGGCCGTAGGCGCGGGAGATGACCGTGGCGGGGAAACCGGCTGCAACAAACTGTTCTACTACCTCATCGCCGACCTCGAAGGCTTCGAGCGAGATTGCCGGGCCGATGACGGCGTGCAGCGTTTCCGGTTGCGTGCCGTAGGCCTCGGTCATTGCACGCACCGTGGTGGGAATGATCCCCTGCACCGTACCTCGCCAGCCTGAGTGGATGGCCGCGATGGCGTGGCGTGCGCTGTCGTAAAGAAGCACGGGCACGCAGTCGGCCGTCGAGATGCCGATGCAAATGCCACCGAGATCGGTGATAAGCGCATCCGTTCCGTCCAGGGCTTTGCGGCGCGCGGCCGTATCTAGGGCTGCCAGTGGCTTGTCCACCTGCGTCACGCGGGCAGAGTGCACCTGATGAGGTAGCCAGAGACCCTCGGTCGTGATGTGCAGTTCGTCACAGAGCCACTTTCTGCATTGCGCCACCCGTTCGGGGCGGTCGCCGCAATAGTCCGTCACATTAAAGGCTGCATAGGCTGCCTCGTCCCCTTTGTAATGCGGCAAATCCTTGTCGCCCCACAGACCGGCGGGGGCGATGCGCGTGGTGGAGAAGGCGGTCACCGCCGCGTCGAGGTCGTAACGGAGCAGGGTGGGAGGCGTCGACGGGGACGGCGTGATGGAGATAGGAGATTGTTGCATGGTGGGGAATGGCCGGCCGTGTGTCCGGCGCATGACGGGATTCATAAGTTTGGAAACAGGCTGCCCCGCCGGGCCATCCGTGAGGCTTCGGCGGGGCAGCCAATGAAGTGTTTAATCTTCCAGGTCGCTGAGGTCGTAGATTTCCTCTTCGCCACCCTCCGTTTCGTCCTCATCAGGCGAGAGGGTTGCTTCATCGTCATCGCTCCAGTCACTGAAGTCGTCGGAGAGCTGCGCCACGTCGCGGTCGCGATGGACAAGGCTTCCGCCTTCGGTCACGGAGTGGAGCTTGGCCGACTCGCTGTTGAGGTGTTCCCAGAGGATGTCCTTGAGTTCCGTCAGCCCCTGTCCCGTAACCGACGAGATGAAGACGACGGGGAGATCCGTCGGGAGTTCGGCCGAGAGCATCTCCTTGAGTTCGTCATCGATGAGGTCACTCTTGCTCACCGCCAGTACGCGCTGCTTGTCGAGCATGGAGGGGTTGAAGGTCCTCAGTTCGCCGAGCAAAATCTCGTACTCACGCTTGATGTCGTCGGCATCTGCGGGCACGAGGAAGAGCAACAGGGCGTTGCGCTCAATGTGGCGAAGGAAGCGCAAGCCCAGGCCGCGTCCTTCGCCTGCCCCCTCGATGATGCCGGGGATGTCTGCCATGACAAAGGAGCGTCCGTCGCGGTAGGGCACTACGCCCAGACTCGGCTCCATCGTGGTGAAGGGGTAGTCGGCAATCTTCGGGCGGGCTGCCGAGACGGAGGAGAGGAGGGTGGATTTTCCTGCATTGGGGAAGCCCACGAGACCTACGTCAGCGAGCAACTTCAGCTCGAGGATCACCATCATTTCCTGCATCGGCTCTCCCGGCTGTGCATAGCGCGGAGCTTGGTTTGTAGCCGTGGCAAACTGCTTGTTACCCAATCCGCCGCGGCCGCCGCGTAGGAGCATGACGACCTGTCCGTCCTCCGTGACGTCAGCCACATACTTACCCGTCTCCGCATCATAGGCCACCGTGCCGGGGGGCACGTCGATGTAGCAGTCGGCGCCGTCAGAACCGTGTGAGAGGCTCTTGCCGCCGTTGCCGCCGCTCTCGGCGAAGATGTGCTTCGTATAGCGCAGGTGGAGGAGCGTCCAGTAGTTATGGTTCGCACGCAGATAGACGTGTCCGCCCCGTCCGCCGTCGCCGCCGTCGGGGCCGCCGTTGGGCATGTACTTGGCGCGGTGCATGTGCATGGAGCCGCGGCCGCCCTTGCCGGAGCGGCAATAGATCTTGACGTAGTCAACAAAGTTGGTCTCGGCCATGGGGGAAGGATTGAGTAATTCCGGAAAAAAAGAGAAATTAGGGGAGTGAGAAAAAGCAGATAGGAGTTAAGTAGTTAGGCCGGGTGTCTGAGAGCGGTAGGCTCTGGTGCACGAGGGCTACCGGCTTAACTGCTTAACTCCTTATGGTCTTAAGCGCGCTTTGTGCTTAGGCCATCTTGTCGATGACTTCGCAGAGGGCCTTGTTGATCTCTTCGAGGGCGCCAAAGCCCTTAACGGCGTGGAGCTTGCCCTCGTTCTTATACCAGGCCGAGAGGGGAGCCGTCTGCTCGTGGTATACCTTGAGGCGGTTCTTGATCGTCTCTTCGTTGTCGTCAGCACGGCCGGAGGTCTTGCCGCGGTTGATGAGTCGCTCGATGAGCATATCCTCGGGCACGTCGAGTTCCAGCACGCCCGACACCTCCTTACCGCGTTCGGCAAGCATCTTCTTCAGCGCTTCGGCCTGCGGTATCGTGCGGGGGAAACCATCGAAGATCACGCCTTCGACCTCGCCCAGTGCGTCATAGGTAGCGGCAAGTATGTCGATGATAAGCTGGTCGGGCACAAGCTGGCCGCCGTCGATATACTCCTTGGCCGTCTTGCCAAGCTGCGTACCGTTCTTGATCTCGGCGCGCAGCACGTCGCCCGTAGAGATGTGGCGGAAACCATACTTGGCCACGAGCAAATCGCTTTGTGTGCCTTTGCCCGACCCCGGGGCGCCGAAGAGGATGATATTCTTCATAATCGTGTCTTTGTGTGTATGAGTAGTTAAGTCAATATATTCGTGTGTGGTCACTCCCTTCTCAGTCTGTGACGGTATAGATGTCGGGGAGGTTTCGTCCCTCGCCATCATAGTCGAGTCCGTAACCTACGATGAAGTCGTTCGGAATCTCGAAGCAGCAATAGTCTATGTCGAGCTTCACCTCGAGATTGCCCGGCTTGACCAGCAGTGAGGCGATCTTTACGTCTGCGGTCTCAGCTTCGCGCAAGATGTCGAGCAGGTGTTTCATCGTGCGTCCGGAGTCGATGATGTCTTCTACGATCACCACGTGACGCCCCTTGAGGTCTGTATTGAGCCCGATGAGCTGGTTGATCTTGCCCGTAGAGCTTGTGCCCTCGTAAGACGCCATCTTTACAAAGGTTATCTCGCAGGGCTCGGTGATCTGGCGCATCAGGTCAGCCGCAAAGACAAAGGAACCGTTGAGTACGGCCAGAAAGAGCGGTTTTTGGCCCGCCAGGTCGCGGTTGATGCGTTCGCCGACTGCCGCAACGCGGCGGCTGATCTCATCTCTCGGTATCGAAACCTTGAAGTTGCGGTCTCTCACGCTGATCTTTTCCATTGTTTTATTGCCGGTTATGGACGTAAGGTGCCCGTCAATCCTCACGGGAGAACCATGCGGCGGGCTTAGTTGCGGCAAAATTACGAAGAAAAGCCTAATGAGGCGAAGGTGGGGCCTGGATGTTAAGGCGGAGGCTGCGCCGCCAGGGCCTTCTACCGGACGTTCCGATGGGCCGGTCTGCTCGGCTTTTGCCGGACGGCATGCTCATTATTCATATTCATGCCTCAGGCTGGTGACGCGACGGTTGATTGTCATTATAAGAAGTTCGGGAAGTATCTGTCAATCTGTCAGCGAGTGGCTCCAGCTCATTGATATATAGCAATCTCCGGTCACTTGCTGAAGTGGTTTCCTGTCAGCTTTCTGTCAGGAAAGTGTCAGTTCGCTGTCAGGGCTGCAACGCGCCGAGAAAGGTTGCTCGCCTCGTGCCCACTGAGAAAGCCTGAGAGCGGCTGACAGCTTGCTGACAGGAAACTGACAGAAAACTGACAGAAATCGCGGCTCGGGGATATGCCTTTTATCCTGTGTTTCAGCGGTATGGACGTTACCTGCTGACAGATTGACAGTAAATGTACAGAATGGCTTTTAGGAGAATTAGAAAACTGGGTCGAACAGAGTTTGGCATATATACCCCCCAGATAAGAAGCATCTCATCGCGGGCGTATGCCCAGCCCCAAAGGGGCGTAGCAGCGGAGCCCAATGCGTAAGCCCTGGGACAACAATGGCGTATGCCTTTAGCCCTGTAGGGGCGTCGCAATGTGCGTCTGCCGTGATATGCGTCTAACCGGGGCGTGAACAGGCGGGCCTGCTGGCACCAGCATTTGCACGCACATCAGGCGTGCTAAAGTCATATTTGCGTAGGACTTATAGGTAAAGGCAGGCATGCGCCCACGATGAGCGTACTTCTGCCGAATGATGCTATGGGCGATTGGAACTCGTTCTGTACCTCCTCCCGACTACATGCCTTGTAGTTTTGCCTAGATGCCTGCTAATTCTCACGAGATGGCCTGTCGTTTGGCGTAGATGCCCTGTTGTGTGGGGTGAGGGACAAGGGGCGTCTTAAAATGAGGGGCGGACGTTGGCACGGGCCATCCCGGCCGGGGAAGGGAGGGAGCGGTAAAAATTAATGCAGTAACTTTGCGCTCCTGAAAACAGACAGACTTAGCGCAATGGTACATCCTGCAAACTTTGAAGAGAAAATCGGTTTTGACGAGATCCGTCGTCAGCTTAAGGGGCGCTGTCTTTCATCACTCGGCACGGAGTGGATAGATCGCGAAGTGACCTTCCGCACGGAGGCCGCCGAGGTGAGGCGTGCCCTAGGTGAGGCTGGCGATTTTGCTCGTTTCCTGGAAGAAGGCGAAGAGACAGAGACCGACTTCTTCGATGTGCGCCAGGCATTGCTTTATGCGCGACCGGAACGTACGAGGATGGAAGAAACGGCGCTCTTTGACCTCAAACGTTCGATTGTTACCTTGCAGGCGTATCGTCAGGCCTTTCTCCGAGGGGCTGACGGAGATGCTGATGACAGCGGGCCTCTTGAGGAGTCTGTGGATGCAGATACAGCGGATGGGGTGACTGATGTTTCGGAGGCGGAAACTCCGAAACCGGCCTATGCCTATCCGGCACTTGCGGCACTGGCTGCCGATGTCGCAACCTTCCCTCAGATCGTTACGCGCATCGATGCCGTGCTCAATGTCTACGGCAAGGTCAAGGACACGGCTTCTCCCAAGCTCCTTACGCTGCGCCATGAGATTGAGACGACCACGCGCAGCATCTCCCACAGTCTCCGCAACCTCATCAGCCGGGCCCAGAGCGACGGCTACATCGACCGCGACGTGGCGCCCACGCTGCGTGACGGCCGACTGGTCATCCCTGTGCCACCGGCCATGAAGCGCAAGGTCGGGGGCATCGTCCATGACGAGAGCGCCACGGGCAAAACCCTCTTCATCGAGCCCACCGTTATCGTCGAGGCCAATAACCGCATCCGCGAGCTGCGGGCGGCGGAGAGCCGCGAGGTGATGCGCATCCTCCAGGAACTGACCGACCTGATCCGTCCGCACATCGGCGAACTGCTCTCGTCGCTGCGCTTCCTGGCCCACATTGACTACCTGCGCGCGCTGACGAGCCTCGCGGCGAGCTGGCGCGGCATCATTCCCGAGGTGAGCGACCGTCCGGCCATCGACTGGGTGGCGGCGCGTCATCCCCTGCTCGAGCAGTCGCTCGCGCGTCACGGCGGCCAGATCGTGCCGCTCGACGTGACGCTGGGCGAGGGACGCCGCATCCTCCTCATCTCCGGTCCCAACGCAGGCGGTAAGTCCGTCTGCCTCAAGACGGTGGCGCTGCTGCAGTATATGCTGCAGTGCGGCATGCCCGTGCCGGCCGGTGAGGCCTCTCGTCCGGGCATCTTTACCGACCTGATGATCGACATCGGCGATGCCCAGAGTCTGGAGGATGATCTCTCAACCTATTCCTCCCATCTGCTCAACATGAAGACGATGATGCAGCATGCCGGCAGTCGCTCGCTGCTGCTCATCGATGAGTTCGGCGGCGGTACGGAACCTCAGATCGGCGGCGCCCTGGCCGAGGCCATGCTCGGCCGCTTCGTCAAGGCGGGGGCCTGGGGCATCATCACAACCCACTACCAAAACCTCAAGCACTTTGCCGCCTCGCAGCGGGCCATCGTCAACGGTGCCATGCTCTATGACCGAGCCCGCATGCGGCCGCTCTACCAGCTGCAGATCGGCACGCCCGGCAGTTCATTCGCCATCGAAATCGCACGCAACATCGGCATCCCGGCCGATGTCATCGACTACGCCAAGGAGGCTGTGGGAGAGAACTACGTGATGAGCGACAAGTATGTGCAAGACATCGTGCGCGACAAGAAATACTGGGAACGCAAGCGCCGCGACATCCATGATCGCGAGAAGCGGCTGGAGGAGACCGTGGCCCGCTATGAGCGCCAGCTCACCGAGGTGAAGGAGGAGAAGCAGCGCGTCATCGCCGAGGCGCGGGCAAAGGCCGAGGACTTGCTCAAGGCCTCGAATGCCAAGGTGGAGCAGACCATCCGCGCCATCAAGGAGGCGCAGGCCGAGCGCGAGCGTACCCGCGCCGTACGTTCCGAACTTGAGGCCTTCAAGCAGGAGGTGGCCGAGGTCGGTACGCCCGGTGCCGGTGAGGAGGATGATAAGATTGCCCGCCAGCTGGCCAAACTCGAGCGTCGCCGTCAGCGCCGCGCAGAGGGTAAGAGCGGTGGCGGCAAACGTGCGGCTGCTGCAGAAACGGGTACGGCTGCACCGGCTGCCGCAGCGGGAGCTGCAGCGCGCAGTGCCACGGTCAAGTCAACAGCCCCCTTGGTCGTGGGCGACTATGTGCGCATCAAGGGACAGTCTGCCGTGGGGCGCATCGATAGCCTGGCGGCGGGCGGCGCCCGTGTGCTCTTCGGCATGATCCACAGCAACGTCAAGCTCGACCGCCTCGAACGGGCTGAGGCTCCCCGCGAGGAGGCCAATAAGGTGGGACGCGCCGCAACCTTCGTGAGCGAGGCCACGCGCAACGCCATGACGGAGAAGCGCCTCAACTTCCGTCCCGACATCGACATCCGTGGCAAGCGTGCCGATGAGGCCCTCGATATCGTGAGCCACTACATCGACGATGCCATCCAGTGCGAGCAGAGCCGTGTCCGCATCCTCCACGGCACGGGTGGCGGCGTGCTGCGCGAACTGGTGCGTGACTACCTCGCCACCGTCCCCGGTGTCAACCACTTCCATGACGAGCAGCCGCAGTTCGGCGGTGCCGGCATCACGGTGGTGGATCTGGCGTAGTGCCTGCCCTTGATATGCCAGCCCCGAAGGGGCGTAAGCCAATAGCCTAGGGTGCAACCCTAGGTATTAACGTCCCCTTCTTGTAGCCCCGAAGGGGCGTAAGATATTTACTCTGGGCACCCCATACAAAGTGTGTCAACGCCTTCCCAGCCACCTGTCTCCGGCTTTCCCGGGCGTATGCCTAGCCCCTTTGGGACTCTCCCTTGTAAACAGGGCAGCACTGTAAACGGGGTACACTTGTCGACGGGCAACCCACAAAACGCACCACGGCCCGAGCGCTCCATGAGAGCGCCCGGGCCGTGGCCTTTA
>DAVZJV010000025.1:0-25052 GCA_052272595.1 Alloprevotella sp.
AGGAATCAGCCCCAACTTTATGCATCAAGGAAAAGTTTTATCGGACAGCAATAATTGTCTTTGATAATATCTTTGATCGCCGACCCGCCTGGTCTGTTAGCCGTTGACACGCCAATTGTACATTCACATCAAAACTGTTGATGCGCACTATGTCGGCCAGCGAATAAGGGTTATGGGTATAGAGTGAATGGGATGCGTGCCCAAAGTAGATATGCTTGAGGTTATCGCGGTGTAGGCACTCGTCCCAGCTGGTGCCATCGTCCAAATCCGCGAAGTCAACGACAAGCAATTCCTTGTCCGTCATGCCAGGCGTATTTCCTTCTTCGTGCCGCAAACAGCAGTTGTCAATATAGCCTTTGGCTGCATTTTACCGTAAACTGGCGGCATATGGCTTTCAACGACTGTTGCAAGGCCAAGTGTTTTGCACTAAATTTGCACCTGATTACGGTAAGTCGCCCACTGCGCAGAACTGCATCCGCCTAACAAACGGATTATTATGTTTGTCAGAACATAACAAGGTGTGTTTTGTGCTGCACGAAACTCCGTTTGCAGCACAAACCTCCTTGCTCTGCCGAGGACTTCTGTCCGACCTCCGAAGTCGGTCTGCCTGTGCATACTTGCCGTAAGCAAAGAGTAAAAAAGTCAAACTATAAGCAAGATTGCAATGAACGACAAAAGAAACAAAGGAGGGAGGTATCCCAAGTCAGACCCAGCAACAAACCGCATCACGGTGAACTTCACATCTAAGGAGTACTATCAATTCCTCACGATGTACGAACGCTCTGGCTTGAGCAGCAAGGCAATATTCCTAGTTCTTCGGTGAGACATTCCATGTGGTGACTTTCGACAAGAGCCAGCACGAATACTATGCAAAGTTGAGTGACTTCCACGCCCAGTTCCGCATGGTGGGTAATAACTACAACCAGACACTGAAAGATCTGAAGAGCCACTTCTCCGAACGTAGGGCGATGGCTTTGTCTGCAAGTTGGAGAAGTATATGATGCAGTTGGTACAGATAATGGGCAAGGTTACATCGTTAACAGAGGAGTATCGGCAAAATCATCAGAAAATGAGAAAAATGACATTAAAATGTGATTTCTTGTTAAAATTCTATGGATTTTGATATGCGTTTGAATAAATTGTGTATCTTTGCGATATGAATAACAATTATTCCGTATGGATAAAGATATTAACCGCATCAAAGTGGTGCTTGCTGAGGAGGAGAAGGCGAACAAATGGTTGGCCGAGCAACTTGGTTGCGCTGCGACCACAGTATCAGAATGGCGTACCAACGACTGTCTGCCAACGATGGAGACCTATCTTAAAATAGCAGAACTGCTGGATGTGGAACTGGTAGATTTGGTACGGGTGAAGAAAATTATACGAATTACCTCTATCTGTGTATAATATGTAATAATATGCTTGATAGGTGTGATTGATGTGTTAGAAACAAGTTGGTACAAAGTGATAAGCTGTGATAAAAATAAAGGATTTAATTAGAAAATATGAGGCAGGTAGAGATTACTACTTGACTGAACGATATAATGAGACGGAGGTGAGGAATGAATTTCTCGACCCGCTGTTTCAGCTGTTGGGCTGGGATATCACCAATTCAGCGGCACGGCCTACCCATGAGCGCGAGGTGTTGGTGGAGGAGCCGCTGAAAGCTGGGGCGGGCGAACACACTAAGAAGCCCGACTATACGTTTCGTCTGTTTGCAGAGCGCAAATTTTTCTTGGAGGCAAAGAAGCCGCACGTTGACATCGACACTGATCCGGCTCCTGTCCGTCAGCTGCGCCGCTATGGATTCACGGCCAACTTGAAAATCTCGGTGCTTTCAAACTTCGAATGGCTCTACATCTACGATACGTCTGTTAGCGTGAAGGAGGACGATGGCAACAACGTGCGAATGATTCGCCGCTACCGCTATACAGAATATGAGGAGAAGTTCCCTGAGCTGTTGCACTTCCTTGGGCGCGAGTCGGTCTATTCAGGTGAGTTCGACGAAGTGTGGAAAGACATTGAGGTGCGCTTGCAGCAATGGTCGGTAGATAAGCAGTTCCTGCATCAGATAAACGACTGGCGGCTGATACTTGGCAAAGAAATCTATGAGGCTTTGAAATTCCAAAATGGAACATCAAATGATGAAATCGACCTTGACCTGCTGAACGACGAGGTGCAGAGCTACATCAACAAGATTCTGTTCCTGCGCGTCTGCGAGGACAGGAATATTGAGACCTATAAGGAACTGCTGCGCATTGCCGACAACGAGAGTTTTTCTGCCCTGTTGGAGAAGTTCCGCAAGGCTGACAGGCGGTTCAACTCAGGGTTGTTCGACCAAGCACTTTCCGAGCAGGTGGTGTGCCGTGCCAGTTCGGCCTTTTGGACTATCATCCGCCAGCTCTATTACCCTGAAAGCCCCTATTCGTTCAGCGTGTTCTCGTCGGACATTCTCGGCCATATCTACGAAATCTTTATTGCCCAGAAGCTCGACTTGAAAGATGGCGGGTTACAAGTTGTGATGAAACCCGACAATGTTGACAGCGATGTGGTAACAACGCCAACTTATATCATCCGCGAGATTCTGCGACAGACCGTCACGGAGTATTGCTCTGGCAAGACGGCAGATGAAATCCTGCGGATGAAGTTTGCCGATATTGCTTGCGGTTCTGGCGCATTCCTTCTGGAGCTGTTCCAGTTGCTGAACGACATCCTTATTGACTACTATCTACAGAAAGACCCGTCGCGGCTCATACAGATAGCGGGCAACACATATCGTCTGCCCTATGCCGACAAGAAGCAGTTGCTCACCAGCTGCATCTACGGCGTTGACAAGGACTTCAATGCAGCCGAGGCGTGCAAGTTCGGCCTCCTGCTGAAACTGCTGGAGGATGAGGATGCCGACACCACCAGCAGTGATCACCCGATACTGCCTGACCTTTCAGAAAACATCTTCTTTGGGAACAGTCTGCTGGAGAGTGCGGATGTGAAAGAAGAGGACACGTTGGAAATCAATCCATTTGACTTCCCTGCCCAATTCGATGTGATAGTTGGAAATCCTCCCTATCTGAAATCGGAGGACATGAAGAACATCACGCCCAAAGAATTGGAGATTTACAAGAATAAGTACAAGAGTGCCTATAAACAGTTTGATAAGTATATGGTTTTTATCGAGAGGGCTTTTTCGCTCCTCAAAGAAGATGGAATGCTTGGTTACATTGTTCCGAACAAGTTCATGAAGGTTGGTGCAGGCAAAGAACTAAGAAAACTCATTGCTCAAAAGAAGAGCCTAAAAGCCATAACCGCATTCGGTGCTTGTCAGGTTTTCTCTGGAAAATCCAATTACACTTGCTTGCTGATTCTTCAAAACTCAGAACGTGAGTACTTCAAGTATAATGAAGTACAGAATTTGAACACCTGGAAGCTGTCCGATAAGGCTACAATACACACAGATAAAAAGCCAATTGACGGCATTAGCGAGAATACTTGGGCTTTGATAACAGACGCGATGTCATCTGTATATCAAAAGTTGGAAAGCCAAAGCAGTCCCTTGGTGGATATTGTTGGTGCAGACAATATTTTTAATGGCATTCAGACGAGTGCCAATAAAATTTACATCTTCCTACCTACAAGTGAGATGGACGGAGTTTTTACGTTTACTAATGGTGGTCGGGAATGGCAGATTGAAAAGGCGATAACAAAGCCATACTTCAAGACGCCACGCAATGATGACAGTTTGGGAACGTATAAGACTTTCAAGCCAAATGCCCGTGTAATCTTTCCATATAGGAAAAAAGAGAACGGAAAGTTAGAGGTTATTCCATTAGATGACATCGAGAAGAAATTTCCACTTCTTTACAAATACCTGACTGCCCATAAAAGTATATTGGCATCGCCCAAACGTGATGTCAAGCCCACACCAACGACAGCAAACGAATGGCACAGATTTGGTCGCCATCAGAGTTTGGATGCCTGCAACTTGCCACAGAAGATTATCGTGGGCGTGCTTTCTTCTGGAGACAAATATGCGGTTGACTCTTACAGCACATTTGTTTCTTCTGGAGGAACGGCTGGCTATTGCCTGATAGCATTGCCTGACGATTCTCAATACTCCATCTACTACATACAGGCCATCCTGAATTGCAAGTATATGGAATGGATAAGTTCGCTCTATGGCGAGATATTCCAAAACGGGTATATAGCAAGAGGTACGAAAGTGTTGAAGCAGATGCCAGTTCGAAAGATAGACTTTGGCAAAGAGGCAGATGTGGCAGCTCATAACGATATTGCCGAAAGGCAAAAGCGGCTCATCATCTTAGGCGACAAGATTATTGCTAATGCTGGCAACCGCAGAAAACTGACACCCCTACAGCGCCAGTTCGACGCTCTGAAAGCAGAACAGCAGTTGGCCATACGCAACCTGTACGGACTGACCGAAGATGAAGATAAAGCAATCCCTGTAATCAAAGAGATATATGCAGCAAATTGAAGACGCATCCGAACAGAAATTACGGGGAGCCTACTACACACCACCTGCAATCGCCTCGTTTATACTCCATTGGGGAATAAACGGCAGCAGGGATTATGACATACTGGAACCCAGTTGCGGCGATGGCGTGTTCTTGGAGAGCATGTATCAGGAGCAGATGTCTTTCCATAGAGTTACGGCAGTTGAGTTTGAGGAAGGAGAGGCTGAGAAAACACGAGCAATCGGCCTGCACGATGCGGAAGTGATAAATATGGACTTTCATCGGTTCTGCTTAGATACAGAGAGGCGATTTGACCTCGTTGTGGGAAATCCTCCATTTATCCGCTACCAGTACTACGATGAAAGTCAGCAGACGTTGGCCTCGGAGATATTCAGCAGAGTGGGCATGAAACGCTCGAAGCTGACAAACGCATGGGTTACGTTCGTTGTTGGGTGCAGCCAACTATTAAAAGAGCACGGGAAGATGGGATTTGTCATCCCATCGGAACTGCTGCAAGTGACGTATGCAAAACAGCTACGCCAATATCTCGCCCGTAACTTCAACAAGATAAACATCATATCGTTCGAGAACCTTGTGTTTGAGGCAATCCAGCAAGAAGTTGTCCTTTTGCTGTGCGAAAAGACAGGAGGCAATGAGCACCTGATAGAACACATTGAGGTGAAAGATGTCGATGGGCTGAATGCGCTCGACCCCCACCGCCTGAACCTGCCAACAAAAGAGATAGATTTTCATGCCGACAAGTGGACATACTATTTCCTTGACCGTGAGGAATTAGAGTTCCTAAACCGTATCAGGACGGCACAGATGCCAAAGATTGCGACCTATGCCGACGTGGAGGTGGGCATCACGACGGGTGCCAACGGCTATTTCACCGTGCCGCAGTCAATCGTGGACATGTATCAGCTACAGGCGTATGCCCGTCCGATGGTCGGCAGGAGTGTACAAGTGGGCAGTTTGCGTTTCACAACTGATGACTGGCAAGAGAATCTGCGAAAGGGGGCGAAAGCAAATCTTTTGGTGTTTACTCCTGATGCTATGACCAATGGCACGGAGGGGGCAAAACGGTATCTGGAGGACGGAGCGAATGATAAGGATGTTCAAGGCTACAAGACCCGCATTCGTGACTATTGGTATGTTATTCCGTCCATCAAACTTTCCGACGCGCTCTTTCTGAGGCGAAATAATGTTTACCCCAAGTTCGTGCTGAACGAGGCCAACGCCTACACCACCGACACCATGCACCGCGTTTTTATCCATGACGGTGTGAACCGCAGAGCGTTTGTGGCCAGCTTCTATAACTCGCTCTCGTTTGCCTTTGCCGAAATACTTGGCAGGAATTTTGGCGGCGGTGTGCTGGAACTGATGCCGAGCGAGGTGGGTGGTATCTACCTGCCCTACAGAGCCGAGAACGAAGCCATATTTGAACGACTCGACGATATGCTGCGCAGGAAAGTTCCGACGAAAGAAATGCTCGACTATACGGACGATGTGTTGCTGCGGCAGGGCATGGGTTTCACAGATCGGGAGGTGCAGATGGCGCGCTCTATCTGGCAAAAACTGATGGGCAGACGATTGAACCGCGAGACGTTGGATAAGCCGAAGGAGGAATCCTCAGGGAAGAATAGCGGTGTGCTGGAACTCGATTTCAGAGAGACGCTTGAACAATATCCCGACAACATTGTAGAGAACACGTTTACGCCCAAGCCACAAGCACCTGATTACTCCGACCTCGACCTGACGAAGAATGTGCTCGTCAGCTATGTCAAGGCTGACAACATGGAGCAATACCTCGACCGCTCGGCCAAGGTATACTATACGGGCAAGCGATTCCCTGCTACGGTAGCCCTGAACAAACTCTACTACTTCATGCCCTACATTAAGAAGAAGGGCGTGCGCGACCTCTACCTTATCAGGATTGCCCGTGTGGGCACTCGCAAGGAAGGCCAGCCCGACAACGCCCCAAACGATTTCCGACTGGTGTTCGAGATTGAGTTTGTCAGACAGTTGTTCCGCAGCTACAAGTCGGTTCGACTGGATATTTGGAGAACGTTTACTGACACTACAATAGAAGCCCTTTTGTAAATTAACCTAAAATAAATGATATAACAATATGACGCAAAGAAAGATAGGCTTTTATTACTTGCATCATAAAAATGGAGAAGATACGTTAGACGTGGAGAGTGGGCTGCTAAGGCTGCTTCAATACATAAATGCACTATCAAATCGGGAAAAGAAACTGGATATAGTAGGTAATAGGATTTGTTTTCTTGATTTTTATGAATATGACGGGGAATCCTGTCTCTTGAAAATGCTCTTTAAGAGCGCAAAACATAGTTATCGTGCTCCTTTATTGAATAGAAATACTGTTGAAGCAAGGGAGAATCCAAAAACTATGGAGGAGGGAGAGCAGATAAAGACGCATTTGCTCATTAAGTTTGTGGCTGGCGATGCTATCGTTTTTTTGGAAACAGGGCATAATATATTAACACTTAAGCTAATTACTGAATATCTCAATACCTTTATCTCTCTTTATAATAATGTTCATCGTCGAGACGGAATAGAAGGTGATTTTTCTTTTGATATGATACCTCGGGATGACTTTAGAGAGGTGTTGGACAGTATGGAGAGAGTGTTATGTGCGGAAATATTCATTGATAAACAGGTATTAGGAAGTGATGCGCTGAATTTTTCTGACCGTATTGACCATGTTCAGGAAAATATTATCATAGAGTTAAAAACTAAACGGTCTCAAACGATAAAACAAGCAATCTATGATATTTATTCAAAGTTAACAGGAGGGCGGACTGATATAAGGCGTATTAGAGTGAAAGGTAAAATGTCGGATACAAATGAAAGTGTCATTGACACAAGTTTTATCAACAAAAAGGAGTATATTGATGCCCAGCAAAATGAAGAGACTGGAGAGTATAATACTGCTTATATGTTTTCTCAATTAGAGATATTATCACGTGGCTTCTGATGTATTTTGAATTCTTATTTGTCATTTTTGATTATTTTTCAACGCTGACCAAACGAATTGCAGTATATGAATGGGGAGTCCCGCTTATTTTAGGAGTGACAAGCGGTATTCTTTCGTATACAAATGATGGCAACCTGTTATACAACGTTATTCAAGGTGCTGTACCTATTATAGCGACCTTATTGGGATTCACTTTGGCAGCATTAACACTATTCTTGACAGGGAATTCAAAAATAGAAGAAACGAAAAAGTTTATGACATCAAGGAATGTGTATGGGAAGAGAATCTCATTATACAAACTAATTGTCATATCATATTCGTATCTAATCATAATAGAAACAATTTTATGTGTTGGGTATTATATAGGAGCTCTCTTTAGTTTCTTAAATCAGCAGTATATAAGTGTGGTCCTTAATATAATATTTGTGACGCTAATGTTAAACGTTCTTTTCTCAACAATTCGCTGTATAACAGATTTGTATTTTGTGATTACGAGGCATGAATAATGGCAGAGTCTCCTAGACCATATTCCATTAGAACAAGGATTAAGACACAGCAGTCCTTCGGAATTACTAAGTATCTCCTAGACCATATTCCATTAGAACAAGGATTAACACTCTTGCATCCGCCTGGCATTTGTATTATCTTTGTGCTCCTAGACCATACTTCATCAGAACAAGGATCAAGACACCGTCGCCTCGATGCGAAGCTCCAGCCCATCAATCACCCCAGCCATATTCCTCATAACAAGGATTGAAGCCTATTAGATTGTGAGAGTATTACACCACATCACAATTGTCCTCTTAGCCTTTTCATTGGTATTCCTCACCGGCGATGCCCATAGACAGCCCTCGATTTTTTCCTTATTGTGGGGAACGTGGAGGACAAGTAACAATGATGCCGAGTATTTCTTCGGCTCGGACAATCTGTTCTCGCCGAATGATTCTATTTTGGGGTATTATTTTCCGGGTGAAATATATTTTCTTCGGTTTGGTACTTAAGCGATAATACGGACGGAGCTCTGACGGTAAAACGGATTGAGCCCGACAATACGATTGTCGTTACGGGACTTCCCTATAAGTCCGGAGAGATGCGCCTTATCCATATCCGGGATATTTAAGAGCGGCAATAGCCTATGAACCGACGCATAATAAATCCGCCGGAGCGCAGTACATTCGATACTGCAGTACATCCGATCTTAAGTCCACGCATGATCGGAGGCAGCACCACGCGCCTGGGAAGCCTATCCCCCTCCCTCCCGGCCGGATTGGCCGATTATCTATGCGCGCTACGGGTAATTTCCGATTTTTGCTTACACGCTGCCACTAACCCGGCCGAAAGGGCTGTAAACCAGAAATAATCAGGTGTAGGCAAAAGGCTCTTTGCCTACACCTTGCCTACACCTTGCCTACATCTCGCCTACACTAAACGACCACCCTACCTACACCCGTAAGAAGCGGATCCGGCTCCAGGGAGTGTAGGTAGGGTGGCAGCTTAGTGTAGGCAAACAGGGGGTCGCCTACACCATAAAATCACTGATTCACAATTGCTTCGGAAGAGTTGGTGGCAGGGTGTAGGCAAAAATCGGAAATTACCCGGTGAGACTTCCTACGACATGGAATCTCCGCAAAACGGGAAGGTAAGCCGGCGCGCGGAGACGGCATGTAGTTTTACGGACTCTGTATCTAAGGGGCGGAGGGTGAAGCTGCGGTGATGGTAAAAGCAAATGCTTCAAGCACTTGGAGCGGACTGGGAGCTGTTTTGCCCGTCCAGGTGTTAGAGGCGCTTTCTTATACCTAATGCCAGCTGTCGCAGCTATCGTTTCAACGTTATACGATACAATCTATCATATCAGATAGAGCTTCCCTTTTACGCTGTTTTCTTCAGCCAGCGGGGGATGATGCAGGCGCCGGCGACGAGGTAGGAATAATAGGTGATGATGCGCCAGATGAGGGCGACGACGACCGTCAGGCCGACGATGGGGAAGAAGTTCTGGTAATAGGTCTTGAACTATTACTGTCCGGTAAAACTCAAAAGAGCATAAATATCCTGTCCGAAGCTCAGTGAAATCAGGCTTCGAACTTCTTTTTTCCCAAAGTAAGCCCCTCCTAATCGAATAGAGAAGGTTCTGGTGGTCCTTTTTGCTCCTCCTTGGCCAGAATATTGTTCCATGTTTTGTCAGGATTTTCCATAAATGCGACAAAATCAATGTAGTACATAAGCGTAAGGCGCACCATAGTGACAACCTGATAGAATGCGCAATTTCTTTTAATGCTTCTTGAGAGTACGGTAATGAGCAGATTGGCTATCAAGACCACCCATATTTGTATCTGTATGGCATTGATACTATCTCCGTAGAAGAAATGAAATGGGAAATTCTGTTTGAGCTGTTTGTACAGAGATTCGATCGCCCAACGGAGACGGTAAATCTCGGAAATATCCTCTACCGGGAACTCAAAGTTGTTAGTCAACAACACGACAGGTTTCTTTTTCTCGTTAAAGATTTCCACTCTTCGTGCCTCATGGGTCAGTTCGCCTCTGGTGAACAGCACCTTCTCTCCTCTACCTAAACGCAATTCAGGCTGCGACCTACTACGTAACGTAGTGAGTTGCAGCCTGATAGCTAATTAACGGATAAGATTCCGTCGCTTTCGCTTAGTTCTCTATCGCCGCTTGCGCCGCAGCGAGGCGGGCGATGGGAACGCGGAAGGGAGAGCAGCTGACGTAGTCGAGGCCGACCTTGTCGCAGAACTTCACGCTGCTGGGTTCGCCGCCGTGCTCGCCGCAGATGCCGCACTTGAGACCCGGGCGGACGGAGCGGCCCTTGTCGACGGCCATCTTGACGAGCTGGCCGACACCGTTCTGGTCGAGTACCTGGAAAGGATCCACCTTGAGGATCTTCTTCTCTAGGTATACGGGGAGGAAGCTGGCGATGTCGTCACGCGAGTAACCGAAGGTCATCTGGGTGAGGTCGTTCGTACCGAAGCTGAAGTACTCGGCGCGCGATGCGATGCGGTCTGCCGTGAGGGCTGCACGAGGAATCTCGATCATCGTGCCGACCTTGAAGGGGATCTCAATGCCTTCTTCCTTGAAGAGGGCGGCCGCTTCGTCGCGGATGATCTTCTCCTGGGCCTCAAACTCATAGAGGATGCCGGTCAGGGGAACCATGATTTCGGGGTGCGGGTCAAGGCCTTCGCGCTTGAGGTCGATGGCGGCACTGAGGATGGCGCGAGTCTGCATCTGGGTGATCTCGGGATAGGTGTTGCCGAGACGGCAGCCACGGTGCCCGAGCATGGGGTTGTGCTCGCAGAGGCTCTCGACGCGCTGGCGGATGTATTCCACCGTCACGCCCATGGCCTTAGCCATCTCTTCCTGGCCCTTGAGGTCGTGGGGAACGAACTCATGAAGAGGGGGATCGAGCAGGCGGACATTGACGGGATAGCCGTCCATGGCGCGGAAGATGCCCTTGAAGTCTTCCTTCTGATAGGGGAGGAGTTTGGCGAGTGCCTTGCGACGTCCCTCAACATCTTCTGCGAGAATCATCTCGCGCATGGCGACGATCTTTTCATTGTCGAAGAACATATGCTCCGTGCGGCAAAGGCCGATGCCGACAGCGCCGAATTTGCGTGCCACCTCGGCATCATGGGGCGTATCGGCATTGGTGCGTACCTGAAGACGGGTATATTTGGCGCAGAGATCCATCAGGGCTGCAAAGTCGCCGGAGAGTTCGGCAGCCTGCGTCTTGATTTCGCCCTTATAGACGCATCCGTTACTGCCGTTGAGCGAGATGTAGTCGCCTTCGCGGAGAACAACGCCGTCGATCTCTACCGTGCGGTTCTTATAATCCACGTTGATGGCACCGGCACCGCTGACGCAGCACTTGCCCATGCCGCGTGCTACGACGGCAGCGTGCGAGGTCATGCCTCCGCGAGCCGTGAGGATACCCTCTGCCACCGCCATGCCGGCGAGGTCTTCGGGAGAGGTCTCGATACGGACCATGACTACCTTGTGACCATCTTCGTGCCACTTGGCGGCATCGTCAGCGAAGAAAACGATCTGACCGCAGGCGGCACCGGGGCTGGCAGGAAGGCCGCGGGTAAGTTCCTTGGCACGGGCCAGTGCCTCTTTGCTGAAGACAGGATGGAGGAGTTCGTCAAGCTTCTGCGGCTCGCAGCGCTCGATGGCGGTCTTCTCATCGATCATGCCCTGACGAAGCAGGTCCATGGCTATCTTGACCATGGCGGCACCGGTACGCTTGCCGTTACGGGTCTGGAGGAACCACAATTTGCCCTCTTGCACGGTAAATTCCATGTCTTGCATGTCATGGTAGTGCTCTTCGAGTTTGGTCTGAATGGCGTCGAGTTGCTTGTAGATCTCCGGCATGGCTTCTTCCATCGAAGGATATTTAGCCTTGCGGTCTTCCTCGCTGATGCCCTGCAGTTCGGCCCAGCGGCGTGAGCCGACAAGGGTGATCTGCTGCGGAGTGCGGATACCGGCCACCACGTCTTCACCCTGAGCGTTGACGAGCCACTCGCCGTTGAAAAGGTCTTCTCCCGTAGCGGCGTCGCGGCTGAAGCAAACGCCGGTGGCGGATGTGTCGCCCATGTTGCCGAAGACCATCGCCATGACGGTCACGGCCGTACCCCACTCGTCGGGAATGCCTTCCATCTTGCGGTAGAGAATCGCGCGCTGGTTCATCCACGAATCGAACACGGCACAGATAGCGCCCCAGAGCTGCTCCATCGGGTCGGTAGGGAATGCCTGGCCCGTCTGCTCGAGGATTGCGGTTTTAAAGCGTTTGACGAGCTTCTTGAGGTCGTCAACGTCTAGTTCGTTGTCGAGCTTAACGCCCTTCTCCTCTTTTACGGCATCGATGATGGCTTCAAACGGATCGATGTCCTCTTTGCTTACAGGCTTGAGGCCCATCACCACGTCGCCGTACATCTGTACGAAACGGCGGTAGGCATCATAGGCAAAGCGCGGGTTGCCCGTTTTCTTTGCTAGACCTTCGACAACCTCATCGTTGAGGCCCAGATTCAGGATCGTGTCCATCATGCCCGGCATGGAGGCGCGGGCGCCGGAACGAACGGAGAGAAGGAGCGGGTTGCTGATATCGCCAAACTTGCTGTTCATCAGCTCTTCTACGAGGTGCAGGCTCTTCTCTACCTCCACCTTGAGTTCTGCTACGACCTGGTCCTTACCGATCTTATAATAGTCATTGCAAGTGTCGGTGGTGATGGTGAAACCCGGAGGTACGGGCACGCCGATGAGGTTCATCTCAGCGAGGTTGGCCCCTTTGCCGCCCAATTCGTTGCGCATGTCGGCGCGGCCTTCGGCCTTGCCGTTGCCAAAAGTGTAGACTCTCTTTTGATTGTTCATTGCGGGATATATCTTTATTTAGTGTGATTGCAAAGCCTGGCGTGCAGCCTCGTCGGAAGTCGTGATTAAGGGCACGTAAGGTAGAACGGGACAAAAATAAAGAAACGTTTCGACACCAACAAGTCGAAAGTTGCTTTTCTAAACTAGACTTGCAATTTTTCGGGTCTATGACCCTGATTCCATTCGTCTTAAAGGTCTCAAAGACCGCCTTTTATTGTCCTGGTGCAATCTCTTTCCCTCTTTTAGCTAACATCAGTAAGGGAAAGGTGCGGGTAAAAAAATCTTCCGGCGTCTGTAGCGCTGTTGTATCTTCGCACCATGATTTTATCAGCTGACCACGACCCTATGGGGCGCGCCATCCTCGACTATGCCACGCACGGCGTCGCCCGCCATCCGCTCATCGTCACGTCTTCCTGCTTTGACGATGACGAAATGCCCTTGCCCCATCTCTTTCGCGACTACGCAGCGTTGCCGCCGCTCGAACGCAGCGCCTTAGAAGCCTGTACCGGCACCGTGCTCGACGTCGGGGCCGGCGCCGGATGCCACTCCTTCATATTGCAGGGTAGGGGATTTTCCGTCACGGCGATCGACGTCTCTCCACTCTCCGTTGAGGCCATGCGGCTGCGCGGTGTGAAGCGAGTCTTTCTCACCGACATACTTGATGATCCGGAGCATACGCCGCTGCATCACTGCCGTTTTGACACCATCCTCCTCTTGATGAACGGGCTTGGCATTGCCGGAACGGCCGACCGGCTGGTCCCCTTGTTGCAGCGGTTGAAGAATCTACTGGCTCCGCAGGGGCAAATCCTGACCGATAGTACAGACCTTCGTTACATCTTTGAGGACGAAGCGGGCCACTTTTCTCCGCCCAATGCCGAAACCTACTATGGCGAAGTCGACTTCCAGATGATCTACGGCCGCATCAAGGGCCCCCGCTTCAGCTGGCTCTACGCCGATTTCGGGCTTGTCCGCACGGCGGCAGCTGCCTGCGGGCTTAAAGCCGAATGTATCATGGAGGGTGACCATTACGATTACCTGGCCCGTCTTACGCATTGCTAGCTCTTTCGCCGTTGTAGTGTGCGGGCATGTCTCATGCTTTTTCCCAGGCTGCCCGCCCCCTCCTTTCGCCCTGAGGCGCGAGGAGGTGGGCGTAATTGCGATAGAATCTACCAAGGTGTCATGATTATGGCCTGAAATGTCGCATTGTCTTTGTGAAAGCGTTAATTTTACGGCTCCTTTCCTTAGTATCTGTGGCGTCGAATCTTCAGTACTTGTTGTCAAGTTCATCTTTCGTATCCTTGCGCACTTCATAGAGAAGGGTCTCCGCCCTTTTAAGTTGAGACCTGCGGACGAAGTCGTATGTTCCTTACGGACGCACCCATAGAGGATTTGTCCTCCTGCTGTGTTGAAACGCTGTTGCCGGGGAAGGGCTGTGAACGCAAACCTATTATCGCACCCCACTTTACATCTTTCCTTATGAGACGTATTCTTGGTCTTGATCTTGGCACCAACAGCATCGGTTGGGCGCTGATCAACAAAGCAAATGAAGACAACGAAGTCATCGATCGCCATATCATTGCGGCTGACAGCCGCATCATTCCCATGGATGCAGCCCAGCTCGGAGACTTCGACAAGGGCAACTCGGTTTCCCAGACGGCCCAGCGCACCTTCTATCGTGGCATGCGCCGTCTGCGTGAGCGCAGCCTGCTGCGTCGCGAGCGTTTGCTGCGTGTGCTCGATCTTATGGGCTTTCTGCCTCCACACTTTTCCGCACAGCTTACGCGTTATGGCAAGTTCAAAGATCATGGCCAGCCCAAGATTGCCTGGCGCATCGATGCCGATGGTACGTACCAGTTCGTCTTTAAGGAATCCTTTGAAGAGATGCTGGCCGATTTCCGCCTTCATCAGCCCGCACTTGTTGCCGGCGGGGCTAAGGTGCCTTATGACTGGACGCTTTATTACCTGCGCAAGAAGGCCCTGCTCCGGCCCATCACCGAACAAGAACTGGCTTGGGTACTCCTTTCTTTCAATGCCAAGCGAGGTTATCATCAATTGCGTGATGAAGAAGAGGCTTCCGATTCCTCCGATGGTAAGATTGTGACTTTCGAAGTGCATAAAGTGCTTGAGGTGGTCGACACGGGAATACAGGACAAGAAGAGCGGTCGCACGTGGTACGATGTCAAACTCTCCGGGGGCGAAGTTTATCCTTATCCCTCGTTCACTCCTCCCGCCTGGCAGCCCGGCCATGAACTAGAGTTGATCGTCACGCGCTATGTCGATAAGGACGGCCGTCCCAAACTTGATAAGGAAGGCCGCCCCAAGAAGTCGTTCAGCAAGCCTAAGGAGGATGATTGGACGTTGATTATGAAGAAGACCGAGCACGACATCGACGCCTCGGGTAAGCATGTGGGAGAATATATCTATGACACCCTTCTCCGCCAGCCCGATGCGAAGATGCGTGGCGGGCTTGTGCGCCATATCCAGCGCCGCTATTATCGCGCCGAACTCCACGCCATCCTCGATGCCCAGACGAAGTTCCATCCCGCCTTGCGCGACCGCGAACTCTACGCCCGCTGCATCGACCTGCTTTATCCCCAAAACGAAACCCATCGGCGCACCATCTCCGAGAGAGGCTTCACCTATCTCCTGGCCGATGACATCCTCCTCTATCAGCGCCCGCTCAAGAGCAAGAAGTCGCTTATCGCCAATTGTCCCTACGAGCATCGCAGCTACACCTATCCCGTTACGGGAGAGACGAAGAAGGTAGACGTGAAGTGTGCCCCTAAGTCTCATCCGCTCTTCCAGGATTTCCGTCTCTGGCAGTTTATTGCCAACCTGCGCATCTACCGCACAGGTTTTGACCTAAACTCCCGCGCTTTAGAGCACGAGGTCACGCTCGACTCCCGCTTTCTCCCTACACCGGAGCGGCGCGCCGAACTCTTCGCCTTCCTTCGCGACCGCAAAGAGGTGAAGGAGGCCGATGTGCTTAAAATGTTTTTCCGTCTTTCCAAAGATGAGTTGGCGCATCATCGTTGGAGCTATCCTTCTGACAAGGTCTATCCCGCCGGAGAGACGCGTCATGCCCTACTCACAGCCTTCAAGGCTGCGGGCGTCACGCTACACATCCTTGACGCCGCGGCCGGTGAGCGGGTGATCAAGGGGGCTTCCCAAGGCGAGGCCACCCTCATCGTCGCCCGGCAGGACGAAGACAAATTCTGGGAGCATCTTTGGCACGTGCTCTACTCCATCGACGACAAGGACGAGCTCCGCAAGGCCCTGACAAAGTTTGCCAAGGCTCACGGTCTTGGCGAGGCTTTTGTCGAATCGTTCGTTAAGGTCAAGCCTTTTAAGAAAGACTATTGCGGCCTCTCCCTGAAGGCGCTGCGCCGCCTGCTCCCCCTGATGCGTGAAGGGTGCTATTGGCGTGTCGATGACATTGATCCGGCTACCCGCGAGCGTATCGATCACATTGTCACCGGCGAGGTCGATCCCGCCATCAGCGATCGTGTCAGGAAGCAGGCCTCCCGGTTCAGGTCGCTAGCCGATTGCCACGGCCTGCCCACCTGGCTGGCCTGCTACCTGGTCTATGGCCGCCATAGCGAGGCGAGTGATCTTACACGATGGCGCACGGCCGAGGATGTCGACAATTGGCTCAAAGCCTTCAAGCACCACTCGCTGCGCAATCCCATCGTCGAGCAGGTCATTCTCGAGACGGTGCGCGTCGTGCGCGATATCCTCAAGCGCTACGGGCCGGTTGACGAAGTGCACGTAGAGCTCGGTCGTGAGATGAAGCGCAATGCCGAACAGCGCCGCGAGCTCAGCCAGCGCATTCAGCAAAACGAAGCCACCAACCAGCGCATCCGCATGATGCTCGCCGAGTTTGCGCAGGATAGTTACGGCATCGAGGACGTACGTCCCCACTCCCCCTCGCAGCAAGAGCTTTTGCGCATCTATGAGGAGGGGGCCTTGGCCACCCTCTCAAAGACTGACCGGGAGTTTGACTTCGTCAGCAAGATCAGCAAGACGGCTTCGCCTACGTCCGCCGAGGTCAAGCGCTACAAGCTGTGGCTGGAGCAGCGTTATCGTTCGCCCTATACGGGCGAGATCATCCCCCTCTCCCGTCTCTTCACCCGCGATTACGAGGTCGAACACATCATTCCCCAGTCGCGCTTTTTCGATGATTCGCTTTCCAACAAGGTCATCTGCGAGTCGGCCGTCAATAAGATGAAGGATCGCCTGACCGCCCATGAGTTCATCGCCAAATACGGCGGTGCCTCTGTGCCGGGTCTGCCCAACGTCATAATTCAGACCGAACAGGCCTATGTCAGCTATGTCGAGCAGACCTTCAAGTCTCTTCGTGGCAAGCTCCGCCGGCTGTTGATGGACGACATCCCCGCCGACTTCATCGAGCGCCAGCTCAATGACAGTCGTTACATCAGCCGCTGGGTGATGTCGCTGCTCTCCCGCCTCGTGCGCGAAGATGGCGAACTCGAAGCAAAGTCGCGCAATGTCATTGTCTGCACGGGCGCCGTCACCGACCGGCTCAAGCAAGATTGGGGTGTCAACAATGTGTGGAACCAGCTCATCCTGCCTCGTTTCCAGCGCCTCAATGCGCTTACCGGCACAATGGATTATACCAGCCGTACGGCCGGCGGACACGAGATTCCCGACATGCCACTCGACCAGCGCAGTGGCTTTAACAAGAAGCGCGTCGACCACCGCCACCATGCGATGGATGCTATTGTCATCGCCTGCGCTACGCGAGAGCATGTCAACCTGCTCAACAACGAGGCGGCCCTCTCCAATGGCGAGACCAATGCCAATCGGCATCAGCTTTCCCATAAGTTGCGCCGCTATGAGGAGGTCCACATCCTGCGTGACGGGCGCCCACAGACGATCCAGGTGGCCCGAGAGTTTCTCAAGCCCTGGCCGACCTTCCCCGCTGATCTCGATCGCGCGCTGCGCGGGGCCATTGTGAGCTTCAAGCAAAATCTTCGCGTCATCACCAAGACCACCAATCGTTCGATCCATTATGGTGCCGACGGGCGCAAGACCTGGCAGAAACAGAAACTGGGTGACCAGTGGGCCATCCGTAAGCCCCTCCACAAGGAGACGGTGTATGGCGAGATCTGTCTGCGCGAGGAGGTTGAGGTGAAGTTGCCCCAGGCTTTAGAGCGCCCCTGGCGCGTAGTCGATCCCGTACTTCGGGCCAAGCTTCTGGAGCTTGTCAAAGCCGGCATGGACGCCAAGAGCATCAAATGTTACTTTGAGGGATATGCGCATCTATGGCCCGATCTCGATCTCAAGCGCATCAAGGTCATCCGGCTCTCGCGCGAAGACCTCGATCCCAAGACCGAGCAGCCCCGCGCGCGCTATTTCGCCACGCGAAAAGATCTTGTAGGACATTTCGACAAGGTTACGACCCGTGACAAGGCGTTTAAAAAGATTCAGGCAATTACCGATTCGGGCATTCGCACCATCCTCCGGCGCCATCTCGAGGCCTGCGGGGGCAATGTCTCCCTAGCCTTCAGTGCCGACGGACTGGAGCAGATGAATGCCAACCTTCAGACGCTCAATGGCGGCAAGCCCCACAAGCCGATCCGAAAGGTGCGCATCTTTGAGCAGGCCAGCAAGTTTGCCGTCGGCCAGACCGGGGAGAAGCGCCATAAGTTTGTCGAGGCAGCCAAAGGCACCAACCTCTTCTTCGCTGTCTATGAAACGCGGGTGCTCGACAAGGCCTCAGGGCTTGTCGTGACCAAGCGGTCTTTTGATACGATTCCCCTCTATGTGGCGATAGAGCGCCTGAAGCAGGGGCTTCCTCCCGCACCCGAGCTGGCTGGCAAAGCACCGACCTTCGTCCTCTCGCCTGGCGATCTGGTCTATCTGCCCACAGCCGAAGAACGGGCTAGTGGCGTCGTCTCTCTCCCACTCAACTCAGACCGTATCTATAAGATGGTGAAGGCTACGGGAAGGGCATGTAAGTTCAGGCCCTATGCCGTGGCTCAGATTATTGTAGACCAAGTTGAGTATGAGAAAAATAATTGCATGGAGCGAGCCTTGTCGGGAGAAATGGTGAAAGACCATTGCCTGCCCCTGAAAGTCGATCGCCTCGGTAAGATCACCTCTCTAAACAATCTGCCTTATGATGAAACGAACACTGTGTTTCACCTCTCCGGCAGCGCTGAGTCTTAGGCTCCGGCAGCTCGTCATCAAGCTTCCCGAGGTCGAGCGTTCCGACCTTCCGGCCCATATCAAGGCCGACTCCGTGCGTACTGTTCCCATCGAGGACATCGGCATCGTCGTGCTGGCGCACAAGCAGATTACGCTCACGCAGGGCGTGATGGAGGCGTTGCTCGAGCAGGGGGCGGCCCTTGTCACCTGCGATGCCCGCTCGATGCCGGTCGGCCTGATGTTGCCCCTCTGCGGCAATACACTCCAGAGCGAGCGCTTCAGAAAACAGCTGGATGCCTCCCTCCCGCTCAAGAAACAGCTATGGGCGCAGACCATCCGCACGAAGATCGCCAATCAGGCCTCGGTACTCGACCGCCATACGGCGGCCGAGACGGGGTGTATGTGGCGTTGGGCTGCCGAGGTTAAGAGTGGAGACCCCGACAACCTCGAGGCACGGGCGGCAGTCTACTATTGGCGGGAACTGTTTCGATCGGTTGATGGGCTTGAGGGCTTCACCCGGGGGCGTGAAGGCGATCCGCCCAACAACCTACTCAACTACGGATATGCCATCCTCCGCGCCGTGATAGCCCGTTCACTCGTTAGCACCGGCCTCTTGCCCACACTCGGCATCCACCATCACAATCGTTACAATGCCTACTGCCTGGCCGACGACATCATGGAGCCCTACCGTCCTTATGTCGACGAGGTAGTGCTCGGCATCGTGCGAAGCGGCAAGGCTTATGCCGAACTGACGGCCGAGCTTAAAGGCGATCTCCTTGCGATCCCTACGCTCGATGTGACGATTACAGATCTCAAACGCCCCCTCATGGTTGCCGCCACGCAGACGACCGCCTCGCTCTACCGTTGCTTTGAGGGGGAACTGCGTAAGATTGCCTACCCCGAGATGCCAGGGCGTTGATCCCGCCCCAGGAGGAAGAGATCCGCTTTATCATTGCTATCATCTTATTGCCATGCTTCGAATCAATCAGTATCGCACCATGTGGATATTCGTACAGTTTGATCTTCCGACGCGCACGAAAAAAGAGCGCAAGGCGAGTGCGGAATTCCGTCAGAACCTCATAAGTGATGGTTTCTTGATGTTTCAGTTCTCCATTTACATGCGCCACTGTCCCAGCAAAGAAGCTGCCGACCGTTTTGTGCGTCGCGTAGAAGGCTATCTTCCCGAATATGGCCATGTCGGAATTTTCCGCTTTACCGACAAACAGTTTGCCGAGACCCGCATTTACTATGGTCGGAAAGCGCTCCCACCGCAACACCCCACCTTGCCGCTAGAGTTCTTCTAGCTAGGTGCTTCGTGCACTTACAACGTAAAGAACCCGACCTGTTGAGGCCGGGTTCTTTACGTTGTAAGCCAAATCCTTTAATCGTAAATTGGCTTATAACACCTTCAGGATCATCAAGTTGCACCGATTGTGGTGTTTGTGATAGAGCGAAGGTACGAATTTGTCAGCAAATCACAACGTGATGGACACGGGCACCTCGAAGGTAACAGGTGTTTGTGATAGAGCGAAGGTACGAATTTGTCAGCAAATCACAACACAAATGAGGTGAGGCTAAATCAGAAGGAGAGGTGTTTGTGATAGAGCGAAGGTACGAATTTGTCAGCAAATCACAACCCACGTTGTTTACCTGCTGTTGGATGGCCTGGTGTTTGTGATAGAGCGAAGGTACGAATTTGTCAGCAAATCACAACGCGTGAGGCGAGCTTATCGAGGTTAGCCTTGGTGTTTGTGATAGAGCGAAGGTACGAATTTGTCAGCAAATCACAACATCTTACGGTTTCAGGGCTTGATAAGCGTGGTGTTTGTGATAGAGCGAAGGTACGAATTTGTCAGCAAATCACAACCTACGCGACAAAGCCCGATACGGCGGCTGGGGTGTTTGTGATAGAGCGAAGGTACGAATTTGTCAGCAAATCACAACACGGCCTCACCGCGGGGGTTACTATTATATGGTGTTTGTGATAGAGCGAAGGTACGAATTTGTCAGCAAATCACAACACGGCCTCACCGCGGGGGTTACTATTATATGGTGTTTGTGATAGAGCGAAGGTACGAATTTGTCAGCAAATCACAACGGAATATCTCCGAGGACGCAAACTAAAAGGGGTGTTTGTGATAGAGCGAAGGTACGAATTTGTCAGCAAATCACAACTTGTAGGGGACGATGTAGGCAAGTCCGATTGGTGTTTGTGATAGAGCGAAGGTACGAATTTGTCAGCAAATCACAACCGAGCTGCTGTTTCACGTCTTTCAGGTCTGGGTGTTTGTGATAGAGCGAAGGTACGAATTTGTCAGCAAATCACAACGTATCGATTACAACATCAAGCAGATACTCGGGTGTTTGTGATAGAGCGAAGGTACGAATTTGTCAGCAAATCACAACTGGCGCTTCAAAGGGCCTTTCAAGGCGGTTGGTGTTTGTGATAGAGCGAAGGTACGAATTTGTCAGCAAATCACAACCTGCAATATATAGCCTTGGTGATGACTATGGGTGTTTGTGATAGAGCGAAGGTACGAATTTGTCAGCAAATCACAACTGTATTTTATCGAGTTCCAAGATCAATTATGGTGTTTGTGATAGAGCGAAGGTACGAATTTGTCAGCAAATCACAACCGTCTGCGCCCAGTAGCCGAAGGCGCCGGGCGGTGTTTGTGATAGAGCGAAGGTACGAATTTGTCAGCAAATCACAACTCACTTGCCGGGTCTGTGGCGGTGGTTGTGGGGTGTTTGTGATAGAGCGAAGGTACGAATTTGTCAGCAAATCACAACGCGACCCCTCGCAAACGGCCACCCTTCTTAGGTGTTTGTGATAGAGCGAAGGTACGAATTTGTCAGCAAATCACAACGCGCCGTCACCTCGTCAGAGCCCACCAGCCGGTGTTTGTGATAGAGCGAAGGTACGAATTTGTCAGCAAATCACAACAGGCTGGCGAGCTCGTCGACGCCGTATTGCGGTGTTTGTGATAGAGCGAAGGTACGAATTTGTCAGCAAATCACAACAAGTACTTGGAACAAGATGTGATGCTGTCTGGTGTTTGTGATAGAGCGAAGGTACGAATTTGTCAGCAAATCACAACTGCTTCGGGCGTTGCTTCATTTCTTCGGGCGGTGTTTGTGATAGAGCGAAGGTACGAATTTGTCAGCAAATCACAACAACAAGATATTCCTGGGACAACCGCTAAATGGTGTTTGTGATAGAGCGAAGGTACGAATTTGTCAGCAAATCACAACACCCGAAAGACGCGCAAGAGAATGGATTTAGGTGTTTGTGATAGAGCGAAGGTACGAATTTGTCAGCAAATCACAACGAAATCATTTCGCTTGTCTCCGTGGAAAAGGGTGTTTGTGATAGAGCGAAGGTACGAATTTGTCAGCAAATCACAACGTGCGCCGATGGCAGGCATCTGCACGAGCTGCTGCTGATAGGTGACGGCCGACTTCAGGAGGTCGGCCAGCGTGGTGATGGTTGATGGCATAGCGAAGTGAGGTCTAGAGTAGTTAAGCTGGGGAGGTGTGGGGGATAGGGGGGCTGTCTAGAGCGAGCCGCGGAAGCGCTCGTAGATGGCGCCGGCGCTCATCGAGGGGGCGAGGTCGGAGCCGTCCTTGTCATCAGGGTCGACGGTGGCCGTCGGCATCGCCGTCGAGTCGGTCGCGCTGTCGGTCTGTGCCAGGCGCTTGACCGTGGCGCTGATGCCGTCGACCACGGCCGTCAGCGCGTCGATGCGCTGCCGCATGGCCTCCCTCCTCCAGGCCCTCGGGAGCCGGCCCCGGAGGGCACGAAAAAGCCCCCGGCCGCGCGGGGCGGTCGGGGGTCGGATGCCTCCCAGGCCGGGGGAGGACTTGGCGTCTTAAAGGGAGGATATGAAGAGACTCCCTGGCCGGTATGGAGCGAACGGTCAGAGACGGTCGGCGCAGGCGCGCAGGCGGTCTGCGAGATCGCAGAGCGCGCCCTTGAAGCGGATCGTCTCCTCCTCGGAGAATCCGCCCGGGCGCCCGTTGCCGTCTACGCCGTCGAGCTTATGGTAAAGCCATGACGGCGACTTGTGGAAATACCTCGTGGCTATATCACGCCATGAGATCGACACAAGAAGATCCTCGCAGCGGGACTTCATGTCTGTAATGGGATAGGTGCTCATTGTTACGGAATAAGTAAGAAACGCTCCCCTCACTCGGAGAGGGGAGCAGGGGTTAGATAGGTGGATTAATCTTCCTCCTCGTAGGGGGCGCGGAGCATCTCGTCGAGCTGGCGCTGAATGGCCAGGAAGAGACCCAGGTAGCCGTCGGGTAGCTCTTGTTGTAGTTGCGGATGTTCTCGATCAGCTCATCTTCCTCGAAGGTGAGGCGCTTGGGGGAATACTTTTTATTTTCCATATCTTGTGTTATTAAGACACAGCAAAGATACTACGAATAATCGTACATTCAAAGATTTCCAATGAGAAATTATTACTGTCCGATAAGAACTCTCTGCGCGCAAAAATCGATAGCTCGGCCGCTGATAATCAGCGGTCGGGCTTTTAAAATCGTTTTCCAAGCCCCCTCAGTCAAAAAGCGAAGGCTCTGGAGGGCTGCAGGCAGCGGTTACGAGGAGGCGTTCCCAGTCTCTTTCGGGATGGTTGAACAGACTGTAGAAGTTTATGTAATACATCAGATTGATCCGGACCATCGTGGCAAGCCCGGAGAAGCTCCAAGAACGTTTGAGACGGCGCTTCATGACCGTTAGAAGCAGGTTGGCAATGAGCGTGACCCATATTTGGATCTTTATCGCGTTGGCGCTTTCTCCGTAGAAATACTTCAGCGGAAAGTTTTGCTTGATTTGCATGAAAAGCAGCTCGATCTCCCAGCGTTTGTTGTAGATGGCTATTATTTCGGAGGGGTCAAAATCCATGTCGTTGGTAAGCAGCGACACCAGGCGGCGCTTGCGTTCGTCGGCATAGGTGATGATGCGTGCGTGGTGCGTAAGGGCCTCTCCGCCTTTTATTCTCTTGCTGAAGGTGACGTGCTTAACGCTCACTTCCGTAAGACCCTCCGGAGTTTGCCACATACATTCTTCCAAAACGGTGTAATTCAGTGACTTTTTCATCTTCGTCACATAAATCACGCCCCTTTGCGATAGCTGTTCGAACTTGTCGTAGTTAATGTATGCCCGATCCATGGCTATGATCTTGCCATCGTTCAACGTGTCGTGCTTTAGCATGAAAGAATCGTGCGTGGCGGCGGAGGTGAACCTGACATCGGAGGGAACGCCCTCGTTAGCGTAAATGACCGTATGCATTTTTACGCCTCCCTTCTTTTTGCCGAACAAAGGGTGACGGCCCGCACCCTTGAAGATGATGTTGGAAAACAAAGAGACGGTCGTCGAGTCGATAATCCGCAGCCTTTTCATCCAAGCGGGTTCTTTACCGCTTCTTCGGCTGTCCGAGGAAAGTTCGCGACCGTATCTCTTGTATAAATGGCGGTAAAACTCCTCAAAAACGGCCTCCGGACGGCGTTTGTTGGCGTCGGCAATATTTTATTAAAGTCGATGCCCAAATGCCCGAGCTTGCGCGATTCCGCTGGCAAGGACGCGGTAATTTCCCGCAAGGAGTCGAATCGCATGACCACGGCGTAGAGCATGACGACGAGATGCACCCATCCGTTGAAACGTTTGGTATACCTCTCTCCGCCCCGCTTGCGGCTGATGCGAAGAAATTCCGACTTGTCGAGTAACTGAAGGATCTGACTATAGAGCGGCTGTCCGATAAAATGCGTACTTTTACCCATATTCTACAAACCCTAAGGTAACCGAAGGGGCTGACTCCTGCAAAAGGGGCCAGCCCTTATTTTATCTTGTTGGGAATGGTTTATCGGACAGTAATAATAAGAAACATAGCCCTGAAGGGGCGACATACTTCCCACTGCCCCCTCGCAGTCCGAAATACAGCCCCCCCCAAGAAAGACCATCCCACGAGATTATTCCGCATTCCCCAAAGCACATATCAAAGATTTGACGCACCTTTGCCAATCTAAAG
>DAVZJV010000026.1:0-24807 GCA_052272595.1 Alloprevotella sp.
AATCGGTGGTTTTCATCAAGCCATGCACTCCGTCGGAATGGAGTGCGTCTACGCTAGTGAGCTAGACCAACACGCCCGTGCCTCGTATCGTGGGAACTATCAATCAATAGCTCCCAACCTGTTTGCCGACAATGAAGCCTGCTTCGACCAGGACATCACAGAGGCCGATCCTTCTCTTATCCCGCCCTTCGACGTTTGTTGTGGCGGCTTCCCGTGTCAACCCTTCTCTATTGCGGGCCTGCGAAGAGGCTTCGAAGATACCCGCGGCACGCTCTTCTTCAACATCGCAAACATCGTCAAGCATAAAACCGCAGCCGGCACACCGCCCAAGGTGCTATTCCTTGAAAACGTCAAGGGTCTAAGAAGCCACATGAAAGGGGAAACCCTCAAGACGATCCTTGCCACACTTGACGAACTGGGCTATGCCTACACCTATGACGTGCTCAATGCCAAGTTTTTCGGCGTTCCTCAAAATAGGGAGCGCCTGTTTATCATCGCTTGGAACAAGCAAATCTTCCCCAACGCTCAATTCCGCTTCCCTTACGGCCTTAGGCCCGATGGAAGCACCATCTATGAGAAGACTAAAGAGCTCCCCGAGCAGGTAATCAAGACACGTGTCGGCGACATATTCGAGCCCGCCGACACGATCGATCCGTCCTATACGCTCAGCGACCGCATGTGGATAGGACATCAAGAACGCAAGAAGCGCAACAAGGCTAACGGCAAGGGCTTCGGCTACTCTCTCTTCACTGCCGAAAGTGTCTATACTAGCACCATCTCCGCCCGCTATTGGAAGGATGGGAGCGAGATCCTTATCGATCAGTCAGACAAAGGGCTTAACCCGAGAAGGCTTACGCCCGTAGAAGCCGGCAGGCTGCAAGGCTATTACATCGAAGGGAGCGGATGGGATAGACCCGACTCCGACTTCAGGAAGAGAATCGCTGCCGATGCCATTCCCTACGCAATACTAGTATCAAAGAAGGAGGCCTACCACCAGTTTGGCAATAGTGTGGCAGTACCTGTCATCAAGTGCCTAGCCAGAGAAATCGTTAGCCAATTGCTCACCCCCAATGCCTGACGCCATGAACGAACTAAGAGACCTCACCGAAGTAATCGAGGCTGCGAAGAAAAAGATCGCGGCCTACAGGGGCCGTGAAACGCGCCTGCCTGCCTACATCAAGGAGGAACTACCAACTGTCAAGGGGTACAATATCACCTACTACGAGCATACCGCTGTTGCCAATGGCGTTTACAAAGGCGAAAAGATGAGGGTATTCCTTTCCAATCAATGGTTCGTGATCGCAGCCTATCTCATGGAGCTCTATGATACGCTACAAGCATACCAAAGCTATGCCCTAAAAGCCTTTACAAAAGAAGAACTTCGTAAATTAAAGGGTAAGAGCCTAACAGATGCCCAACTGGACAAGATCAAGTCTCTAGACCTGACGCAAGAAGCTAAGGAACGTCTCGCGGTCTTCGTTACCAATTACAAGTCGTGGGGAGGTGGAAAGGATATTAATAGAGGGGACTTCTTCGCGTCAGCCATTCTGTCTGCGGCAGGCGTCATGAACGATTCCCATAGTTTCATCGCGGATATCTGCGTTGCCCTCGCAGCCGAGCCTCATCCTTTAATCAATAAGCTCATAAACTTTGCTGAAGCACAAAAGCGTGCCGAAGACGTTCAGGCCAGCCTTGCGGTATCAGCTCTCCCCCTCCAGCAAATCACCTACGGCGCGCCGGGGACGGGGAAGTCGCACATGATCAACGAGGAGACGAGGGGGCAAGAAGTGGTGCGCACCACCTTCCACCCGGAGACAGATTATGCTTCCTTCGTAGGGTGTTACAAGCCCGTAGCCGAAGGGGGCAACATCACGTATGGCTTCGTGCCGCAGGCTTTTGCTCGGGCATATGTGAAGGCTTGGCAGTTATACGGCAATGGTCAGAGAAAGTCTGACGAGGCAATTGCGACGGAGTATGCAGCAATGGAACCCGCGTATCTCGTCATCGAGGAAATCAACAGAGGGAACTGCGCACAGATCTTCGGTGACCTCTTTCAGCTCCTAGACCGCAGCGAGGCCGGTTTTTCCAAATATCCCGTCTATGCCGATGCAGATCTGGCCAAGTATCTGGCTCAGGAATTTGCGGAACTCGAACTGCCGAACGCCACCGAGATTGACACCCTGCTCGATGAGGAAGGAGCTGCAGAGAAGATCAAACAGGGCACGCTGCTTGCTTTGCCTCCCAACCTCTACCTACGGGCAACGATGAACACCAGCGATCAATCGCTCTTCCCCATCGACAGCGCCTTTAAGCGCCGTTGGGACTGGCGTCGTGTGGGCATCTGCGACAAGGGACAGCACTGGCAGATCTGCGTAGATGAGAATCGATATGACTGGTGGCATTTTCTTAAGGCCATCAATGGAAAGATCGCCACAATCACTGCCTCAGAGGATAAGCAACTGGGCTATTTCTTTTGCACCCTGCCCGATGGGGAACGCGAGATTAGCGCAGAGATGCTGGTCAGCAAGGTTTTCTTCTATCTCTGGACAGACGTCTTCAAGGACTATGAGCTTGATGATCCCATATTCCGCTACACAGATGCGGAGGATGAAGAGCAGACACTGACGTTTGACAAGTTCTTCGACGATGCTGCGGAGGGCGAACTCATAGAGTCGCGCGTAACGGACTTTCTTGAACGCCTAGGACTGATGCCTGAAACTGACGTCGAATCTGAAAACGGAGACGAAACCAGACCAGCCGAAGACGGAGATGGTTCAGCACCCGGTACGGCTTCGGCCAATGGCGAAAATGCCGTTGGCTACACGGCCGATGAAGCAGAGAATGCCTATGCGATAGTGGCAGAGAATCCGGCCCCGAGGACAACCAATTCACCGGTCACGCCGCCACAGAGGCATAGGGCCCTCTCCTAGTTAAGACAGACTATGCGCATTTTGATAGAGGAATATCCCTACGAGGCGACGCCGACTGTCATCGCCGCGGCGGGGGATCTTTGTCCCCGTCAGGGTGAGGAACGGCTGATGCTGCATTACGTGGGCTATTTCTACAACCCTGCATTGTGTGACGTTGTCTTTATCCTACCCAAGGTGGTGCTTGAAGGTGAGCGGGGCTGCGAAAGGGTACTGGGCCGCTACAGACCGGAAGAGATCGTGCACCTGGATGCCGCTGACAATCCGCTGACCGCTGATGAGCGCCGCTTTGTCAGCCAGCTGGCAGTATGGCTCTATCGAGCCATCGCTGTATACAGAAACAGAACTCGCTGCGAAAGGAGCAACATCATCTACCAACGGCAGATCACCACTCCCGCACGCGGCAGAATGCGCAAGGCCGTCACTTACCTCGATGTGGTGCTGGAGCTGGTGCGTTTTGCCCGTGAGAACAGCGACCTAATCTTCTCCGTCATCCGCAACCGCCACGGCGGGCATCATAAGATAGACTGGCGTAAAACCATCGCGCGCACACAGCCCGTCATGCAAGGCGAATGCCCCATCTACCTAAATCCTGTGGTGAAACATCGGGAGGCGAATATGAATGAAGAGTTGCTCATCATCTTTCTTTCCATCCTCCACTACCTCTGCAAGACCTATGGTTTTCCTACTGCCCAGCACAAAGAAGTAGAGATTATCACGGGGCAGCGCTTCGAGCGCTATCTGGCGGGCCATGGTGCAAGGCGGCTAAGAGCCATCCGTCACCGTTACTACGCTGACCGTGCGGTCAGGCTATGGGAGCTATGCTTTGCTTTCTTCGACCGGACAAAGTCTCTGCGCGTAACGACAGGCACGCGAGACTATCTGTTGGTAAAGAACTTCTACGTCGTCTTCGAAGCCATCATCGATGCTTTGATAAGCGACCACCCGTCTCCCGATGGACTACGCAAAGATCAAGACGACGGGAAGGTGATGGACCACCTCTATCGCGCCGAGAGTCTCATGGGGCAGGGCGACACCTACTACATCGGTGACTCGAAGTATTATAAGATGGCGAGCGCCCTAGGTAAGGAAGCCGTGAGCAAACAATATACTTATGCGCGCAACCTGATACAGGCCAACATCGATGTGTTCCTCAACGAACGGGCTCCCCAAGGATGTGTCCGCCTGCGGGATGACGATGTGACGGAGGGCTATAACGTAATTCCCAACTTCTTTATAAGTGGTCTCATCAGAAGTGACGATCTGAGTTATGCAAACGACTACATCGACCGCACGGAACACGCCCGCAGCCGCTATGCCAGCCGGCAATATGACAATCGACTATTTGATCGTGACACGCTCCTGCTCTATCACTATGACGTAAACTTTCTCTTCGTGCTAGCGCTATACGCACGCAACCAGACAGTGCCGCAGGCACAATGGCGCGCTAAGGTCAGGGAGCACTTCCGCGAAGACATACGCAAATGGCTCATGGAGGACTATGCCTTTTATCTCCTGCGCCCGATTAACGGAGGTGAAGCCGGACGGTCCTTTATAGACAGGCATTTCAAACTATTACACGGCAAGATCTACCGCCCCTTTGGCCCGGAAAGAGAGGATCTCTATTTGCTGGCATTGGAACGTGAAGGCCCTGATGGCGCGCTAGACAGTTGCGGTGCGTTAGGAGAGAACAAAATGCAGCGACTGGCTAAAGTCAAGGAAGACAACAGGCGGGTGTTATCGACCATAGACGAAGCATTCCTACGGGCGAGCTATCACCTCGGCGACAATCCGGACAAAATAGTGCTTTTGGCACATTCTTAGCTGGTCAAGGCTAATAATGGACAAGCTGACGCAGGAGCAGCGGCACCGCTGCATGGCGGCCGTGAAGAGCCGGGGGACGAAGCCGGAACTGTGGGTGAGGAGGTATCTCTTTGCCCGCGGCTACCGCTACCGCCTTTACGACAAGCGGCTGCCGGGCCACCCTGATATCGTATTGCCGCGCTACCGCACGGTGATCTTCGTCAACGGCTGCTTCTGGCACGGGCACGAGGGCTGTCAGCTGGCACACGTGCCGAAGACGAACACGACATTCTGGGAGACAAAGATCGCCCGCAACCGGGCACGCGACGCACGCACGAAGGCGGTGCTCGAAGGAATGGGCTGGCACGTCGTGACGCTCTGGACGTGCGAACTCACGCCGAAGCGACGGCTGACTACGCTGACCAAGCTGGAGTACGTGCTCAATAAGCTCTACCTCGATGACCGCAGGCCGAAGCGGCCTTACACCGTCGAGACGGAAGATACCGACGGGCGGCTGGCTGCCGAAGAGAGGCCGGGATACGGGGCGCATCACTTACAGGGGCCGATGCGCTAATGTCTATTTGCGGCTGCCGCTACATTTACATAGGGCGAGCCTCCTTACAACTCCTACCCCCTACGCGGCCTTCGCCAATGCGGGCGTCCGTTGCCGTTGGGAGACAAACGAGACCGTCCCGGGCGACGCGCTTGTGCGCATCGCTCGGGACGGTCTCGTTTGTGACTCCGCTGGGATTCAAACCCAGGACCTTCAGAACCGGAATCTGACGCTCTATTCAGCTAAGCTACGGAGCCAGGATTGCGGATGCGAAGGTACGAAGAAGATTTGATACGTCTGTAACAACGGGGCAATATCTTCTGCCCGTTGAGGGTTGCGCGGAGATATCGAAGTCCCTTTGGAGAGAAGTCACGCGCCCTGCTGCGTCAGGGTGATGACGCTGCTGACGCCGGCAGAGGTGAGGGTGAGGGTGGCAGTGCGTTCTGCGCCCGTTTCGTTGGGGGAGACGGTGAGGGGCACAGTCTGAGAGGTGGCTGTGGCGAAGTCGCCCGTCTTGGCGGGAACTACCCAGTCAGCCGAGGAGGTGAGGGTGGCGTCCTTGGAGTAGACGATGAAGATGAGCGAGGGGCTCTCGGTAGAGGCAGCCCCCGTGCCGAGGAGGAGCTTGCCGTTCTTTGCTGCCTTGAGCGAGAAGGTATAGCTCGTTTTGCCGTCGACGGTAGTGGTCTGGACGTTGGGCACGAGGATGTGGAGATAGGGAAGCTGGGCCACCGGACGCGTCACGGAGCCGATCTTGCCCTCGGCACTGACAACGACGAGCTGGCTCTGACGGATGCTGCCCGTGGTGTTAGGCTTGAAGTTCAGATCGAGACGCACGCTGCCCACGACGCCGGAGGGGATGGTCTGGCTGATCTCGTTGAGCTGCGTGCCGCCCTTGACGGCTACGGAGACGTCGTACCAGTCGACCTTGTTGCTGAGCGTCCAGGAGTCGGTGCTGATGACGCGCACGGAGTCTACCGTCTGATCGGCGTAGGCAATGTTACCGTTGACGTTCTGGGGATAGAAGTAGGTCGTATGATGCTCGTTGACGGCATCGTCGCAGGCGGTGAAGGCTGCGGGAACGGCCACGAGCGTGAGGGCTGCCGCAAAGGCGGTGAGCAGCTTCTTGCGGGAAAGGATCATGATGGGAATGGTATCGGAATGAAACATGTTTGTCTCCGAAGGGGAGACAGTAAGAAAAGCCGTGAGCCCCACCGGGACTGTGTGAGGTTAAGACACAAGCCTCGCGGGGCTCAGCGGATGGGTGGTTGAGGAAAGATTAGTCCTCGAGGGCGGGGCGCTCGATGTAGGCTACGACGTCGCCCTTGCTGACATGGGCGCCCTGCTTGGCGGCGATCTCTACGAGCTTGCCGCCGAGTGCGGCGGGCACCTCAACGATCTGGCCGTGGGTGTTTTCGATGTAGCAGAAGAAGTCGCCTTCCTTATACTGCTTGCCGATGTAGGGCTCGATGCTCTTGACGCACTCGCCGTCGCCACCGATCTCCCAGAGGACGGTGCCGCTCTCGGGAGCGACGAGGGCATCGGCCTTGGCGTGTTTGAGGGCGAGGGCCTCGTCGGCGGTCATGCCGCTGGCATTGGCCTTGTCTTTAGCGGCCTGGAGGTCGGCGAGGAAGCGCTTCTTGGCGGCGCCGCTCTTATAGTCGCGATACTGCGTCTCGTGCATGGCAAACTCGAAGAGCTCCTCGTCGTCTTGGCCACGGTCCCAACCGTTCTCCTCCATCTCCTTCTCGAAGCGAGCGAGATCGTCGGGGTAGTAGCTCTGCGGGTCGGCATCGGTAAATTCGTAGCCCTTCTCCTTGGCCAGTTCTATGATCTCGGGGGCGACGGGGCCGGGGAGGCGTCCGCTCTTGCCGAGGATCATGCCCCAGATGGAGTCGTCCATCATCGTGTAGCGGGGCTTGCCCATCGACTCGGTGAGGAGGTTCATCAGGGCAATGTTCTTGACATACTGCGAGAAGGGGGTGACGAGGGGAGGATAACCTACGCGGGGCCATACGTAGGCCACCTCGTTGAAGAGCTTGACGAGGAGTTCGTCCTCGGACAGTTCGGCTTCGCCCTTGGCCTTGCGGTTGTTGTTGATAGCGCCCATGACGCCGACGAGGTCGGCCATCATGGAACCCATCATGCCGCCGGGGAGTCCGCAGCCGAGGAGCAGGGAGCTCATGAGCTTGTTGGCGGGGTTCATGAAGTAGCCGAGGAAGTCGTCGATAAACTCCTGAGTGAGCTTGCGGGCCTCCATGTAGGCGTCCATGTTGATCTCGGGCACATCGAAGCCGGCGTGCTTGAGCATGGACTGTACGGAGATGACGTCGGGGTGGATCTTACCCCAGGAGAGGGGCTCGATGGCGGTGTCGATGACGTCGGCGCCATTGCGGCAGACCTCGAGGATGCTGGCCATGGAGAGGCCGGGGCCGCTGTGGCCGTGATATTCGATGATGATCTCGGGGTGCTTGTCCTTGATCATCTTGGTGAGCTTGCCAAGCATGGCGGGCTGACCGATGCCGGCCATGTCCTTGAGGCAGATCTCGGGTGCGCCGGCCTCGATGAGCTGGTCAGCGATCTTGGCGTAATACTCAGCCGTGTGGATGGGCGAGTTGGTGATGCAGAGGGTGGCCTGGGGCGTCATGCCGGCCTCGAGGGCGTAGTGGATCGAGGGGATGATGTTGCGCACGTCGTTGAGTCCGCAGAAGATGCGGGTGATGTCGACACCCTGGGCGTGCTTTACCTTATACATCAGGCGACGCACGTCGGCAGGCACGGGGAACATGCGCAGGGCATTGAGGCCGCGGTCGAGCATGTGGGTCTTGATGCCCACCTCGTTGAAGGGCTTGGTGAAGGCACGCACGGCCTTGTTGGGATTCTCACCGTAGAGGAGATTGACCTGCTCGAAGGCGCCGCCGTTGGTCTCGACGCGGGCGAAGCAGCCCATCTTTATGATGACGGGGGCTATGCGCTCAAGCTGATCCTTGCGGGGCTGGAACTTGCCGCTGCTCTGGAACATGTCGCGATAGACCAGGCTAAACTGAATCTTACGTTTCGTCATAGTTGGGTGTATGGTGTGTTGTATTGTTTGTCGTGAGTATGAGGGCCTGCGCCCCCGCTGTTGCTCACTCCGGAGGGATGTGAGCAAAGTCCGGGCAAAAGTACAAATTAATGGGGACAGGATGCCGTGCGACGGTGCCCAAATATTTACGGGGCAGCGGGAAGGGGGAGGATTGAGAGATGGCCTGAACGGAAATAATGCATACCTTTGCAAATATCGCCCCGGGCGATTGCCAACTGCCCACGCTCCGTATGCCAACCATCTTTATCCTCTTCGGTTACCGGTTTATGTTTTACGCCAACGACCACCAGCCCATTCACGTCCATGTGATCAAGGGAGTGTCAAAGGCAAAATACACGATAGCCCCCGTTGCATTGGTTTACAATCACGGTTTCAAACCTTCCGAGCTCAAACTCATCAAGGGCATCATCGAGGACAATGTTGAGACCATTGCGGAGCATTGGACAAAATTCTTCAACAAGTAACGACACGACTATGGACAAGTCTGACATTGCCAGGATCTGGCTCACTGACGAAGGCGTACACATCCTCACCGTCGACGGCCGTGAAGGCATGGAGCGCTTTGACGACTATACACGGCTACGGTATGCCTCAGCCGACGAGCGCAGCCGCTACGAGGTCTGGGGCGAGGGCATCCACTGGCCATTGCTCGATGAGGACCTTTGCTTTGAGGGATTCTTTGACAAGAAGCCCGATACACCGCTCTTCCTTTTCTTTAAGGCACACCCCGAACTCGATGCCTCGGCCTTCGCCCGCCGGCTGCGGGTGCCGCAGCAGACCTTTGCGCAATACATCACCGGTGAGAAACCGCTGCCCCCCACCCTGCGCGAGGAATTGCTGACCACGATCCACGAGCTGAGCCATGAGCTGCACGAAGCAACCATCTGACCCTCCGTCACAACGGCAACGGGCCGGGCGTCAAGGATGACGTCCGGCCCGTTGCTATTATAAATCGGAGAGGATATTACTTCACCAGGACTTTACGGCCATTGATGACGTAGATGCCCGGCGTGCTGACACGCTGGAGGCGGCGGCCCTGGAGATCGTAGATGGTCTTGGCTCCCTGGCCCGTGGGAACGGTGACGCCCTCGATGCCCGTGGAGTTGTTGACGAAGGTGGCCTTGACGTTGACAAAGCCCTCGACGGTGCCCTCATAGCTCTCATTACCTTCGACGCCCTTGAGCGTATAGCCGTCAAAGGTGGGGATCACGAGGGGGTAGCTACCGCCCGCCACGACGAGGTCGGTCAGGGTGGAAAGTTGCTTACCGTCCGTGTCGACGCAGGTGAGCGTCACGGTGTAGTAGGGCTGTGCATAGTAGGTGTAGATCTCGATGGGATGGCCGGAGCCTTGGTCCCAACCTACGAGGCTGCCGTCGGCCAGGCCGTCCCACATCATGCCGTTCGCCCCCTTGAGACACCAATCCGTGCCCGAGGCGTTGAGCTTGAAGGTGAAGGTGCCACCGTTGGTCGAAGCCTTGGCGGCCTGGCTGCGACCGAGCGTGGGCACGTAGAGGCCCTTGTATTCGTTCTTGACCTTGAAGCTCTTGCCCGAACCCTCGAGGGTCCAGACGGCCGTGGGATCGAGACCGTCGGCAATGGCCGTGACGCGGTTGATGGCGTTGCCGTTGGCAATCTTGCGGTAACCCTTGCGGGCGCCGCCGTTGTCGGGCGATGCGTCATAGAAAACGTAGCTCTGACCGTTGGCCAGGCCTGAGGTGACGCGCTCACCGAGGGCCTTGACGCCGCTGAAGGCATCGGTCGTATAGGTCACGGTCACCGTGCGGTCGGCCTCGGGAATGAGCACCGTGCCGTCGGTCACCTCGCTCTCGGCGAGGGTGTAGTAAGCCGGCGTGGGGGCGGTGAAGGTGAAGCTCTCGCCCACGGGCACGGCGTGCTCGTCGACGCTGATGAGGGCGCCGCGGCTGTCGACAGCCTTGACGACGAGGCTGTAGGCCGTACGCTTATAGGTTACGGTGTAGGCGTCCGCCCCAGCGGCATCGATGCCTACGGCCTCCATGTTCTTAAAGGTCGGGGCGAGCGCTGCCGTCACGTCGGTGACGCTGACGGGCACGCTGCGCTTGTAGGTGCCGAGGGTCGTGCCGGCCTCGTCTTGGCAGGTGAAGGTCACCACGCGTACCTCAACGGCGCGCCAGGCTGCTCCCTGCAGACGGGGTGCGTCGTAAGAAGCATTGGCGCCCACGTTGGCACCGGCATTGACCGTACCGGCGGGCAGGGCGAAGAGGCTCTTGCCGTCGATAAGGATGCGGAAGTCATGATATACCGTGTCGTACTGGAGGGTCAGCTGTGCGCCGTTTGTCCCCATCGTGACGGGGAATCCCTGGTTGCTGACAAAGCTTCCCTTGGCGGCGATGGCACGACCCGTAGCGGCGTTGGTCAGGGTGACGGTCTGCGTGCCGTCGGACTGGGGTTTGCCGGCCTTGGTTACCGTCCAGGCATTCTGGGCGAAGGGGGCCGTGCTGTGGGTCAGGCTCGTCGTGCCCGTCGTGTCGGTCAGGGCCGTCTGGTCGAAGCCCTCGACGTCGTTGACAAAGGTGTAAGTCTTGCCTTCGGCGAGTCCGTCAAAGGTGATGGGCTTGCCGGTGCCGCCGCCCTCCCAGCCGTAGGCTTCGAGGGGAGCGAACTGCCACTGACCGCCGGCACCGTCGCCGGGGTTGGAGTAGACGTTGACAGCGAGGCCCTGGCCGCTCATGGAGGAGTTCCAGTACTGGCCGCTCACCTTGTCGCTCGAGATGGAGTAATAATAGTTGTCGCCCACCTTGCCGTAAGCGCCGGCGCCGAGGGTGAAGTTGTAGTGCTTGGCATTGTTGTCATAGCTCCAGCGGCCGCTCGTGCTAGTGGCCGAGGGATCGGGCTTGACCGAACCGGCCGGCTGGCTCTTGTTGACGATGGCATATTTGCCCGAGCCGGCAGGGTCGGCCTCGAGGGTCCACCACTGGGCATCGTAGTTGGCATCGCCCGCAGCGGCCTGGGCGTTGGTCCAGAGCACGCCGGCCTTGGCACCCATGCCGCTATACTGGCTGATGAGGGCCGAACCGTCGGCGAGGAGTTCGATGCAGCGGTCCTTACGCGTGGCGTCCGTACCGCCCGAGATGATGCGGTAGTAGTAGGACTTGTCAGCCGTCGAGGCCTTGGGGAACGCCTTCTGCACCTCGGGGTAGCCGTTGTTTTCCATCAGCATGTGGTAGGTGCAATACTTGTAGCCGCCGTAGTTGAGCAGGGTCGTGTCGGCCGTCATGCGCTTCTGGAAGTCGGTGAAGCTGCGCTGTGCTTGGGGCGTCCAGCCGGCCTCGGCGATGGCGATGAGACGGGGCAGGGCGAGCCACTCCATGTAATCGCGGTCGCTGACATGCTCACACCAGAAGGTGCCCTGCACGCCGTAGTCGGTCGCAGCGGGGATGGCTTGGTTATAGGTGGCCTTGACATCGTCGGTGCCGTAGCCGGCGCCGGGAGGATCGAGCTCGCTGTTACCCTGCTTGCGGTTGATGTAGTAGGGGCCCCAGGGGGTATAGATATTCTGCAGGCCGAGCTTCTTAGCCTCCTTGGCGGCCGCCTCGGGGCTGGTCCAACAGTAGACCACGGCATCGGTCTCCTTGACCAGCGTCGTGTCGGCGCCGCTGGCGGTAATGGCTTCGTTCCAGACGGAGAGCTTGCGGCCCTTCTCGGCAACGAACTTTCCGAGGTCGCTGATGAAGTGGCTCTGGAGCTGGCGGTAGTCGGTCAGGCCGAGCTCCTTGTAAAGCTTCTGGCAGTCGGCGTTGCTCTGCCACTGGTTGGTGGGACACTCGTCGCCACCGATGTGGATATACTCATAGGGGAAGAGGTCGATCAGCTCGCTGAGGATGTCCTTGGCAAACTGCACGGCCTTAGGATTGGCCACGTTGAGGATGTCGGAGGAGATGCCGCCCGACGTCCAGATGGTGGGGGCGTAAGAGGGGTGGCAGCTAAACTCCGGATAGGCGGCCAGGGCGGCTACGAAGTGGCCGGGCATATCGATTTCGGGGATGATCTCGATGTGGCGCTCCTTGGCGTAAGCCACTACGTCGCGGATCTGCTCCTGCGTATAGAAGTAGGGGCCGTAGGGCTTGTTGATCCAATACTGCGTGCGCGAGTACATGTCGGTGAAGTAGGAGTTGGGGGCGATCGAGCCCACCGTCGTGAGCTTCGGATACTTCTTGATCTCTACGCGCCAGCCCTGGTCGTCGGAGAGGTGCCAGTGGAAGCGGTTCATCTTGTAGTAGGCCATCACATCGATCATGCGCTTCACCTCCTCGACTGTGAAGAAGTGGCGCGCTACGTCGAGCATGAAGCCGCGGTAGGCGAAGCGGGGGGCGTCGTTGATCGTCACCACGGGCAGGGCATAACCAGTGACCTTGGCGTCGGCCACGCCGGCCATGACGTTGGCGGGAAGAATCTTCTTCACCGTCTGGAAGGCGTAGAAGAGGCCTAGGGCGTCTGCCGTCGTGACGGTGGCACCCTCGGCGGTAACGCTGAGCTTGTAGGCGCCCTCGGTCTTGAGGCTCTTGTCGGTAACGACCTTGACGAGTGCGGCGGCCTCGTCGGTCGTTGCCGTGACGGTGAGGCCGGTGGTCTTGGTGAGCTCATCGGCAAAGCGGGCGACCTCGGCGGTCATGGCCTCATCGCCGCCGTTATAGGCCACGCTGAAAGCCTGGGGCAGGGTGAGGCTGCCCGTGCCAACGGTCATCTGTTTGGGGCGCGGCGTCAGGTTGACGAAATCTTGCGCCCGGAGGCTCCCCGACCACGCGAAAAGCACGAGGAAGAGGGAGAGAAGTCTGATCTTCATTAGCTGTTAGGGATTATGTGTTAGATGGAATGGCAGGAGAGGGAATGGCACGGAACGAACGCCACTGCGCGGCTTGTCTCGCCGCCGGCGGGCGATCTCCGACGTCCGTGTCAGGGCCGTCGCACTTTGTCACGGGGATGCGTAAGGCGGTGGAGGGAACCGTCGCGGCGGGCCATTGTTTGCAAATGTAAGCTAAATGCTTGGTTCTGCCCTGCCTGAAGGGGTAAAAACCTTCCCCATGCGGCCAACTTTTTTATCTATCAGCGCGGCTGTGCGAAGGGTCTGGCGCTCGCCTTTGACGCAGCGGCGATACGCCTCGCCCGCGCTTCGCTACACGCGAAATATGAGCGGGCAGGCCAAGAAAAATAAAACGATTGTGTTTCAAATACTTACAAAGACTAAGCTCAATCACCGCCCCCCGAAGTCGCATCGACAAGCCTGCTCCATGGCTCCACAAGTCCGCAGCCCGGCGCAACAAGTCCGCAGCTAGGCGCAACAAGTCCGCAGCTCGTACGCACGAGCCGCCTTGTCGTTTGGCAAAGAGGCTCCGGCGGGACGCGTACGCAGCCTTCAACCCTTCGTTTGTGCTTCATTAACCACTCGTTCGGCCCTGCAGATTGTCAACATTCCGTCACGCCCCGACCGAAGGAGCGAGGCAACGACCACGTGAGCGGGGAGCAGACTTCAGGAAGGGATTGTCGGACACCGCAGCTAACAATTCTTAGGCGGAAATAGCTAAATCGATTGACGCACTACGGCCGCGATGAACAATTGCGGTAATTTTGCACCGCGTTACGCTGCGCCAGACAGCCGAACGCCACTCACTCAGACACTTTATGTCAGCACAAAGCGAACAGATCAAAGCCATGGCACACAAGCCCGTGGGCCACCTCCTCATGCAGTATGCCATCCCCGCCATCGTGGCGATGGCAGCCTCGTCAGTCTACAACATCATCGACGGCATCTTCATCGGCCAGGGCGTGGGCCCTCAGGCCATCATGGGCCTCGCCCTCACCGCCCCGGTGATGGCCCTCACAGCGGCCTTCGGCGCCATGGTGGGCGTCGGTGCAGCCACGCTGATGAGCGTGAAGTTAGGGCAGAAGGACTATGACACGGCCCGCCGCATCCTAGGCAATGTCGTGATCATGAACGTCACGATGGGCCTCGGCCTGGGTGCCCTGCTCGACTTTTTCATCACCCCGATCCTCCGCTTCTTCGGCGCCAGCGACGCCACCCTGCCCTATGCCCACGACTTCATGACGATCATCCTTGCGGGCAACGTGGTGACGCACCTCTACCTAGGGCTCAACTCCATACTCCGCACTACGGGCCAGCCCCGGAAAGCGATGTTTGCCACCATCGGCACCGTGTTGCTCAACTGCATCATGGCGCCCATCTTTATCTTCGTCCTCGACTGGGGCATCCGAGGTGCTGCGGCGGCCACGGTGCTGGCCCAGCTGACGATGCTCACGTGGCAGCTGCGGCTGCTCTCGCGCAAGGGCAACTTCATCTGTCTCGAGCCCTCCATCATCCGTCTTGATTGGAAGCTCGTCAAGGAGTCGCTGCTCATCGGCCTGCCGCAATTTCTCATCAACCTGTGCGCCTGCCTCGTGGCGGCCATGATGACGCGCAGCCTGACGACCTACGGCGGCGATCTGGCCGTGGGTGCCTTCGGCATCAGCAACCGCCTGCTGCTCTTCACGGCGATGGTGGTCATCGGCCTCAACCAGGGCATGCAGCCCATCGCGGGCTACAACTTCGGCGCTCGGCGCTTCGACCGCGTGATCGGCGTGGTGAAGCGCACGCTGGTCGTCGGCACGGCGATCACCCTGACGGGCTTCGTCGTCGGCACCTTCTTTGCCCGCCCCTTCGCCACGCTCTTCGCCAAGAGTTCGCCCGAGCTGATCGACATGGGGGCCCATGCCCTGCGCTGCATGGTGATGATGTTTCCCGTGGTGGGCATACAGATCGTCACGACCGCATTTTTCCAGAGCATCGGCTACGCGGCAAAGAGCATTTTCCTATCTTTGACGCGTCAACTGATCTTCCTCGTGCCGGCCATCTTCATCCTGCCGCACGTCTACAGCGACCCGCTCGAGGGCCTGTGGCACGCCGCTCCGACGGCCGACGCCCTAGCCTCAATCTTGGCCATCACGCTGCTGATCATCCAGTTGAAGAAGTTTAAGAAGCAGGCACAAAACGCTCCCGCCCAGCCAACGACTGACGGAGAGGCTGCATAAGCCGCCGTCACCACGCCATCATCAACCCCTACTCAACACCTTACCCTCCATGCAACCCTACATCATCAACATAGGCCGCTCCCTCGGCAGCGGCGGACGCGCCATCGGCCGCATCCTCTCACGAGACCTCGACATCGCCTACTATGACCGCGAGATACTCAAACTGGCGGCCAAGGAAAGCGGATTTTGCACCGAGGTCTTCGAACGCAACGACGAGCGCAACGGCTTCCTCCGCACGCTGGGCAACATCATCCCCTTCATAGGCGGCAGCGCGAGCTATTACGAGAACGAGCTCTCCAACGAAAACCTCTTCCGCCTGCAGAGCGAGGCCATCCGCAAGGCGGCTGCCGAACATTCGTGCATCTTCATCGGACGCTGCGCCGACTACATCTTGCGCGACAACCCGCGCTGCGTCAACGTGTTTATCACCGCCGACATGGCCGACCGCATTGCCCACATACGACAGCGCCGCGACTGCACGGAAGACGAAGCCAAGGAGCTGATCGAGAAGGGTGACCGCGATCGCGCCGCATTCTACAACTTCTACAGCTCGGGCACATGGGGCGCCGCTACGACTTATCACCTCTGCATCAACTCCTCTATCTTGGGCATGCAGGGGACGGCGGATTTCATCAAGACATTCGTAGCCAAGAAACTGGCGCTCAATCCTTAGACGGCATATCCTATGAGACACTTCCTCACCCTACTCATCGGTCTGCTCACGCTGGCAGCCCTGCCCGCCCAGGCACAGCAAAACCAGATCGCACGCCGCAGCAAATCGATCTTCGTACTCCCGGAGTTTGAGCGGGCGGAGATCAGACAGTCTTTTGGCCGCAAGGCTTACGACACGGTCAACATCTACCTCAAAGACGCCTCGCTCGTCTATCGCAAGAAGGGTAAGGTAATGCGCGCCTATGTCAAAAACATCTACGGCGTTAAGTTCAACGACTCGCTCAACTATGTGCGCGTCGACTCCGCCTTTGCCCGCATCGTGGCGCAGAAGGGCTATAACCAACTCCTCTGCAAGACAACGGTCGACATGGCGCAGTATAGGGAAGAAGAGACGGGCGGCAAGGGCCTCGACTTCTTCGAGGTGGAGGGCTTTGACTACTTCTCCGAACTCAATCAGGACGTACGCGACAGCGACAAGGGCATTCCCCTCAAAGACACCTACTACTTCTCCGTCAAGGGAATGGTCATCGCGGCCAACGAGACGGAGTTTAAGAAGGTCATCGGCAAAGACCAGCAACAGACCTTCAAGGTGCTCATGGCCAACCGCTTCTGGAGTTGGCGCGACCCGAAATGTCTGACGCAGCTGCTGGACTTCCTCCCCCACTGATACAGCCCCACTACCCGACCGCGGGGGCGCTGTCGAAGCGTTGCCCGCGGTTGCCATGTCCGGACGTTGCGCCGCAGCAACCGCCGCGGCGCAACTTGACGTTTAACCCCATCTCATACCCATGCTCCGATACTGGTTTCTCGCCGCACGCCCGAAGACGCTTGCGGCAGCCCTCATGCCCGTCGTCACCGCCTCCGCCCTCGCCTACGCCGAGGACCGGTCAAAGCCCCTTGCGGCCCTGCTCTGCATCGTCTTTGCCCTGCTGATGCAGGTGGCGGCCAACTTCATCAACGACCTCTATGACTTCCTCAAGGGCAATGACGGGGAAGACCGCCTCGGCCCCCAGCGGGCCTGCGCCCAGGGATGGATCACGCCGAAGGCCATGAAGTGGGGCATCGCCCTGACCCTCGCACTGGCCTGCGCGGCGGGCCTCTGCCTCCTGCCCTACGGCGGCTGGCCGCTGGTGATCGTAGGCGGCGCCTGCGTGGTCTTCGCCTTTCTCTACACCACACTGCTCTCCTACGTAGGTTGCGGCGACGTGCTGGTATGGCTGTTTTTCGGCTTCGTGCCCGTCTTGGGCACCTACTACGTGCAGGCCAGCACCCTCTCGCCCTCGGCTTGGCTCCTGGCGGCGGGTTGCGGCCTCGTGGCCGACACGCTGCTGGTGCTCAACAACTTCCGTGACCGTGACCAGGACGCCGCCCACCACAAGCGCACCCTCGTCGTAGCCCTTGGCGCCCACTTCGGTTCACTCTTCTACTTCCTCCAGGGCGTAGCCGGCGCCCTCTGCGTGGTGTGCCTCTACCGCTACGGGCACCACTGGATGTGCCTGCCCCTGATCTACCTCATCTTCCACTACATCACGTGGCACGAAATGGCGCGCATCGACCACGGGCGCGCCCTCAACCGCATCCTCGGCAAGACGGCACGCAACATGCTCCTCTTCGCCCTCCTCACGACGCTGGCCCTCCTCCTGCCCGCCGGCTGGGCCCATTGGGTCTAGTGCCCAGGGTAGAAGATTGCAGACAAAACGTTGACAGACCTTAGCGTTTATTTGTAACTTTGCGAGGCGTAACGTGGGATACGTTACGATTCATCAAAAGTCTGTCATGTCACATAAAACCTTCGCGCCCCGTCTCTTCGACGAGCTGCGCCACTACAACCGTGCCAAGCTGGGCGCCGACCTGATGGCCGGCCTCATCGTTGGCATCGTCGCCCTGCCGCTGGCCATCGCCTTCGGCATCGCCTCGGGCGTCACCCCTTCGCAGGGCATCCTCACCGCCATCATCGGCGGCTTCCTCGTCTCGGCCCTGGGGGGCAGCCGCGTACAGATCGGCGGCCCTACAGGCGCATTCATCGTCATCATCTACGGCATCGTGAGCAACCCGCAGCTCGGCCTTGCCGGCCTGATGGTCGCCACGATGATGGCCGGCGTATTCCTCATCCTCCTGGGCGTTTGCCGCCTCGGCACGATCATTAAGTTTATCCCCTACCCGATCGTCGTAGGCTTTACGAGCGGTATCGCCGTGACGATCTTCACCACACAGATCAAGGACCTCTTCGGCCTGCAGATCGCCGGCAGCCTGCCCGCCGACTTTATCAGCAAGTGGGGCGTCTACTTCCAGCACTTCGGCACCCTCGACTGGACGACGACGGCCGTGGGGCTGGTCAGCATCTTGCTCATCGTCCTCACCCCGAAGCTCTCGAAGAAGGTGCCCGGCTCGTTGGTGGCCATCCTCGTGATGACCGTTGCCTGCTATGCCCTGAGCGAGGCGGGCATCTGCCACGTGGCCACCATCGGCGACCGCTTCGGCACGATCCGTGCCTCGATACCGCAACTCACCGTGCCCGACATTTCGTGGGACGGCGTGCGCAGCCTGCTCCCCACGGCGATGGTGATCGCCGTCTTGGGCGCTATCGAGTCGCTCCTCTCGGCCACGGTGGCCGACGGTGTGTGCGGTGACCACCACGACTCTAACCAAGAACTTATCGGCCAGGGCGTGGCCAATCTCTGCACGCCCCTCTTCGGCGGCATACCCTGCACGGGAGCCATCGCCCGCACGATGACGAACATCAACAACGGCGGCCGCACGCCGGTGGCGGGCATTGTCCATGCCGTCGTCCTCCTGCTGATCTTCCTCCTGCTGATGCCTCTGGCGGCCTACATCCCCATGGCCTGCCTGGCGGGTGTGCTGGTCATCGTCTCCTACAACATGAGCGGCTGGCGCACCTTTCTCCAGCTGATGAAGAATCCCAAGAGCGACGTCATCGTGCTCCTGATGACCTTCCTCCTCACGATCATCTTCGACCTCACCGTAGCCATCGAGGTGGGGCTGCTCGTGGCCTGCCTCCTCTTTATGAAGCGCATGACGGAGAGCACGCAGATCAAGGTCATCGCCGACGAGATCGATCCCAACGACGAGACCGATGCCATCGTCCATGAAGAGCACCTCATCATCCCCAAGGGCGTGGAGGTCTACGAGATCAACGGCCCTTACTTCTTCGGCATCGCCAACAAGTTTGAGGAACTGATGACAAGCCTCAACGACCATCCCAAGGTGCGCATCATCCGCATGCGCCGCGTGCCCTTCATCGACTCTACGGGCATCCACAACCTGCAAAATCTCTGCGAGATGAGCCACCGCGAGGGAACGCACATCGTCCTCTCGGGCGTCAATCCCAACGTATTCTCCGTGCTCGAGCACAACGGATTTTGCCACCTGCTGGGCCGCGACCACATCTGCCCGAACATCAACGTTGCCCTTGAGCGGGCCCAGAGCATCCTGGCCCGCAATCTCTGACCCCGGAGCAGGCGCCATCGCTCGAAAATAGCCATCCAAAAGACCGCCGCCGGCAAGCCTGACACTCAGGACTTACCGGCGGCGGTCTGTCTAACGTTGCACCGCCGACGGGGCGGGCGGTCTGCTATTTTTGCTTTGCCTCAGCGCAGGCCTTGCGGTAGCAGCAGCGGCAAAGGGGCTCATATTCGCTCTCCTCGCCCAGAAGGACGCGATGGGCATCGTCGACAATGCGGTGGGAGAGGTAGGCCAGGCCGCCGCAGCGCACACAGATGGCGTGGACCTTCGTCACATCTTCGGCGATGGCCATGAGGGCGGGCATCGGGCCGAAGGGGACGCCCTTGAAGTCCATATCGAGCCCCGCCACGATGACGCGCTTGCCGCTGTCGGCCAGGGTGGCGCAGACCTCGGGCAGGCGGTCGTCGAAGAACTGGGCCTCGTCGATGCCCACGACCTCGGCGTCGGTGGCCAGCAGAAGGATGCTGCTGGCACTCTCGACGGGGGTGGAGGCGATGCTGTTGGCATCGTGAGACACGACGTCTTCATCTGAATAGCGCGTATCGATGGCGGGCTTGTAGATCTCTACGCGCTGGCGGGCAATGCGGGCCCGTTTGAGACGGCGGATGAGTTCCTCCGTCTTACCCGAGAACATCGAGCCGCAGATTACCTCGATTCGCCCCTGAGCGGGGCGGCCAATCGGTTCTTGATACATCTTATGTATGGAAGGGACTATATTAGGCGATCAAAGCTCTTTGAGGTCGATGAAGTGGCCGCGGGCCTTGCGCTCCTCGATGAGGCGGTCGAGCTTCTTGCGCTGACCTTTGGCGACCCACTGGCGGGCAAAGACATTGGGGATGGCCACGCCCAGCGAGATGCACATGATAGTGATGCCCGAGGCCATTCCGAACTTCATGGCGCTGGTCAGCTCACCGACTACGCCGTTCATCTCGATCAGACCGACCAGGGCGCGATACATCAGCACACCGGGAACCATGGGGATGACGCTGGGGATAGAGATGACGTGGTTGGGCACGTGCACCCAGTGGACGGCCTTGACGGCCAAGAGGCTGACCAAGGCACTACCGGCGAGCGAACCGATGGCCAGACCCATGTCGAGGCCAATGTTGTCGTTGGAAGGGCCGAGATTGACAAAGTTGCGCGTGCAGACGGCGATGATACCGCCGATGGCCACCACCCAGAGCAGGCGCCGGGGGATGTTGAAGATCATCGAGAAGCCCATGGCCGAGACGGCAGCCGCAATGGCATAGGAGATGTAGTTGTTGTGGGGGATCATCGGGATGCTCTGGAACTGCGAGAGGTCGAAGTTGACGAGCTTGAGGAAGAAGGCGATGCCGAACGACATGGCCACCAACATCAGGAAGGTATTGAGCGCCCGGATGATGCCGACCTGTATGTAGTTGTCGAGCATGTCGTCGACAAAGTTGATCAGGGGCACACCCGGCACGATGAAGAGGGCGCAGGCCAGCAGGGGATGGAGCGGGGTGTCGGTCCACGAAGCGGGGAGGAACATCGTGGCCCAGGCGATCAGCGTGGCGACGAAGGTGGCCACGGCAATGCCCATGTAGTTGTTGAGCCCCTTCTCAAGCAGGAAGCCGCGCAGGCGCATGCCCAGGGCGGCGGCGAAGGAAGCATAGAAGAAGGCCGTCCAGTCACAACCGAACTGGATGCAGAAGCCGCCGCAGGCGAAGCCCGTTCCGATAGCCACCTGCCAGGGCGAGTAGTTGCGCGGACGCTTGGCGATGGCCTCGAGCTCCTCGGCGTAGCGCTCGATGCTGTAGTCCTCACGGATGGCGCGCCAAGAAAGCTTGCTGATGAGCGAGATGGTCGTCATGTTGATGCCGTGCTTGTCGCAGCGCTGAAACTTCGTAAAGCTGTGCTCGTCGTCGCTGAGGTTAACCATCAGCATGTTATACTGCACGAAGATGTGCAGATGCTCCTCCGGCAGACCGAGGAAGGCGGCGGTGCGCTTCATGTTGCGGAGGATGCGGTTGGTGTCGGCGGCGCTCTCGACCAGGAGCTGGCCCGTGCGCAGAAGGAGGTCAAGCTTGTGACGCAGCTGCTGTTCGCGCGTCAGTTCTTGTTCGTTCGTTAAGGACATAAGAGGTGAGAGAGAGAATGTATTTTCAGCGTGCAAAGTTAAGCAAAATGAGGCTAAAAGCTCCCGGCACGAGATGGCTTCTGCCCCATACCCCGTGACGGGCGTAGGCCCGAAGGGGAAAGTTCGAAGCTCGACTTTGCGTTTCGGCACTCCCCTATACTAAACCTATACTAAAAATGCCGATATGAGCCAAGCGCGCCTAAGCATCCGTTATTACATTATCGTTAAGAACCCGCTATCATCCAATCGTAATGCTTAACTTCGCACCGCTGCCGATGGGCAGTCATGCACACACTCATTATTTCCCCAACACACAGACAATGGACACAGCAGAACTCTTCAGATGGGTATTAGAGAACCTCAACTATTGGGTCGTCGCGATCTTCATGGCCATCGAGAGCTCCTTCATCCCCTTTCCCTCCGAGGTGGTTGTACCGCCCGCTGCCTGGAAGGCAATGAACCCTGAGAACAACCTCCACGTTATCCTCGTCGTCATCTTTGCCACGGTCGGCGCCGACCTGGGTGCGTTGGTCAACTATTACCTGTCTAAGTGGCTCGGCCGCCCCATCATCTATAAGTTTGCCGACAGCCGCATCGGCCATATGTGTCTCCTCGACCGCGAGAAGGTCGAGCAGGCCGAGGCTTACTTCCGCAAGCACGGCGTGACCTCCACGCTCTTCGGCCGCCTTGTGCCGGGCATCCGCCAGCTCATCAGCATCCCCGCCGGACTGGCCAATATGCGCATTACGCCCTTCCTGCTCTACACCACCATCGGCGCCTTCTTCTGGAACGTCATCCTCGCCCTCATCGGCGTGGGGATCTACCACTTCACCGACCTCAAAACCGAACAGCAGGTTTACGAACTCGCAACGAAATATAGCCACGAGATCGGCTACGGCATCATTGCCATCGTCGTGGTGATTGTCCTCTTCCTGATCTATAAGAGTTGGAAAAAGAAGAAGTAAGCGACCGCGCCATGCCCAAGACCCTGCGCCGCATCCTCTTACTAACCGCCTGTGCACTGACCTCACTGAGCGTCAGCGCACAGGCGGCTTGCTTGGCGCCCTGCCCCGCTGACACGACGAAAGACGACGGAAAACCTCGCATCACCACGGCACAGTGGCTCTGGGGAATAGGCAAGGCCGACGTGCTCGACACATACCTCACCCCGCTTGCCTACAGCGGGCCGAACCTTACCATAGCGCACCTCACCGAACGCCCGGCACGCTGGGGCCATGGGCACGTCACGACCGTCAGCAGCTACACCCTCCAGGCCGCCAGCCTCGATGCCACCCACGAAGAGGGGCATGAGTGGGACGCCGAAATCTCCGCCGCCGGCGGATGGCGTTATAATCTCCGCCCCCTGCGCGGCCTACGCATCGGCCTGGGCGGCATGGCAGAGCTTACGACGGGCTTCACCTACAACACACGGGGATCCAACAACCCCGCTCAGGGTCGTCTCGGCCTCAGCCTCGGCCCCTCGGTACTGGCCGAGTATGCCTTCAACTTCTGCCGCCGGTCTGCCACAGTGTCGATAGCGCTTGATGCGCAGGCCGTGGGCGTGCAGTTTGCCCCGGAGTACGGACAGTCGTACTATGAAATCTTCTCTCTGGGCCACTCCTCGGGCACGATCCACTTCACCCATCCCGCCAATTGTCCCACGACCCGCCTGCAGGCACTCGTGACCCTGCCCGTATGGGGCGCCCGCCTCACACTGGGCTATCTCGGCGACGTGCGCCAAAGCAGCCTCGGCGGACAGAAACGCCATGCCTGGCGCAACGGCCTGCTCATCGGCTACACGCGCCACTTCACGATCATGCGCCCGCAGCACCGGCATTGACCCCCACATACAGCACCGATCCATGCTTCGATACCTCAAACTGCTCCTCATGCTGCCATTATTGGCCTTGACGACCTCATGCATAACGCAAGAGGTCGAGGACAACACGCCCCGCGGAAACTTCGAAGCACTCTGGCGCAGCCTTGACGAGCATTACTGCTTCTTCCCCTACAAGCAGGCGGCCTATGGGCTCGACTGGAACGAGGTGCGCAGCCGCTACCTCCCCGCCGTCAGTGAGAAATTGACCAACCGCCAGCTCTTCGAGGTCCTCGCACAGATGACCTATGAGCTGCGTGACGGCCACGTCAACCTCTACGCCGCACATGACGTGGCCCGTTACGGCGCATGGTTCGACGACTACCCGATGAACCAGAGCGACTCGCTGGAACACCGTTATCTGGGCCATACTACAGACTACTACCAGACCTCGGGCCTGAAGTACCGCATCCTCGATGACAACATCGGCTACGTGCGCTGCGCCTCGTTTGACCTCCAGTTCGGCGACGGGAACCTCCAGGAAATGATGCGCACACTGGCCATCTGCGACGGCCTGATCATCGATGTCAGGAGCAACGGCGGCGGCCAGCTCACCGCTGCGGAGAAACTTGCCTCGCTACTGACCAACGAAGAGGTCGTGGCCGGCTATATGAGCCACAAGACGGGTACGGAACACGATGCCTTCTCCGCACCCGAAGCCATCAGGCTCAAGCCCTTCGTCGGGCTGCGATGGCAAAAAGGGATAGCCATTCTCACCAACCGGCGCACCTATAGCGCGGCCAATAGTTTTGTGATGTATGTCAAAGGCCTGCCCCGCGTCACCGTCGTGGGAGACCGCACGGGCGGCGGTTCGGGCATGCCCATGAGCACCGAACTCCCCAACGGCTGGAGTCTGCGCTTCTCGGCCTGCCCGATGTATGACCGCGAGATGAACCAGACGGAACTGGGCATCGACCCTGACGTCAAAGTCGACATCACATCCGCCGACTACGCCCGCAGCGTCGACACGATCATCGAGACGGCCCGCACCCTACTCAAAACGCGGAAAGAATAACCTTGCTCAGGGAGCGGAGTGCTGCGTAAACTTAAACGCAAGGGCAAGCGTATTCGCCTGAAAATCGTGACAAGTTGGCGCGTTGGGCAGGATGCAGAATAACGCCCAGCAATTCTTCATCGACCGCGCGCTTTACTACCTGTCCCGTTCGCTGGTTCGCCAGGGGGAACGGGGCGCGAAGTGGGAGTTTGAGCTGAAGGCCGTCTACGGCGTGTTCTTCATGAACTTCA
>DAVZJV010000027.1:0-24679 GCA_052272595.1 Alloprevotella sp.
GAGCTGCGGACTTGTCAGCGCCGAGCTGCGGACTTGTCGGCGGGGGATGCCTGGGTGGCGGCGGGATGTAGGTAAGATGGCAGTACGGCAAACCTACCTACACCCCTAACGCGTTGATTGGCAAGGCGTTCAGGGTCAGTGGCGGAAAAGTGTAGGTAGTTTGCAAAAAAGCTCCCTTACAGGCGGAGTGGCCTGTAAGGGAGCTCGCTGGTAAGGCATTCGATCGTTATACTCCTCCACCCGCTTTGCCTATAAGTTTCAGTGCTACGCGTCCGCGGTCGGAATCGATGCTTAAGACGCGGACAATCACCTGTTCCTGGATATGGACAATCTTGCCTGGGTCTTTTACATAGTGGTCGGCCATCTGGGAGATGTGTACCAACCCCTTGACCTTGATGCCCATGTCGACGAAGCAGCCGAACTTGGTGATGTTCGTCACGACGCCGGGGAGCTCCATGCCCTCTTCGAGGTCGTCGAGGGAGTGGATGTTGTCGGCAAAGCTGAAGACCTGTGCCTTGCCGCGCGGGTCACGTCCCGGTTTGTCGAGTTCGGCCATGATATCGGTCAAGGTGGGCAGGCCGACCTCGGCATTGCAGTAGCGTTTCAGGTCAATGGCCTTACGGAGGTCGGGCGAGGCGATGAGGGTCGGTACGTCACAGCCGGCATCGGCCGCCATATGTTCCACCAGGGCATAGCGCTCGGGGTGGACAGCCGTATTGTCCAGCGCATTGGCGGCGCCGGGAATGCGGAGAAAACCCGCGCACTGCTCAAAAGCCTTCGCACCGAGGCGCGGCACTTTGAGCAATTCCTTACGCGAGGCGAAGGGACCGTGTGCCGCACGGTAGTCCACGATGCCCTGGGCCAGCGCGGGGCCGAGGCCGGAAACATAGGTAAGGAGGTGCTTGGAGGCGGTGTTGAGATTGACGCCGACGGTATTGACGCAGTGCTCCACGGTGCGGTCGAGCGAACGCTTGAGGGCCGCCTGGTCGACATCGTGCTGATATTGCCCCACCCCGATGGCCTTGGCATCGATCTTGACGAGTTCGGCCAGCGGATCCGCCAGTCTGCGGGCAATGCTCACGGCACCACGCACGGTGACGTCCTCATCGGGAAATTCCTCACGCCCCGTCTTCGAAGCGGAGTAAACCGAAGCGCCGTCTTCGCTGACGAGGAAGATGTCCACGTCCTTGAGCGGCAGCTGTCTGACGAGGGTCTCCGTCTCACGGCCCGCCGTGCCCGAACCGATCGCTACGGCCTCTATCTTGTATTCATCGATGAGCGAAGCGATCTTGAAGGAAGCGCGGGCATACTGGTTCTGGGGCTGGTGGGGATAGACCACGTCATGGTGGAGAAGGTTGCCCTGCGCATCGAGGCAGACGATCTTGCACCCCGTGCGAAATCCCGGGTCGATGCCCATGATGCGCTTGGGACCGAGGGGAGCGGCGAGGAGGAGCTGGCCGAGGTTGTCGGCAAAGACCTTGATGGCCTCTTCGTCGGCCCCGTCTTTGCTGGTGGCTGCAAACTCCGTCTCTATGCTCGGCTTGAGGAGTCGCTTGTAGGCATCGGTGGCAGCGAGCGTCATCTGGGCAGCGGCCGGCGAACCCGCCTTAACGTAGCGGCGGCTCACGCGGGCGGCGGCATCTTCATCGTCGGCCGGCCCGATGCTCACGCGCAGGAAGCCCTCGGCCTCACCGCGGCGCATGGCCAAGAGGCGGTGGGAGGTACAGCGCTTAAGCGGTTCGGCCCAGTCGAAGTAGTCGCGGTATTTCGCAGCCTCCTGTTCTTTCCCTTTCACCACCTTCGAGCGGATCACGGCGGTCTGGGCAAAGCTGCGGCGCACCGTCTGACGTGTCGTCTCATTCTCGCTGATCCGTTCGGCAATGATGTCGCGTGCCCCTTGCAGGGCCTCGTCGACATCGCCCACCTCGCCGGTGACGAAACGGGCGGCTGCAGTCTCGGGCACTTCCCAGGGCTTCAGCATGATGAGGTCTGCCAGTGGTTCGAGACCTTTCTTACGGGCCGCCTCGGCACGCGTCTTGCGCTTGGGCTTATAGGGCAGATAGAGGTCTTCGAGCTGCGTTGCATCCCAGCAGGTCTCGATGCGCTGGCGGAGCTCATCGGTGAGTTTACCCTGCCCCTCGATGGTCTGGAGGATATAGTCACGGCGGCGGGAGAGTTCGTCGAGCCGCTCGTGGGCCTGCTGTATCTGCGCCACCTGCACCTCATTGAGTCCGCCGGTGGCCTCCTTGCGGTAACGGCTGATAAAGGGTATCGTGGCGCCCGCGCTGAGGAGGTTGACGGTGGCGGCGACTTGCTGCTCGGAGAGTCCGAGTTGTTGGGCTATAAGGGATGTGATGGTGGTCATGGGTCGTGGGGATAAAGATGAATGGATACGGACTGCCGCAGCTGCCCTTACGGAGGCAAATGTAACGAAAACATTCGACCCGCAACCGCTACCGGCGCAACTCACGCACGGTCTCGGGGCGGGCCGAATGGATCAGGACAAAAAAAGAGGCTGGACGAAGCCTGCCTCACAAGATAGGTACGCGATCAGAGACCGCGTTCTTCTTTAAATACTGCGAAGTGTGTGCCCTCACCGTCCACAGAGCGTGATGCTGCTGTAGCCGGAGGGCAGGAGAAATGATTACTTCTCCGCTCCGGGCATGCCGGGCATACCGGGCATGCCTGCCGGCATCTTGGGCATGCCGCCGGGCATCATCTTGCCCATGCCGGGCATGTGGGCCATCATGCGGCCCATCTTCGAACCCGTGACCATGCGCATCATCTTGCGGGTCTGGTCAAACTGCTTGACGAGGCGGTTGACCTCCTGAATGGTTGTGCCCGATCCCTTAGCGATGCGTAGCTTGCGACTCTGGTTGAGCACCTCGGGGTGCTGGCGCTCCTTGGGGGTCATGGAGAGGATGATGGCCTCGATGCCGTTGAAGGCATTGTCATCGATGTCGACGTCTTTGAGGGCCTTGCCCACGCCGGGGATCATCGAAGCGAGATCTTTGAGGTTACCCATTTTCTTGATCTGGCGGATCTGGTCGAGGAAGTCGTTGAAGTCGAACTGATTCTTCTGGATCTTGCGCTGGAGCTTGCGGGCCTCCTTTTCGTCAAACTGCGCCTGGGCCTTCTCCACGAGGCTGACGATATCACCCATGCCGAGGATACGGTCGGCCATGCGGTCGGGATGGAAGACGTCGAGGGCGTCCATCTTTTCGCCCGTACCGACGAACATGATGGGCTTGTCGACCACCGTGCGGATGGAGAGGGCGGCACCGCCGCGGGTGTCACCATCGAGCTTGGTGAGGACTACGCCCTCGTAGTCGAGGCGATCGTTGAACTCCTTCGCGGTGTTGACCGCGTCTTGACCGGTCATGGCGTCGACGACGAAGAGGGTGTCGTCGGGCTGCACGGCCTCCTTGATGGCGGCGATCTCCTTCATCAGGGCCTCATCGACGGCGAGACGGCCGGCGGTATCGATGATCACCGTGTCGTAGCTTTTGGCCTTAGCCTCCTTGATGCCGGCGAGGGCGATCTTGACGGGATCTTTCTCCGTCTCGTCTTTATAGACCGGCACGTCGATCCCTTCTGCCAGCACGCAGAGCTGCTCGACGGCAGCGGGACGGTAAACGTCGCAGGCCACGAGCAGGGGGCGGCGCGCCTTCTTGGCCTTGAGATAGAGGGCGAGCTTGCCCGAGAGGGTCGTCTTACCGGCACCGTTGAGACCGGCCATGAGGATGACGCTGGGGCGCGAGGTGAGTTTCAGCTCGCGGGCGCTTCCTCCCATGAGCTGAGCCAGTTCGTCGTGGACGATCTTGACCATCAGCTGACCGGGCTTGACGCTGGTGAGCACGTCCTGGCCCATGGCCTTCTGCTTGACGGTGTCGGTGAAGGTCTTGGCGACTTTATAGTTGACGTCAGCATCGAGCAGGGCGCGGCGCACGTCCTTGAGCGTCTCGGCCACATTGATCTCGGTGATATGGCCTTCGCCCTTGAGTATCTTAAACGACTTCTCGAGCCGTTCGCTTAGGTTCTCAAACATGGGTGTGTGGGAATGTCTGTATCTTGTTGAATGGCGCAAATTTACGACAAAGCGGTGAATTGCAACGGCTGGCGGGGGGGCAAATAGCGCGGAATGCCCCTACACAAAGGGCGGACGGACGGGCGGAGAGGGCTGCGAGCGGGCCCGTTGAGCGCGGCGGACGGAGAGAAGGAGGAGCCCGTCCATTAACCGTTAACATTTTTTACCCCCCCCCATTCACTAAATATCATTTTCGGGCGTACTTTTGCCACAAATAAGCATCTATAGGCGCAATCGGAGCGAAGGCCGCTTACCGATTTTACGTTTATAGAGCACGCGCATGGCCCACATACTCAGGCAGATAGTGCCTTCAAGACACAGACTTTACGACAATAACATAAAATTATAGGATAATGAAGAAAGTTTACTCTCTCCTCACACTGCTCCTGCTCTTCGTCTCGGGGGCGGTGCAAGCCTATGCCGTGGCCGCCGGATGGTCAGGCAACAGCATCAAGACGGTGAGCGACCGCCTCACATCGGTCAATGATCTCACCGATGGCTACTACCTCGTGCGCAACTGGGCACAGAACTATTTCATCTGCGAGACAGGCAGCAACGTGACTTTTACCTCCAGCGCTGACATGAGCAACATCAACGCCATCCAGACAGCCTTCGAGAGAACGGACAAGCTGAACAGCGTAGTCTATGTGAAGAAGGACGCCACGGCAGGTACGTACACCCTGCAGTTCCAGTCGGGCAATTACCTGGCACCCCTCAGCAAGGACGGGCAAGCCACCACGGGCGCTACCGCGGAGAACTTCACCATCGCCCTCAAGAGCGGCACCGAATTCTTTACCCTCCTCGGTTCTAACGGCCAATATCTTGACGGTAATTATAAGAAAGTAGTAGGCTGGGACGGCCTGACCAGCAGCAACAATCGCTATGCTTTCTACCCCGTGACGCTGGAGGACTTGCACACCCTTACTTATCACATCACGACCACCGGCGGGCAGACACAGACCGCCACCTACACCTACAAGCTCTTCGCGGGCGAAACTCTCCCCCAGCCTACTGGCAACTACTATACCGTCAGCGGCGCTCCCGAAGCAGGCAAGACGATGGGCAACAGGGATGAGAACTATTACATCACGCTCTCCTACAACAGCGACATGCCCTTCACCATCTCCAGTTCGACGGACAACGCCCACTGGACGGCCATGAAGGTGAAGCGCGACAATAATTGGGTCTATGCCAGTACGGGCGCCAGCACGGGCGCCATGCTCAGCACTGCATGGCCGGCTGAGATCTTATTCCTTTCGTCGAGCACCTACGCCAACATCATCGACAGCTATCTCTGGGCCATCGTGGGCAATCCCTACAGCGGCTTACAGCTGGTGAGCAAGCTCAGCGGCAAATGCATGCAGCTCAGCGGCACGGGCAACGGCAGCGCCGTCACCTTTGCCGCTACGACTGCTGCCAACACCTATTTTGATCTCGTGCTCAACGGTGGCAACTGGTACGTCAAGAAGCACGGCACGACGAACGGCTACATCAACAAATACGCAGCGGGAAACCAGCTCAAGTTGTGGAACGCTGATGCCAACATCAGTGACCCCGGCTCCCAGTTTGTCTTCACCGCCGCCGACGCGCTGCCCGAACTGACGGCGGCCATGATCCCCACCTCATCGAGCACCGTGTCGACTTACGTCGGCTACGTCGGCGACTTCGACTTCACCGGTGCCGCTGCCAGCGACCTGACAGGCGAGGCCCTCTTCGATGCATTCAAGGTGAAGCTCCAGACGGGCGTTTACTATAAGATCCGCGCAAGCCGCAACGATGCCAACAAAGACCAGACCAAAGACCATACCTATGCCGACACCGACTATCGCTGGATCTCTACGGAGAAGACCATTGCCAGCGGTACCGACGGTACCGTTCAGACAGGCGATGAGCGCCGACTCCTGCGCGTACCGGCCACGGCGGCTGAGGTGCCGATGCTCTGGCAGTTTGTCCCCACGACTGAGGGCGGTACGAGCTACTTCATCACCAATGCGAATACGGGTCTTCGCTTTGCGCAGTATAAAACAGTCAACACCGCCATCGACATGCCCACCCAAGAGAATGAGAACTGGGCCGGCCAGTACACGATCGAACCCGTCAGCGGCACGGCCGCTGAGTGGAACCTAAAGACGAACGGTCACTGCCTCAACGCCTTTGGCGGCTGCAAGGATGCAAACTATACCACGGTGGCCGACTATCTTGACGAGAGCGACTTAAGCGACAAGGGCTACAACTGGTACATCATCCCCACCCCGACGATCACGCTCAAGGTCTACAACGACACGAAGTGGGCCTCGGTGAAGTATCCCTTCGGTGTGCGCCTCCCCGAGGGCCTCGAGGCTTACATCGCTACGACGGCCGACAATTCCGCGGTGACGCTGGTATCCATCGGCTCTAAGGTGCCCGCCAACGTGGCAGCCTTCATCCTCGACAGCAACGACACGAGCACCTCGACCGACGAAACGGCAAACTACGCTCTGACGATCGACAACACGGTGACCGCCGAGACGACCGACAACAAGTTTGAGGGCACGACCTGCTCACGCTCGGGCTATACGGCGGGGCAGTTCTACGGCCTCGCCGCCAACAATGGCACGGGCAAGCTGCTGCCCAACGGTGCGAGCCTGACGACCGTGCCGGCCAACAAGGCTTATCTGCCGACGGCCAACGTCCCCACGGTGCAGGGCGCACGCGTGCTGACCTTCCGCTTCGGCCAGCAGACGGGCATCGAGGGCATCACGCCCGATGCCGCCGAGGGCGCAGCCACGACCTACTACGACCTGCAGGGCCGCCGCGTGCTCTACCCCACCACGGGTGTCTATGTGACGGACAAGGGCCAGAAGGTCTACCTCAAGTAAGATCCCCACATTCATTCACCTCTCATCTCTCACTACAATGAAGACCAAGAAACCTTACATAGCTCCCACGGCAGAGCACATTCACCTCTACCCCGAAGGCATGCTCGCCCAGAGCGGCGAGCAGAAGACGCTGGAGATGGACAATAACGGTTCGCTCGACAGCGGTTCGGACATGCGCTCTCACCGTCGCACCATCTGGAACAGCGGCAGCGATGAGAAGGGCTGGCTGAAGTAACGCCATTGCACAAAAGCCCAAGCGATCTCGGCGCCCATCTTCCTCACAGCGATGTGAGGGGGATGGGCGCCGGTGTGGTTGTGGAGGGGCTACGCTCTAGGGTAATCAAACAACCTCCTCCCGTCAGGGCAGCCTTGCGGCGCTGGCGGGAGGAGGTATATGCATGCTAGTGTAGTGTAGAGAGAAGGGGGTACTGCCAAATCGGGCACAGATGCGCTTGCATGCTTGAAAGGTTTTTTAGAACTTTGCCGTGCGGAACGTCAAAATCAATCCCTCCGCCCCCTATCCATCGTGAAACACACGCTCATCGTAAGCGGACACACAGACCTGGCACATTCCGTAGCCAATAAGACCATCATCGAGACCGTCGAGGAACGCCACCCCGACATCGAGGTTGACCGCCTCGACATGCTCTACCCCGACTTCCATATCGACACGGCCGCCGAGCAGGCCAAACTCCTGCGTGCCGACGTGATCGTGCTGCAGTTCCCCCTCTTCTGGTACAGCGCCCCCTCGCTGCTCGAGCGGTGGATGGAGGAGACCTTCGTCCACGGTTTCTCCCACGGCTCTACGGGCGACAAGCTCAAGGGCAAGCACCTGATCCTCTCCTTCACCACCGGCGCTCCGGCATCGATGTACAGCAAGGAGGCGGGCCGCCACCCCATCGAAGACTATCTCGTCTGCTTCGAGAGCATGTGCCGTCTGACGCAGATGGTCTACGAGGGTTACGTCTTCACGGGCGGTGTGAGCTATGCTGGCCGCACCACGCCCGAACTCGTCGAGGCTCAGAAGGCCGAGTCAGTCAAGCATGCCGAGCGCCTCATCGCCAAGATTGAGCAGCTCTAACCTCCTCCACCAACATCTCCCCCACTCCGTGAATAAGAAACACTCCCCCTCCCCGCGACCCGTTGCATCGGCCCGCCCCGCCACCGCCCACAAGGGGCTCAGCAGCCGCACGGCCTGCCGGCTCACCTATGCGTTGGGCTTCCTCGCCCTGCTCGCCTTTACGACGTGGGGCTATGCCGACGTCTTCACCCGCGCCGAACAAGAAAGCTACATCTCCACCGGCAGCGACACGCTCTATTATCTCCTCTCGCAGCCGCTGGGCCACCTCTACTGGCTGACGCGCTGGCCGCTGACGCTCTTTAAATGGGCGTGGCTGGGCGGCCCGCTCCTTGCACTGGTCTGGACGTTGACGGCCTGGCTCACCGACCGTGCCCTACGCCTGCCCCGCCCGCTGTGGGGGCTGGGTTTCGTCGTGCCGCTGGCACAGATGGGGTGGATCGTGTGGCGGGGGACGAACCTCTATTATAAGACGGAGCCCTCGCTCTTTGTGGCCATCGCCCTGGGCTTGCTCCTCGTGGCGGCCCTGGCTGCCGGTCTGGGAGCTCTGGCACGCCGCTTTAAGCGCAGGCTTAGCGGCGCGGCCGAAGCGATCGTTCCTACGAGCGCCCCTTCGCGCTGGAGCGCCTTGCCCTGGACGGCCTTCGTCCTCGTCGTCCTCATCGGCGGAGCGACCTGGGGCGCACGGAGATTTAACGAGAACGAGATTCTGACGGCCCGCCTCCAGAACCTTGCCGCCGAGCAGCGCTGGGACGACATGATCGACCTGGCGCTCGCGGCACGCCAGCCGAGCCGAGCCGTCGCAGCCTATCACGCCATCGCCCTGACGGAGACCGACCGGCTGCTCGACGGCCTCTTTGCAATTCCCTACGAATTTCCCAAGGTACGCCTCGACCTGCACGACGGCAGTGAGGAGTACGGCCTCTTCGTGGCCGATGCCAACTACCACGCCGGCCTGATCAACGCCGCCTACCGCGGCGCCATGGATCGCACGGTGATGGACGGCCCCCGCCTCTGCTACCTCAAACGCATGGCGATCTGCGCCCTGCTCAACGGCGAGAAGGCGCTCTGTCGTAAATACCTCATCCTCATCGGCCGCTGCCCCTTCGAGGAAGATTTCGTAGCGAAATACACGGCACTGCTCGACCACCCCGAACGCATCGACGACGATGCCGAACTGAAGCACGTCCGTTCCCTCGCCCCGCGCGAAGACCGCTTTGAGCAAAACTACCAGGCACCGGCCTTCCTGGGCTATAACGTCGGTTTGGAAACGGGCAGCGACGCTACCCTCCAGACCTCGGCGGCAGCCTGTCTCTATAGCAAAGACCTCGGGCGCTTCCTGCCCCGCGCGCAGATCATGGCGCAAAAGGGCATGACCTTCCCCGCCGCCATGCAGCAGGCCATCGCCATCATGGCGCTCAAAGATCCGAGTATGCTTGAGCTCTTCCAGAAACAGGTGGGGCCATATGTGGGTGACGAGATCAGGGCCTTCCTCGTCGATGCCAAGCCCTACGTGAAAGACCGCCTCGCGCTGCGCCACAACCTGCGCGAGAAGTGGATCGGCACCTACGTCTATTATTACTACACGGAGAACAATGACCCCGACCAGGTCGCACAGCCCGAAAGCTCACACGACAAGGCGGGTGTCAACTGATATCCGAAGCCCCAATCCCCGAGAAATCGATCAGGCGCCGCGGTCAGATACGGCCGCCATTGCACGCTCCCTGACTTCTTTACCCCCCTAAGCCTCTCTATGCGCTCCCTATACCTCACCCTCAGCCTCACCCTTGCGCTCGTACTGACGGCCTGCAGCTCCAGGCCCACCGCCAGCGTGCCCACCGAAAGCCGCCCCGTCAGCGAGGCGGTCAAGATCTACCCCGACTATCGCGACATCACCCTGCCGCCCAACATCGCGCCGCTCAACTTTGAGGTGCGAAATGCCGGCACCGAGTTCGTTGCCGACATCAAAGGGAGCAAAGGGGAAGCCCTCGTCACCGCCGCCGGCAAGGACGGCAAGATGGACATCGACTCCCTCGCCTGGCGCAGCCTGCTCGAGGCCAACAAGGGGGGCGACCTCACCGTCACCCTCTATGCCCACCGCGACGGCGAGTGGGTCAGCCTACCCGCCTACAAGCTCACGGTGGCCGCCGAACCGATTGACCGCTACCTCTCCTACCGCCTCATAGAGCCCTCCTACGAACTTTACCGCCAGCTGGGCCTCTACCAGCGAGACCTGACAGGCTTCAGCGTCAAGACGATCTATGAGAACAACCGCAAGTATGACGCCAACAACAACCACTGCATCAACTGCCACAACTACCAGAACCGCTCGACCCGCCACATGCTCTTCCACGTGCGTGCGAAGCACGGCGGAACCGTCTTTATCGAAGACGGCCATGCCGAGAAGGTAAATATCAAGAGCGACTCCATCCTCTCGGGCGCCGTCTATCCCGCTTGGCACCCCACGGAGCGCTGGGTAGTCTTCTCCTCTAACCAGACGGGCCAGGCCTTCCACATGGTCAACCACGAAAAGATCGAGGTGATGGACTTCGGCTCCGACCTCATCTTCTACGACGTAGCCGCCCGCAAGGTGAGCAATATCTTTAAGACCGATGCCTACCTCGAGACCTTCCCCTGCTGGGCTCCCGACGGGCGCAAGCTCTTCTTCACCCGAGCCTACGTGCCCGAGTTTGCCGGCAAGACTACGGCCCAGCGCCAGGACATGATCTCCGCCCTCTCCTCCACGATCCGCTACGACGTGATGAGTATGACCTTCGACCCCGCCACGCGCCGCTTCGGCCAGCCTGTAGTCGAAGTGGCCTGTGCCGCCCAGGGACACAGCGCCTCCGTGCCACGCATCAGTCCCGACGGCCGCTACCTGCTCTTCGCCGAGGGGGATTACGGGCAGTTTCACATCTGGCACAAGAGCGCCGACCTCTATGTCAAAGACCTGCAGACCGACCGCGTCTATCCCCTCACCGCCGCCAACGCCAAAGGCGCGCCAGACAGCTACCACTCCTGGAGCAGCAACGGCCGCTGGATCGTCTTCGCCTCGCGCCGCGACGACGGCTCCTACTCCCGCGCTTACATCGCCTACTTCGACCGCCAGGGCCAGGCCCACAAGGCCTTCCTCATGCCCCAGCGCGATCCGGAGGAAAACATCCTGCTGACGAAGAGCTACAACGTGCCCGAACTGACCATCGACGCCGTACCCCTCACAGCCGACGAGCTCCGCAAGGTCATCTACGAAGACAAGGCCGCCAAGAGCGTCACGTACGGCCGCTAGACCGGCGCAGCGGCAAGATCCGCTCACACCTACTCAAACTTACATCCCTCTAACCACGGTCCGACCCCACAAGGGCCGGACCGTGATCGTTTACCCCCTACCGCTCCACCGATAGCAACAGATTCTTAATTAAACGGAAATATCGAGCTCACATGGCGCATCAGCGGATAACACGCCGTAACTTAGTAAGGCAAACTATATTATTCACCTTTTTTATCCCCTCACGATGAGATACAGAGACCTTAAAGTGGGCGAGCACTATCAGCTAGAAGTGGCCTCCATCGACCGGAGGCCAAGCGGTAAAAGCTATTATATCTTCCGTTTTGATGACCGGCCCGAAGATGTGCGGGTGGGCATGTTCAAATATCAGGAATCGCTGGAGTTTAAACCCGGCTATAAAATCGACTGTTATGTAAAGAAGAGTGACGACGGGCAGAAGGTGCTCGTGCAAGACTATTCGCAGGTTTACCGGCAGCTCTACTGCGAAGGGGCGGCTTACCCCTTCGTCGTAAAGAAAGACATGACCGACGCCGCCCCCGCGCATTATCTAGTCTCCGACGGCAACGGTTTCTGTCTGCGCCTGCCGGCCAATGGGCTCGAACGGCTCTACGTCGGGCAGCAGATCATGTGCAACGTCGTCAAGATGCAAAACAGCTTTATCAGCCTTGAGCTGGTTGAAGACGCGGAGGAAGATGCCCGGCCCGCCATGCTCACCCTAGAAAAATTGGGCGAGCTGCTCGGCCTCGAAGACGATGAGCTCGAGCGGGCGCGCCAGCTCTTTGCAGACTTTTCGGGACCGCTGATCCGAGACTACTGCCATAAGGCGGCAGAGGCCTACCGCGCCGAACGCGGTGAATGGATCTTCATGGCCATCGATGCCATTGACAGCCACCTCACGGAGATACTTCAGGAGAAACAGCCGGAAGACTTCGTTGCCTTTCTCTCCCTCCTGCGCAAGACGGCGCTCTACTTGCTCGAAGAGTCAGACTTTATCAGCCGTCTCCCCGACACTGAGCGACAAGAGCGGCAACACAGCCTCTCAGAGACCGTGCACCACATCAACCGGCTAGCCGACGCCTACAAACTCATCAGAGAAAAGAAGGGAAAAGACGTGGCCTACATCGGGCGTATGCTCGACAACATTGCCCATTCAGGCTATCTCTACGAACCTGAACGGCAGCTCAACATCCTGATCAACCTCTTCCGCCTCAAACCTGAGCTGGCTGACGAGAAGATGGGAGACCTGCTCAACGTCATCACTTCGCGGCCGCTCGAGCAGTGGAAGACCGACCCCTTCCGTTCGGCCTTTATCACCCTGCTGCTCTACTTCATCGACACGCTGCGCCCGGCCGCCGACAACGTGGCCGACCTCGAAGAGAGCGATGACAGGCAGGTTCTTGACAAGATCGTCACGGCACTGGCCATTCTCCAGCTTCTTGTCGACCCCGATGACACGGCCCTAGCCCCCTACGTGGCAATGCTCTACCGCTACCTCTCATTCTACGGCGACAACTACCGCGAAGCCCTCCTCGACCTGGCCCGCCAGGCAGCCATCGGCCGAAGGGAAAAGGCGGCCTATAAGCTGGAGGAATGTGCACAGCCCTTCAAACTGGCCCTCGACCTCACGCAAGTCACGGGTTTGACAGACAACGAGCAGGATGTAACGATGCACTACACCGGCTCCAACATTCAGCTGGAGGCATTGCCGCGCAAACTCGTCATCAAACCCGTCAGCACGACGAAGGAACTTAAGCGTGTCCTGCCCGAGAAACTCAGGCTTTGGGGAGGCATTGACGTGTGGGCCACCGAGACAATCCGCCCCGGTGACCAGCCGCTGGCCGAACTACGCAGACAGTGGCTACAAGTAGAGCGTTCCTTTGAACCGGCCAAGCAGCTGCACATTCCTCGACGCCCCCGCCATGTGATCCTTGAGAAGGGAGACATTGTGAAGGTCTACGTCGATGCACCCGTACTAGGCGCTTCGGGAACTTACCGCTGCCGATTTACCGACCCTGACTATGAGGCGCACTACCGAGCTACGCTCGCGGTCAGTGAGATCGTGCGCTGGACGACCCATCACGACATCAGTTGCTTCCGCGACGACAAGACAGGAGAGCCGATCATCTACGAAGCCGAGGTGATCAACGTGCAGGAGGGCGCCGAAGGTCAGCAGCTCGCATCGCTCAGCCTGATGAAGTCGGTCGATGAGCTGGTAGAAGACGGCCTCGACTACGATGAACCGCTCGACTGCCGCATCATGTTTGACAACGGCAACACCTACACCTGTCTTGACGGCTACGGGCTGACGATCATACTGCGCAAGACAGGGGATTGTCCCGACAACCTGTCCCCGGGCAAGATGGTCTCCGTACGCCTGCTGGGCAAGGAGGGCTACCGCAACCAACAGGCGGAATATGTCGGTCCCTGCGCCTCTGACGCCAAGCCCATCTCTCAGGCTGCGGCTTTTAAGTGGATCATGCAGAGTCTCAGCAGCGAACTACTCACCACGGCGAACTCTGAAAACGAGGAGACCGATGAAACCGAGGTCATACAGGAAGACACGTTGCTCAACGAGGCGTCCGTGGTACAGCTTATCCTGACCATAGACCGCAAAACGGCGGAGATGGAGGATTACCGGCTGGCCTTCCACCACCTCTATGCCGCACGCCTTCTGGCCCTCATGATCGATGACCAAAAACTCACGGCCTACCTCGACGACCGCCTCAAGCTCCTCTCGATGATGGACAACTTTGCCATCAATCAGACCGTCGACCAGGCCGAGCTCAACCGCCTGGCAGCACTGCCCTCTAAGGTGGCGGGACGCAGCGTGCAAAAGTTGCGCATCATCGCAAGCCTCGATGACCAGCGGCAGAACTTCAACCTCTGGCAAAACATCTATACGACACACTACGACAACGAGCACCTCGTCACCCTCTCGCGCTTGGCCCTAGCCTATAACCTGCTCTCCGAGATGGGCTTTGCCAAGGAACGCCGCTCCATCCACCAGGAAATCGACCGCTTGCTCCACCTCAAGGCGCGCAAGACAGCTGAAAGCCTCGGCGAGGAGAATGACACGACAGAGTTTAAGACCAGCCTCATCTGTCCCCCCGCTGCCCACATGGTGGCCAAACCGGAGCAACAGACAGCGACGATCCTCAAGGTCATCTGTGCCTTCCTCAACACGCACGGCGGACGGCTCTACCTCGGCGTCAACGACTACGGCATACCGACCGGTCTGGCACAGGACCTGAGTTTCTACCTCTTCCAGGAAAGCAAAGACGCCTACGTGCGCTACCTGCATGACCACGTGCGGCACGCAATGCACGACACGGCCGACTCACGCATCGCCACGGAGTGGCGCACGATCGATTATAAAGATGTGCTCATCGTCACGGTCAAGTCTTCCCCCCACGAGGTAACGCTTGAGGGACAGACCTACGTGCGCCGCGGCCCCACCTGCCGCCCGCTCCAAGGGAAAGATCTCGAGGAGTGGCGCAGCGAACGCAACGCCCCAGCCGACAGCGAGGCTTCAGCCCCCATCGAAGAGCCCGCTGCTGCCGAAGGGGAGACGCTATCGAATGAGGGGGGATCATTCACTACGACGACCGACGACATGGCGAGCGCCCTCGTGCCCGTATGCCAGACTGGGCGCCAGCGCAACAACGTGCTGCACGAATGGGAGGACGGCTACGTCGACCCGATCAAGTACATCACCATCCTGCCCGACGGCCACTACCGCCGCAGTGCATCCGACCCCTGGGACACGACGGGCCACCTCACCTGCATCGCCATCCACGAGGAGGAACGTACAGGCTGGCTCGTCATGGTCTACGAAAACGGTTCGGCCCTGCGCGTGCCGATGAAAGACCTCCTAGGGCCCGACGGCGAACTGACCTATTACAACAACAACCCGCTCCTCTTCGCCTCGCCGGCGATGGAGGGTGAGAGCCTCATCCTCTTCCTCGCCGACGGAGGGGGTAACCTCTTCTTCCGCTGCGAGGCGGTGGAGGAAATCACCATAGGCCCCATGCGCTCAGGAGGCAAACCCTTTACAAAACTTGACTGCCGCGCCGTCTATGCCGACATCATCCCCGCCGACAAAGCGACCCAATATGTCTGGGGCACCCGACAGCCGCTCACCAAAGTGGGCGCTGCGCTCAAACATATCAACGGCTCGACCGACGAGAAGATCAGTAAGGTGCTGGCCAACGGGCAGCTCAAGCGATAGGGCAGACGACCGGGAAGCCCAGGAATCCATAGTTTTCGCCATAACCTACACTTTGCCACCTTACCCTCTGAAACGATTGATAGACAACTTGATAGGGGCGTAGGTAAACTTCATGTACTGTCACCTTATCTACACCCTGCCTACACCCGCCTTGGTTTCGATGAGACCGTGTCGCTGACAGATCGCTGAAAGGTTGGTGGTCGATGGGTGTAGACAAGGTGGCAGCAGGGTGGCAATCATTCAGAACTACCTACACCCCTACCATGTTGATACACAGTACGTTCAGAAGCATGGGCGGCAGTGTGTAGGTAGCAAATGTTTGTCTACATCTTTAGCGAGTCGGCTTCCCGATTTTTCTAGCCCGCATCTCGTTTCTTCAGGAAGCCTTCCCGTTCGATCCGTAAGGCCAGGTGGTGGCTTCCGGCCCGAAGAAGCAAAGTCCCGCCCGGAAAGGTATTCCGAGCGGGACTTTACTTTATTGTGATGCTACGCCCGAAGGGGCATAGCGAATTAATCGGCAACGCGGTTACTCTGCGGCGATAGCGATGGTTACGCGGTTGTCATCATTCTCGGCGAAGGGCTGAACGGTGTCACCCTTGAAGTCGGTCTTGATGCGGGATGCGTCAATACCGTATTTTTTGATGAGCATGTTGGCAATCGTTGAGGCGCGCTGGTCAGAGAGTTTGCGATTGATCTCAGCAGTACCCGTGTTTTTGTCAGCATAACCGGTGAGCGTTACGTTGGCCGAGGGATGCTTCTTGAGCCAATCAGCGATGCGGGCCACCTTGGCCTCCTCACCGGCCTTAGGCTCATATTGGGCAATCGCGAAGAAGACGCTCTCACGGAGATTCTCCTTAGCCTTGGGTGCGGGTGTGGGCTCGGGCTTAGGTTCGGGCTTGGGTTCGGGAGCCGGAGCGGGCTGAGGTGCAGGAGCAGGCTTCACGGGAACCGGCGCGGGAGCAGCCTTCTTGCGGCCGATCTTAAAGGTCAGACCGGCGAGGGCAGCCACCTGCCAGTCACCCCGACCATTGGTCTTGGCGTTGAAGCGATCGTGCATGTTGTTGGCATCTACCTCCAGATTGACGGCAAGCCAGCGGGCAACATCGATGTCAAACTGCAGGCCTACGCGGAAGTTGTGAGTGATGCGCTCGTCGTCCCAAGCCAGGGGTTCAGAAAAGCCGTGTTTGGCGGCGATCTCCTTCTGGCCGTCGTTGTCCCAGACATAAGCGAGGCCGACACCACCGAGCAAGATGACGTTGAAGGTGTGGGCACGCTTGGGACAGATCATGTTGGAGAGGTTGAACATGAGGTCGATGTTGGTCGTGGCGTAGTTGAACTTAAACGTCTCGTCCACACCGCCGAAGCGATAGCCGCTCTTGTTCTTCCAACCCTGCACGCCGATACGACCACCGACAGCCGGCGTAAAGAAACGGCCTACGGAGAAGGCGCCGATGGGCGTCACGAGCTTGTCAAAAGAACAGTTGGTAAAAGTCTCCTGTGCACCGCCCTGAAGGGTAATGAAGGTGTAAGGCTGCGGCTTCTTCACCTCCTCAATCTCCTGAGAGAAAGCAGGCAAGCAAGTCAGCAAAGCCAGACCTAGCGTTGCCAAAGTCTTAAATCGAGTCATCTTATAGCTTATTTAATTATATATCAAGCATTTCGGAATATCCACAACACCCCCGCAAACATGGTGTGCGAAGCCGTTGGGGACGGATGGATGGGCAAATATAATAACAAAAGTAGAACGAGACGCAAAGTAACCCCTCTATTTTACAAAATGCGACATATAGGCTCCGCCGATGCCAGCTTCGAGAGAGGAGAGAGGAGAGGGGGCGGAACAAGGCGGCGGGCAGCCCTTCCGAACGGATCGCCGAAAGAAGCAAATGAAAATAAATCTCCGCCAAACGCGACATTTCAACAGCAAACATATGGTTGCAAAGAAATAATTGCATACCTTCGCCGATGGTTCGTAACAATTAGCGCACCTTATATAAGGTTGGCATACGCTGCACCGAAGCCCTCCGTGCCACAACATCACGCAACGGACCGCCCCATCCCCTCTTTATAAACTTATCTAAATCACTTTGCTTATGACGCCAAAGACCCCCTGGCTCATCTCGGCTGCCGCTGCACTGCTCCTGGCCACGCCGCAGGCACAGGCCGACGGCTTCGTGGTAGAGGTGGCGCCGGCTGACGGCTCGCAGGCACTGACAATGCCGCTCGAAGCGCTCGCCAAGATCACCTTCGCCTCCCCCACTCCCGAAAGCCTCACCCTGACACCCGTTAAGGGCACACCCACCACGCTGGCCCTCGACAAAGTAGGGCGCATCACCTTCAAACTCGACGATACGACGGGCATCACGACCCAAACGGCCGCACAGGCCGATGCTACGGTAAGCCGTGAAGGTAATGTCCTCCGCATAATGCCCGCAACGCCTGACACGCCGCTCGCAATCAGCCTCTACGGCGCCGACGGCCGCCTGCTACACGCCCTCACCGCCACGGGCACGGCGACCATCGACCTCGGCACGCTGCCCGAGGGCGTCTATGTGCTCAAAGCCGGTGCGACGAGCCATAAGTTTGCCAAGTAAACACACGGCTTAAGGCACAACATCGCACCTTATTATATATCCAACACTCACTTACCCCCAAGTCCCTCACACTACATGAAAAAATATCTCTACTCCCTCCTCTTTGCCGCCCTCACCGCCTCATCGGCGGCCTTTGCCCAAGATCACCCCGACCGCATGATCGTGCGCGACACGCTCGGCCAGTATAAAGGTTTCCTCGTCGAGCGCGTGGCCGACGTGACCTTCGCCAAGCTCGAAGGTAAAGTGGTGGCCGACCTGAAGCTCAAGGAAGTGACGGCCGATAAGATCTACTTCACCACCGAGAAATCCGCCGCCTGCGACTATTATAAGTTCAACGTCATTCCCGCCACGATAGCCAACCGCCTCACTTCCGAGGCACAGGCTGCCGCCTACATCGACCAGAGTTCCACCCAGCTCTACTACGAAGACTTCACCAACGGCGAGATTGGTACCGAGACCTTCAAGGACATGACCGACTACGTGGGCATCACCGTGGGTTTTGACAAGTATGGCATTGCCTGCGGCGTGTCGCGCGCCCCGTTCACCACGCTGAGAAAGCCGCTGGTGGGAAATCCCAAGGTAACCGCAGTGGTTGACTCGCTGGGGCAACGCGCCTTCAAGGTAAAGTTCACCCCCAATGCCGACGTGGCAGGCTATGCCACCCTCGCAGGCAAGAAGGGCGAAATCCAGAAGCAATATGAGCAGTTTGCCCCGATGATGGGCTTCTCAAACTTCGGCGAGATGGTGAAAGGCTGGGGCTATCAGCACACCACCGAAGAGGCCACTGACACATGGAAGAACCAAGATCCCGGCACGGAGTATGAGGTATTTGTTCAGGCCTGGGACAAGAACGGCACCTTCGCCGACTGCGACACTCTCATCGTCACCACGGCCAAGGCCGGCGGCCCCGGGGCCGCTGCCGTCAGCATCACGCTGGGTGACTACAAACTACAGGACTGGGAGGGCGAGCAGAAGCCCAGCCAGTTCATCACCTTTACGCCCAACGATCAGAGCAGCTGCTATCGCACCTACGTCACCACGGCCGAGGACTACGACAAGGACGTGGAAGGCATCAACGGTTATGTGCGCCAAGACCCGCCCATGCCGATAGAAGGCTGGTTCCAGTATGAGACTATCACCACCGACTATCAGATTGATCCCAACACTTCCGCCGTGGCTGTGGCTGCCGCCAAGAACAGCGAAGGCGAGTGGGGCGAAGTGAGCGTACTGCGCTTCACCACGCCCGCTGAGGTATCGGCCAGCCGTGGCATGGGCAAGTGGGGCGCCATTTCCTCCACTGCCAGCATCACTCCCCGTCTGCGCCAGAGCAAGGCCACTTGGCAGCCCGGCACCGCACCCGCTATCAACCTCCAGCGCGGCGTGAAGCTGTCAGGCAAGTAATCCCCTCCGGCGGAAGCCCCGTCCCGTAAACATCGATCCACCCCCGCGACCAGCCCCACAGACGGCACAGGTCGCGGGGGTGGTGCGTGTAGGGGGTACAACCGAAAAACCTTCGGCCCTGCCTTTTGCTCTCCTCAAGCCATGCATTATCTTTGCTCTCCCAAACTAAGCTATACCTCTTATTAATCTATGATAGACCTTTTCCTCATCGTGCTCGCCGTCTGGGCGGCCTTCTCCGGCTGGCGCTCGGGCTTCGTGCGCGAAGTGACCTCCCTGGTCGGCGTTCTGGTCGGCCTGCTGATCGCTGCAACGTGTTACAGCACACTGGGTAAATATCTCTCCGTCGACGGTTCGGAGACGAACATGGTGACGAGCATCATCGCCTTCTTCCTCTTGTGGATCGTCGTCCCCATCGTTCTGGGCTTCTTTGCCACGATGCTCACGAAGTTTCTCAAGGGAATACAGCTCGGCACGCCCAACTCCATCCTTGGCCTCGTGGTCTCATTGGTGAAATATCTGATTCTGGTGAGCTGTGTGCTCAACGTGATGGACGGCCTCGGCATCATGAACCGCCAGAAGACGGAGGGCTCCTACCTCTACCGCCCCGTGACGGGCGCACTGCGCCTCTTCTTCCCCACCGACACGACAGCCGTCACCGCCTCCCCCGCCGATGCGGCGCAGGGCGACACGGTGTGGGTAAACGTCCATCCCGCCGACACGACCGGCACGGCTAAGGGCGGCAAATAACGGAGGTCTGCCCCAAGCAACTGCATCATCATGGAACAGGAACAAAACAAACTGGTCAAGGAGATAGCCGACAAGAAATACGAGTACGGCTTCACGACCGACATACATACCGAGATCATCGAGCGCGGCCTCAACGAAGACGTCATCCGCCTCATCTCCGCAAAGAAGGAGGAGCCGGCCTGGCTGCTCGACTTCCGCCTGCGAGCTTACCGCCACTGGCTCACCCTGCCGCAGCCCGACTGGGGACATGTCAACCTCCCCGCCATCGACTACCAAGCCATCTCTTACTATGCCGACCCCACCAAGAAACAGCGTGACGCCGGGAAGAAGGAGATCGACCCCGAACTGATGCGCACCTTCGACAAGCTGGGCATCCCCCTCGAGGAACGCATGGCGCTGGCCGGCGTGGCCGTCGATGCCGTGATGGACTCGGTGAGCGTCAAGACGACCTTCAAGGAGAAACTCCAGGAGAAGGGAATCATCTTCAGCTCCATCAGCGAGGCGGTGAAGGAAAATCCCGAACTGGTGCGCAAGTACCTCGGCACGGTCGTCCCCTTCACCGACAATTTTTTTGCGGCGCTCAACTCGGCCGTCTTCTCCGACGGCTCGTTTGTCTACATCCCCAAGGGCGTGCGCTGCCCGATGGAGCTCTCCACCTATTTCCGCATCAACGCCCGCAACACGGGCCAGTTTGAGCGCACGCTGATCGTCTGCGACGACGGCGGCTATGTCTCTTACCTCGAGGGCTGCACTGCCCCGATGCGCGACGAGAACCAGCTCCACGCCGCCATCGTCGAGATCGTGGTCAAGGAAGATGCCGAAGTGAAATACTCCACCGTGCAGAACTGGTACCCCGGCGACAAGCAGGGACGCGGAGGCGTCTACAACCTCGTCACTAAGCGCGGCCAGCTGCGCGGTAAGAACGCCAAGCTCTCCTGGACACAGGTGGAGACCGGTTCGGCCATCACGTGGAAATATCCCTCCTGCGTCTTGATGGGCGACGGCTCGCAGGCGGAGTTTTACTCCGTTGCGGTGACCAACAACTACCAAGAGGCCGATACGGGCACAAAGATGATCCATATCGGCAAGAACACGCGCAGCACCATCATCTCCAAGGGTATCAGCGCCGGCCATAGCCAGAATGCCTACCGCGGCTTGGTCAAGGTAGGGCCCAAGGCGGTCGGGGCACGCAACTACTCGTCATGCGACTCCCTGCTGCTCGGCTCGGAGTGCGGCGCTCACACCTTCCCCTACATCGACGTGGCCAATCCCGATGCTACCGTCGAGCACGAGGCAACCACCTCGAAGATCTCCGAAGACCAACTACTCTATTGCAACCAGCGCGGCATCCCCACCGAAGACGCCGTGGCCCTCATCATCGGCGGCTATGCCCGTGAGGTGATCAACAAGCTGCCGATGGAGTTTGCCGTCGAGGCTCAGAAGCTCCTCAGCGTATCACTAGAGGGGAGTGTGGGCTAAAGGCGGCGAGTCCTCCGCCTCAGGCTGGCCCACCTTGCGCATCGAGGGCGGAAAGGTCGTTGCCACAGACGCCACGGACATCGAGATCTATAGCCCCGATGGCAAACGCGTGCCCAATCCAGGCCTCCAGGCCTCCAGCCCGGCGTCTACATCGTCAAGGGATGCAGTGGAGACAAGGTATTTACCCGCCGCATAAGCATTTAACGCACAGGTTGCAAGGCACTATCTTACGACCTACTACGGCATACGCCTTCCCCCCGCAACGGCTACCGGCCCGCGCGAGGGGAAGGCGCTGTGTTTTTGCGGAGGGCACACGCAGGCGATGAAGCGCTCCGTGTAATGCAATTCCTTCGGCCTAGCCTTTTGCTCTCCGCCCGCCTTGCACTAACTTTGCCGACGCAACAAGGCAAGTCACCTTGCCGACATTCCCTCACCGCTGCACCCTCCGTGTGCAGCACAGGCATCAGCAACAATAAAGCATCAAGATAATGGCACAAGAAGACGTTTTCAAGAAGATCGTTTCCCACTGTAAGGAGTATGGCTTCGTCTTTCCCTCAAGCGAGATTTATGACGGACTGGCCGCTGTCTACGACTACGGACAGAACGGTGTAGAACTCAAGAACAACATCAAGCAGTATTGGTGGAAGTCGATGGTGATGCTCCACGACAACATCGTGGGCCTCGACTCGGCCATCTTCATGCACCCCACCATCTGGAAGGCCTCGGGCCATGTCGATGCTTTCAACGATCCGCTCATCGACAACCGCGACTCAAAGAAGCGCTACCGCGCCGATGTGCTCATCGAAGACCAGATCGCCAAGTACGACGAGAAGATCGAGAAGGAGATCGCCAAGGCACGCAAGCGCTTCGGCGAGGCATTTGACGAGGCACAGTATCGCGCCACCAATGCCCGCGTCATCGAGCACCAGCAGAAGCGCGACGCCCTCCACGAGCGCTACTCCGAGGCCATGAACAAGATGGACCTCGACGGGCTGAAGCAGATCATCCTCGACGAGGGCATCGTCTGCCCCATCTCGGGCACGCGCAACTGGACCGACGTGCGCCAGTTCAACCTCATGTTCAAGACCGAGGTGGGCTCTACCGCCGACGGCGCCTCGACCATCTACCTGCGTCCCGAGACGGCGCAGGGTATCTTCGTCAACTACCTCAACGTGCAGAAGACGGGCCGCATGAAGATTCCCTTCGGCATTGCCCAGATCGGCAAGGCCTTCCGCAACGAGATCGTTGCCCGCCAGTTCATCTTCCGCATGCGTGAGTTCGAGCAGATGGAGATGCAGTTCTTCGTCAAGCCCGGCACGGAGATGGAGTGGTTCAAGACGTGGAAGAAAAACCGCCTTGCTTGGCACGAAGCCTTGGGCTTCGGCGACGAATACTATCGCTACCACGATCACGAGAAGCTCGCCCACTACGCCAACGCAGCCACCGACATCGAGTTTAAGATGCCCTTCGGCTTCAAGGAGGTTGAGGGCATCCACTCCCGCACCAACTTTGACCTCTCACAGCACGCCAAGTTCTCAGGCCGCAAGATCGAATACTTTGACCCCGAGGCCGGCGAGAGCTATACGCCCTATGTCATCGAGACGTCGATCGGTGTAGACCGCATGTTCCTCAGCATCATGTGCCACAGCTACACCGAGGAGCAGCTCGAGAACGGTGAGACGCGCATCGTCCTCAAACTCCCCGCAGCCTTGGCCCCCACCAAGCTGGCTATCCTGCCCTTGGTTAAGAAGGACGGTCTCCCCGAGAAGGCTCGCGAGCTCTACAACACCCTCCGCTTCCACTTCAACTGCAAGTATGAGGAGAAGGACACCATCGGCAAGCGCTACCGTCGTCAAGACGCCATCGGCACGCCCTACTGCATCACCATCGACCACGACACGCTCACCGACAACACCGTCACCCTGCGCGATCGTGACACGATGGAGCAGACGCGCGTCAAGATCGACGACCTCCTGCCCCTCATCGAAGACAAGGTCAGCATCACTTCGCTGCTCAAGAAGCTGCCTTATTGATCTCCCCTTCACTCTCCCACGCAGCGTGGGGGAGCCGGGCCGGGTGCGGCATGGGCGCCTTCGCCACACACACTTACGGAGGCCCCACGCTAGGCACGCCCGCCTCGCTCCCCCACCTGCCATTTATCTCCCCCCTTATCACATCTCTCTGCTCACAATGATCCGCACCTCCCTCCTTTTGTTGCTCACCCTCCCCCTGCTCCTTCTGACCGCCTGTAAGGACGACACGGGCACGGACGATACGGGCGAGTTCACCGACAACTGGCAGGCCCGCAACGAATCGTACTTCGCCGCGCGCATGTCTGAGGCCCGTGCGGCCATCGCATCGGCCCAATCGGCCTATGGCGAGGCCTGGGAGGACCACTGCGACTGGCGCGTCATACCGACCTACGCCAAGCCCCACACGTCGGCCATGACCGACTCTATCTGCGTCAAGATCATCGACCGCGGCACGGGCAGCGGCTACCCCCTCTACACCGACTCGATCAAGGTCAACTACATCGGCCGCCTCATCCCCACGGTGAGCTATCCCGAAGGCCGCATCTTCGACCACAGCGGTGTCTATGAGACGGAAGACGCCATCTTCTCCCCCACCTTCTCGATGCCCAGCCGCTTCGCCGTGAGCAACCTCATCGAGGGCTACACCACTGCCGTCATGCGCATGCGCATCGGTGACCGCTGGAAGATTTACATCCCCCAGGAACTGGGCTATATGTCTGCCACGACCAGGATTATCCCGGCCTACTCCACCCTTGTCTTTGACCTGCAGCTCAAGGGCTTCTACCGCAAGGGAGAGACGGTGGTCAAGACGCAGTAGTGCATCTCCGTCCACTAGGGAATCAAAGTCTGAAAACCCGGAAGGGGGGCGCGGTAATTCCGTATCGGAATTAC
>DAVZJV010000028.1:0-23158 GCA_052272595.1 Alloprevotella sp.
TGAAGTTCATGAAGAACACGCCGTAGACGGCCTTCAGCTCAAACTCCCACTTCGCACCCCGCTCCCCCTGGCGAACCAGCGAACGGGACAAAATCGTGCCATGGGGGATCTATCTGTTGTTAACGGCAAACGGCTCCACCGCTTCATGGGCGAGCCACCCGCTCTCGCTAGCAAAGGTAAAGGAATCTGCCCAACATGCCAACGCGTCATGTAAATCTGCCTCACCCGCTCTGCCGGCAGCCTTACTTACAAGAAAGTCTGGCATAAGGACCAGCCTTGAGCAGATGCCTCAGGCCTAAACGTTCCTTATGCCAGGCTCGAGACCTCTGCAAAAGTAGGCGGAGGTCTCACTCTTTCAGTTTAGAAATGACTAGACCACACAACATTAATAGGTTTTATAGAGAACCTTCACACGAATAGGGGACAAAAAAGGCGGCATGCACCGCATACCGCCTCGTAGAATTGATAATCTGAATCGGCCGCCGGACACCGAAGGCGAGCCTAGCGGGCAGCCTAGCGGGCAGCCTTCCCCACCGGTTTGAGCCAGGTGATGATAGGATAGTGGTCGGAGAAGGGCACTTCGTTATCGACAAAGGCCGAGAAGGGCTTCCAGTGGGGGGAGCAGAAGATGTTGTCGATCCGCACATAGATCGCGTCCTTGTTAAAGGAGCGGCCGATGCCGTTGCCCGTCGCGCGATAGGCGTCTGTCAGACGCGAGCAGATCTGATGGTGGGCATAAGAGACGGGCGTGTCGTTGAAGTCGCCACACAAGATGATGCGTTTCCCCTCGTTTCGGTCGAGAAAAGCCGCCACCGTGTCTGCCTGGAGTGCACGGATCACCCCGGCCGAGGATATTTTGCGCACAAGCGTTCGCTTGCCCTTAACTTCTTCTGCATCTTCGGGATTGCGCACCAGGGCATGGTACTGGCTGCGGTCTTCCTGCGTCAGGTGCATCGACTCAAGGTGGCAGTTGACCACGATGATCGTGTCGCGCGTGTGGGGCGGCACAACGTACCACACGCCCGCACCGTTGCCTGACGAACGGGTGATGAGCTCGCTCCGCACGATGGGATAGCGCGAAACGACTCCGATGGCGTTTTCACCGATCTTGATAGCATTGTAATGGTAGCCATACCGCCGCAACGTCTTCTGAATGATCGCCGAATCGCCCGGCACGTAAGAATAGATTTCCTGCAGGCAGGCGATGTCGGGACGCTGCGAACAGACATAGCGCATGACCGAAAACTGGCCATCAGGGTCTCGTGCGCGGTTGCCGATTCCCAAGGTGTTATACGACAAGATAATCAGCGAGCCCTTGGGGTGAGGCGAACTGAGATTGACCGGGCAGTAATCGCGGATGGTGAAGAAGCAGGCCGCCAGGCCGATAAGGGGGATGAGCGTTGCCTTGAGCTTGAAGAGCAGCCCTACGACCAGCAACGCCAGCACACTTCCAACCCAGAAGGGGAAGGTCAGTCCTACGAGGCTCCACAACCGTCCCCAAACGGCGGGGGAAATCCACGCCGAGGCGGCGCAGCCCCACAAGAGCAGGACGGCGATCCAAGAGAGGAGGATGTAGAGGTTTTTCATCCGTGAATGGTTCTGATAAATATTCCCTTTAAGGCGGCAGTCCGCTCACCTGCGACTGATGCGGAAAAGTTCGCGTTTCTCTTCGGTCGTCAGGCTGTCGTAGCCGCTGCGACTAACCTTGTCTAGGATTTCGTCCATGCGTGCCTCTTCGGCCGCCTTGCGCTCGTTATACTCGCGGTCAGTCTCTCGGGGCGTTTCGCGATAGGGGGCACGATGGGCGTTGCCCGCTGTCGTGGCGGGCCGGCCGGTGAAGACGCTTCGCAGGCGCTCACCCAGCGTAGGCCCTTTGGACGAGGCACCGCCCCATTGGGGCCGGCTCTGCCGCTGCGCCTTGCGACGCCAAAGGAAGAGGAGGAGCCAGCCGAAGAGCATACCGCCCAAGTGGGCGAAGTGCGCCACGTTGTCATTAGAGGCATAGGCCGAGAAGAGTTCGATGGCGGCATAACCGGCCACGAAATATTTCGCCTTCATCGGGATGGGCGGGATGAGCAGCATCAGGCGCTCGTTGGGGTAGAGCATACCGAAGGCGAGCAACACGCCGTAGCAGGCACCCGAGGCACCGATGGTCGTCCAGCTGTTGAGGAAGGTCGACATGGGGATGAGCGTCGTGCCCGTATTGACCATCTCATAAGCGCCCAGCCCCTCGATAAAATACTGGGCCGTCTGGAAGAGCTCTTGGCAGAGGCCGGCACCGATGCCGCAGACGAAGTAATAGATCAGGAAGCGCTTCACCCCGAGCGTACGCTCGATGATACCGCCAAACATCCACAGCGAAAACATATTGAAGAAGAGGTGCGTCAGGCTGCCGTGGAGAAACATATAGGTTACCAGCTGCAGGGGATTGAAGGCCTTGGCCAACACGAAGTGGAGACCCAGCTGGTCAGCGAGGTCTACGTGGAAGGCTGTGCCAACGAGCCACTGCAACATGTAACAGATGACATTGATGAGCAGCAGGGCACGGGTCACGGGGGGTATCTGTCTCAAGCGCTTAAAGGTTTCGGAGGGTAAAAAGTGAGAAAACGGAAAGGATGAGGGTGTGCTCCCCCTTGGAGGCGGAGGAGTATTGTGCCTCAGTCGTTGAGGTAATGTGCAAATAGTGCGCCAAAGGCCTGCTTAGCTTCCAGCGTCACGCCGGCCGGCATACGGGGTTCAGGCACGCCGCTCCCCAATACGAGGGAAGAAAGTTCGACATAGGCCTCATCCCACAGTCCCCGGTCGATGAAGCTCTGAAGCGTCAGGGCGCCTCCCTCGACAAGGAGTGTCTGCACGCTCTGGGCCGTGAGGGCCTCGAGGGCGGAGTCGATGTCGGCATAGGCCTGGAAGCCGGCAGGAAGTTCGTCCTCCCCCACCCTGCCGAGCACCACGCGCAGGGGCGCTTCGCCCGGCCAGTCTCGCAGCGTCAGGCGGGGTTGGTCCTTCAGGAGGGTGGCATGGCCCACGAGCACGGCCTGACTTAATGCGCGGAGGCGTTGGCACTGCAGGCTCGAGGCCGGGGTGGAGAAACGCACGGGCGCCTCTTCACTCTCGTCGTCACGCCAGCGGTCAATGAAGCCGTCGGCCGAACGGGCCCACTTCAGGACGATGTAGGGCCGATGGCTTGTCTGCGCCGTGATGAAGCGGCGGTTGAGTGCCCGGCAGGCTTCCTCCAAAACGCCTACCGTCACGTCGACGCCCGCCTCCCGCAGGATGGCGATGCCCCGTCCGCTGACCTTGGCGAAGGGGTCGACACAGCCGATCACCACGCGGGGGATGCCCGTCTTGACGATCAGCCGGGCGCAGGGCGGCGTGCGGCCGAAGTGGGCACAGGGCTCCAGGCTCACGTAGAGCGTCGACCAGCTGAGGAGTGCGCGGTCGGCCGGGCTCACGGAGTTGATCGCATTGACCTCGGCATGGGGCAGACCGCAACGCGTGTGATAGCCCTCGCCGATGATGCGTCCGTCGCGGCTTACGATCACCGCACCCACCATGGGGTTGGGCGCGGCGTGGAGCGCCGCCGAACGGGCCAGGGCGATGCACCGTGCCATATAGCGTTCGTCAGTGGTGAGAGAGCCGGGAGTGTTCATGAGGCCGATAAGTTATACAAGAGAAGATGGCAAAGAGAAAAACGGGCGCCCTGTGTTGTGCAGGGCGCCCGGATCTGTTGGTTTAGCGGTTGGCGCGCTTGCGGGCGGTATGGTCGAGGATAATCTTGCGCATACGCATCGACTTGGGCGTCACCTCCACATACTCGTCTTCCTTGATATACTCCAGTGCCTCTTCAAGGGAGAAGATGACGGGGGGCACGATGCGGGCTTTGTCGTCGGCACCCGAGGCACGCATATTGGTGAGCTGCTTGGCCTTGGTCACGTTGACGACGAGATCGTTTTCGTGCACGTGTTCGCCCACTACCTGGCCGGCATAGACCTCGTCTTGCGGACTGATGAAGAAGCGGCCGCGATCTTGCAGGTGGTCGATGGCGTAGGCGAAGGCGGTGCCGGTGTCCATCGAGATCATCGATCCGTTGGCTCGGCGCTGGATGTCGCCCTTATAGGGCTGATACTCCTTGAATCGGTGGGCCATGATGGCCTCACCCTGTGAGGCGGTCAGCACGTTGGTACGCAGACCGATGATGCCTCGCGAGGGAATGTCGAACTCGATGTCGACGCGCTCGCCCATGTTGAGCATCGAGGTCATCTCGCCCTTGCGGCGGGTAACCATGTCGATCATCTTAGAGGCAAACTCCTCGGGCACGTTGATCGTCAGTTCCTCGATGGGCTCGCAACGCTGGCCGTCGATCTCCTTATAGATTACCTGGGGCTGGCCCACCTGGAGCTCGTAGCCCTCACGGCGCATTGTCTCGATGAGGATCGAGAGGTGGAGCACGCCACGGCCGCTGACGATCCAGCTGGCCTCGTCGTTGTGGCGCACGCGCAGGGCGAGATCTTTCTCAAGCTCTTTTTCGAGGCGGTCGTTGATGTGGCGCGAAGTGCAGAACTTGCCCTCCTTGCCGAAGAAGGGGGAGTCGTTGATGGTGAAGAGCATCGACATCGTCGGTTCGTCGATGGCAATGGGGGGCAGGGGCTCGGGATTTTCGAAGTCGCAGATGGAGTCACCTATCTCGAAGTGCTCGAGACCGATGACGGCGCAGATGTCGCCCGAGCTGACGGAGTCGGTCTTCTGGCGGCCCATGCCCTCAAAGGTCTGGATCTCCTTGATCTGCGTCTTCTCCTGCGTGCCGTCGCGGTGGACGATGGTGCACTTCATGCCCTCAGAGATCGTGCCGCGGTGCACACGGCCCACGGCGATGCGACCGGTGTAGTTGGAGTAGTCGAGTGAAGTGATAAGCAGCTGGGGCGTACCCTCGAGCTGTTTGGGGGCGGGGATGACCTCGATGATCTTGTCGAGGAGATAGTTGATATTGTCGGTCGGCGTCTTCCAATCCTCACCCATCCAGCCGTTTTTGGCCGAACCGTAGACGACGGGAAAGTCGAGCTGATCTTCAGTGGCGTTGAGGTCGCACATGAGGTCAAAGACCATCTCATAGACCTCCTCGGGACGGCAGTTGGGCTTGTCGACCTTGTTGACCACTACGATGGGTTTGAGGCCGATCTCAAGTGCCTTTTGCAGGACAAATCGCGTCTGGGGCATGGGGCCCTCGAAAGCATCGACCAGGAGGATACAGCCGTCGGCCATATTGAGCACACGCTCCACCTCGCCGCCGAAGTCGGAGTGACCCGGGGTGTCGATGATATTGATCTTGACGTCCTTGTATCGGATCGATACGTTTTTGGAGAGGATGGTGATACCGCGCTCGCGCTCGAGGTCGTTGTTGTCAAGGATCAGTTCGCCGGCGTTTTGGTTCTTGCGGAAGAGGTGTCCGGCGAGCAGCATCTTGTCCACGAGGGTCGTCTTACCGTGGTCTACGTGGGCAATGATGGCGATGTTGCGAATGTCTTGCATTGTAGGGAAATTGCTATACCTTATGATTCAAGGTGCAAAGTTAGTGCAAGGCGAGAGAAGAGCGGCGGGAGAAAGCTCGCTTTCTTCCGTAACACTTCCGAGCGACAGCCGAACTTATCCGATTTGTGTGGCCTGGGAACTGCAGGTTTCTGTTCCTACGCGATGACTTCTCTGCGAGATGGCCTCCTGCACTGCGAGCTGGCGGTTGCCAGACAGGTAAGCGCACAAGACGGGAAGGACTGATTTTCAGCAGGTGAATACACCTACAAAACAAGTCGCCTGCTAGAAAAAACGAGCCGCCTGCTAGAAAATCCGAGCCGCCTTCTAGAAAATCCGAGCCACCTGCTAGAAATTTTGGGAAGGCTTCCCGTCAGAGTGGGCGGGACGAGAGGCCATGTAAGCTAATCTATTACAACCTGCCTACACACTGCCACCCTTTCTTTCGAGACAACTGACGTACAGCCTATTAAGGGTGTAGGTAGCCTGTGTCTTACCTACACCCCTAAACACTTAAATGTCAATCTATCCAGAAGGACAGGTGACAGTGTGTAGGTAGTTCGCAAAAATGATCCTTAGCACGTATTTTACCCCCGACACTGAACGGCAGAGTGGGAAAACGTACAGATTCGGCTTTTACCCTTCAAAGCCTTTCGCTACCTTTGTACCCAAATCATTACAGTAAGACAAACCCATGACAGCACGTAAAGTTCGCGTACGCTTTGCCCCCAGCCCCACCGGCCCGCTCCACATCGGCGGTGTCCGCACGGCACTTTATAATTATCTCTTCGCCCGCCAGCACGGCGGCGATCTGATCTTCCGCATCGAAGACACCGATTCGACCCGCTTCGTACCGGGCGCCGAAGAATACATCCTCGAGGCCTTCAAGTGGCTCGGCATCACCTTCGACGAAGGGGTGAGCTTCGGCGGCAACCATGGCCCCTACCGCCAGAGCGAGCGTCGCGACATCTACCGCAAGTATGTGAAGCAGCTCCTCGACAACGGCCGCGCCTACATCGCATTCGACACGCCCGAGGAACTGACGAAGAAGCGTGAGGAGGTGAAGAACTTCCAGTATGACGCCCACACGCGCCTCTCCATGCGCAACGAGCTGACCCTCCCCGCCGAGGAGACGAAGCGGCTCATCGACGAGGGCACGCCCTACGTCGTAAGATTCAAGGTGGAGCCCGGCGAGGAGATCGTGGTCAACGACCTGATCCGCGGCGAGGTGCACGTGCAGTCTGACATCCTCGACGACAAGGTGCTCTATAAGCGCGCCGACGACCTGCCCACCTATCACCTGGCCAACATCGTCGACGACCACCTCATGGAGGTGACCCACGTCATCCGCGGCGAGGAGTGGCTCCCCTCGGCTCCGCTCCACGTATTGCTCTACCGAGCCTTCGGCTGGGAAGATACGATGCCTGCCTTCGCCCACCTGCCCCTGCTGCTCAAGCCCGACGGCAAGGGCAAGCTCTCCAAGCGCGACGGCGACCGCCTGGGATTCCCCGTCTTCCCCCTCGAGTGGCACGACCCCAAGACGGGCGACGTCGCCTCGGGCTACCGCGAGAGCGGCTACCTGCCCGAAGCGGTGATCAACTTCCTCGCCCTGCTGGGCTGGAATCCGGGCAACGACGAGGAACTCCTCTCGATGGACGACCTCATCCGCGAGTTTGACCTCACGAAGTGCTCGAAGAGCGGCGCACGCTTTGACTATGTCAAGGCGCAGTGGTTTAACAAGGAATACATCCTCCGCACGTCCGATGCCGAACTGGCCCCGAGCTTTGACAAGATCCTCCGCGCCAACGGCATCGATGCGCCCATCGAGCGCGTCACGCAGGTGGTGGGGATGATGAAGATGAAGAAGATCAACTTCATCAAGGACCTCTGGCCGCTGTGCGACTTCTTCTTCATCGCCCCGACCTACAGCCTCGACGACAAGTTTACGCGCAAGAACTGGAAGGACGCCGCCCCGACCGACATGGCCGAACTGGCCTCGCTCCTCGAGACGCTGACGGACTTCTCTGTCGAGAGCATCAAGACGGTGGTAGACGCCTGGGCCGCCGAGACGCAGAAGAAGCCGTGGAACGCCTGGCGCGTTTGCCTCGTCGGCACGGGCAAGGGTCCCGACATGTATGAGCTGGCCGCCTTCTTGGGCAAGGACGAGACACTCCGCCGCATGCACACGGCGCTAAAGGCGCTGGCGGAATAACCTCTATTAGGCGCGAAAGATGTATTCTCTCATAATCTATCTGATGATGCTGGGGCTCAACGTGGCCTCGCTCTTCTCACGCAAGGTGAGGCTCATGATGCGCGGGCATCGCGACACGTGGCGCATCCTGCGGCGTCAGGTCGGCACGTCGCGCTATGTATGGTTCCACGCCGCCTCGCTGGGCGAGTTTGAGCAAGGGCGCCCGCTGATGGAGCGCCTCAAGGCCCGCCACCCGGAGAAGAAGATTCTGCTCACCTTCTTCTCTCCCTCGGGCTACGAAGTGCGCAAGCACTACCAGGGTGCCGACATCGTCTGCTACCTGCCCCTCGACACGCCGTTTAACGCGCTGAAGTTCGTCCGTCTAGCCCGCCCCGAGGCCGCCTACTTCATCAAGTATGAGTTTTGGCGCAACTACATCGACATCCTCTACCGCAACCACATACCCGTCTACAGCGTCTCGAGCATCTTCCGCCCCGAACAAATCTTCTTCCGTTGGTACGGCCACAACTATGCCCGCGTCTTGCGCAGCATGACGCGTCTCTACGTGCAGAACGAAGCCTCGCGCGAGCTGTTGGCCACGATCGGCGTGACGCAAGTGAGCGTCGTGGGCGACACGCGCTTTGACCGCGTCATCGACATCCGCCAAGCGGCCAAACCCCTCCCCCTCGTCGAACGCTTCACGGGCTGCTGGCCCGTCATCGTGGCGGGCAGCTCCTGGCCCCCCGACGAAGACCTCATCGCCCACTATCTCAAGGCCCATCCGGGCATCAAACTCGTGCTGGCCCCCCACGTGGTCAACGAAGACCACCTGCGCCAGATCGAGGAAAAGATGCCTGGCGCCACCCTGCGCTACTCCGCCGCCACGCCCAAGACGGTGGCCGAGGCCGACTGCCTCATCATCGACTGCTACGGCCTGCTCTCGAGCATCTACCGCTACGCCACGGTGGCCTATGTCGGCGGCGGATTCGGCGTGGGCATCCACAACGTGCCCGAAGCGGCGGTCTACGGCGTGCCGGTCGTCATCGGCCCCAACAACCACCACTTCCGCGAAGCACGCCACCTCATCAAGTGCGGCGGCTGCTTCGAGGTGACCGACCAGACAACGTTCGACACCGTGCTCGACCGGCTCTTCTCCGACAAGGCGGCCCTCCGCGAGGCCGGTCAGGCGGCGGGCGACTACATCGCCAGCAACGCCGGCGCCACGGAACGCATCCTCGCTGACTGCGACTAACCCACGCCGACTGACAACCATGAAGGTGTTACTCGTCAACACATCCGACCACGCCGGCGGTGCGGCCATCGCCTCGCTCAGACTGCTCAAGGCGCTGCGCGCCAACGGCGTCGAGGCACAGCTGCTGGTACGCGACCGTACACTCCCCGCCGAACACACCGACATCCTCAACCTGCGGCCCACGCCGTGGAGGAAGCTGAAGTTCGTGCTCGAACGGCTGGAAATCTTCCTGCGCAACGGCCTGTCACGCCGAGGGCTCTTCGCCGTCGATACAGGCCGTTGGGGCAACGACATCACCCGACTGGAAGCCTTCCGCGAGGCCGACGTCATCCACCTCCACTGGGTCAACCAGGCGATGCTCTCGCTCGACGGCCTCAGGCGCATCCTCCAGAGCGGCAAGGCGGTGGTCTGGACCCTCCACGACATGTGGCCCCTGACGGGCATCTGTCACCACGCCAACACCTGCGAGGGCTGGCTCAACCGCTGCGGCCACTGCCCCCTGCTGCGCTACCCGGCGAAGGGTGACCTCTCGGCCACGACCTTTGCCCGCAAGCGGGCGGTCTATGCCACGGGGCACATCTCCTTCGTAGGGTGCAGCCGCTGGCTGGCCAACCTGGCCCGCAAGGCCCCCCTGCTAGCGGGCCAGCGGGTGACGGACATCCCCAATCCGCTCGATACCTCTTATTATGCACCGCCCGGCTCGGCCGACCAGCCCGCCCGCACGACCGTGCGCGACCGTCTCGGCCTGCCCCGCGACAAGAAGCTGATGCTCTTCGCTGCCTTTAAGGCTACTGACCCGGGCAAGGGCATCGACCTCCTCGAGGAGGCGCTCACCCTCCTCATACAGAGCCATCCCGAGCAGCGCGACCGCCTGGGCCTCATCATCGCCGGCCATGAGTCGGAGACGCTCGCCGGGGCCCTCCCCATAGCGACCTATCCGATGGGCTACGTGGGCGACGAGGCCCGCATGCGCGACCTCTATCAGGCGGCTGACCTGCTGGTCATGCCGACGCTCATGGACAACCTCCCCAACACCATCGCCGAGGCAATGGCCTGCGGCGTGCCCTGCGTGGCCTTCGGCGTGGGGGGCGTGCCCCAGATGGTCGACACGGGCGTCAACGGCTACCTGGCCCGCCCGCGTGATCCGGCCGACCTGGCCCGGGGCATCCTGCGCAATCTCACTTCGCCCAACGCCGCCAACCTCTCTGACAACGCCCGCGCCAAGGCCCTCACGGCCTACAGCGAGAGCCGCGTGGCAGCCGCCTACCTGCGCCTCTATCAGGAGGCGGTGGAACGGGCTGCCCACCATTCCAGCTAATCATTCACCCCTAACAATGCCTCCGCTTAAAATCACTGTCGCCACCGTCTGTTACAACGCCGGACCGCTCATCGCCACGACCATCGAGAGCGTGGCGGCCCAGACGTATGCTGACGTGGAGCACCTCATCATCGACGGCAACTCCAGCGACGACACTCTCCAGCAGATTCACCGCTATCAGGCGCAAAACAGCGTCTCACCCGTAGCCCACGAGATCGTCTGCATCAGCGAACCCGATGAAGGGCTCTATGATGCCATGAACAAGGCCCTCGACCAGGCCACGGGCGACTACATCCTCTTCCTCAACGCGGGCGATGCCTTCCACTCCCCCGACACGCTGGCCCACGTGGCCGCGCTGGCAGCGCAGTATGAGCGCCGCCCGGCGGTCATCTACGGCGACACGGACCTCGTAGACGGCGAAGGGCACTTCATCCGCAACCGCCGCCTCACGCCGCCGGCCCATCTCGGCTGGCGTGACTTCCGCAACGGCATGCTCGTCTGCCATCAGGCCTTCTTTGCCTCACTCGACCTGGCGCGCCAGATACACTACGACCGGCGCTACCGCCTCTCGGCAGACTTCGACTGGTGCATCCGCATCCTCCGTTCGGCAGAGCACCACAAGCTCCCCGTGGCCAACCTCCACGAGGTGGTGGCCGACTACCTCAGCGAGGGCCTCAGCACGCGCCATCACGGTGCCTCGCTGCGCGAGCGCTTTGACATCATGGTGCGCCACTACGGCCTCTTCCGCACCCTCTGGCAACACGCGTGGTTCGTCATCAGGGCTGTGGTAAAGAAATAGGCAAGCGATAAGCCGGCGGCCCCGGCTCTGACGAAAAGCGATCTCCCCCTAAAGAAAAAAAACCATGCCCACCGACCCTTACGCCTATGCCGCCGCGCTCTGTGCCCGACGCGAGTGTTGCCGCACGGAAATCATCGCCAAACTCCAGAGCCGCGAGGTTGCGCCAGACGAGGCGGAAGCCATGGCCGACCGCCTCGCCGACGAGGGCTACCTCGACGACGGCCGCTACGCCCGCGCCTTTGTGGCCGACAAATATCGGTTTGACCACTGGGGACGCGTCAAGATGCGCTATGCCCTGCGCCAAAAAGGCATAGCCGCCGCCGACATCAACGCGGCGCTCGACGCCATCGACGAGGGAGAATATCGCCAAGCGCTCACCGACTTTCTCGAAGCGAAACTCCGCACGGCCGGCCCCGTCAGCGCCGACGACCCGCAGGCCTGCTTCAAACTGCGGCAGAAGCTCCTCCGCGCCGCAGCCAACCGAGGTTACGAGGTTGCGCTCATCATGGAGCTACTGCCCGACCCGGATCTTTGATTTCCAGCGTACCCGCACGATACTCCCCAAAAAAATTCGTCCGTTCCATCTTAACCACCCCCTACCTTATGAGCAAATTCTACCCTCACCTTCTCGGCATGATCATTGCCTCATGCGCCCTCACCGCCTGTCAGAACGATGCGACGGAGGAGCTCACACTGCCCGACACGCCGACGGCCGTCAACCCCTCGACACAGACCTACAACTTCCCCGCCGACGACGGTGCCCAACGGCTCTCTTACAGCCCCGCCCAAGCATTGGCCGCTCTCGTGGCAAAGTTTGACCCCGATGAAGCGCTCACCATGGGCGAGACGGAAGCCACCGAGGCAGAACTGGCTGAGATCAAGGCCTTCGTCGACAAAAACCTCGTAGGAGAGACGACTTACGACACCTATCACAAGATCTTCGAGTGGGTCAGCACCCAACTCACCTACGCCAATGGTGACACCAAGGCCTACCTGCGCCCCTACGACGTCTTTAAGTACCGCACCTGCATTTGCCAGGGCTACGCCAACCTGCTCAAGACGATGTGTCTGACGCAGGGCATCCCCGTCTTCATCGCCAACGGCTGGCTGAGCAACATCGGCGGCCACGCCTGGAACTACGTCTACGCCGACAAGGGCACCGGCGGACAGTGGTATGTCAGCGACCCCACCAACCACAGGCAGTACGAGCTCTCGGCCGTCTCGAAATACGAGAACGAGCTCATACCCCAGTCCACCGACCTCGACCTCTTCAGCGATGACGAGTTTGCCTACGACTTCCACGACGGGCAGTTTAACATAGCCTACATCGAGCCGACGGGCGAAGACTTCGTAACCATCCCCTACAGCAAGGCGGGATGGCGCATCACGATGTTCTGCCCTCAACGCGCCGTCGACGACGGCATCACCACCGTCTACCTGGGCAAGAACATCGAAAGTCTGGGCAACGACCTTGGCGAGCTGCGCACCAACTTCCCCTCCTTGTCCAACATCAGCATCGACCCGGACAACACCTTCCTCGAAAGCTTTGGCGGCGTGGTCTATTATAAAGGCAGCGACACGCCCCTGATCGTGCCCCCCGCCATCACCCGCGTAGAGCTCAAACCGATGAAGACGGTAGAGAAGAACACGCTCTACTACCTCGACAACCTCGAGGAGGTAGTCGTGGCCGACGGCACCCAGCGCATCGAGGCTTACGCCTTCGAAGCCTGTCCGAATCTCAAAACGGTCTACGTGCCCGAGTCGGTCACCTACATCGACGACAACGCCGTCTACCGCTGCGGTGACGATGTGCAGATCGTCCGCGTGCCGACCGGCATCCATGAAGTGACAATGTAAAGCCTTCAACTGCGCCGGGGAAGCGACACGCTGATCCTCCACAACACAATTTGCGCCCTTGGACGCGATTCTGAGCAAAGCTTTAGAATCGCGTCCAAGGGCGCAAACGTTGAGATTGAAACAGCTGCTTTCGGGCTAGGCCTCTCCCTCCTTGACTTCCTCGCCCATCAGCGTAGCGCTAGTAGCGGCGGTAACACGGAGGGTGACGAGTTCGCCGGGGCGGTGGCTGCCGCGGTCGAAGACAATGACCTTGTTTTGCTCCGTACGACCGAAGAGCTGGTCAGCCGACCGCTTGCTACGGCCCTCGACAAGCACCTCGTAAGTATGGCCGATGCAGCGGCGATTGCTCTCCAGCGAAAGTTCGTTTTGCAGGGCGATCAGCTCCTCGAGACGACGCACCTTCGTCTCCTCGGAGACATCATCGGGCAGGTGTTTCGAGGCGTAGGTGCCGGGGCGCTCGCTGTATTTAAACATAAAGGCCGAGTCGTAGCCGCAGGTGCGCATCAGCGAGAGCGACTCCTGATGATCCTCCTCAGTCTCGGAGCAGTAGCCGGCGAAGATGTCGGTCGAGAGGCCGCAGTCGGGCACGATGCGACGGATGGCGGCTACGCGGTCGAGGTACCACTCGCGGGTATACTTACGGTTCATCAGCTTGAGGATGCGGTTGCTGCCGCTCTGCACGGGCAAGTGGATGTGGCGGCACACGTTGGGCTCCTCGGCGATGACATGCAGCGTCTCGTCGCTCATGTCTTTGGGATGAGAGGTAGAGAAGCGAATGCGCATCGTCGGGACGGCACGCGCCACCATGCGCAACAGGGCGGGAAAGTCGGTCACCTCGTCTGTCCCCTCGACCCGCCAGCGGTAGGAATTGACGTTCTGCCCCAGGAGCGTCACCTCTTTATACCCCTTCGCCGCCAAGTCGTGAACCTCGGTGAGGATGCTCTCGGGCTCGCGCGAACGTTCACGACCACGCGTATAGGGCACGATGCAGTAGTGGCAGAAGTTGTTGCAGCCGCGCATGATGCTCACATATCCCGAAATGCGGCTGCCGCAATAGCGCGTCGGGACGATGTCGCGATAGGTCTCGGTGAGACTCAGCTCCGTATCGATCGCCTTGTGTCCCGTCTCGGCCTGGGCGATGAGGTCGGGCAGAGAGAGGTAAGCGTCGGGCCCAGCCACGAGGTCGGCCCCGTATTCGCCCAGAAGCTTCTCCTTGACACGCTCGGCCATACAGCCCAACACGCCGACAATCAGGCGGCCGCCACGCTTGCGGCGCATGGCACCCAGCGCCTCGAGGCGGTGGATGATCTTCTGCTCCGCATTGTCGCGCACAGAGCAGGTGTTGAGAAATACGGCATCGGCTTCATCGAGCGTCTCCGTAGGCTCGTAGCCCGCCATGCCCATGACGGAGGCCACCACTTCGGAGTCGGCCACATTCATCTGACAGCCGTAGGTCTCTATGTAGAGTTTCTTCATTTTCTTGTCTTTGAGGGTGCAAAGATAGTGCAAAAGCCACACGCAGCAGCGCTGACCGGGCGCTGGTAATCGTCTCGAGCGCCGACAAGGCTGCAGTCTGCCTAGCAATTTGAACAGGCGCCAACGTGTATAACTCATAAAATGAGCGAACGGGAGCCGCGCGAGGCTATTTAGTTTGTATTTTTGCCGCGCTGGCGCGAAGCCCTTCGCCTCGCCCGCGCACATTATTTAAGTCAATCGTGACAGTCTCCCATCATCGGGAAGCTGCCCCCACACAACTCTACTAAACACACACGCTCCACTTTATGGAAAAGCTTAGCTACGCGCTCGGTATGGTCATCGGCCACAATCTCAAGGGTATGGGTGTCGACTCACTCGACGCCGCCGACTTCTCTAAGGCCGTGGCCGACGTCATCGGCGGCCAGAAGACTGCACTGACCGATGAAGAAGCCCAGCTCCTCGTGCAGGGCTTTGTCGAGGGTCAGAACGAGCGCATGGGCAAGGCCGTCAAGGAAGCCGGCGAGAAGTTCCTCGCCGAGAACGCCAAGCGCGAAGGCGTCACCGTGCTGCCCAGCGGCCTGCAATATGAGGTGCTTACCCCCGCCATCGGCGTGAAGCCGCTGGCCACCGACGAAGTGACCTGCCACTACGAAGGTCGCCTGATCGACGGCACGGTCTTCGACTCATCTTATAAGCGCGGCGAGCCCGCCACCTTCCCCCTCCAGGGCGTCATCGCCGGCTGGACGGAGGCACTCCAGCTCATGGCCGAGGGTGCAAAGTTCCGCCTCTTCATCCCCTACCAGCTTGCCTACGGCGAGCGCGGCGCAGGCCAGGCCATACCGCCCTATGCAGCGCTGATCTTCGACGTTGAGCTCATCAAGGTCGTAAAGCACTAATCACCCCCAAGCAAACAACACACAAAACGCAATAATGAAAAAGACAATCTTTGCAGCCCTCCTCGCTTCCGCAGCGCTCATGACGGGCTGTAACAACGGCACGCCCAAGGCCAACCTCAAGACCGACATCGACACGCTCAGCTATGAGATGGGTATGGTCCTCTCTCCGGGCGAGCAGGTCGGCAACTACCTTGCACAGGCCGGCAGCGATTCCAACTACGTTGACGAGTTCCTCAAGGGTTTCACCGCAGGCGTACAGGCCGGTGACGACAAGAAGAAGATGGCCTATTACATGGGTGTCATGCAGGGCCTCCAGAGCAAGATGCAGATGCCTCAGATCGAGGGTCAGGTCTTCAGCGGTGACTCCACCAAGAAGATCAGCATCAAGAACTTCGTAGCCGGTTATGCCGCCATGGTCAAGAACAAGACCGCCCTCAAGCGCAACGGCAAGCTGGTTGACAAGGACGCAGCCAACGAGCACATCATGTCTTATATGTTCGGCAAGGTGCGCAAGGAGTCTGAGGCCTTCATGGCCGCCAAGGCCAAGGAGCCCGGCGTCAAGGCTCTCGGCCAGGGCATCTACTATAAGGAGATCACCCCGAGCAGCTCGCCCGAGTTTGTCGGTCCGACCGACAGCATCATCGTGAAGTATGAAGGCAAGCTGGCCAACGGTACGGTCTTCGACTCTTCGGAGAAGCAGAAGGGCGGCGTGGCCACCCTCTCCCTGCGCAACGTCATCAAGGGCTGGCAGATCGCCCTTCCCAAGATGCCCGTCGGCGCTACCTGGGAGCTCTACATCCCCTCTGATCTCGGCTACGGTCCTACGGGTACGGGCCCTATTCCCCCCTACTCCGCACTGACCTTCAAGATCACCCTCGTAGGCAAAGCCAAGTAAGTAGCTTACTTCAGAAGTTAAGAATGAAGGAGCTAAGAAGTTAAGCCGATAGGTTTGAGACGCTTGACCTCCTTCAAAAGTTAAGAAGTTAAGCCGATCGCATTGGAGCGCTCTGACTACAGCCACTCAATGCATTCTGCTTAACTCCTTAACTTCTTCACTCCTTAACTTCCAAAACCATTATCCATCCCCATCATGCAAATCCGCAGCATCCTCACCCTCACGCTGGCAGCCCTGAGCCTCACGGCCATGGCCCAGAAGAAGGGTAGCAAGAAACATAAGAAGACGACGCCCGCCGCCGTCCTCACCCCGGCGCTCAAGAGCGTAGACGGCAAGACCTTCAGCTACGCCCTCGGCGTAGCTCAGGGCGAGAGCCTCAAGCAGTATCTCATCAGCCGAGAAGGCGTAGACACCGCTTACCTCGACCAGGCCATGGCCGGCATGAACGCCAAGATCTCCGACGCCGAGCGCAAGAAGGCCCTCGCCTATGCCGCCGGCCTCCGCATCGCCGACATCAACAAGCGCAACCTCCCGATGTTTAACAAGCAGGCTGCCGGCAAGGCCGACTCCGCCTATGTTGACGAGGCCGAATTTGAGCGTGCACTGACGCAGGTTGTCCTCGGTCAGGGCGCCACGCTCAAGGCTGACAGCGCCATGAAGATCGTCGAAGGCCAAATGAAGTATCAGGAAGGCAAGTGGAAGGCCGAAAACGAGGCCTTCCTCGCCGCCAACGGCCGCCTCAAGGGCGTCAAGACCCTCCCCAGCGGTTTGCAGTATCGCGTGCTGACCGAAGGTAAGGGCGCAGTGGCCACCGACTCTACGGAGTGTGACGTACACTACGAAGGGTCACTCATCGACGGCACCGTCTTCGACAGCTCCTACAAGCGCGGCAAGCCCGCCACCTTCCGTCCCGACCAGGTCATCAAGGGCTGGAAGGAAGCCCTCACCAAGATGCCCGAAGGCTCCGTATGGAACCTCTACATCCCCGCTCCCCTCGGTTACGGAGAGCGCGGTCAGGGTCAGGACATCCCCGGCAACTCTACGCTGATCTTCAAGGTCGAGCTCATCAAGGTCAACAAGCCCGCAGCCACCGAAGCTGCCAAGATCGAGCCCGTCAAGCCCCAGAAGAGCATCCAGCCCGTCAAGGCCAAGCCCGTCAAGAAGGTGAGGAAGTAAGACACAGCCGCCTCGCCCCCCCCCGTCAGGCACCCGCCCGGCGGTCACGGCTTAAACGATAAAACCCGCCGCCCCATCGCGTCATAGGCACGTGATCGGGGCGGTGGGCTTTTTAAAAATCGCCGAGGGGCTCTCCCTGAGGCATACCGGCATTTGCACGGCAAACAATAGATACATACCAAAGAAGCGCCCGAGGCATCCGATCATGATGCCCCGGGCGCTTTGTCATATCAGCCAGGTTGCATTACTCAAACACGACACCGTAGGGATGGACGCCCACGCCGTAGGTATGGATGAGGGCAGCCCCCGTGCCGACACTGCCGTACTCGAAGACGGCACCCGGCTCGTTGTAGGCCGTCACGTCAGAGCAGATGAAGATGTGGCCGTTAGAGGGGTTGACATCGATGGTGGCGGGAGAAGTGGGGAAGCTATCACCGGCGGGGATGAAGTTCTCCGTAATCTTGCCCGTAGAGAGCACCACGCAGCTATACGTAGCCGTAGGCTTCCAGTTGGCATCATAGGCCGTCTTGCCGACGATGAGCGTATCGCCCTGGAGGGCAATGACAGAACCGGAGCAAATATCGGTCACCGTGCCGTCCGTCGCCACCTTCTGCACCGTAGAGGGAATGTCGGCAAAGTTGCCCGAAGCGACGAGGAAGAGTTCACCCGCCTCGTTAGAGAGAATCTGCGTGGGGTTCGTCCCTACGGGAATCTCCTTGGCCTTGGCGAAGTTGGCCGTCTGGATGACCACAACCTTCTTACCGTTGGCATAGGCGTTGTCGCCCTTAAAATTATAGCTGTCGCTGATGGTCACGTAGACATAGCCGTTGGCGGCGGTGAGGCCCATTGGGTTGGGGCCGACGCCCAGCTGGTTGGAGATCTGGAAAGCCGTCGTATCGGCACGCACGACATAGCCGTCGTTGCTGGCTACATAGACATACTCCCCGGCGCCGCAGACAGCCTCGGGATTGTTGACGGAAATGCGGGTCACCGACTTCATCGTATGGGCGTTGATCACCTCGACGAGGTTGGAACCGAAGACGGGCACATAGATCTTGTCACCATAGCGAACGGGCTTCTGCGGCGTGTCGCCCAGCGCACGCTCGTTGACAGTCTGGAAGATGCCCGAAGTGACGGTATGGTCGCTGAGAGAGAGCGCGTCTACCGAACCCGTGATGCCATCGGTCTGATTGCCCTGATTGATCACGTAGGCGGTCGTGCGACCGGGGAGAACGGTCTGGCCCGGATTGTCGGGTCGGATCTCTGAAGTGGTCTCGTCGTCGGAACAAGCGGTGAAACCCACTACCAACGTCAGCCCTAAGAGGACGTAGAGGAAGATGTTTTGAAGTTTCATATTGATTTGGAATGGTTGAGATTTGTCTGAAGCGGGAAGATGAGTTTAGAAGTGCCACGTCGCCTCGACACGATAGGCGCGGCCGGGCATGGGGTAGCGGGCTATGACCTCATAGCGCCGGTCAAAGGCGTTGACCAGGTCTGCCCGCAGGGTGAGGCGGTGACGGGCACCAAGTGCAAGGGTGCGCCAAAGGGTAAAGCCCCACTCCTGCCAGGACGGCAAGCGCGTGCCCGCGACATGGGCCTCAGTCGTCCAGCGCTCACTGGAGAAGGTCAAGCGCGCCGCGGCGCTGAGCCACGGACTCTCCCAGGCCAGCGAGGCCGTGCCGCTATGGCGCGGCGTATAGACCGGCTGGCGACCGTAGCCCAGCGTGCCCGGCTCGCTCAGGTCGCGGGCCTGCTGCAGACTGTAGTTGAGCGCCGGCGTGAGGCGCTGGTCGCCCCGACAGCCGGTGAGGCGAAGTGTGCCCGTGAGGGTCAGGTCGAGACCGGTGGTGCGCACCTCGGCGCGGTTGACCATGCGCCATAGGTAGAGGGTGTAGGGGATGGCCATGATGCGGTCGAGCACGCGGCTGTGATAAGCGTCGGCCGTGAACGTCAGGACGGGCCACCAGCGCAGGGAGGGCTGCAGGGCAAGGGTCAGACCGCCCGAGAACTGGCGGGTACGCTCAGGTCGCAGCGTGGACGAACCGAGGTGATAATAATAGAGTTCGGTGAAGGTCGGCGGACGGAAGCCCTCCTTCCACCCCGCGCGGAGGCGCAGCGTGCCCTTCGCCCCCTGCCACAGGGCCGCCGAGGCGGTGAGCGAAGGCGTGATGCGGTCACTGCCCGGTGAGGCGGCTGCATCGCTGGCGGCCAGGTGGTCGCGGTGGCGGTGCGTCTGAGCGCGGGCCGTCACCTCCCACCACGCCGCGCCCAGCCTTACGGACAGGACCGTGAGCCAAGTGTCGCGCCTCACGGGGGCATCGCTGGCCACCAAGCCGCCCTTGATCTCGCTGCGCAGCCCGTTGTGGGCATAGTCCGTGGCCCAGGCGAGCGTCACGAGCCGATGAGGCTGATAGGAGAGGCCCGCCGTGAGGTAGGCCTCGCGCTGCGCATAGTGTTGCGAGAGGAGGCCGCCGGGATACTGCGCATCGGGTTTGTCGTAGAGGCTGCGCTGCTGCGAAGCCTTGAAGGCTGCAAAGGCCTGCCAGGGGCCGCGCTCGTAGCGCCCGTAGGTTTGGGCCAAAGCCGTTTCGCTCGTGAGCCGTTCATTGTTGCCGTTGACATAATAGATCACCTGGCCCGGCAGGCGTCGGTGGTTGCGGTCGAAGCTCAGCGTCGTGGTGAGCGAGCCGTGGTCAAAGCGCGTGGCGAGCACGCCCTCGGCATTGACCGTCTGCATGCGGCTGTTCTGCCGGCGCAGGTGGGCGGTGGCCACCCCATTGACGACGGTGAAGGGGTAATCATTGCGTGCCCATGACCAGTCGCCCCCCAGCGTGGCGGTGGTGCGGCGCGTGGGGCGATAGCGCAGGGCGAGGGTGGCGCCGTAGGCCGAGAAGGAGCCCTGGCGCAGGGCCACCGAGCCGTGGAGCGGACGGGCAGGATGAACGGCAGAGGCGTCAGTGGCGGTGGCCGGCGCGGCCTCGAGGGTCGACAGGCTCAGCGTAGCTGTCCCAAGGCTTCGCACCGGCACGAGCAGCTGCGGAGCGTCGAGCGTGGCGAGGCTGATCGCGGTGAGCCGGCCCAGCGCAAAGCGGCTCAGATCGGTCTGCCCGTTTTGCGTGTCGGCGAGAGGAAGCCCGTTGTAGACCACAGTCGTGTGGGCCGCCCCCAGCCCTCTTACGCTCACCGTCTTCAGTCCGCCCGCGCCGCCATAGTCGCGCACCACGACGCCAGGCAGCAGCCGCAACGCATCGGTCATCGAGGCCACGGCGCGCCGCTGCAGGGCAGCGCTGTCGAGACGCACGAAGGGCGTGGCCGAACGGGTGGGAGAGACTTCGGCACGGCCCCTCACCTCGGCCCCACGCAGGGTGTCGGCCGTCACGGCATCGCGGCGCGTCACTGGCCGCTGCGCCCTGAGCGGGCCGGCGACCGATGCGCACAGCGCCAGGGCCGTGAGTGAGAGGATGACTAGCCTCTTGCCCGCACCTCCGCAGCGGGAGAGGCGGGGAGCCTTTCGGTAGATCATGAAGAGAAGAATGCATCCCGCTGCGCACCCCCCCACTTGCGTGTCCGCATGGACAGAGGAGCTGGCACTCATTACCGCTTTTTCCCATCGATCGTGGGTCATCGGCGTAGCACCGGGAATGTGAGTATATTATATATTGTGTGCTACGTCATAAGGCAGGTCTTCCGGCTCGTCCCCGCTCGGCCCGGCCTTCCCACCCCCGATGCTCGGGGGCAGTGACCGACGTTGGACCGGCGATAACGGGACATACGGCTGCGGGACAGCACGGGAGTCACACCCGTTTCCCTTATCCTTAGACAATGCAAAGATAGCGTAACGCCGGCTTAACTGGATGCCGTGCCCCCACAAAAGCGCGGAGCGAGGAGGGGCGGGCGGCTATGAAACAAGCGCAGCCCCCAAGTGCCGCAGTCAGTATCGCTAATGCTGACCACAGCACTTGGGCGCTGCGCTTGCTGTCGCAGAGGCCCATATAATAGGGGTAGGCCGATCGCCCTCCCAGCCTTAGTAGCCGATCGTGAAGAGCTGGCGGTGGTGGGCGGGATGCTCCAGTTCATCGACCATGGCGTGGGCATAGTCCTCAACAGAGATGCGGCTGTTGCCCTCGGCGTCGGTCACGAGGGTGTCGGTGCCCAGACGGTAGTGGGTGGTGCGCTCGCCGGGCTCAAGCATGCCGGCGGGGGCGAAGTAGGTCCAGTCGAGGTCGCGCTCGGCAGAGATCATGTTGAGGAAGATGTCGTACATGGCGCGCACGCCGGGCATCCATTCGGCAGGGAGACTGCCCGTGTCGGCCAGGCGCAGGCCGGGCTTGACGAAGAGGATACCCGCACCGCCCACGATGAGCAGGCGCTTCACGCCGCTGGCCTTCACGCCCTCGACGATGTGGCGATAGCCCGCGAGGGTCTGCTCATACTGGTCGGTGAGGCCCCAGCCGGCATTGTAGGCGCTAATCACCGCGTCGCTGCCCTCGACGAGGCGGGCCAGTCGGGCAGGGTCGTTGACGTCGGCAGCTACGACGGTGAGGCGGTCGCTCTTGGCCTTGACCTTCTCGGGATGGCGTACGATGGCGGTCACCTGGTGGCCGCGTGAGAGGAGTTCGGAGAGGATGGCGGAGCCCACGAAGCCACTCGCGCCGATGAGAGTTACCTTTTGCATGGTTTGATGTGTGTGAGAGTTGATGAATGCTTGCGTCGCCCGTCCCGGCGGGCAACGCCTCGTGGGATCGTTTGACAGTGCAAAGTTCGGCAGCGCCTCCTCGTTGTGCAAGAACTTACTTCATCCTCAGTTAGTTACGCCGAGGTAACCATAGCTCATCCTCAGGCCGTTGGGAGACGCATTTTCTGCAAAGATTTTTCGACCCTTCGCCTTTCCTCTCGTCTCCGTCCGACCCACAGGCGGAGCGAGGTACGCTAATTCGGCACGTGGGGCGGCAGGATTGGGGCGTATGTTCTATCTTTGTGCCAAGGATAGGCCACCCGGCCTCAGCTGCTTGCCTTAGTCCCCATCGTTGGCCGAGGCCGCTCGCCTAGGCCTTTCCCCTTCCCAGGCCACCTGGCTTCAGCCTAGCGGCCGTACCTATCCACGAAGTTCCTGCTTTGCCCATGACCACCCTCGACCTCTCCGACGACGCCCTCTTCCCCGACTGCCCGGTGCGCAATGTGCTCGACCGCATCGGCGACAAGTGGTCGATGCTCGTGCTGCTCACCTTGTCGTGGCAGAGCGACACGCCGCTGCGCTTCAACGAACTGCAGCGCGCCATCCCCGACATCTCGCAGAAGGTGCTCACCGCCGTGTTGCGCACCCTCGAGGCCGACGGCTACGTACAGCGCAAGGCCTATCCCGTGGTGCCGCCCCGCGTGGAGTACACCCTCACGCCGCGCAGCCATTCCCTCCTGCCCCTCATCAATGCCCTCGTGGACTGGGCGAAGGAGAACATGGCGGGCATCAAGCTCGACCGCAAACGCTATAAGCTCCGCGCCGCGATGGGGTGAAGGGCACGCTAGAGGGGCGGATCAGACGAAGCAGAGCCGCCGCAGGCGCCTCCTCCTCCCCCCAGTCCGCCACTTTCTCACCCTAGGGCCAAGACTTTTCTTCCTCGACCCTGCACCCATAATCCCTGAACGTGGAACACCCCCTATAATCACTGATATATAGGGAATTATTGCTATCCGATAAAACTTTTCCTTGATGCATAAAGTTGGGGGCTGATTCCTTTTTCCGGAATCAGCCCCTTTGGCTATCTTTGGGTTGAACAA
>DAVZJV010000029.1:0-19120 GCA_052272595.1 Alloprevotella sp.
GGAAGAGAGGGGGGAAGAGAGGGGGGAAGAGAGGGGGGAAGAGAGGGGGGAAGAAAGGTCGTCGGTCGGTGCCGTGTCAGCCTGCCGTGGCGTCGGCGGCAGCAGCGGGAGCGGGTGCCTCGCTGTCGGCCGTCTGCTCGGCCGTCCTGAATCGGTCAATGAGGGGCTGGGGCATCTCTTCGCCATAGCGCTGGGCGAAGTAGGCACGCGCCATGGCCAGCGGCTCTTGGGCGCGGAGGGCGTCGGGCGAGGCCGGGCGGGCGGCGTCGGGCGCCGAGGTGCCCGGCACCACGCGCACCATGCGGCAGAACTCCACGGCGCGGTCGGCGAGCTGCTCGGCCACATCGTGCATCAGGCCCGGTTCGGGCTGGCGCTCCTCCACGCGCAGTTCGAGATAGGGCCAGGTGGAGCCGTCGTCGCCCTTGGTGCGCTGAGGCAGGGCGGCAATGGCGTCGACGATGGCATCGGAGCGGAGCGCACGGTTGCCGCCGCCCGTGGGGAGAGAGAGGAGACTGCGGAGGGGATGGTAGTCAATGCGGCTCACCGAGGCATTGCCCTCGGCGTCGATGTCGACCCAGTTGACCCCATGGGTGTAGGTTCGCTCGCTGAACGACATGGGCAGCGCGCTGCCAGCGTAGTAGGCATTGGGTGCCCCGCCCACCTGCTGGGCGCGGTGGAGATGGCCCAGGGCGGTGTAGCTCACCCCGCGGCCCACGACGCTGGCGTCGACACAGTCTTGTCCGCCGATGACGAGGCGCTCGCTGTGGCCCTCCTCGGCCAGCTGGCTCCCGCGGGCATAGAAGTGGGCGGCCGCCACGACGGGGAGACGACGGTAGTCGCTCTTCTTATGATGAGCCCACAGACCGCTAAAGAACCATGCCAGCCCCTGCTCGGGCGAATAGCCGGCGGGGTAGTCCGTCGTGCGGAGGTAGGGCACGGCGAAGACCACCACCTCCGCTTCGCCGCCGCCCCGCGGGGCCAAGGGGAGATAATAATGGTCGAAGTCGGGCGTGTCGCCCCCTTCGACCGTGCGGATGCGCCCTCTGACGTAGACTCCGTGGCGGGCCAGCAGGGTGGCGGGAGCCTCGAGACGGGCGGCCGAGTCGTGGTTGCCGGCGATGACCACCACCTGCACCCCGGGCACAGCCTCGGTCAGGCGGTCGAGGGCATCGAAGAAGAGGCCCTCTGCCTCGGCCGAAGGATTGGCGTTGTCGAAGACGTCGCCGGCGATGATCACCGCATCGGGCTGTCGTTGCACGGCCGTGTCGATGAGCCAGGAGAGAAAATGACGATGCTCGGCCATGCGGTTGTGGCCGTGAAAAACGTTGCCCAGATGCCAGTCGGCGGTATGGAGTATTTTCATTGTCTGAGAGGGTGTGCGGATGAATATGCAAAGTTACGATCTCGCAGCGGGATAAGGGAACAATGCGCTTTTGATATTGAGGCACGCACGGGGCGGAATGAAACAGAATGTTTTGCCCCCTTGCACGCCCTTTGCAAGCCTTGTCGTAACTTTGCCCCCTAAGCCATAAAGACAAGAACCTCCCATGACACAACCCAAACCTCACTGGCTGGAAAAAGGCTATGCCGACGAGCCGCTGCCCGAAGGTATCGACCTGCCCAAGGCCATCCGCGAACTCTGCCGCGAGCGGCAGGCGATTATCCTCGCACATTATTATACGCAGGGCCCCGTGCAAGACATCGCCGACTATATCGGCGACAGTCTCGGACTGGCGCAAGAGGCCGCCAAGACCGATGCCAAAGTCATCGTCATGTGCGGTGTCCACTTCATGGGCGAGACGTGTAAGATTCTCTGCCCCGACAAGACGGTGCTCATCCCCGATGCACAGGCCGACTGTTCGCTGGCGGAGAGTTGCCCGGCCGACAAGTTTGAGGCCTTCGTCAAGGCTCACCCCGACCACAAGGTCATCTCTTACGTCAACACTTCAGCCGCCGTCAAGGCGCTCACCGACGTCGTGGTCACCTCGGGCAATGCCCGCCGCATTGTCGACAGCTTCCCACAGGACGCCAAGCTCATCTTCGGCCCTGACAAAAACCTGGGCTCTTACCTCAATGCCCTCACGGGCCGCCACATGCTCCTCTGGGACGGTGCCTGCCACGTGCATGAACGTTTCTCTGTCGAGAAGCTCGTCGCGCTCAAGGCCGAATATCCCGGCGCCAAGGTGCTGGTTCACCCCGAGTGCCGCGGCGCGGTGGTCAAGCTGGCCGACGTGGTCGGCTCGACAGCGGCGCTGCTCAAATATGCAGAGAGCTCCGAGGCCGACAAATTCCTCGTCGTTACCGAGAGCGGCATCTTGCACGAAATGCAGAAGAAGTGCCCCGGCAAGGAGTTTATCCCCGTGCCGCCCGATGACTCTACCTGCGCCTGCAACGAATGTAACTTCATGAAGCTTAACACGCTTCCAAAGATCTACAATGCGCTGCGCTACGGATGGCCCGAGGTCGACGTACCCGCCGACGTGGCCGCCAAGGCCATCAAGCCCATCGAGCGCATGCTGGCGCTGAGTAAATAGTGTGCCGACACCGGCCGCCACAGACTCCCCTCTCTCCCCCCTAAAACGCTCCCCCTTCCTTATGCCCACTCCCCTATCTCTCCTGCGCGACTGGATGGCCGCCCAGCACGTCGAGTCCTTTTATCTCCCCATCGGCGACCCTCACAGCGATGAATATACGCCTGCCCATTGGCAGCTTCTACCCTGGCTGACGGGTTTCACCGGCTCGGCCGGTACGGTGGTTGTGACGGCCGACAAGGCGGCGCTCTGGACCGACTCCCGCTATTGGCTGCAGGCTGCGGCCGAACTGGAGGGAACGGGCATCGAACTCATGCGCGACGGCAAGGAGGGCGTGCCCGATCCGATCTCTTGGCTGATCGATGCAGGGATCTGTAGCGAACAGACGCCCTTCCTCGGCGGCACGTTCTCCGACGAGCGCCTGCCGGAGCCTCCGGCGGGGAAGGCCGAACGCCCCGCCGCGCCCAAGGCTCACCTCCTCGTGCCGGGCGACATGGTGTCCTTCGACCAGCTGACCGACATGGCCGGCCGCTTGGCCCACGGACAGACGGTCGTGGGCGACAGCTCGATCTTCGATGCCATGTGGCCGGAACGCCCGGCCCTGCCCAGCGGCGTCATCAAGCCTCAGCCGCTCGAGTGGGCCGGTGACACGCCTGCCCACAAGCTGGCGGCCCTGCGGGAGACGCTGCGGGCGAAGATGGGCGCCAAGGGACGCTACGTTCTCGGCGACCTATCCGACATCGCCTGGCTGCTCAACCTGCGAGGCGCTGACATCGACTGCAACCCGCTCTTTATCGCATGGCTCACTTATGAGATGGAGGCCGACCGCTTCACCCTCTTCACCCACTACGAGACGATGATGCCCGAAGCACGCCGTCAGACGGAAGAGGCGGGCGTTGCCCTGCGCACCTATGCCGACTTCGCCAACGCGCTGAAGGAAGGCGGGGAAGACAGCCCCTTATGGTTCGACTTCGCCACCTCACCCGCCTCGCTGTCGCGGATGAGCCGTTCGTCGATTCTGCCGCTTCCCTCGCCCGTAGCGCCGCTCCGCGCGGTGAAAAACCGCGCCGAGCAAGACGGCTTCCGTCAGGCCATGGCACGCGACGGCGTGGCCCTGGTAAAGTTTCTCCACTGGCTTGACGAGGCCCGCGCCCGCGGCGAACGGCTCACCGAGATGAGCATCGATGCCCGCCTCACGGCCCTGCGTGCAGACCAGCCGGGCTTCGACGGCCTGTCCTTTCCCACCATCGCGGGCTTCGGCCCCCACGGTGCCATCGTCCACTACGAAGCGACCGCCGAGACCGATGCCGCTATCGAGGGCGACGGCCTGCTCCTCCTCGACAGCGGCGCGCAGTATGACTGCGGCACGACCGACATCACCCGCACTCTCAGCTTCGGCACGCCGGGGGCCGAGGAGCGCCGTGTTACGACGCTGGTGCTCAAGGGCCATCTGGCCCTGCAGCGTCTCGTCTTCCCCGACGGCGCCACCGGCCTACAGCTCGACCTGGCCGCCCGTCAGGCCATGTGGGCCGAAGGCTATGACTTCGGACACGGCACGGGGCACGGCGTGGGCTCGCATCTCTGCGTACATGAAGGGCCGCAGCAGATCCGCAAGAATCCGCGCAACTGCACGCTCATACCCTTCAGGGCGGGCATGACGATCACCGACGAACCGGGCATCTATGTCGAGGGAAAGTTTGGCGTGCGCATTGAGAATACGCTCCTCGTCGTGCCCGACCGCACCACGCCCTACGGCACCTTCCTGCGCTTCGAACCCCTCACCCTCTGCCCTTACGATCTTCGGGCCGTCGACATCAACCTCCTCTCCATCGAGGAGCGCCGTCAGATTGACGACTACCACGCCCTCGTGGCCGACCGCCTGATGCCGCTGCTCGACGATATGGCTGACCGCGAGTGGCTCTGCAAGGCTACACGCCCGATCCTAGCCTAGCGCTTCGGGGCGTCGGCCTCCCCACCCTCTCACCCCACACACTCCTTATTATATTAGAACAGGTATATGGAAACTACCCGCCAACAAAAGATTTGCCGCCTCCTGCAGAAGGAGCTCTCCGATATCTTCCAACGTCAGACACAGGCCACCCACGGGGTCTTGGTCAGCGTAAGCGCCGTGCGCATCTCGCCCGACCTCTCCATCGCCCGCGTCTATCTGAGCATCTTCCCCTCAGAACGTGCCGATGAACTTCTGGCCAACATCTCCGCCAACGCCCGATCGCTGCGTTACGACCTGGGCAAGCGCGTGCGCTATCAGCTGCGCATCATCCCCGAGCTGAAGTTCTTCCTCGACGACTCGCTCGACTACATCGAGCACATCGACAACCTGCTCAAGTCGTAAGCTCTTCCTTATGCGCCTCACCCTGCTCATGGCGCGCCGCTACCTCTTCTCACGCAAGCGGGTCGGCGCGATCAACATCATCTCCATCATCGCCACCCTGGGCGTAGCCTTCGGCACGGCGGCGCTGATCTGCACGCTTTGCGTCTTCAACGGCTTCCGCGACCTCATCGGCACGCTCTACACCGCCATCGACCCGCAGGTCAAGGTCGTGCCCGTGATGGGAAAACTCTGTGCGACCGACGACCCCGCCCTGACGCGTATCAAGGCGCTCCCCGCCGTGGCAGCCGTCTCGGCCACCTACGAAGACAACGCCCTCATCCTCTTCCGCGGACGGCCGACGGTCATCACGCTTAAGGGGGTCGACTCGAGCTATGACAAGGTGACCGGCATACGCCACATTCTCTACGGCAACGGCTCGTGGGTGACCGAACGCGGCGGACTGCAATACGGCATTCCCGGCATCGGTCTGGCCTCGCAGATGGGCGGGCTCAATTACGGCACGCTCCAGATCTGCGCGCCGCGCAAGGGGGAACGCATCAACCTGATGAATCCCGCCGAATCGTTTAACACGGGCGACCTCACCAGTGCCGGCATCTGCTTCCAGGTTAACCAGGCGAAGTATGACGCCTCCTATATGCTCACCTCGCTCGACTTTGCCCAAGACCTCTTCGAGCAGCCCGGACTCATCACGGGGCTCGAACTGAAGCTCAAGCCCGATGCCTCGGTCGAGGCCTTCAAAGGCGAGGTGGCCAGCCTGGGCGAAGGGCGCTACAAGGCACTCGACCAGCTCGAACAGCAGGAAGACTATTTCGCCATGAGCAACATCGAGCGCCTCACGGCCTACATCTTTCTGACCTTTATCCTCTTTATCGTCTGCTTCAACGTGATCAGCTCCGTGCTGATGCTCCTCATCGACAAGCGCGACGACCTACAGACGCTGCGCGCCCTGGGCATGACCGACCGGGCTATCATGCGCGTCTTTCTCATCGAGGGCTGGCTCATCTGTCTGCTCGGTGCGGTGATCGGCCTGGTGCTGGGCCTCACGCTCTGCTACCTGCAACAGACCTTCGGCTTCATCAAGCTCTCGGGCGATACGGGTTCATTCATCATCGATGCCTACCCCGTGAGCATCCACCCGATGACCGTGCCCCTCGTACTGGTGACCGTCTTGGTGGCCGGCATCGTCTGCGTATGGTGGCCCGTAAGCCGCCTCGGGCGTCGTTATCTCTAGCGCCACAGGCCAAAGATCGCTTAAATCTTGGGGGAAAGTGCAAGAAATCAGGCGCTCCGCTTTCTCATTATCAACTCTTCGCGTAACTTTGCACCCGCTTACGCCGCAGCGCCCCCTCACGGGAGAAGCATGGCGGCGTGGGCACATCTTATTATACACTCTCTCACTACACACACTTCTATCATCTATGTACTTAGATTCTGAGAAAAAGAAGGAGATCTTTGGTGAGTACGGACAGTCCAACTCGGACACCGGTTCTGTAGAGAGCCAGGTGGCTTTGTTCTCTTACCGTATCACCCACTTGACGGAGCACATGAAGGCTAACCGTAAAGATCATACGACCGAACGTTCACTCGTTAAGCTCGTAGGCCGCCGTCGCGCCCTGCTGATGTACCTCAAGCGTAAGGACATCGAGCGCTACCGTGCCATCATCAAGAAGCTTGGCCTGCGTAAGTAAGCCCGCTGCTTGACGAGAAACGTCTCAAACAAGCTATGCCCGCCGCAAGGTGACCTCACTGGTCTCTACCCTTGCGGCGGGCTTTCTTTGTGTCGGGACGCTCACAGGGCTTACCGACAGCTCAAGAGGCTACGGGAAGACCATCCCGAGGAAGAACTCATGGCAGTGCTCACATACAGCCCTCCGTACAAATATCGGGCGATTGCCAGACTGCAATAATCGGTCGTAACAAAGGTTTTGCACAACAACCTATACACTGCCCCCACACCTCCCGCCTCCCGCCTCCCGCTCACCCTACTTCATACAGCAAGGCGGCTCGACATTTCTACAAGGCGGCTCGCAAATTCTACAAGGCGGCTCGTAAATTCTACAAGGCGGCTCGTCGGCACGGGAAGGCGTGCCGTCTGCGGGACTAAACCCCCACCGCCCGACGGAGCCCTAGCATGGCGTTTTGAGCATCCGCCCCGCCCGACACCGAGAGGACTTCCCCCACCCCACCAACCCCGTTTTTTTCGGTAAATACCGGTTTTTACCGATTTTGTGGTACGTCTCCGCGGCTGGAATCGGCTAATACACAGCACAGCGCATTTTTTCGTACCTTTGCACACCGTAAGAACTATTTGCGCCTAACTGCGCACTCACCCCACCTACGCATCCACCGCACACATGCACCTATCCCGCATAATCTACCGCGCCCTCATAGCGCTGACGTTGCCCCTGTCCTTCACCTCCTGCATCCGCGACGAGGCACTCAACGCCGAATGTGACATCACGGGCGTCGACAGCCTCTGGCTCAGCAACAACAAAGACCTCTTCGTCGGCAACCCCATCGTCACCAACGACCGCGTGTCGTTCTCGATCAAGAAGGGCGCCGACCGCACGGCCCTCGACCCGAGATTTTACCTCACCGAGGGTACCCGCCTGACGATGAAGCAAGACGGGGCCGAAGTCGAAGCCAACGGTGTGACGCGTGACTTCAGCACGCCCCAGATTTATACCACCCATTCACAAGACGGCGCTTGGTCTAAGGACTACAGCATCTCCTTCAACTATCCCCAGCCCATCAGCCTGATGAGCTTCGAGCACTACGACCTCGACGCTACGGGGAACTTCCAGCAGTGGTATGAGGTCGACACCCTCGACACCCAGAATCCCCGCCGCAACTACTGGTCGTCGGGCAATCCGGGCTTTAAGCTCACCGGCATGGCCAAGGGCATCGACGACTACCCCACCGTGGCCGACAATGTCGGCGTGCGCGGCAACTGCGTAAAACTCACGACCCTCTCCACCGGCGGTTTCGGCCAGGGGGTCAACATGCCCATTGCGGCGGGCAATCTGTTCATCGGCGAATTCCGCGTGGCTCAGGCGATGCTCTTCCCGCGCAAGGCCACCCTCTTCGGCCTACAGCTTGTGGGCGGCAAGCCGCTCCGCCTCGAGGGGTATTATAAGTATACCGCCGGCGCCGTCTATACCGACGGCAAGCAGCAGGTGCACCCCGAACTCCACGACACGGCCGACATCTACGCCGTGGTCTACGAGGCCCTTGTGCCCAACGCCAAGGGGGATCAGGTCTTCGTGCCCCTCAACGGCGACGACGTGCTCTCCTCGGGACGCATCGTGATGATGGCTCGCATCGCCAACCCCGGCGAGCCGCAGGAGTGGACGCACTTTGCAGAGCCCTTCCGCCTGATGCCGGGCAAAGAGTTTGACGAAGAACTCCTCCGCAAAGACGGCTACGCCATTGCCGTAGTAGCCACCTCGAGCCGCCAGGGCGCCTACTTCGAGGGCGCCGTCGGGTCGACCCTCTATGTCGACGAACTCCGCGTCGTATGGGACGGCGAAGACGATGCGCAGTAGCGCACCGCCACACGGTCTGCACCACACCGCCCCCCCAGTTTCATAACCCCTCTCTCCCCCACCCCGTGAAATATCTCTACACCCTCCTCATAGCGCTCCTCCCCCTGAGTCTCGCGGCACAGCGTGCCGGCGAACCGCAAGAGACCGACGTCAACCTCATCAAGGCCGCCCTCAAGGGTTGGCACGTGCGCGTCGGTGCCGGCGTGAGCCTCGGCGGCACGTCGCCCCTACCTCTACCCCGCGAGATACGCAAGATCGAGAGCTACCAGCCCACGCTCTGCATCTCGCTCGAAGGAGCCGCTCAAAAGAAGATCACCAACCACTGGGGACTCATGATCGGCGCACGCTTTGAGAACAAAGGCATGGAGACCGACGCCAAGGTAAAAAACTACCACATGGAGGCCGTCAATGCCGACGGCAACGGCAAGGTTGTCGGTGCTTGGACCGGCAAGGTCAAGACCAAGGTCAATAACAACTACCTCACCTTCCCCATCCTCGCCACTTACGCCATCAACAACCGCTGGCAGGTAAAAGCCGGCCCTTACCTCTCATGGATGTTTAACGGCTCCTTTACCGGCGACGCCTATGACGGCTACATCCGCGACGACAACCCTACGGGTAACAAGGCTGAGGTGAGCCGCGCCACCTACGATTTCTCCAACGATCTGCGCCGCTTCCACTGGGGACTGCAGGCCGGCGGCGAATATCGCGCTTACAAACACCTCTCCGTGGCGCTCGACCTGAAGTGGGGTCTCAACGGCATCTTCCCCTCCGACTTCCAGAGCGTCACCTTCCCGCTCTACCCGATCTACGCCACCCTGGGCTTCAACTACGACTTCTAAGCTCCCCCCGTCCTGAGGGAACTGACAGCCCCGCCCCCAGCGATGGCAAAAACCCGCAACCGAAAAATCAACATCATACCCCACAATCTTATGAAGCAGTATTTACTTCTGTTCTTCGCAGCCCTCTTCGGCTGTCTCAACCTGGCCGCAGAGACGGGCGACCCCACCAAGGTGGCCGGCACGTACAACTGCGATCTTTACCTCACGCTGGATACCCCGATCGACGACACTACGGAACCGCTCCCCAACATACCCGTCAGCCTTGAAGCGGGCAGCAAGGCCGGCACGGTCAACTTCGCCATCTACGACCTCAACCTTGGGGGCGATATGGGCTCACTGGGTGACATCGTAGTGAAAGACGTGTCCCTTCTCTACGACGGCACGAAGTACACCTTCGGCGAGAATGCTCCCGTAAGCCTCAAGCTCACGATGGGCGGCGGGACAATCAACGCCACGGCCAGCATCAACAGCAAGACCTCTTACATCGAGGGCGACAAGCTCTATGCCGATGTCGACGTGATGTGGACGGATGCCAATATGCCCATCTACGTGCGCGTCATCAGCAACAAGAAGACGCCCGCCGAGCAGCCTGCCGCCAAGCCGGGCTTCCAGCTTGCCAATGCCGACTTCAACGGCGCCTGGGTGCAGAGCCGCCCCTGGGACAGCGCCAACGGCTACTTCGACTGGAGCACCCTCACCGATGAGTACTGGGCCGAAGCCGCCTACAAGCTCAGCCAGTTCACCCAGCCCGAAGGCTGGACCGTTGCCCATGTGACGGGCCTCAGCGGTCCTGGCGCAACGGTAGTGGGCAAGTGCGACACGCTCGATGCAACGAAACCCGACTACGCCGTCACGCTGACCAACAACCCCAACCCCTTCATGGCTTCGCAGATCGTGCCGGGCTTCATCACCCTCGGTACCAGCTGGGCCACCATCAACGGCCTCGACTGGACGACGGGCACTCCCAAGAATGCCGACGGCGGTGCCTTCGGCGGCCAGGCCTTCAAGGCCCTGCCCGATGCCATCAGCCTCAAGTATAAGCGCAGCCACGGCGAGGCCAACGCCACGGAGCGTGCCAGCGTGATTGCCTACACCTGGAAGGGCACCTTCACTCAGGCTGACGTGCCGGCCCAGACGGCGATGGCCAAACCCGTCAAGGTGACGATGTACGGCCGCGACCGCGCCATCCTCGGTAAGGAGACACCCCAGGGCGGTGCCGTGACGAAGAGCGCCGATGCACAGCTCGTGGCCAGCGCCGAGTATTACATCGAGGGCGACCAGGCTGACTGGAACACCATCGAGGTGCCCCTGACCTACGCCGATGCTACGGGCAAAACGGCTCCCGACTCGATCAACGTCATCCTCTCGGCCAACGACTACTTCGCCGATCGCACCCTCATGGGCGCTGGCAACAGCCTCACCGTCGACGACGTGAAGCTCGTCTACTATCACGCCCTCTCCGCCCTCTCTTACGATGGCACGGCCCTCGACCTCACCAAGGGTGCGACAAGCTTCGACATCGCCGCCGACGCTTACGATGCCGCCAAGCTCGCCTATGCTGTCAAGGGCATCGGTGCCAAGGCCACGACGAACTACGACGCCGCCACCAAGACGCTGACCATCCGCGTCGAGGGCAACGACTTCGCCGACAATGCCGAGAGCTTCACGACCTACACCCTGAGCTTCGGCAAGTCTACGGGCGTCGAGGGCGTAAAGGTAGACACTACGACCGACGCCGACGCTCCGGCCTATGATCTCAGCGGCCGCCGCGCCGCACAGAGCGCCAAGGGCGTGCTCATCATCGGCGGGCAGAAGGTCATCCGATAAACGAAGTCGATGCCTCTCCCATAAACTGACACACACAAACTAAACACTTTCATCCAACCTCGACAGCTTGGGGCGGGCCGGTCAGCCGGCACTTCCTAGTAGTTGCCAGACCCCTGCCCCAAGCTGTCACTTACTAAACTAACTTCAGCAATGATGAAGAAACTTCTCTCATTCGCTCTCCTCGCCGCTGCTACCAGCAGCGTGGCGATGGCACAGCAGATCCAGGGTGATTTCGATGCTGACTGGGGTAAACTCATACCCTGGGACAGCAAGGGCAATACCAATGCTAAAGGCACCACGCCCCAGGGCTGGACGATCTCCAACGTCACCGCTATGAGTGAGGTGGGCGCAGCCGTCACGGGCAAGGATGGCAGCGGCCACGCCGTGCAGCTGACCAACAGTAGCGCCGTGGGCCAGACGGCTCCGGCCTATATCACCCTTGGTACGACCTGGGCTACGGCAGAGACAAAGATGACTACCGTGCGCAACGCCGACGGTGGTAGCTTCGGCGGTAAGGCCTTCACCTTCCGCCCCGATGCCATTAGCCTCGACTATAAGCGCGACAACAGCCACGGCACCAGTGAGCCCGCTACCGTTGTGGCCTATCTCTGGAAAGGCACTTACACCCAGAAGGAGGTTCCTGGCAACACTGCCATAAGTATTTTAGCCTGGCAATATGGTACTGCCACCAAGGTTGACATGACCGACCGTGACCGCAACGTATTGGGCATGACGACTGCTCTCGGTGGTGCGGTGAGCCATACCGACGGTGCGGGCCTTATCGCATCTCTTGAGCACAAGATCACCGATGCCGCCAAAGATTGGACGCACCTCGAAGTGCCCTTCACTTATACGAGCGAAATGGGCACAGCTACCCCCGAGAAGATCAATGTTATTCTCGCTGCTACTGACTACTTTGGCGATCGCTCCGGCATTGTTGCCGGCAATACCTTCACGGTAGACAACGTAAAGCTGGTTTACTACCACGCCCTCAGTGAGCTGAAGTATGACAACCAGGCCGTCAGCGGATTCGCCGAGACCACGACGAGCTACGACCTCTCCACTCAGCCCTACGATGCCAGCAAGCTGACCTACACCGTCAAGGGTGCTGGCGCTACGGCCGAAAAGAGCTACGACGAGGCCACCGGCCTGCTCACCATCACGGTCAAGGGTAACGACTACAGCGTCAACAGCAGCAGCGTGACGACTTACACCGTACAGTTCGCCAAACCCGCTACCGAGAAGGTAACGATCTATAGCAACGACCTGCTCATCGACCTCCGCGGTACGGACGACAGCCCCATGGGCAAGGTGCTCCAGACGGGCACGCCCATCAAGCTCATCGAGAAGGACGGCAGCTACTCCTTCCTGCTCGAGAACTTCAACTTCCAGGGCTTAACAATTGGTGACATCCGCGTAGACAACCTCACCCGCACCGCCACCGCCACGGGCGCTGACTATGAGGGGCAGGGCGAGGTGAGCGTGTTGGGCTCGCCCGTCAACGTGACAGTGAACGCTACGGTCAAGGGTGACTCCATGACCGCTACGATCGAGATCCCCGGCGCTATGGGTTCGTTCAACATCACCGTAACCTTCGCTCCGACGGTACACATCGACAGCCGCAAGCTACCCAGCGACTATGCTGCCGAGGGTCGCACCATCATTGAGCTGAAGCGTCACTTCCTCCAAGGCTGGAACAGCCTCATCCTCCCCATCGACGTTACGACCAACGACCTGGCCACCGCCAATGCCGAGGTTAAGGCACAGGAGTTCAGCGCCGCCTCGGAGGCCGGCCTCAGCTTCACCGCCGCCACCGACCTCAAGGCCGGCACGCCCTACCTCGTCTTCTTCTCCGCCGACGCTGATCTGAGCCAGGCAGAGAACACGAAGTATTTCGCTGTCAACAAGGTAGACTTCAACAACAACATCGTTACCCACGGTGCTTACTCCTTCATAGGTAACTATGAGAAGGACTTCTCCGCTACGGGTCTCTACGGCGTGGCAGACTTCGACGGCGTACAGAAGCTTGTGCGCGGCGGTGCCAATGCTACGATCCAGCCCACGAGTGCTTACTTCAAGAGCAGCGACGCCAATGCCCAGGGCATGCGCATCCTCTTCGACGGTACCGTGACGGGCATCAACGACGCCACGACCACGACGACCGCTCCCGCCGCAGTCTATGACCTCCGCGGCGTGAAGGTGAGCGACGGCAGCCACGAGGGCCTCGCCGGCGGCATCTACGTACAGGGCGGCAAGAAGATCCTGGTGAAGTAATCCCAACCTACCCCGTTAACCTCAAAAAAGTTCTCTCACACACACTATGAAGAAGACCTATATCCGCCCCGCAGCCCAGGCACTGCGCCTGATGCCCGAGGCACTGCTTGCCGCCAGCGGCAACAACGCCCTCTCTACCGACGGCTCCGCCTCCACCGATCTCACGGTGGGTGACGAAGAGTACGACGGCACCTTCCGCTCCGCCTCTCGTGGCTGGGGTGACGGTGAATAACAATCTCTCTGCTGAGGTAACCTGATGCGTGCCTCCCCCTTGAGGGGGAGGCACGCTTTTTCTTTGCCGTCCCGCCCAATGAAGGACGTGTAAGCATCCGAAATACGCCGTCTTGTCGGACATAAACAATCTCAGGTCTAAGCCTGAGATTGTTTGTGTAGTTGTACGGGAGAATCGCCTTTTACCTATGGTTGAAACCCTAGGAATAGGACAAGATAGGAAACGTAGCCCTGAAGGGGCGGCGGCATACACTAGCCTAGGGTTTTAAACCTAGGAATAGGACGCCACGGAAACGTAGCACTGAAGAGACTGTACAGCACTGTTACAAAAAACCGCCGATAAGCCCTACCCCGAGATCGGGCGAAGACTTATCGGCGGAAGGAGAATAAGGGCGACCGCCTGACCCGTCAACACGGGAGACGGCACAGCGCGTATGTAGCGAGCCGCTAGAAGTTGTAATTAAGACCGAAGGTCAGGCTCTGGCTGTCGAGGTTGAAGCCAAAACCGCGGGCGTAAACGTTTTTGCCAACGAGCTCGTCATCGCAACCCTTGAAGCCGAGGAAGCCAGCATGGGCGATGAAGTCGATATGCTTGGCAAGACTTACCTTCACGCCGGGGCTGACGCCGACGTTCCAGCTTACGTAAGAGTCATCGGCGGACTTTTCCTTGTAAACGCCGATGCCGAAGCCCATGTCGAGGAAGAGGCTCACGGGGCCGAACTTTACGAATGACCAGCGGGCATAGGGGTCGAGCGAGAAGGTATTAACCTTGCCATAATCATCGTCATCCACCTCACTGGGATTGCTATACAGGTGCGTGTAGTTGAGACCGATGCCGAGGGCCCACTTGCTGGAAAGGTTGTAACCGATTTCGGGCTTGAGCGTGAAGCTGGTGAAGTTGTCGTCGGTATTGCGCCAAAGGCCGACGCCGCCACCGATGTAAGCCTGGGCGCTCGCCGTGAGCGTCAGGATAGACACGAGAAGGGTCAGAAAGAGTTTCTTCATAATGCCTAAAGATTTAAAGAGTTGTGATACATCTTGCCACCGCATCGCCCCCTAGACGGGACGGCTGCAGTAGGCTTCGTTTATGAATGCTTTGGTTGCAAAAATAAGCGAGGCAAACACCCTTTGCAAGTGTTTGCCCCAAATAAATGAAAAAGTTCCGTAAGATTGAACAGCCAAAGAGAGATTCAGACCATCGGCCGTAATCTTAGAAGGGTGCCCAACCCGCAGCCTTGGCAATGATGCGGGGGATCTCTGTGTTGTCGATCTGACCCTGGAAGGCCTCGGCGCCGACACCGATGGCGAAGACCGGCACGTAGCCGTTGGAGTGGCCCGAGCTCTGCCACCCGATGAGGGCCTGCTCGGCCATGATCTGGCGTGCCGTCTCGGCGATGGCATCTACCTTCGCATAGAGTGATTCGGCATCTTTGGCCGTGCCGTCCATCATGGCATCGTAAGCCTTGCGCAGGCGGGCTGTCTGGTCATCGGTGAGCTTGATCTTTCCGCCAAAGCCCCAGTTCTCTTTGAGATCGGCGAACATACGATCCCAGGTAAGGCCGTCGCCGAGCTGGCCGTGGAGGAGTTTGACGTGCTTACCATACATCTCCGTGCTCATGCGCTGGAGGGCGAGAAGCTCCGTGTGGAGCTCGTAGGGGCCACGGCCCAGAGAGAGGCCGCCCGTCTCATGGTCGGCGGTGATGACGATGAGCGTTTCGTCAGGGTGTTGCTTATAGAAGTCGTAAGCCACCTTGACGGCATTGTCCATATCGATCGTCTCACCGAAGGCGGTGGCGATGTCGTTGGCATGGCAGGCCCAGTCGATCTTACCGCCCTCGAGCATAAAGAAGAATCCCTCCTTGCCCGGACGGGTGGTGAGGTAGTCGATGCCCGCCGTAGCGATCTGCGCCAGGGTGAGGTCGGTCGCCTCGCGGTCTATGCGGTAAGGCAAGCTGATGGGATTGCGCCGGGCAGCCGCTTCGCTCTGAAGGAGGATGAGTTTGCCGGGATCGGCCGCCTTGGCGGAAGCCTGCTGGCAACTGCGCACGATGGTATAGCCGGCCTGGCGGCACTGCTCATAGAGATCGGGATGCTTCTTGTCGGCCTCCTTGACCCCTTTGGGCAGGGGCTGCAGGAAGTCTGCGCCGGCAAAGAAGTCGTAGCCCGACTTGGCGAGATCTTGACCGATCTCATAGTAGAGCTTGCGGTAGGGCTGGTGGGCATAGAAGGAAGCGGGGGTGGCATGGTCGATGCTGACCGTGGTCGAAACGCCCACGGCGGCCCCGCTGCGCTGTGCCCAGGCAGCCACGCTGTTGACCGGGGTCTTGAGGTCGGCCTTGAGACCGAGGGTGCCGTTCTTCGTCTTCTCGCCGGCGGCGAGGGCCGTGCCCGCAGCGGCGGAGTCGGTCACGCCGTTGGTGCCCGAATAGGTCGTCACGAGGGCCACGTAGGGGAAGGAGGCAAACTGTAGCGGCACGATGCCAATGCGCCCCTCGAGGGCGGCCAGGAAGGTCTCCGTGCCGTTGACCTGGTTGACGCCCATGCCGTCACCGATGAAGTAAAAGACGTACTTCGCCCGGCCCGCAGCCATCAGGCTCACGGCGAGGCAAAAGCAGATAATCAGAGAAAAGGCTCTGCGAAACATGTTGGTGATTATTGAGTTTGACAAGCCGGGCGATTACTTGCCCCACTCGCTGGGATTGGCGCGCCACTGGTGGAGAAGCTCCACGTGGCTTTCCTTGATATAGCCTGTCTTGAGGGCCACCTCGACGACCGCCTCATAGTTGGTCAGCGTGGTGAGCGTCACGCCGGCATTGCGGAAGGCTTCCTCGGCCACGGGGAAGCCATAGGTATAGCTGGCGAGCATGCCGACCACCTCGCAGCCGTGCTGGCGCAGGGCTTCGACGGCCTTGAGGCTGCTGCCGCCGGTGGAGATGAGGTCTTCGATCACTACGACACGCTGGCCGGCATGGAGGTCACCCTCAATGAGGTTGGCCATGCCGTGGTCCTTGGCCTTGGAACGCACATAGGCGAAGGGGAGCCCCAGTGCATCGGCCACGAACGCGCCCTGAGCGATGGCGCCGGTAGCTACGCCCGCTACGGCCTCGGCGTCGGGATAAAGTTCGGCGGCGAGGCGAGCCAGCTCGAGCTTCACAAACGAGCGGAGGGCGGGGAAGGCCAACGTCTTACGGTTGTCGCAATAGAAGGGGGAAAGCCAGCCGCTGGCCCAAGTGAAGGGCTCTTCGGGGCGTAACTTGATGGCCTTTACTTCAAGGAGCTTGGCGGCAAAGAGGGTGGCAAGGGTATTGTCCATAAGTGTGTTGTAGAGATAGGGGTGAATGATGGTGCGCCCCGGGCGGCGGCAGACGTCAAGAACCTGCCGGGGAAGGGTACGCACTTTTTAGTGCGACAAAGATACGGCCTTTTCCACGCTTCGCCTTACTTTTGTAGGCAAACATCAGACGAAGGGGCTGCATGTCGCCCCTTCTTCACGGCTTCGTCACATCAGGGGGAGGCCCCCGCCCCCGCCCGTCAGGCTGCCCACTCCGAGACAGGCCTGAAGTCTATGATAGGAATAAGGTAAGCCCCCTCAATTCTCGCTCCATGCATCGCCATACGTTATCCAGCCTTTACCTCTTGCTCCCCACCCTGCTGCCCCTCACGGTCGTGGCACAGGGACATCGCACGCGCCAGGCTATCCACAAGCCTGTGCCCGAAACGGCACTGCGTCCCAACGTCATTCTCCTCGTCACAGACGACGTAGGCTGGGGAGACCTCTCATGCTACGGGGCCACGCGGGTCACGACGCCGGCTATCGACAGCCTGGCGGCGCGAGGCGTGCGGCTGACGAACATGCACGCCTGTGCCTCGACCTCCACCCCTTCGCGCTATGGGCTGCTGACGGGGGCTTACCCCTTCCGCAAACGGGGCACCGACGTGGCGGCGGGCAATGCCGGGATGATCATCTCTCCCGGTCGCACGACGTTGGCTGACCTGATGCATCGCGGGGGCTATGCCACGGCGGCAATCGGCAAATGGCACCTGGGGCTGGGAAGGGAGACAGGCGGGCAGGACTGGAACGGCCGCATCGACCTTACACCCGCCGATCTGGGCTTCGATTATCACTATATCATGGCGGCAACGGCCGACCGTGTGCCCTGCGTATGGATCGAGCAGGGACGGGTGGCCGACTACGACCCTTCGGCACCCATCAGCGTGAGCTATGACCGCCCCTTCGCAGGGGAACCGACCGGGCGTTCCAACCCCGAGCAATTGATCTTGAAGCCCTCACACGGACACGATCAGAGCATTGTGAACGGCATCTCGCGCATCGGCTACATGAAGGGCGGCGGCCGTGCCCTGTGGCACGACGAAGATCTGGCCGACAGCATCGTGACGCACACGGTACGCTTCATAGACTCCCACCGCCGGCAGCCCTTCTTCATCTATCTCTGCACCAACGACGTGCATGTGCCGCGCTGGCCCGCCGCACGCTTCCGCGGGCAGAGCGCCATGGGGCTGCGCGGTGACGCCATCCTACAGCTTGACGCCACGGTGCGGGCCATCACCGATGCCTTGCGGACACGAGGCCTCGACCAAAACACCCTCCTCGTCATCACGAGCGACAACGGGCCCGTACTCGACGATGGTTATCAGGACGACGCCGTGCGTCTGGCGGGCGGCCACCGGCCGGCCGGCCCCTGGCGCGGCATGAAGTATAGCGCCTTCGAGGGGGGATCGGCCGTGCCCTTTATCGCCTATTGGCCGAAGGGCATCCGCCACGCCTTGGTGAGCGACGCCCTCGCTTCACTCATCGACGCCCCCGCCACGCTGGCCTCGCTGGCAGGCGTATCCCCAGCCCCAAGCGAAGCCTCCGACAGCCGCAATAGCCTGGCTGTATGGCTTGGACTTAGCACGAAGCCCCGCCCCTTCGCCGTGAGCATGGCGGCAAACCGCTGCCTGACATTACGCACACCTCATTATAAGTATATCAGCCCGTCCGACGGCGGGCCAATGATCACCTGGGGGCCGAAGATCGAGACGGGCTACAAGCCTCAACCGCAGCTCTATGACCTCAGCGACACGCACCTTGAAGCGATCGACGTGGCCGCCGACCGCCCGAACATCGTACAGCGTATGCAACGCCTGCTGGGAAAGATAAGGGGAGGAGACTGAACGATTCCCTATGGGACAATGTACGGTAGAGAGTGTACCTACCGGAATCTATAAATTCAGCTCTCCGTTGAAGGACTTACGCCTTTCAGCGGAGAGCTGTTCTATCAGGACTTCCGTGCTATGAAAGCCCGTTGATCGTATCGGCATCCAGACCGGTGAGTTCGGTGATCTGCGCGATGGAGAATCCCTTTTGCTTCATACTGAGAGCGATCTTTCGCGCCTTCTTTTCTTCGCCGATCTCAAGGCCTCGCTTCTCACCGCGCTTCTCGCCGATCTCAATGCCCTGTCGCTTGGCATAGTCGAGGACTGCCAGATGGTCGCGGTAAGCATCGATGGTCGCAT
>DAVZJV010000030.1:0-18132 GCA_052272595.1 Alloprevotella sp.
CCACCGCGATTGCGGTGGCGGGCGCCCTGGCCTATATGGGCATGGCCGAGCGGAACCATGCCCATGTGCACCGGACGTCCAGTCGCGCGTCACCGCCCCGCAAGTTTACAGAATGAGACCTCTGCAAAAGCAGGCGGAGAATTTGATCACATGCGGGATTCTTAGTATCTCTATTCCATGAAAATCAAGACTTCCACCTACAGCTTTGCTGATTATAGCGCAAGCCGCCGCAAGATACGTTCCCGGTTCTTTAATCAGATCAACCGACTGATTGATTGAGAAGCCGTCCGCCGTATTCTTGATACGGCCCGTCTGAAGGAAGCCTAAACGCAAAAAGAACGGACGCCCCTCCTATGACAGCCTCGGGCTCTTTCGTATCGAGCTTTTGCGTGTACGGTATGGACTGAGCGACGGAGAGATTGAAGATCAGGTGAATGACCGCCTTTCTTTCAGCAGGTTTGCTGGCATTGGCCTTGAGGATGACGTACCCGACAGCACGACCGTCTGCCGATTCGCAACTCCCCGGTGTCTGCTGACGCGTACGAGGCGCTTCTCAACGAGATTGACCGTCAGCTCGAAGCGGCCGGAGTGCTCGTCAAAAGTGGGGTCTTTGTGGACGCGAGCGTCACGGACAGCCTCAGAAGACCCCGCGGGCGGAAGGTCTACGAAATGGTGGAAGACCGCCATGATCGGGACAGCCGCCTCTCCGACGGCAGTCGCAACAACGGGCAGCAGTCCGTTTAAGGAAGGGGAACAGGTGAAGCACCGCATTTTCGGCACCGGCACAGTGTGCCACGTCAACGCTGACGGCTCATGCGACGTCGACTTCAACGGCGCCATGCGCTGCATCATGCCGACCAAGTTACTCCCGGCCTGACGGGTTTAAGCAGTAAAGCCCTCAGAGCCTTTTCCTGCCGATTCACGATCATTTAAGCAGCTCCCTTAGGGGAGAAGGAGAGCTGTGAAAAGCGCCCTTTTTAAGTTTGCGTTAGCTCGCCATGGCAAAGCCCGGTCAAGCGCGGCTCGGGCCCCGGGTTAACCGATCCCCCTCTCGTGCGTCAGCCCGGGGAGCTATTCCCCCGGGAATGGGAGACTATAATAACCAACCGCCAACAAACGTGTATAATTGGCTTAGATAGGAGGCCGAACAGTCTATTTTTAAGCCCTTTGCTTTTCCTTTCGCCCCATGTTGCTTACTTTTGCATGAGATGGGAAGCAGACCAAGGCATCCGGCACGTCTCCGGAGGCCGCCCCATGAGTGTCCCCATCACACTCATAGTCAACCATATAGACAGCCCGTACGCCAGCCAATGATACGCCAACGTAAGCTCAAGAAGATTCGTCTCCATCGCGAGGGGACGGACATCCTACGCAACAGTCTCCTCTGCCTCATCGTGGTAGGGGCGCTGCTCTTCTACTTCCTGCGTGACGTCACGCTCTGGCCCTTTTATGCCTATATCGTCATCTTCGTGCCCCTCTATCTGGTAGCGGTCAACTTCTTCCGCTGCCCAATCCGCCTGTTCCCTGGCGAGACGGAGCGCACGGTCGTGGCTGCAGCCGACGGACGTGTGGTTGTCATCGAGGAGGTCGATGAAGAGGAATACTTCCACGACCGCCGCCTGATGGTCTCGATCTTCATGTCCGTCACCAACGTCCATGCCAACTGGTTCCCCATCGAGGGACTGGTAAAGGTCGTGCGCCACCACAACGGCAACTTCCACAAAGCCTGGCTCCCCAAGGCCAGCATTGAGAATGAGCGTTCGACGGTTGTTATCGAGTCGCCCGAGGGTCACGAAGTGCTCGTGCGCCAGGTGGCCGGCGCCGTGGCGCGCCGCATCGTCACCTATGCCCGCGAGGGCGATGACTGCTACATCGACGAACACATGGGCTTCATCAAGTTCGGCTCACGCGTCGACGTCTACCTGCCCCTCGGCAGCGAAGTACTCGTCAAGATGGGCCAGCGCACCATCGGCAATCAGACGGTCGTTGCCCGCCTCCCCGAACCGCAGCCCAAGGCCTGACGCCGGCCTTCGGGCGCCGGTGAGCTTCCCTACCCCACCCCCCGTTTTATGAAGAAACACATCCCCAACAGCCTCACCTGCTGCAACCTGCTCTCAGGCTGCGTAGCGACATACTTTGCCTTTCAGGGCGCCTACACCGCAGCCTTCATCGCCGTGGTGGTCGGTGCCGTGTTTGACTTCTTCGACGGCTTCGTGGCCCGTCTGCTCCACGTAGCCTCCCCCATCGGCAAGGAGCTTGACTCTCTGGCCGACGACATCACCTTTGGTCTGGCACCGGCAACGGCGGTCTTCGCCATGATGAGCGAACTGCTCCGTGCAGAGACCTTACCCGAAGGCTTCCCGCTGACCGGCTCGCCCGTATTGACGTTCATACCCTTCGTAGCCTTCCTGATCGCCGCTTTTTCGGCGCTCCGCCTGGCAAAGTTCAATCTCGATGAGCGCCAGTCGACCACCTTCATCGGTCTCCCCACGCCTGCCAACGCCCTCTTTTGGTGTTCGCTGGCCGTAGTTCTCAAGCGTTCGGGCTGGCTCAGCGGCGAACCTTGGATCGTAGCCGTCATGTTGGTCGGCATCATCCTCTCCTGCTGGCTCATGGTAGCCGAAATTCCGATGTTTGCGCTGAAGTTCAAGCACTACGGTATTCGTGGCAATGAGGTTCGCTACAGTTTCCTCGTCTGCGCCGCCGCTTTGCTCATACTCTTCCAGATGACGGCTTTTCCGATTGTTATCATTCTTTATGTGCTGACCTCCCTGCTCACCAACAAAGTTGGCACGGGGATTGTACGTAGTGAGTAAGGCGCAGCCCATGCCCCTTACGCTCTCCCGCCTCTGACGCGCACCCGCCGGTGCCGGCGCCTCAGGCCCCCCCTATCAGACACAGCCCTGCCTTATGAACTCAGCACTCGGATGTCTATTCATCCTCATCTTCGGCTTTTTTTTCTTTTTCCTCAACGTCGCCCTGCGCTTCTTCCGCTTCCTAACCGGATCGAGTGACCATCTCTTTACGCGCGGCACCTTTGGCGGCCCCCCCTTCGGTGCGGGTCAGGCCCGCAGCAATGCCGGCAGACAACGGCAGGCCGACCGTCAAGAAGCCAAGGGGCAAAACCGCGCTTCCGGCAATGCTCACCACGAGAACGCCGGACGCCCCAACTCGCGCCAGCGCCGCAGCGGCAAGATCTTTGCCGAGGATGAAGGAACCTACGTAGACTTTGAGGAAGTCAAATAAGCCTCCCTCGCAATACATTATACAACGAGCGCCGCCCCCACAACCTCATCAGAAGTTGCGGGGGCGGCCGCTTTATAACAAAGACGCGACGCGTGGCTCAGATTTCCTCACTTCGCACGATGCCGTGGGCCACGGCAAAGATCGTCAGGGCGGAGACGCTGCGTGTGCCGAGCTTGTCAGTGAGGTTTTTGCGATGAGTGATGACCGTGGCAGGACTGACGCCCATCTCGGCGGCAATCTCTTTATTGATCAGTCCGCGCACTACGCCGCTGAGCACCTCGCGCTCACGGGGTGTAAGATGCGGCAGTGCCTTCCCCTCATGGTCCGGCCGGGGCTGCGCCGCCTGACGGATGGCCTCGGGAGGCATGCCGCCGGCTCCGTGATGGCCGCGATGGGCCAAAGCCAGGATGGTACGCACGAGGGCTGACTCGGGCTGGTAGACATTGAGCGTGTGGAAGCCCTGGGGCAGGTGACCCGCCTCGTCACCATGCACGAGGACAATCGTCTTGTGCTGCCGCTGGAGGAAGTAGCTCGCACCGGCCAGCACCTCTGCCGCCGAAATGAAATAATGGAAGAAGCTGTCGGCCTCAGGCGAATCAGCCAGGTCGGCGTAGTGGCTGAAGAGACAGATGTCAGCGCCCGGCATCATGCGACGAATGATGTCGGAGAGACCGATGGCGGCCAGCGTATTGGGGATGATGATGGCAATTGCCGGTATCATGAGCTTGTCGTAGAGGGAGTAAAGTAGAGAGACTGTAGAGAAAGAGGCGGCTCAGTTGACCACCAGTTGCGGGAGATAGCTGCGGAGAATCTCCTCGGCGCGTGCTAACTGCTCCGGCGTGTTCTCGGGGGTATCCTTCAACTGATAGGGTTGGCCGAGCGCTTCATATTTATGTACGCCGAGGCGATGATAAGGCAGCAGTTCGACCCGCTCGATCGCCCGGTAGTCAGCAAAGTGGCGCCCCAGCGCGTGGAGGTCGTCCGCCGCATCGCTCAGCCCCGGCACCAGCACGTAACGCAGCCAGAAGGGATGGCCCCGCTCCTCGAGCCAGCGGGCCGTGCGGAGAGTCTGGTCCACAGCGCAGCCCGTAATGTGCCGGTGGCGCTCGGGCGAGATCTCTTTGACATCCAGGAGGATGAGGTCGGCAAGGGTAAAGAGGCGCTCGACGTGTTCGTTCCACACAGTGCCGTTGCTGTCGATGCAGATATGGATGCCGTCCGCCTTGAGCCGTTCGCAGAGCGGCACGAGGGCCCGGGCCTGTACCGTCGGCTCACCTCCGGAGAAAGTGATGCCCCCTCTGCGCCCGAAGAAAGGGCGCAGCGAGCGGGCCTGCTCGAGGATATAGTCCGGCTCCGTCAGTTTGCTCTCCCCCACCGCATCGATCGTGTCGGGGTTGGCGCAATAGAGGCAACGGAAGGGGCAGCCTTGGAGAAAGACCACATAACGGATGCCCGGGCCGTCAAACGTGCCCATCGACTCGTAGCTATGTACGCGCAATAATTCGTGTGCCATCGGCTCAATCGGGGGTATGGGGAAAATATTGCGGACGGCAGCGCCGCCCGGCGAACTGGCAGCCCGCAGTGGACTGCAGGCAGTAATGATAGCTGCAAAATTAGTGATAATTATGCGGACAGCACACCCGCAGCACCACAGGCTCTGCCCTGCAAACGGTCTGACAAGCCTGATTGTGAAGATGAACAGGAAAATCCGCCCGAAAATCGACGCGTTAAATTACCTTTGCCCCCGTAAGACAGCGTGCCAATAAGGCACCAGGGGGTATTCCCGGACACTGCCTCGACTGACCATGGTCCCCGGCCGCAGCATGGCTGGCACGCCTCAATCAAGTTACGAGCATTCAGTGCCTTTACGCCGTGATAAGGAAGTGCCCGAACGCGGGATAAAGGCCAAGATTTCAATAACACACCCACACAGACAAAATGGAAAAGATTGACAACATCTATCGCGCTAACATTAAGTTCTTCCGCCCGTCTTCTGCCGATGACAGCGGTATTGAGATAATCTCCGAGGGCAGGGTTTCCGGCACGACCAAGGGGAATCTCTTCCGTCAGTTTTACATGACACAGAGGGAAACCATCAACAACGAGGACGAAACCGGCCAGCCGGTCTTTGTGGTCTTCGTTGAGTCGGAAGACAACAGAGCGTATTTGGAGTGGCGTAAGAAGAATTTCCCATACGCAGAGTTCGGAATATACTGCTACGACTCCGAGCTCCCCGAGTTTAGTCCGTATCACGTGTTAATCGCAGATACCTTCGGAAACACGGATGAGGACTTGTTTGAGACAATCCATGCACTCACCGAGAAGTACGTGAAGCGCAACGGAAAGCCCGAGAACTCGTATTTTGCGAGCATTTTGGGGAATCCGGAGCTTGACAGAAAGTTCTCCGAGTGGAAAAAGTCTAACAACAAGGGATTTTGATTATGTACGATAACAATTTCTGTATAGCAGTTATTATCGTCTGCCTCATATTTCTCGCGCTTTTATTATATCCTCTCGCAATGTCCTTCAAAACGGCTAGATTCCGAGAAAAGATGGAGCTTGTAAAGAAGCACGACCCAGAGCTTTATGCCAAGATGAAGGCCGAATATGAAGCCAAAGAAGCAGAGATAAAGCGCAAGAAAGAAGAAGCGGATGAAGCTATCAATAAGGTTCTTGAAGACCGAGAGAAAAAGAAGACCGCGAAGATACGCAAGCAGTTTGAAAGCGGTAAGCTCTCTGTCCCTGAAAGCTTCTTTGCCGACTATTAGTCACACGCCTAACAAATGGCTATCCCCGGAAGGTTCTGCAACGGAGGTTCGATTCCTCTGCGGGGAGCAAACAATCAAAACATGCGCGTAGACAATATCATCCCCCCCGTAGCCACTCCACCTTGAGACCACATTTTGGATGAGATGGAGGCACGGGGCATCCCCCCCGCATGAACTCGCCACACGAATGGATATCCCGGAAAGCGACATAAGCAACCTGTTGGCCAGACGGACACGCATCACTGCCGATATGGCCACCAGATACAGCTTTAAAAACTCATACGACCTCCGGCCGTCCACATATATGTCCAAATACAGCGAGACGCGCCCCGACTTGTTGGCCCGCCTCCTCAGCCTAACCGGCTCCTTATACGCTACCATAAACTCTGCTCTATTGTTACGAGTCACGAAACTACAACAAAACGGCTCAAATCAAATCAAAACAACCTCCCCTCAAATCAAAAACAGGCGGTCACGGAGCTATCTCCGTGACCGCCTTAATTCCCTATATATCAATGATTATAGGGGCATTCCGTGTTCGAGGAAATGTGTGTATGCAGGATCTCCTCGCAAAGATAGTCAATCGCCCACAGGCACCTGAGTGAAAGGATAAATAAATCAGACGACAAGCAGAGAAACATCGCAGTCACCCACTAGGCACAAAGCAGAATCCTATCCTACCGACCTAGACGCCTTCCCGTTCGCGCTAGTCCCCATCCCGATGCAAGGAGATAAGGTGTAGATTAAAGGAGATAGGGGCAAATCAGCACACCTAGGAAAAGTTTCGATTATTGCCTACACCCTGCCACCACACTTCCTGAACAATTTGAATATCAAAACCTTAGTGATGCAGGTAACCTCAAATCTGCTGCCACCTGGCTGCCACCAATCCGCCATTTTACTGCCACCAATCCAATAATTTGCTGCCACCAGTCAGTCAGGACCGAAGGGCAATCAAGCCAATTTAGTGGCAGCCTAGTGGCAGCGCAGTGGCAGCAGACGAGGGGCTAGCTACACCAGATTATAACTGATTACCAGACGTTCCAGATGGCATGGTGGCAGTGTGTAGGCAATAATCGGAAAGTTTCCTTCAGTCGTGCGCTGCGTCTGAAAAACCGGTAGGCTACCGAAATTGTGAGTTAGCTCCAATCATCCAAGGAGAGCAGTAGGGCCCCATTCCGGGCAAGCCGTCCTATCCAGAAATCCGCCCAAAGCCAGACAAGCACTAACTAGACCCGATGCCCCTCACCTCGTGGTCGAAGTGAAGCAAGCAGACTTCTACATTCGGGCCAATGATGACGGCAACGACCTAACCTATGAATATGAAGGCCAGGAATCCGTCTCCTGCTACGTAGAATACCACCTTGGCCGCATCGTCTCCACCGACCACCTCACACCTGAGATGGCCGAAGTGATGGCCTCAAACGCTGCAGACCAAGCTGGAGCATAACCTAAGCCGCCAATCGCACAGCGCTCCCAACTCTCGCCCATTTTACCCTTCCGGCGGAGTTTGTAGCCAACTTGCAACCAAAAAATGGAATAACAAAACCGCGAAGCATTGATAATCAACGCTTCGCGGTTTTATGTTGGGTGCTTAGTGGGATTCGAACCCACGACATTCAGAACCACAATCTGACGCTCTAACCAACTGAACTATAAGCACCATCTAGGGCTTCGGAGCTTGGCCTCACATGACCTTTATCTCTTTAGCGGTGCAAAGGTAGGAAGAGTTGGCGATCTGACAAGGGATTTGGACTGGAATTTTCGTCAAGAGTGGTGTTTTTAGTGCTAAAGGGGCGTTTTCGGGGGTAAACGGAGGTAAAGCGGAGGGGCTGCGGGCGACGCCAGGTGAGGGTGAGCGTGGCGGAATTCGTGCTGTCAAGGGCGGCCCAGTAGGTGTCGGCGCGGCCGTCGGTGAGGTGGGCGACGGAGAAGGTGCGGGCATATTATAATAGGTGTCGGGATCGATGGGGCGCGTGGTGCGGACACCGCCATAATAGCCGTCGCCGCCGTTGACGCCGTCGGACCACATCATGAACCGGTCACGCCCGTAGGCAGCCAGTTCGGTGCACTGACGCAGATAGCCCCCCCGGACATAGCGGTCGGTGCCATCGCCGTAAAAGGCGCTGTTGCGGTCCCAGGGGGACCAGGAGGAAGATGCGACGCATGGGCTGGAGATGAGGAGAAACGGATAATGCCATAAAGATAAGCACTGCAGCAGGCCGCCGAGCCAGACGGGCACAAAAAAAGCGCTGCACGCAGGGCGTGAGCGCTGAAGAGGTTTGCCCGGAAGCCTCATCGGGAGGCGGGGTTGCGGTAGAAGTTCCGTTTCCAGTCCTGAAATAGATAAACCAAGACTGGATCTATTCGTTTCAGGACTGGAAACGGATATTTCAGGACTGGAAACGGAAACAGACCAGGGGTTACGAAAGTCTGTACATGGGATACAAATACCCGCACCTGGTCCTAGGAAAAGCCGGCGGACTTATGCCTTGCCCTTTTCCCCCGCTCCAACCGGTGCGGCGGTCTTAGAAGCTGCGGGCTGCGCGGCGTCTTCGCCCAGCATTTGGCGTAGCACGGTGAGGGCACTCTCCACGCTCGTGACGTCGCTGACAACCATGCGGCGATGGCCGTTCCGCTCATCGAGGCGGCAACTGGCGTAAGAGGTGGTGGCATACTGGATGATGCGGCCGAACGTGTCGCTCTGATAAAAGGGGCTGGCGTTGTTGGAGACGAAAGAGAGCGTCATGCGGCGGTTTTTGAGCGTAAGGCGCTCGGCACCGGCCTTACGGGCCAGAACACGGAGGGGCACGATGCGCAGGAGTTCCTCCCCTTCGGGGGGAAGGGGACCGAAGCGGTCCTCCATGCGCTTGCGGAAAGCGGCTATTTCCGTGTCGGAGGTGAGGGAATCGAGTTCGCGGTAGAGCATCATACGCTCCGTAGCGCCCGGCACGTAGGTCTCGGGGAAGTAGGCATGGAGGTCGCACTCGATGGTGCAGTCGTCGACAAAGCGGTCGCCCGTAAGCTTGTGGGCATCCTTGAGTTCGTCGGCATAGAGAGAGGCGAACTCGTCGTTTTTGAGTTCGGTGACGGCCTCTGCGAGGATCTTCTGGTAGGTCTCATAGCCCAGATCGGCGATGAATCCGCTCTGCTCGGAGCCGAGGAGGTTGCCGGCGCCGCGGATGTCGAGGTCCTGCATGGCGATGTGGATGCCCGAGCCGAGGTCGGCAAAGTTTTCGATGGCCTGGAGGCGGCGGCGCGCATCGTCAGGGAGCATGGCCAAGGGCGGTGCGAGGAGGTAGCAGAAGGCCTTGCGGTCACTGCGCCCTACGCGGCCGCGCATCTGGTGGAGGTCGGAGAGGCCGTAGTGGTGGGCGGCATCGATGATGATCGTGTTGGCATTGGGCACGTCGATGCCGTTCTCGACGATGGTCGTGCTGATGAGCACGTCGTAGTCGTAATTGACGAAGCCCGTGATAATCTCCTCGAGCTTGTCGGGCGGCATCTGGCCGTGGCCCACGGCCACGCGGGCATCAGGCACGTAGCGGCGCACGAGGGCGGCAAGGCTCTCGAGGGCGGAGATGCGGTTGCTGACGATGTAGACCTGGCCGTTGCGGCTCATCTCAAAACCGATGGCCTCAGCTATGATCTCGTGGCTGAAGGTGTGGATCTCCGTCTGGATGGGGCGGCGGTTGGGCGGGGGCGTCTGGATGACGCTCAGGTCGCGGGCGCCCATGAGGGAGAACTGCAATGTGCGGGGAATGGGGGTGGCTGAGAGTGTGAGGGTGTCAACATTGACCTTGAGCTGACGGAGCTTTTCCTTGACCGCCACGCCGAATTTCTGTTCCTCATCGATGATGAGGAGGCCCAGGTCGTGCCACTTCACGCTCTTGCCGATGAGCTTGTGCGTCCCGACGAGGATGTTGATCTTCCCCTCGGCGAGGTCGCGCACGATCTGTTTGCTCTGCGCGGCGGTGCGGGCGCGGGTTAGGTAGTCTACGCGGACGGGAAAATCGGCAAGGCGCTTGGCGAAGGTCTTGTAGTGCTGAAGGGCGAGCACGGTGGTGGGCACAAGGACGGCCACCTGCTTATTGTCACTGGCGGCCTTGAGGGCGGCGCGCACGGCAATCTCCGTCTTGCCGAAACCCACGTCGCCGCAGACGAGGCGGTCCATCGGCCGGTGGCTCTCCATGTCGGCCTTGACCTCGCGGGTGACCTTGAGCTGGTCGGGGGTATCTTCGTAGGCAAAGCCGGCCTCGAGTTCGTGCTGCATGAAGGTGTCGGGGCTGAAGGCAAAGCCCTTCTCCTCCTTGCGCTGCGAATAGAGCTTGATGAGGTCGCGGGCAATGTCTTTGATTTTCTTCTTCGTGCGCTCCTTGATCTTCTCCCACGCGCCGGTGCCCAGGGCCGTGATGCGGGGCGCTTCACCGTCCTTACCCTTATATTTAGAAACCTTGTGGAGGGAGTGGATGCTGACATAGACGGCATCGTCGTTGCGATAGGTGATCTTGATCATCTCCTGCATGGTGCCGTCGGAACCGGGCATGCGGACGAGGCCGGCGAAACGTCCGACGCCGTGGTCCATATGGACGATGTAGTCGCCGGGCTGGAACTGCTGGAGCTCTTTGAGCGAGAGGACCATCTTGGCGTCGCGGGCATGGTCGCTCTTGAGGTTGTATTTGTGGAAACGGTCGAAGATCTGGTGATCCGTATAGAGGGCGGCCTTGAGATCGGCATCGGAAAAGCCCTCGTGGAGGGTGCGCGTGACGGGGCGGAAGAAGTCCGTGCCGCACCCCATCTCGCTGAAGATGTCGGTGAGGCGCTCGGTCTGTTTGTCGCTGTCGGCGAGGATGTAGAGGGTATAGCCGTCGGCGCGGAGCTGGGAGAGCTGCGTGCGGGCCAGCTCGAAGTTTTTGTGGAATGAAGGCTGCGCCGCGGTGTGGAAGGTCAGCTTCGCCCCGGCCTGCCCCAGGGGCTGGCGGCCGATGTTGACGCGCTGGAGTGAGGCCACGCCGCGCAGGAAGGTCTCGCCCGTGATGAGGAGCATGTCGCTGCGGAGCTGCTGTGTCTGGGCAGCTTCGTCCATCTCAGAAGTCGGCACGTCCTGCGCCAGCTGCGCCTGGCGGGCAAAGCCCTCGCTGTAGGTGCGCTCGATGACGTCGTGGACAAAAGCGAGGTCTTTGACAACGAGGAGCGTCGTGGGGGGGAGATAGTCGGTGAAGGGTACGAGTCCGCCCTGGGCCGCCTCCTGCTCCGTGTCGGGCACGATGCTCACGGCATCCTTGCGCTCGCGCGAGAGCTGGTCTTGCACCTCGAAGGTGCGGATGGTGTCGACCTCGTCGCCGAAGAAGTCAATGCGGAAGGGGTAGTCGGAGGCATAGGAGAAGATGTCGAGGATGGAACCACGCACGGCATACTCGCCCGGCTCATAGACATAGTCCTTACGCACGAAGCCCAGTTCGGCCAGCCGCTTCGTCAGGTCGGTGAGGTCGTAGCTGTCGCCGCAGGCAATGCGCAGTGTCTTGTCGGCCACGAGCTTACGGGGCGCCACCCGCTCGGAGAGGGCTGCGGGATGGGTGACGATATAGAGCAGGCGGCCGTCGCTCCCCTCGGCCGCCAGACGCTCTAGCACCTCGGTGCGGAGAATCTCGTTGGCACTGTCACGCTGGGCGTATTTCACCGCACGGCGATAGGTCGAGGGATAATAGAGCACGCTGTCATCGCCGAGGAGCTGCGTAAGGTCGTGGTAGAAATAGGCGGCTTCGTCCTCGTCGTTGAGAATGAAAAGCATCGGGCGCTGGGGCACGGCCTTGCGCCGCGAAAGCGAGGCGAAGACGACCGGGGCGGCCGAGGCAGAGAGCCCGTCGACGTGGGTGAGGGCGGGCTTCCCCTCTAGCAGGATATGAGCTAGCGCTGCCACCTGGGGATGGGCGGCGTAGAGAGGCAAAAGGTCAGAGAACTGTATGGGAGCTGTAGGCATGGCAAAGTGGCACAACCGCCCGCTGACGGGCGCTGCGCAATAAGGATTGACGGGGCAAAAATAGAAATAGTGAGGCAAACGGCGATGTCCTGCGCGGGGAAAGCTGTGAGACACGGCCCCCACACCCCCCAAGGCGGAAACTGCTGATAAGACGAACGCTGCCTTGCCGCCAATGGGAGTATGGTGGCAAGGCAGCGTTGGAGTTGCTGGCCGAGCTTATGGGGCGGGGCTCAGGCCTCCCATTCCTTGGAGAGAACGTTCTCAAGTTCCTCAGCGGAGAGGCGCAGGCGGAAGTTTCCGTCGCGGGCCACGGAGATGCCGCCCGTCTCTTCGCTCACGACGATGGCGAGGCAGTCGGTCTTTTGGGAAATGCCGAGGGCGGCGCGATGGCGCAGGCCGAGCGATTTGGGGATGTCGGTGGCGTGGGAGATGGGGAGGATGCAGCCGGCGGCACGGATGCGCTTGTGAGAGATGATCATGGCTCCGTCGTGGAGGGGACTGTTCTTGAAGAAGATGTTTTCGATCAGGCGCTGGGTGATGTTGGCGTTGATGATGTCGCCCGAGTTGATGTACTCACTCAGACCGACATAGCGCTCGATGACGATGAGGGCTCCGACCTTCTGCTTGCTCATGTTCATACAGGCCATGACGATGGGCATGACTTCCTCACGGTGGGGCGCAGTGTCGGCCGCCCGTTTGCCGCGGAAGAAGCGGGCGAGGTAGTGGACGCCGGGGCGGGTGCCGATGGTGGAGAAGAAGTGGCGAATCTCCTCTTGGAAGAGGATGATGAGGGCGAGCGAACCGACATTGACGAGCTTGTCGAGGATGCTGCCGAGGAGCTTCATCTCAAAGACCTGGGAGACGAAAATCCACACGACGGCAAAGACAATGATGCCGCCGAAGATGTTGGCCGAACTGCTCTCCTTCATCAGCCGGTATATATAGAAGAGGAGTAGGGCGACGAGGAAGATGTCGATGAAGTCCTTGATGCCGAAGGTTATCATGGGGGGGATATGAGGAGTTAGAGAAGGGGGCTCTATAGAAGTGAAGGAGTTAGAGAGGTGAAGGAGTCAAGCCGAATGTTGTGGAACGCGGGGAGACGCACGGAGGAAGCTGAGAGTGTAGTTTATCAAGCGTTACGCTACAATCGGCTTAACTCCTTAACTACTCAACTCCTATTGACTTCAAGCCAGATCCGCTTGGCCTCAACGGCCGGGGCCACGTCATGCACGCGGAGGATGTGGGCACCGGCAGCGAGGGCAAGGGTGTTGAGCACGGTGGTGCCGTTGAGGGAGGTATGGGGCGTGCCGCCGAGAAGCTTATAGATCATGCTCTTGCGGCTGATGCCTACGAGCAGCGGACGATCGAGTTCGAGGAAGTCGGCGAGGTGGGCCATGAGGCGGTAGTTGTGCTCTAGGGTCTTGCCGAAGCCGAAACCGGGATCAGTGATGATGTCCGCCACGCCGAGCTGTGCCAGGCGGTCGATGCGTTCGGCAAGGTAACGAAGCACGTCCGTCAGCACGTCATCATAGACGGGGGCTTGCTGCATGGTGTCGGGCGTGCCCTGCATGTGCATGAGGATGTAGGGCACGTGGAGACGGGCCACCGTGCGAAACATCTGGCGGTCCATCTCACCGCCCGAGATGTCATTGATGATGTCGGCCCCTTCCTCCTCCACCGCCATACGCGCCACATCGGCACGGAAGGTGTCGACGGAGACGGGCAGTTCGGGCGCCAGCTGACGCACCACGCGCAGCCCGAGACGCAGCCGCTCCATCTCTTCCTCAGGACTGACGTCGGCCGCTCCGGGACGGGAGGAGTAACCGCCGACGTCAATCATCTCAGCGCCCTCGGCAAGCATCTGCTCGACGCGGGCCCGCACATGGGCCTCGTCGAGTGTGCGGCTCTCGGCATAGAAGGAGTCGGGCGTCACGTTGAGGATGCCCATCACACGCGGTTCGTCGAGAGAGTAGAGACGGCCACGGAGGTTGAGTGTATACATGAGAGAGTTTCTGTTCTAGGAGTTAAGAAGTTTGAGGAGTTAAGAAGTTAAGCCGAATGTCATGAGACGCAGGGGAGGGCAGGAAGCTAGAGAAGTGGGGGAGGCTCTAGGAATTAAGGGGCTAAGAAGTTAGAGAGGCAAAGGAGCCAGGCCGGATGCCATGAGACGTGGGGAAGCACAAGGATGAAACGCAAAGCGGAGAGAGTCAAGCGTTACAGCACAATCGGCTGAACTTCTCTAACTCTTTAACCCCTAGAGACTCCCCGCGTTCCAATACATTCGGCTTAACTCTTTACCCCCTCTAACTCCTATAGAATTTTTCACTTCACAAACTGCACCTTCTCCATATCGCGGGGCTTTGCCTCAGGGCTCTCGTCAGGATAGCCGACGGCGATCATATAGGCGATGGTGTAGCCCTCAGGCAGGGCGAGACGGTCGAGGTAAGGTTTGGCGGCAGGGTCGTTCTGGACGAAGCCCACGGGGCCGCCGAGGCAACAGGTGCCCAGACCCAGGCTCTGGGCGGCGAGGATCATGTTTTCACCCATCAGGCCGGCGTCAATGAGGCCCTTGCCCTCGGGCGTGGCGATCACGATGACGTTGGGGGCATTGCGGAACATGTTCTTGAAGTTTGCATCGCGCTGCGTGGCCTGCGGATTCTTCTTAAGGAACTCCCGCGTGATACCGTCGATCCACTCCTGGCTCTCGACGATGCGCACTTGCCAGGGCTGGGCATTCATGCCGTTGGGGGCGTTGACACCACAGCGGGCGATGAGCTCGAGTTTGGCATGCTCGACGGGCTTGGCCAGATATTTGCGCACCGAACGGCGGGCCATGATGGTGCGGATGACCTCGTTGCGGCAGGCCTTCTGTGCCTGAGCCTTGCAGCAGCCCTTTGTGGCCGCAGTGTCGGCCTTTGCTTTGCAGCAGGACTTGCCGGCCTGCTTGTCACAGGCCTTGACGGTGGTGGCGGGCTTGTCGGCGCAGCAGCTCTTGGCGGGCGTCTGGGCCAGCGCCGTGAGGGGAAGGAGGGCTAAGACCGCTCCGAGGTAGAGGCGGGAGAGATTCATAAGTTATAGAGAATGGTTTGCGGGCGTAAAGTTACGCAAGCGCAGCCATGCCGAGCCGCCCGATCCGCAAAAACAACAGGCAGCAAAGCACTTCTTTAGAGAAAACCGTAACTTCGCCCCTGCTAACACAGACATTCATCCAGCTTTAACCATGAGTATCGAAGATCTCTATAAGCTCTACCTGGCGCATCCCGTCATCACGACCGACACCCGCGATTGCCCGCAGGGCTCCATCTTCTTCGCCCTGCGCGGCGAGAAGTTTGACGGCAACCGCTTCGCCCTCCAGGCACTCGAGGCGGGCTGCGCCTATGCCGTCGTCGACGACCCCGCCGTGACGGGCGACGAGCGTCTCATCCACACCGACGACGCCCTTGTGACGATGCAGCAACTCGCCACCTGGCACCGCCGCCAGCTGATGACGCCCGTCATCCAGATTACCGGCACCAACGGCAAGACGACAACCAAAGAACTGACCACAGCCGTGCTCTCCGAGCGCTTCAACGTGCTGGCCACAGCGGGCAACTTCAACAACCACATCGGCGTGCCCAAGACCCTGCTGCGCCTGCGCCCCGAACATCAGATCGCCGTCATCGAAACGGGGGCCAACCATCCCGGCGAGATAGCCCAGCTGAGCGAGATCGTCGACCCTGACTGCGGCCTCATCACCAACGTGGGGCGTGCCCATCTGGCGGGCTTCGGCTCCTTCGAAGGGGTGATCAAGACCAAGGGTGAACTCTACGACTACCTGCGCATGAAGCCGGGCAGCTTTATCTTCCGCAACGGCGACAACCCCTATCTCGCCGGCATTGCCGAAAGCCTCACAAGCGAGCTCTACGGCCAGCCGGGCAAGGGCTACGAGGTCGAGGGCGAAGTGACGGCCTGCGACCCGATGCTCGCCTTCCGCTTCCGCATCAAGGGCGGCGAGTGGCACGAGGTGCGCACCCACCTCATCGGTGCCTACAACGTGACCAACGCCCTGGCGGCCATCACCGTGGGTGCCCACTTCGGCGTGACGGCTGACGAGGCCGCACGGGCCATCGAAGCCTACCAGCCGACCAACAACCGCAGCGAACTCATCGTGACGCATGACAACCGCCTCATCGTCGACGCCTACAACGCCAACCCTACAAGCATGGCGGCGGCACTCGACAACTTTGAGCGGATCGAGAGCGATCACAAGATGGTGATCCTCGGCGAGATGCTCGAACTGGGCCTCTCCTCAGCCGCCGAACACCAGAAGGTGGCCGAGCGCGCCCTCTCGATGGGCTGTGAGGCCGTGTGGCTCGTAGGCGAAGAGTTTCAGGCCTTCTCCGAGGGTGCCCGGTGGTTCCCCGACGTCGAAGCCGTCAAGACGGCGCTCGAGGGCGGCGATCGCCCCACGGGTCGCCTCATTCTCATCAAGGGCTCCAACGGCACGAAGCTCTACCAGCTCCCGGCACTACTCTGATTCAACCATTTCGCACATATACCCCCAAGTAGGGATAATTGTCCCATTTCTCGCCTTTTAAGCCGCCCGCTCCCACGGGCGGCTTTTATTTGTCTACTTTTGCGACAAGTAACAAGACGAATCTACCAACACGATATGAAACGTACGCTCATCACCCTCTTCATAGGGCTGGCTCTCGCCCCTGCCCTACCCGCCGGCGCCCAGCAAACGCTGACGCTGGAAGAGTGCAAGGCCCTCGCCCTCAAGGGCAACAAGGGACTGGCCATCGCACGGGCACAGCAGGAACAGACGCAGTGGAACCAGAAGGCGGCCCACACCAACTACCTGCCCAAAATATCGCTCACCGCAGGCTATATGCGCACGGGCAACGAGATCTCTCTGCTGAGTAAAGACCAACAAAGTGCACTCTCTAACCTGGGCACGACGGCTGCGGGGCAGTTTTCCACCGTTGCGCAGCAGATTCTCACGCAACACCCCGAACTGGCTCCCCTCGTGCAGGGCGTAGCCCCCTACCTGCCTCAGCTCGGACAGGCCGGCAATGCCCTCGGCCAGCGCCTCAACGACGCCTTCCGCACCGACACGCGCAACATGACGGCGGGCGCCATTCTCCTCACCCAACCGCTCTACATGGGCGGCAAGATCAAGGCCTACGAAAACATCACGCAGCAACAGGGACGGCTGGCCGAACAACAGCTTCGCGCCTCGGAACAGCTGCTGACGCTCGATGTGGAGAAGGCCTACTGGCAGGTCGTATCGCTGACCAATAAGCGGCGCCTCGCCGTGAGCTACCGCGACATGCTCGCCCACCTCGACAGCGATATGGTCAAGATGATTGCCGAGGGCGTGGCGACCAAGAGCAACGGCCTCGCCGTCAGCGTGAAACTCAACGAGGCCGAGATGACGCTCACCAAGGTCGACGACGGACTGACGCTCTCACGCATGTTGCTCTGCCAGCTTTGCGACCTTCCGCTCGACAGCAAGCCGACACTGGCCGATGAACAGCGTGACGACCTGGGCGCACAGACCGACGCCGTCAAAGCTGACCCCGCCACAGCCTTTGCCAACCGGCCCGAACTCCAGCAGCTCGCCATCGCCAAGCGCATCTATGAGGAAAAGGTGAAGATCGAGCGCTCCGCCATCCTGCCCCAACTGGCGCTCACGGGCGGCTACATGATCTCTAACCCCAACGTGTTCAACGGCTTCGAACGCAAGTTTCGCGGCACATGGGCCGTCGGCGTGATGCTCAAGGTGCCCGTGTGGAACTGGGGCGAGACGCGCTACAAGGTCAATGCCGCCAAGGCCGACGCCACCATCGCCACGCTCAAGGACGAGGAGGCTCGCGAGAAGATCGAACTTCAAGTGTCGCAAGAGGCGCTGCGCGTCAATGAGGCCAACCGCAAGTACAACCTCGCGCTCAAGCATCTCGACAAGGCCGAGGAGAACCTCCGCACCGCCCAGGCAGGTTTCAAGGAGGGCGTGATCACCACATCCGACCTGCTGCAGGCCCAGACCGCCTGGCTCCAGGCCCACAGCGACCAGATCGACGCACAGATCGACACCCGCTTGACCCGCGCCGCCTACAACAAGGCCCTCGGCCGCTAACCCCCAAGCCCCCCATCCCC
>DAVZJV010000031.1:0-17327 GCA_052272595.1 Alloprevotella sp.
GAGGACAAGCCCGAGATGCCGATGTCCAATCCCGGCATGGGCGGCATGATGTAATGACCGTCTCAGGGCTTACTCCCTAAAGTACATACTGAATCCATCTGGCTCGCCGCCAACCTTTGCGCACATGCTGCGCCGGGGTTGGCGGCGAGTTGCGTTTTACCCCTTCCCGCTTGGGGCCCTTCACTTTGCAACCCGGTTGCACCCGGTATCTCCTACCTTTGCATGCAGAAACATCAAAGAGCTTACCATTATGTGCAACCATTGTCACGAACATAATCATTGCCCCTGCGAACCTGAGGCGCAGGTCACGACCGCCGCACTGACGGAAGAACAAACCACCCCGCTATGGGCCGCCTGGCGCGAATGGCTCCCCATGCTCATCTCCGCCCTGCTGCTGGCCGCGGGGATCGTCCTGCCCCAGTGGGAGGCTTGCCCCTGGTTACTCTTCCTCGTAGCCTACCTGCCGGTCGGTCTGCCCGTCATCAAGGAGGCCTGGGAGGAACTGCGCGAAGGGGAGATCTTCAGCGAATTCACACTGATGATCATTGCTACCGTCGGTGCCTTCGCCATCGGTGAATATCCAGAGGCCGTGGCGGTCATGCTCTTCTACAGCGTGGGCGAATATTTCCAAGACCGGGCCGTAGGCCGTGCCCGCCACGACATCCGTGCCCTCGTCAACCTGCGCCCCGATGAGGCGGTGGTCATCGCCTCCGACGGTTCGCGCCAGAGCCGCAGTCCCGAGGCGGTGAGTGTGGGTGATACGATCGAGGTGATGGCCGGCGGACGCGTACCGCTCGACGGACGCCTTCTCACCAAGGCGGCCGACTTTGACACGGCAGCCCTGACGGGAGAGTCTGAACCCCGCCCGGCGGTGAAGGGGGACGAGATACAGGCCGGCACCATCGCCCTGGGGCGCACGGTGACGCTCGAAGTGGTACGCCCCTACGGCGAGAGTGCCCTGCAGCGCATCCTCGACATGGTCGAAGACGCCTCGCGCCGCAAGTCGCCGGCCGAGAAGTTTATCCGCCGCTTCGCCCGCATCTATACGCCCATCGTCATTGCCTTGGCCGCCCTCATCGCCCTCCTGCCGCCTCTTGTTACGGGGACGGGCTGGAGCGAATGGCTCTACCGTGCGCTGGTCTTCCTCGTCATCTCCTGCCCCTGTGCCCTGGTGGTGAGCGTGCCGCTGAGCTATTACCGCGGCATCGGCGTAGCCTCGCGTCTGGGCGTGCTTTTCAAGGGAGGCAACTACCTTGACGCCATCACCCGCATCCGTACGGTCGTCTTCGACAAGACGGGTACACTCACCTCGGGACGGTTTGGCGTGGTCGACGTGACTACGCAGCAAGGGGTGTCGGCTCACGATCTGTTGGCGCTCTCTGCAGCCCTTGAGCGTTACAGTACGCATCCCGTGGCCCGCGCCATCGTAGCGGCGGCCGACAACTTGCCGGGCGGAGCAGCTCAGGCGTCCGCCACGCTCGAAGCGCCGGAAGAGATCTCCGGCCTTGGGCTCAGCGGCCACGTTGCCGGAAAGGACGTGCTCGTAGGCAAAAGACGTCTCCTCGAAGATCGGGGCATCGCCCTGCCTGCCGAATTTAAGGAAGACAGTGCCTATACCTATGTTTATTGTGCCGTTGACGGCCACTATGTCGGCGCCATCGCCCTGCGCGACGAACCGAAGGCCGATGCCCGCAAGGCCGTCAGCCGGCTCCACGCCATGGGCATCCGTCGCGTCTGCATGCTCTCGGGCGATCGTACGCCTGTGGTCGAAGCGCTGGCTGCCGAACTGGGCATCGACCAGGCCCGGGGTGACCTCATGCCGGCTGATAAGGTGGCCTGTCTACAGGCCATCCGCGCCGGAGATGCCGACAAGGGCGGCGTGGCCTTTGTGGGAGACGGCGTGAACGACGCCCCGGTGCTGGCCCTCAGCGATGTGGGCATTGCCATGGGCGGGGCCGGAGCCGATGCGGCAGTCGAGACGGCCGACGTGGTGATACAGGGCGATAAGCCCTCGCGCGTGGCTGACGCCCTGCGCATCGGTCGCCATACCCGCGCCCTGGTAGGGTGGAATATTTCCCTGGCCCTGGGGGTAAAGGTTGTCGTTCTCATCCTCGGCGCTCTCGGCATGGTCGGTCTCTGGGCCGCCGTATTGGCCGACACGGGCGTTGCCCTTCTCTGCGTTCTCAATACCTACTTCATCCGTAAGTAAGTAGCCGTCTAGGTAGCAATTGCAAACTACCTACACACTGTCGCCCTATGAGCTGAAAGCGTTGGAATATAAATGAATATGGGTGTAGGTAGACTCGCTCTGCCTACACCTTCTTGCCACCACCTGTACAGCTGATAGATTGTCCCACGCCGATGTAAGAAGGTGACAGAAAGGTGTAGGTGAAAAAAAGCGTACCTACACCCCTAAAGCGTTGATTTACGGCTGCTTCAGCGCGTAGGGTGACAGGGCGTAGGTAACTGGTGAAAAGTTTGCCGGGGGAGTACTTACCCCTGTATTTCCCCCCGCCGTACGAGCCGCCTGCTCGTTTTTCCGAGCCGCCTGCTCGTTTTTCCGAGCCGCCTTCTCGTTTTTCCGAGCCGCCTTCCCGTTTTTCCGAGCCGCCTGCTCGTTTTTGGGCATCAGTAGATGGCCTGAAGGCCTTCCCGCCGGCCTTCGCTCAGGGCGTATGCTACCGTTTCGACAAGGGCCTGTTGCGCTGTAAAGGCCGGTTGCCGCCGGAGTTCACAAAAGTCAAAACTTCGGCTTTGTTTTTGTGCTCCGCCCGCCTTGCACTAACTTTGCCGCGCACAAAGTATACTCCCCCATGAACCTCATCGTCGACATAGGCAATTCTACCGCGAAGGTAGCGGTGATTGACGGCGACAAGATCCGCACGCATAAGCGTCTCAAAGGCGACTATGTGACGGAGCTCGTTGCCTTCTTCGATACCTTTCCCATCACAGACTGCGCCTACGCCTCCGTAGGCGAGCCCCATCCCGAGGTGGAGGCGCTCTTGCTTAAGCAGGTGCCGCAAACGCTTCATATTACGGGGGAGACTCCGACGCCGCTTATCTGCGACTATCGCACGCCGGCAACGCTGGGCGCTGACCGTCTGGCGGCTGCGGTCGGGGCTGCATGGCTCTGCCCCGGCGCTCCGCTGATCGTGGTCGATGCCGGCACCTGCATTACTTATGACTATGTGACAGCCGACGGCCACTATCGTGGCGGCAACATATCGCCGGGACTCGGCATGCGCCTGCGCGCACTTCATGACCAGACGGCGCGCCTGCCGATGGTTTCGGCCGAAGGCGAGGTGCCCGCTGTGGGATATGACACCGAGACGGCTATCCGCACCGGCGTGATCGATGGCATGGAGAGCGAGATCAAAGGGTTTATCCGCCTGTTTCTCCATCGCAACCCCGGCGGCCGCATCTTTATTACGGGAGGCAACGGCTACCGCTTTGCCACCGAAATCGAAGCCGAGCGCAGTGACGCACTGGTAGAGATCGGCCTTAACCGCATACTACAACACAATCGATGAACAAATCCATCTCACTATACGGCGGCGCCTTGCTCGCCCTCGCTCTCGTCGCTGCTCCGGTTGCAGCGCAGACCAACGGCAGCAACTCTCCCTATTCGCGCTATGGCTTCGGCCTCTTGGCTGACGGGGCCAGTGCTTTTAACAAGGGCATGGCTGGCACGGCGCAGGGTATGCGGAACGGCACGGAGCTCAATGTGCAGAATCCCGCCTCTTATTCCGCCATCGATTCGTTGGCCTTCCTCTTCGACCTCGGCGTGACGCTGCAGAACGGACAGATTATTCAGAATGGTTTGAAGACCAATGCGCGGAATACGTCGGTAGACTACATCACAGCCGGATTTCGCGTGGCGCCCCGTCTGGGCATGTCGATTGGCCTGTTGCCCTACAGCACGATCGGCTATAAGACGATCTCCACACGCACTCTTCCCGCTACGGCAGGCACCATCACGCAGACCAACACCTTCTCGGGCGACGGCGGCATCCATACACTCTATGCCGGTCTTGGCTGGTCGCCTTTTGACCGCTTCTCGATAGGTATGAACGGCGGCTTCCTTTGGGGCTCGCTTGACCATACGGCGCTGATGCAGACTGACGAGACCAACGCCAGCAGTGCCCGCCAAGTCTATACGGCGAGCATCCGTTCTTATAAGATCGACCTCGGTCTGCAGTATGCGCTGAGGCTGACGAAGAAAGACGATCTCGTGCTCGGAGTTACCTATGGCCTGGGGCACAAGATCAACCGCACGGCTTCTTATTATAACCAGACCATCACTTCGTCGAGCGTCACCCACGGCGATACGCTGACGGCTCCCAATGCCTTCGAGTTGCCTCACACGGTGAGTGCCGGTGTGACGTGGGCGCACGACAAGAGTCTGCGCGTGGGTGTCGACTACCAATATCAGCGCTGGAGCGATGTGAAATATCCCGTCTTGACGCAAGATGCGGCGGGCAACGCTGTCTATACGGCAAGCCGCGGCAGCTTCACCGACAGCCACGGGGTGCGTGCCGGTGTAGAGTATGTGCCCAATAGCGAGGGGATGCACTGGCGTCAGCGCGTGCGTTACCGTGCGGGTTTTGCCTACACGTCGTCGTATCTCAATGTCGGTACGTCAAAAGGCCCGCAGCACTACATGGCAAGCCTCGGCGTGGCGCTCCCGATCATCAATATGTATAGCAACCGTACGCTGCTCAACCTCTCGGCGCAGTATGAGCGCGTGCAGCCCCGCGTGGCCGGGCAGATCAAAGAAAACTATTTCCGCCTGACGATCGGCCTCTCGTTTAATGAACGATGGTTCATGAAGTGGCTGGCCGAGTAAGGCTGTCCCGCCGACCCGTCGGCTATCCTTCCCCCAAGCTCCGTATGATGCCCCCTTCTCTCTTACGCATCGTCCCCGTGGCGGCTCTGGTGACCGCCCTGGGCGCTTCGATGGCGGCCTGTGGCAGCGATGCGCCGCCCATGGGGGCTGCCGTCAGAGGACGCGACTCCATGGCCGTCATGACCACCCGGGGCATGTCGAAGCTGATCAGCGACTCGGGCGTCATACGCTACAAGATCATTGCCGAGGAATGGCGTGTCTACGACAAGACCCTGCCCCCGCGATGGGAATTTCCCAAAGGAATCTTTCTTGAGCGCTACGACGACAAGTTTAAGATCGACCTTCACATCACCGCCGACAGCGCTTGGTTTTATGACCAGAAGGTGTGGCGCCTCAAGGGCCATGTCGTGCTCGATGACCGCACGGCGCAGACCCATCTGACGACCGAGGAGCTGACGTGGAACGTCAGCACCGGCGCCATGGCTTCTGACACTTACACCCGGCTGATCCAGCCCAATCAGGCGATCGAGGGCAACTGGTTCCGCGCAACGGTTCTCAATCAGGATATTACCCGTTACTACGTACGTCAAACCAAGGGCTTCATGCCCATGGGCGACTTAGGCAGTCCGGCCGGAGGCGGTTCGGCTACGGCCGACACGGCACGCAAAGACACCCTGCCGATGCGCGAACGGCCCATGGCCCGGCCCCGAAGAGACTGAACGGGGCGGCGCCGATGTGTCAGATGAGCGGCGGCGGAGTCGGGAAAAAGACGCCGTACGACGCCTTTTGACGGTGTAAAACCGGATTTCTCTGCACTCAATCGCCCAAACGTAGCCCGTCTTCGCGCGGCATGTACTAACTTTGCAGAGCTTACACATTCTCAAGAAGAAATAAATAATAACAAACAATACGAATGGCAGCATTACAAACGATTCGAAGCAAGGGCGCACTCCTGGTAGGTGTACTGGGACTGGCACTCTTCGCCTTCATTGCGGAAGAGTTCTTCCGCTCTATCGAGACGACCTCGGCCATGGACCGCAACATCGTGGGTGAGGTCTACGGTGACAAACTCTCTATCCAGGACTTCCAGCAGATGGTAGACGAGCAGAGCGAGGTCACGAAGATGCAGATGCAGATGCAGGGACAGAGCGGAAACCTTACCGACCAGCAGACCGAACAGATCCGCGAACAGGTATGGCAGCAGTATGTGCAGAATAAGACCGTCGAGCACGAGTGTGACGAGCTCGGCATCTTCGTCACCGACGGCGAGGTGCAGGAAGCCCTCCGTCTCGGTCAGGCACAGAGCCTCCAGATGGTGGCCGGCATCTTCGGCAACTCTCAGACCGGTCGCTTCGACCTGGCCCAGCTCCAGCAGTTCCTCAAAGAGTATAACAAAACCCTCATGCAGGTGCAGCAGGCAGGCAATGCCGAGGCTGTAGAGCAGCTCCAGAGCATCAAGAAAATCTGGGAGTATTCGGAGAAGCAGCTCCGCAACGAGCTCCTCAACAATAAGTACAACATGCTCTTCGCCTCCGGCTTCGTTTCGAATCCCATCGCTGCTAAGGAAAACTTTGACGAGCGTTCCATCCAGAAGAATTGCGAGGTCGCAGCCCTTCCCTACAACACGATCAGCGACAAGGACATCAAGGTGACCGATGACGATCTCAAGGCCGCCTATGAGAAGTATAAAGAGAACTTCTACTCCCCCGTTGAGACGCGCGACATCAAGCTGATTGACGTGAACGTGCTTGCCAGTGCCGCTGACCGTGCCGAACTGATGAAGCGCGTACAGGGCTTCCAGCAACAGCTCCAGAGTGGAGCCGACGTTGCCAACATTGTCCGTTCGTCCGCCTCTCAGGTGCAGTACAGCAACGTTGCCCTGAGCAAGACGGCCTTCCAGCAGATGCCCGATGTGGCCGCCAGCCTCGACTCCATGGCCGTGGGCAGTATCAAGCCGACTTATTATAACGCATCCGACAACACGATCAACACCATCAAGCTCATCGCGAAGCAGGAGGCTCCCGACTCGATTCTCTATCGTCAGATCGTAGCGACCGCCGCAACTCCCGAGGCACGTAAGACGCAGGCAGACTCAATCCTCAAGGCCCTCAACGGCGGTGCATCTTTCGCCGCCCTTGCCCAGAAGTATGGCCAGCGCTCCGACTCGGCCTGGATCACTTCATCGCAGTATGAGCAGTTTGGCATGAGCGAGGACAATGCCCTCTACATCCGCACGCTCTACGGCATCGCTCCCCACACGGCACAGGTGTTGAGCACGGATCAGGGTGCAGCCGTCATTCAGGTGCTCGACCGCAAGAAGATGGTGACGAAGTATAACGTGGCCGTCGTCAAGTGCCCCCTCGATTTCTCCAAGAAGACTTATGAAGACGAGCTCGGCCGCTTCAACTCCTTCCTCGCCCAGAACAAGACGGTCGAGCAGATCGAGAAGAACGCTCCTAAGAGTGGTTACGTCGTGACTGACCTCCCCGGCTACTCTCCTATGCAGAACCTCATCCCCGCCCGCATCGGCGGCAGCCAGTCGAAGGACTGCGCACGCTGGATCTTCGACGATGCCAAGGCTGGTGACATATCGAAGCTCTATGAGTGCGGCCGCAATGGCGACCACCTCATCGTCGTAGCCGTCACGGCACTCAACGACAAGGGTTACCTCCCTTGGAATAATGCCGAGGTAAAGGACTATCTCACCATGGTCGTTAAGCAACAGAAGCGTGCCGAGAAGGCTATGGCCATGGCCAAGAACGTACGCACGACGGCCGATATGCAGCGCATCAAGGGCGCAGTCATGGCGACACTCTCAGACCAGACCTTCGCCTCTTATCCCGCTGTGACGGGTGTCGGCGCTCCCGAGCCTAAGCTTGCCGCAGCCATTGCCAAAACGCAGGTGGGCAAGTACTCACAGCTCGTTCAGGGTGCTGCCGCTGCTTACATCGTCAAAGTAACGGGCCAGACGAAGAGCGCAGAGAAGTTTGACGCAGCAGCCGAGACCCAGCAAGTAGCTCAGTATGTAGGTCAGCGTGCTTACTCTTCAGTGATGAACTACCTCATCCTCCACAAGGCCGGCATCGTAGACCGTCGCTACGAGTTCTAAACCACCGCGCTTACTATACGTCAGACAACATAAAATAGGGCGTCAGTCTGCATCAGCGTGTCTCTCATCGTGAGACACCGTGCGGACTGACGCCCTACGCTTTGGCTATGCCTGATGTCTTGATTCTGTGGCTTGGCAACCGCGCGGCGTCGGCTATAACTTCGCCCCTAACCGCTTGTCCCATTTGTCAAAAGGCTGTATCTTCGCTATTAATTTAGGTGTCCGTCGCCCCACCGGCTTCGTAAGGTGGAGCGAGGGCGCAAACCTTCCCCATTAATAATATCTCCTACCACCCATCATGCAAGAAACCATTCTCGCAATCTCAGGCCGTCCCGGCCTCTATCGCCTCGTCGGTCAGGGACGCGGCATGTTGATCGTCGAAACCATTGATGCCGCGAAGCGCCGTATCAGCGCAGGCGCCCGTGACCGAGTTACCTCGCTCAACGATGTGTCTATGTATACCAACGAGGAGGACAAGCCCCTCATGGAGATTCTCCAGACCATCAGCGATCACGAAGGCGGAAAGCCCGTTGCCCTGAGCCACAAGACGGCCTCTAGCGCCGAGTTGGCAGACTTCATGGCCATGGCCCTGCCTGACTATGACCGTGACCGCGTGCGCGACTCTGACATCAAGAAGCTCATCCAGTGGTACAACATCCTCGCCGAGGCCGGCATTACGAAGTTTGTAGAGGAAGAGGCCGCCGAGGAGGCACCTGCAGACGAAGGGACCGAGGCAAAGGAAGGGGCTGAGTAAGCAACTCCCTCCAACAACAGGCATCGCCGCCAGGAGATCGGGGTATTAGCCCGGTTCCTGGCGGCGATGGCCGTTTTAGTGGGTATGGCGTGTACGACAGCCTATTGGCATGAGTTATGAGAGATATATACGTAGTATATCCTCTTCATAAGTCGCATCATTCTTGAAATATACACGTAGGGTCTCTTCAAGTTGATAGGGCCCCCACTTGCTTACATAAGCCGCTACAGCGTTATCCAATGATTGGCGGGGATTGTCCTTTCTTACCAATTGGGGCATCGTCTCGCAAATCATTTTCTCTGCATACCACAGCCGTTGCTCGTTTTCGTCTGTAACGGACAGCGGCATCAGTTCTTCGCCTTTCCAATAGTGGCAATACGGAATGATTGTTGTCTCTATCATACCTCCTTCTCTGCGTTCTTTCATAGTGGATGTGATCAAGTTGCCCTTGCGGATGATATGCTTATTCTATGGCGTTATATTGCCCGCTCCTTGCCTTCAATCCTCGCGAGGTCGTTAGAAGCTTGCAGGACTGGAAGTCTTTGCAGGTGAAACTTCTTAGCGTGTAATGGCGTATGTCTGCCGATACCGCAAGCGTGGTAGTTGCATTAAAAAGCGCACCCGCCGTTCCTTATTGGGACAGCGGGCGAACTTAGTGAGTTGACACAACGGGATCTGACCCTTATTGTGATTTGCTGATTCGTATTGCAAAGATAAGGATATCTGCGGAAATGGAAAGTACGTGGGTGACTTTTTAGCAAAATTTTTGCAGCCCGAGGCTTAACGGCGGTAATAAAGGTCGCGTGTGGTGTGGGAGCCCACCTGATGTTGAGGCGTCAAGGCCGTTGTGAAGTGAAGGGTACCTTAGCGGCTCCTGCAGCGCACTGACCAAGAAGGGGGGCAGCAGACACGGTCTGGCGCAGACAAAAGGGGCACACCTGCCTGAATGGCGGGTGTGCCCCTCGAGATTGGTTTAGGCTTTTAAGGCCGCGCGGTTTACTTCAGCTTCTTGAAGCCGTAGACAGCGCGAGAGCCGAGCTGCTCCTCGATGCGGATGAGCTGGTTGTACTTAGCCATACGGTCGGTGCGGCTCATAGAACCAGTCTTGATCTGGCCAGAGTTGGTGGCAACGGCGATGTCAGCGATCGTCGTGTCCTCGGTCTCACCGGAGCGGTGGCTCGTTACGGTGTTGTAGCCGTGACGGTGAGCCATCTCGATAGCCTCGAGGGTCTCGGTGAGTGAACCGATCTGGTTAACCTTGATGAGGATAGCGTTGGCGGCACCCATCTTGATACCCTTCTCGAGGAACTTCGTGTTGGTTACGAAGAGGTCGTCACCTACGAGCTGGCAGCGGTCGCCGATAGCCTTGGTGAGCTTAACCCAGCCTTCCCAGTCGTTCTCGTCGAGACCGTCCTCGATAGAGTCGATGGGGTACTTCGTGATCAGCTCGTCGAGGAACTTGATCTGCTCGTCGTCGCTCAGCTTCTTGCCGTTGGGATCCTTGGGCATGCCGTTCTTGAGCTGCTTGTAGTCGTAGTAGTACTTGCCGTTCTCTACTACAGCGAACTCAGAAGCTGCGCAGTCCATAGCGATCTTCACGTCGTCGCCGGGCTTGTAGCCAGCGTCGGTGATAGCCTGCATGATGCTGTCGAGAGCGTCTTCGATGCCGTCGAACTTGGGTGCGAAACCACCCTCGTCACCTACGGCGGTAGAGAGGCCGCGCTTCTTGAGGAGCTTAGCGAGTGCGTGGAACACCTCAGCACCCATGCGGATGGCCTCAGCCTCGCTCTTGGCGCCTACGGGACGGATCATGAACTCCTGGAATGCGATGGGAGCGTCAGAGTGAGCACCACCGTTGATGATGTTCATCATGGGGACGGGCATCGTGTAGGTGTTCGTGCCGCCGATGTAGCGATAGAGAGGCATGCCGAGGCACTGAGCGGCCGTGTGAGCGGCGGCGAGAGATACGCCGAGGATGGCGTTGGCACCGAGCTTAGACTTGGTGGGCGTGCCGTCGAGCTCGAGCATCTTGTAGTCGATGCCGCGCTGGTCGCACACGCACATGCCCTTGAGGGCAGGAGCAATGATGTCGTTGACGTTGGCTACAGCCTTGAGCACGCCCTTGCCACCATAACGGTTCTTGTCACCGTCGCGGAGCTCGAGGGCTTCGTTCTCACCCGTAGAGGCACCAGAGGGGACAGAGGCACGGCCGGTTACGCCGCAGTCGGTGGTGATCTCTACTTCGACCGTCGGGTTACCACGAGAGTCAAGGATTTCGCGAGCATGGATTTTCTCGATTTTCATTGCAAGTAATTGTATTAAGAGTTGGAATGAATACGTCTTATGCTTTACGCAGGCAAAAATACTGCCAATCTTCGGTATCTCAAGCCCCCGACTTCCTAAAAATAGGCTAAAGTTCGCCTCGGAGCCGTCAAGGTCTTCCTAGGAGTCTGAGTCTTTGCAAATAAGACCAGCCAGACTGCGTGTTATTGCCCGCCATTCACTAACTTCGCGCCGCACATGCGCTTCTGAAATATCCATCAACATTACGTTTGAGACACATACCATCATGACGAAAGGAAAAGTGGACGCCCTCTTGGGCATCGTCTTTGGTGACGAGGGCAAGGGTAAGGTCGTCGATTTCTTCACGCCGCGTTACGACGTCGTGGCACGCTTTGCCGGTGGCCCCAATGCCGGTCATACCATCATCTTCGAGGGCAAGAAGTTCGTGCTCCGTTCCATCCCCTCCGGCATCTTCGGCGAGGGCAAGGTCAACATCATCGGCAACGGTTGCGTCATCGCCCCCGACCTCTTCATGGCCGAGGCACGCGAGCTGGAGGCCGCCGGTTACACGCTGACCGACCGTCTGCACATCAGCCGCCGTGCCCACCTCATCCTCCCGACCCACCGCCTCCTCGATCGCGCCTATGAGGCTGCGAAGGGTAAAAACAAGGTCGGCACCACGGGCAAGGGCATCGGCCCCACCTATAGCGACAAGGCCGCCCGCGTAGGCCTGCGTGTGGGCGACATCCTCGAGGGCTTTGAGGAGAAATACCAGGCCCTCAAGGCACGACATGAGCAGATCCTCCGCGATCTCCACTTCACCGACTACGACATCGCCGACGAGGAGCGCCAGTGGATGGAGGGCGTGGAATATATGCGCCGCTTCCAGCTGAGCGATACGGAGTATGAGATCAACCGCGCCCTCGCTGAGGGCAAGAAGGTGCTCGCCGAGGGTGCCCAGGGCTCCCTGCTCGACATCGACCACGGCACCTATCCCTATGTGTCGTCGTCATCGACCACGAGCGGCGGTGTCTGCACTGGCCTCGGCGTTGCGCCGGGGACGATCGGCCATGTCTTCGGCATCTTCAAGGCATACAGCACCCGTGTGGGCGGTGGTCCCTTCCCCGTGGAGCTCTTTGACGAGACGGGCGACACCATCCGCCACATCGGCAACGAGTATGGTGCCGTCACTGGCCGAAACCGCCGCTGCGGCTGGCTCGACCTCGTAGCCCTGAAGTATGCCATCATGATCAACGGTGTCACCGATCTGGTGATGATGAAGGGCGACGTGCTCGACAGCTTTGAAGAAATCAAGGTCTGCACCGCCTATACCAAGGACGGCAAGACCGTTACCGAGATGCCCTATGACACGGCCGGCTGGGAGCCCGTCTACGAGACCGTGCCGGGCTGGCACACCGACCTCACCGCCGTGCGCAGCGAGGCCGACTTCCCCAAGGCCTTTGCCGACTATATCGCCTATATCGAGCACGCTACCGGCACGCCGATCAAGATCGTTTCCGTCGGTCCCGATCGCGAGGCCACGGTGATCAGGTAAGGCGAAGCCAATCAGACTACGCATAAAGTGAATCCGCCCGCCTGGAAGCATCGATGAGATGATGTCCGGGTGGGCGGATTGGCGTTTGAGGGGGGGATATCTGTCTCCAGCCTATTGTGGATAACTCTAAGAGGCATTGCTCGATTCACCGATCCTTTGGCAAAGGCCCAAAGGGGTGTAAGATATCTAGGGATTTATCCCCGTTTACAGCTATTCGGCCCCAAAGATGCGTTGCTTGAGTCACTGATCTTCAGGGAGAGCCCCAAAGGGGCGTAAGATACCTAAATCACTCGGCTTCTGTATTATGAAGTGTGATACCTCAGTCCTCCTGTTCGTAATAATAAGAGTAGTCAATGCCCTTCATGAAGGTCTCGCGGTCGTTGATGCGGTCGGTGAGGGCCGGGCCGATGAGGGCTTTGATGGGGGCGGCGGTGGCGGGACTCCGGCGCATGGCGTCGAGGTAGTCGTTCTTGTCGATGAGGCTCCAGTCGACGCAGCGCCTGAGCGAGCGCTTGAGCATGAGGTCGAGCCAGATGCGCGTGCTGCGGCCGTTGCCCTCCATGAAGGGGTGGGCGACGTTCATTTCCACATACTTGTCGATGATCTCGTCAAAGGTCGTCTCGGGCATGCGTTCGATTAGCGGCAGGGAGGTGGCGAAGTAGCGCGCATTGGCAAAGGAGAAGCCGCCCTTGGAGATGTTCTTCGTGCGGAGCTGGCCGGCGAAGTCGTAGAGCCCGCCGAAGAGGTAGGCGTGGATCTGCTGGAGGCACTTCACCGTGCCTGGTTCGAGCGTTTCGAGCAGGCCGCTCTCAAAGAGCGTATAAGCCTTCTTGCGGCTCTGGCCGTCGATGGTGTTGTCGCTGTAGGTGAACCAGTCGAGGAAGGGCATCGCCCGGTTGTTGGGCATGTGCTTGGCCAGTTCGTTGACCCCGGCGGCGTCGAGGGCGTCGGTAGAATATCGCTTGCCGTCAGCCGCTACGAGTTTCAGTTGGTTAGTGGCACTAACCAACTGGGGCGCTTCACGCTTGAGCTTGGCTTTGAGGTATTTCCAGTAGTTACGGGTCTTGGCGTAGTCGGTCTCTTCGTTGAGAATGCCGAGGATGTCAAGTACGGAAAACCACCATTTGCTCTGCTCGTCGTCCCAGACGGCGCGCACCATGCGGTCTTTGTAGAATCTGACGGATACCTTGTGCTGCTCCATTGTTTTCAGGCTTTGGGCGTGGTGTCGGTGAGGGGCATGGCGGCCTTCTTCTCCAGACGAATGCGGTGGCGCTCCTTGGCGGCGGTCCAGGCGTTGACGACGTTGCGGCGCGAACGGATGATGTCGGCGCGATAGACGGCGCAGGTCGTGAGGCAATAGATGACGGCCTGTACCCAGAGCATCGTCCAGTCGTGGTGCACGTCGACGAGGCGCGCCCCCATGTTGTTGATCCCGACGAAGCCGTGGATGCCGAAGCTGGAGGGGAAGATGTAGCTCACAGCCTGCCAGAAGGGGGGCACGGCGCTGCCGGGCCACGAGATGCCGGAGATGAAGAGCAGGGGGACCGACGTGAAGACGATCAGCATGATCGACAGCTCGCGGTGGCGCACGAAGGCACTCACCGTCATGGCGAAGAAGATGCAGGCCAGGACGAAGGGGGTGATGAAGAGGGCCAAGTCGCGCGGGGCACCGAGCTGGTTGAGGCTGAAGATGCGTGGCACGACGCAGATGACGTAGACCGAGATGGGGATGTAGACCAGCAGGTAGGCAAAGGCCTTGCTCCAGACAATGCGCAGCAGCCCCGTGTGGTGGCGGTCGATGGGGGTGAGGTCGCGGAAGCGGTTGTGCTCGCGCGCCGTGCCCGCCGCCATGCCCACGCCCAGCAGGAGGGTCTGCTGGATGATGAGGATCAGCACGGCGGGGATGAGGAAGGTGGCGAAGCCGTTTTGCGGATTATAGAGCGACACCTCCTCATAGGTGATGGGGTGGGCGGCGACCTCAGCCTCTTCGCGCGTGCCCCCGCCGGCACGGGCCATCTTGATGTCGGCATTCATCTTGAGGCTCACGTTGGTGTTGGCCGTGAGGACACTCTTATAATAGAGCATGCCGCTCATGTCGGCGTAGGCATCGACCTTGACCTGCTCGCCGCGCATGAGGCGTAGTGAGAAGTCGCGGGGAACGTAGACGGCGCCGTAGGCTTCGCGGTGCTTGACGAGGTCTTTGGCCTCACCGATGTTGGCGCAGTAGGAAACAATCCTCACGTCGGGCGAGGCATCGAGGTTGCGCAGATATTCTCGGCTCTCGGGCGAGCGGCAGTCATCTACCACGGCGACGGGTACCTCGCGCACTACCTCATTGGTGTAGATGAAGGAATAGAGCAGGGGATAACCCAGCGGCACGAGGAAGAAGAAAATCAAGACGCCCTGATCCTTGACGATTGTGCGGAGCTCCTCGCGGAAAATGTAGTTCCAGTCGGAGAAGGCTTGGCGCCAGTATTGGGAAAATCGGCTCATGGGCGTGGGGTCAGGGTTCGTAGGAGTAAGAGGTCAGTACTTTGCGCAGTCTCCCGACGCAGGGGAGGGGGAGCAGGGCGAAGCCCAGCAACGCCAGGGCATAGGGCCAGGCGTTGGCCAGCGGGTAGCCGTCGAGGGCGCAGTTGACGTAAAGCAGGAAGTAGTGGCGCAGCGGGAAGAGGTTGGCCAGGCCCTGGAGGGCAGGGTGCATCGCCATCGTGGGGAACGACATGCCCGAGATGCTGAAGGAAATGACGCCCCAGAGCGAGGCAAACGACAGGCCGAGGCGGATGGTGGGCAGCATGGTGAACATGAATACACCCAGGCCCTGGCAGGCCATGACGAAGAGGGCCATCACGCTCCACATGCGCCAGATGCCGCAGTGGCAGGGAAACTTTAGGTAGCCGAAGAGCAGCAGGATGTAGAGCGTGCCGACGAGCAGGAAGATCAGCAGCTGGGGCACCAGCTTGCCCGTCAGGGCCACCAGCGCCGAGCCGCCCGACTGACGCATGAGGTCGTCGGCCGTGCCAAACTTCAGTTCGGAGCCCAGGCTGTAGACCGTGACCATGAAGATGAAGATGCCCAGCATGCCGGGCAGGATGATGTTGGAGAGGTAAACGTTGTAGTTGAGCCAGGGATTGCCCACGGCGTGCATGTCGATCACCACGGGTTGGAGGAAGGCTATGGCCTGCCGCTCTGTGGCCCCCTTGGCGCGTAGTACGGTGCGCCCCGCCGCGCCCGAGGCCAGTTCGGACATGGTGCGCATGTCGCGGTAGAGCAGCGAGCCGGCCACGAGGTAGGAGTAGTTGGTGTAGAACGATACCGTGGGGAGCTGGCGCAGGTTGGCCTTGACCGTGGTGCCGCGGGGGATGAAGTAGAAGCCGTAGATCTCACCGCGCTGTACGGCGGTTCGTGCCGTAGTGACGTCGGGATATTCGCGCACGATGTCGCTCATCTGGAAGGCGTCGAGGTTGCGTGCCAGTGAGCGTGAGGTGGCGGTGCGGTCTTGGTCTACCAGGCCCATCGGCAGGTTCTGCGGCAGACCTTTCGCCATCAGCGAGGTGAAGAATATGTAGCAGAAGAGCGGGGCCGCCACCATGCAGAACCAGTAGATGGGCTGCGTGGCGAGGTGCCGCAGTTCGCGCAGGAAGATCGAGCGCATAGGCTGGAGTAGCTGAGTTAGAAAGCTTAGTTGTTGAGGATGTTAGAGAGTGTAGAAGGCATTGTTTGGGCTAGCCTGCCGCTTGCTTACTCCTTCAACAGCGCACTCATGCCCGGGCGCAGGCCCTCGACCTTGGTCGTCGGGGCGGCCTTGACCTCGAAGGTCTTCATGTCCCACTGACCAGTAGTCTTCGTGGCCTTCCAGGCGGCGTAGGAGCCGAGGTCCTTCATGTAGTAGACCTTGAGCGTCACCTCCTTGCCTCCCAGGGCGGGGATGGTGGCGCGAACCGTGCCGCCCATCTTGAAGAGGGGCAGATGGTCTTCGCGCACGTTGAAGCTGATCCATGCATCGTCAACGAGCGACACATTCATGATCGGTGCGCCCGTACCGACGAGTTCGCCCACCTGGGGGAAGATCTCCGTCACCTCTCCGTCGGCCGAAGCCGTGAGCACCGTCTCGCGCAGGTAAGAGTTAACCTCCGTTACGGCCCCCTTGGCACGGTTGACGAGGGCGGCGGCAGCCTCCTTGTCTTCGCGTTCGGCGCCGTTTCGGGCCATGTCATACTGCGACTTGGCCGCCCGTTCCGTGGCGATGGCTGCATCACGCTGCGCGGTGACCTCGTCGAGCTTCTGCGCCGTCATGACCCCTTGGTCGTAGAGGCGCTTCACGCGGCTGTACGACTTCTCGGCGATGGCTACGCCCGCCTTGGCCTTCTGCCAAAGTTCGTAGGCGCCGGTGATCTGCTCTTGCCGTGCTCCCTTCTGTGCCTTGCGGCTCTGGGCGGCGGCTGCGGCTTCGGCGGCTTCGGCCTGCGTGAGCTTGGCGCTCACCTCGGGGGCTTCGAGGATCACGAGCGTGTCGCCGGCATGGACGCGGTCGCCCTCCTTGACCAGGTAGCGCACTACGCGGCCCGGCACCTTGCTTGAGACGCGGTATTCGTCGGCATCTGCCTGTCCCTGGATGGTTTCGTGTTCGTCGCGGAAGGCGTAGAGGCTACCGACAATGACTAATATGAGGATGCCGCCGAGGATGAAGATGGCGGGCAGTAAGTTGGCTTTCTGACGTGACATAAGTCTATCTATAAGTGGTGTGTGTGCTTGTGGGGAATGGGGGGGGGATGGGGGG
>DAVZJV010000032.1:0-16963 GCA_052272595.1 Alloprevotella sp.
ATGCGACCATCGATGCTTACCGCGACCATCTGGCAGTCCTCGACTATGCCAAGCGGCAGGGCATTGAGATCGGCGAGAAGCGCGGCCTTGAGATCGGTGAGAAACGCGGCCTTGAGATCGGCGAGAAACGCGGCCTTGAGATCGGCGAAGAGAAGAAAGCGCGAAAGATCGCTCTTAGTATGAAGCAAAAGGGATTCTCCATCGCGCAGATCATCGAACTCACCGGTCTGGATGCCGATACGATCAACGGGCTTTCGTAGCAAGAAGCAACAGAACTATCGGCCAGAAAAAGACACGAACTTCTTATAGGCAGCAACAAAGCAGGCGGCGTGCACCTTGCCCCCTTGGGGTTACGAGTGCACGCCGCCTGCTTTGTGTCGATGTCGATGTCGCTGCCCGGCTCATGCGTAAAGGTTGATGGCCTGACGGAGCTTCAGATAGTTATAGTTGCGAGTGGCCTGACTGATCTGGAAGAGATCGATAAACCACCAGATAAAACCGATGCCACAGAAAAGCGTTGTAAGGAGTTTGCCGACGCCCTGCCCCACATCGCCCAGCAGGAAGCGATCAACGCCCAAGTAACCCAAAAAGATTGAAAGCAACAGCAAGAGGGTAGGGTCGCGATACTCAATCGACGTGACCAACATGAAACGCTCGTGACTGAGCGCCATCAGTTCATCGCGTAGCTGCTTGAGCTGGAACTCGGGGAAATATTGTCCCTTATTCATAATAAACAGGTCGACATCGCGCTGCTCAACGCCGCCTGGAATATTCTTGAAGTCTGCCATTAAAGTCTAAAAGAAGAGAAATTTATAGGAGGAGAGAATCATCCGCAAAGATGCAAATACGAGAACTAACGGCCAAGATTTTAGCGGAGAAATCGCACGACAGGCACAATTCTGACTGGCTACCGAAAAATCGTAGTCGCAGTGGGCTTATTTGTCCTAGGTGAAAAACGCAAGGCGTTTCGTCACCGCATCGACCGCAATATGCTATCTTTGTAACGAAATCAAGAAAACTTCAATTTTCCTATACCCCACACGTCAATGAAAGGACTCAGGTACCTTACCTCATGCAGACTGCTGGCCAGTCTGCTCTGTCTGCTGACCGTGATGGGCGCCACAGCGCAACATTATCGCCGCGGCGCCTTCTACCAGCTCGTCAGCGCCGTAAAGAAACAGGCCGTGGGCTTTGATGCTCAGGGCCGCGCCCTGCTGCTCAAGCCGAGCGACACGGACGCCAATCAACTATTTACCGTCAGCGCCCTCTCTGGCTCCTGGCGCCTCATCGCCCCTTACAGCGGCGACCGCGCTCTGCGCATTGAGGGGAATGCCCTCGAGGCCGGAACCAACAACGGATCTGACGAAGCACAGCTCTGGAAAATCGAACCGATCTCGGGCGGCCAAGCGTTGCTCATCCCCTCTAACCGCCCCGACATGGCGGCGAGCGTCGAGGGCGGCAAGATCACACTGATCGACCTTGACAAAGCACGCACGAGCAGCAACGCCCGCTTCGAACTTCGTCCCTCTACCACCTCGGGCTTCGACGCCGATGCCACCTACCGCATCCGCTCGGTGAAATATCCCGGCAAGGTACTCGGCAACGGCGACTCGGGCGAAGACAACGAGCGCATCGTCGCCGAAAAGGTAGACAGCGCCAACCGAGGCCAGTATTGGTCAATCAAGATGCTCGACCTGAAGACCCGCGTGGTAACGGGTGGCTTCTATTCGGCCAACTTCGATGACGCCGCCGGCAACCCCTCCATCAAGGAACTTATCCAGTGGAATGGCCAGGAGGGCGTGTGGAACAACGGTAAGTTTGCCTTCGACCCCGTAGCCGGCCAGCCCGGTACCTACATCATCCGCTCCGTCTCGCCCGCCAAGGCCGGACAGATGTATGCCCTCAATGACAAGGGCCAAGTCATGTGCGTGCCCTACAACGCCAAGGATAAGGGCGCATGGTTCACCTTCGAGATCGTGGAGAAGCCCAAGATCAAGTCGCCCATCTGGGAGGACGAGACCGTATTCGGGCAAAACAAGGAGGCCACCGTGGCCACCTACATGCCCTACCCCACCGAGGCACAGATGACAGCCGACAAGGCTTATTACCAGACACCCTGGGTGACGCCCCACAACCCCAGCTACATGCTGCTCAACGGCACGTGGAAATTTCACTTCGCATCCGAGCCCGACAAGAGCCCGGCCGACTTCTATAAAGAAGGTTATGACGTCAGCGCTTGGGACACAATCCCCGTGCCCTCCGTTTGGGAGATGCAGGGCTACGACCGCCCCCTCTATTGCAACGTAGAATATCCCCACGCCAACACGCCCCCCTTCATCAAGGCACGCCCCTACTACAACGACGGGGGTAAGAACTACGGCATCGATCCGACGGGGGCCTACGTACGCACCTTCACCCTGCCAGCCGACTGGAAGGCCAACGGCCGCACCTTCATCCACTTCAGCGGCATCTACTCCTGCGCATTCGTTTACCTCAACGGCCAATACGTAGGTTACACGCAGGGCTCAAACAACCCGGCCGAGTTTGACGTGACGAAGTATCTTCGCACCGGCAACAACAGCTTGGCCGTTCGTGTACTCAAGTGGTGCGACGGTTCCTACATCGAGTGTCAGGACATGTTCCGCTACGGCGGTATTTTCCGCGACGTTTACCTCATGCACACGCCCCAGGTAGCCGTGCGCGACCACTACATCACCACCGACCTCACCCCTACCTCGACCGGTGAGTGGAACGCCCGTGTCAACGTGCGCCTCACGCTCGACAACCGTGACAAGGTCAGCGGCGGCAAGCAGGTCATCGCCAAGCTCTTCGCCCCCGACGGTAAGCTCGTCAAGGAGAATGCCATCGCCTTCAGCGGCACGGACCAGGAAGTGAAGGAGACGAACTTCTCGCTCTCTGGTGTCGGTGCCAACCTCTGGAGCACCGAACACCCTGCGCTCTACACCCTCCACATCGTGCAGCGCGACGCACAGGGCCACGACGAGATGGCCTTTGCCACCAAGGTAGGCCTCCGCAAGATCGAAATCAAAAAATCCCTCCTCTATATCAACGGCCGCCGCGTATTCCTCAAGGGTACCAACCGCCACGACACCTCCCCCATCCTGGGCAAGGCCATTACGATGGAGATCATGCACTGGGACGTCACGACGATGAAGCGCAACAACATCAACACCATCCGCTTCTCTCACTACCCCGCCGACGTCAAGATGTATGCCATGGCTGACTACTACGGCCTCTACATCGTTGACGAAGCTGACCTCGAAGACCACGCCAACCAAAGCATCTCCGACCGTCCGTCGTGGATCCCCGCCTTCGTTGACCGCATCGACCGCATGGTGCTCCGTGACCGCAACCATCCCAGCGTCATCATTTGGAGTCTGGGCAACGAGGCAGGCAACGGCGAGAACTTCCGCGATTGTTACGAGGCTGCCCGCAAGCTCGACGACCGCCCCATCCACTACGAGGGCACCCGCTCCAACGGCGCTTACGGCGGCGGCCGCTTCTCAGACTTCTACTCGAAGATGTACCCCGGTCTGGCTTGGATGAAGGCCAACACCTCCAACCTCGACAAGCCGATGTTTATCTGCGAGTATGGCCATGCCTTGGGCAACGCCATCGGCAACCTCAAGGGCTACTGGGACATCATCGAAGCCTCTAACGCCACCATCGGCGGCTGCATCTGGGAGTGGGTTGACCACTCGATCTACGAGCCCCACGAGATCAAGAAGGGCATCTACCACCTTCGCTCGGGCGACGACTTCCCCGGCCCCACGCAGGGAAACTTCTGCTCCGACGGCATCCTCGACGCACGCCGCAAGGAGAACGCCAAGCTGGCCGAAGTGAAGGCAGCCTACCAGTATATTAAATTCGGCAAGCTCGACCTCAACGCCGCCAAGAACACGGCCACCGTCACCCTCCGCAACGCCTACACCTTCCAGAGCCTCGCCGGCATGGACCTTATTTATAAGGTAGTGAGCAACGGCAACGTGGTTAGCTCGAAAACCATCAAGCTCCCCGCCGTAGCCGCCGGCGACAGCACGACGCTGACGCTCAAGCTCGCCAAGGCTGACCTCGCCCGCGCTGCCAAGGATGGCCGCGAGGTATTGCTCAGCCTCTACGTGACCTACCACGCCGCACAGACCTACGCCCCCGCAGGTCACGAGGTAGCTATGCACCAGTACACGCTCGCCGAACGCGGTCCTCTCGCCGCCGTGAACGCTAACGCCAAGGCTCCCGCCATGCTCCGCACCGACGGTGCCGGCAAGACGATGATCGGCAACGACCGCATACAGCTGACCTTCGACGAGCAGACCGCACGCCTCACGGGCCTCAGCTTCAACGGCCGCAACGTCGTGGCTGACGGCCAGGGCTTCGAGTATGACAACCACCGCTGGATCGAGAACGACAGGTTCGGCAACACCTCCAACGGCCTCGAGCCCAAGGGCACGCTCGAAGTGAGCGCCCAGGGCAATGCCTCCGTCATCAAGACCGTGCGCAAGGGTTCGCTCTGCGACGCTGCGATCACCTACACCGTCTATCCCCAGGGCATCGTCGACGTTGAGGCTCACTTCACGCCCCACACGCCCGACCTGCGCCGCGCAGGCCTCGTCTGCATGATCGACTCGGCCCTCTCCGATGTTGACTACTATGCTTACGGTCCTTGGGAGAACTACTGCGACCGCATGGACGGCACCCTTGTGGGCCGCTACTCGTCGACGGTGCGCGACCTGTCCCAATTCACCATCAAGCCCCAGTCGTCGGGTGGCCGCGAAGGCCTGCGCGAACTCATCCTGCGCGACGGCAAGGGCTTCGGCCTCAAGATCGAGACGGAAGGTAAGGTTGCCTTCTCCGCACTCCGCAACACGGATGCCGACCTGATGGAGTTCCGCCACGACTGGCTCGTCAAGGAGCGCCCCTACACCGTGCTCCACCTCGACGCCTGGACGCGCGGCATCGGCAACGCCTCCTGCGGACAAGACGTTGACACCTGGCCGCAGTACCGCGTGCCCGAAAAGCCCATGAGCTATAAGCTCCGCCTTAGCGCAGTGAAGTAAACCGCGTCCAAGGCACAGAAGACAAGGAGTTAGGAAGTCAAGCAGCCAAGTCCATACCGATGTAGGACTTGAGACCGCCCCCCACAAGAGAGGAGCCTTGCTTAACTTCCTAGCTCCTTCGCTTCTAAACATTTCTAACTCTTTCCTTTATACCTCTCCACCCTATGCCCGATATCAGCCTAGACGACAAAAAGCTCTACTACACCATCGGCGAAGTGGCCGCCATGTTTGGCGTAAGAGAATCGCTGCTACGTTACTGGGAGACAGAGTTCCCCCAGCTCAAACCCAAGAAGGGAGCGCGAGGCGTACGAAACTACCGGCGGGAAGACATCGAACAGCTGCGTATCATCTATGACCTCGTCAAGGGGCGCGGCCTCAAGATCGCTGCAGCCCGCGAGATCCTCAAACGCAACAAAGAGGGTGTGCCCAAGCCCGTCGAGGTCGTCATGCGGCTCAAAGAAATACGCGCCCAACTTGTCGAGATGAGGGATGCCCTAGAGAGCATGTGAGTCCCAGCCGCCCCGCGCCCCTTTACGTTACCCTCCCCTCCAACCCCAAGCACAGTATATCTCTCTGATGTCAGCAAAAACCAAGACGGCCTACGTCTGTGAAAACTGCGGCTACGACTCGCCCAAGTGGGTGGGGCGCTGCCCCTCGTGCGGACAGTGGAACACGATGAAGGAGATCACCCTCCGTCCCGAGAGTTCAGCCTCCGCCCCGCGCCAGCGCGCTCAGGCCGCCATCGCCTCCCCCCGGCGCCATGCTCCGCGTCCCATTCCCCTCTCACAGGTCAAAGCCGAAGAAGAGCCTCGCTATACGACGCACGATGCCGAACTCGACCGCGTGCTTGGCGGCGGACTCGTGCCCGGCTCGCTCACCCTCATCGGCGGCGAGCCGGGCATCGGCAAGTCAACCCTGCTGCTCCAGACCCTCGTCAGAATGAGGGAGCGCCGCGTGCTCTACGTCAGCGGTGAGGAGAGCGAACGACAGATCAAGCTCCGCGCCGACCGCATCACAGACCGCTCAAGCGACGTCATCCTCCTCTGCGAGACCAATCTCGACACCGTCTTCAGCCATATTAAAGAGGTACAACCCGACCTCATCGTCATCGACTCCATCCAGACGATGTCGGTCGAGACAATCGACTCGTCGCCCGGCTCGATCACGCAGATCCGCGAGTGTGCCGCTTCCCTTCTCAAATATGCCAAGGAGAGCGGCGTGCCGGTCATCCTCGTGGGACACATCACCAAGGACGGCACCATCGCCGGCCCCAAGGTGCTGGAGCACATCGTCGACACCGTTCTGCAGTTTGAGGGCGACCGCCACTATATGTACCGCATCCTCCGCAGCATTAAAAACCGCTTCGGCTCGACCTCCGAACTGGGCATCTACGAGATGCGCAGCGACGGCCTGCGGGCGGTCGATAATCCTTCGGAGCTCCTCCTAACCAAGGGCAACGAAGCGCTGAGCGGCATCGCCATCGCCGCTGCCGTGGAGGGTGTGCGCCCCTTCCTCATCGAGACGCAGGCCCTCGTCTCTACCGCCGCCTACGGCACGCCCCAGCGCTCGGCCACGGGCTTTGACCTGCGGCGCCTCAACATGCTTCTCGCCGTGCTAGAGAAGCGCGTAGGCTTCAAGCTGGCTCAGAAGGACGTCTTCCTCAACATCGCCGGAGGCATCCGCGTCACCGACCCGGCCATCGACCTGAGCGTCATCGCCGCCGTACTGTCGAGCAATGTCGACACGGCCATCGAGCGCAACGTCGCCATGGCGGGCGAGGTCGGTCTGAGCGGTGAGATACGCCCCGTCACCCGCATCAGCCAGCGCATCAGCGAGGCGGCCAAACTGGGCTTCAGCCGCATCCTCATTCCCGAAGGCAATGTCGGGAGCATCGACCTCACCAAGCCAGGCATCGAGGTCGTCAGCGTAAGCCGCGTAGAGCAGGCTCTGCGCAATCTCTTCGGATAAGCCCGCAGCAAGCGTTTCCTCCCGACTCATCCTCATTTTCTCAATCACCCCCATGATCCAATCCCTCAACCTCCGCATACCGCCCCGCACCGCCTCCGACACACAGCTCATCAAGGAAGCTGCCGCTCAGGAACTGGCCATCGACGTGCGCACCGTCAAGGCGCTGCGTATCAAGCGCCGCAGCATCGATGCCCGACAGCGCAACATCTTCATCAACCTCACCGTCGAACTCTTCATCAACGAGGAGCCGCCCGCCGAAGCCTTTGAGCCGGTCGACTACCCCGATATGAGCCATGCCCCCCGCGTCATCGTGGTGGGCGCCGGACCGGCCGGCCTCTTCGCCGCCCTGCGCCTGATCGAACTGGGGCGCCGCCCCGTCGTGCTCGAACGCGGCAAAGAGGTGCACGAGCGGCGCAAAGACATCGCGGCCATCTCGCGCGAGCGCTGCGTCGACCCCGAGAGCAACTACTCCTTCGGCGAGGGCGGCGCGGGGGCCTTCTCCGACGGCAAGCTCTACACCCGTTCCAAGAAGCGGGGCAATGTGGAGAAGATCCTCCGCGTGCTCTGTCAACACGGCGCTTCGACAGAGATTCTCATCGACGCCCACCCCCACATCGGCACCGACCGTCTGCCGCGCATCATCGAAGCCATCCGCGAGCGCATCATCGCCTGTGGCGGTGAAGTGCGTTTCGGCAAGCGGGTCGAAAGCCTCATCATCGAAGGGGAGGAAGTCAGCGGCGTCACCTGTGCCGACGGCGAACGCCTGCGCGGTCCCGTCATCCTCGCCACGGGCCACTCGGCACGCGACGTCTACCGATACCTCTACGAGGCACACATTGCCATCGAGCCCAAAGGACTCGCCGTAGGCGTGCGCCTCGAACATCCCGCCGAGCTCATCGACCGCATACAATACCACAATCGCGAAGGCCGGGGCAAATACCTCCCCACGGCAGAGTATAGCTACGTCACGCAGGCCAAGGGGCGCGGGGTCTACAGCTTCTGCATGTGCCCCGGTGGTGTCGTAGTGCCCGCCGCCAGCGGTCCGCGCCAGGTCGTGGTCAACGGCATGAGCGCCTCAGCCCGCAGTTCGGCTTGGAGCAACTCGGGCATGGTCGTCGAGACACGTCCCGAAGACCTCGAGGGCGAACTGGCCCCCTTCCTCACCGAGGCGATGGGCGACGGCACCTTTGCCGAGACCCACGCCGACATCCATGACCCGAAGTGCCCCCTACGCATGATGTATCTCCAGGAGGCCATCGAAAAGGCAGCCTGGCAACAGGGCGGCCGCGACCAGACGGCACCGGCACAGCGCATGGCCGACTTCGTCAACCGCCGCCTGAGCTACGATCTGCCCAAGAGCAGCTACACGCCCGGCCTCATCTCCTCGCCTCTCCACTTCTGGATGCCCCGCTTCGTCACCGACCGCCTCATCGAGGGCTTCAACGCTTTCGGGCGCAAGAGCCGCGGCTTCCTGACCAACGAGGCCGTGCTCATCGCCGCCGAGACGCGCACCTCCTCCCCCGTGCGCATCCTCCGCGACAGCGCCACCCTCGCTCACGTCACCCTGCGCGGCCTCTATCCCTGCGGCGAGGGGGCGGGCTATGCCGGCGGCATCGTCAGCGCGGCGATGGATGGAGAACGCTGCGCCGAAGCCGCCGCCGCTCAACCTACAGGCGACAAGGCATAAGCTAAAGAAGAAAAAGCGTCCCGCACATTTCACGCTTCGCAGAGAAACCACTACTTTTGCCACGTAGACAATAACAACATCCATCATACACACCTCTTTTACATGAAACCTACACTCTTTCTCCTGGCAGCAGGAATGGGTAGCCGCTACGGCGGTCTGAAGCAGCTTGACGAACTGGGTCCCCACGGCGAGACCATCATGGACTATTCTATCTATGATGCCATCCACGCCGGTTTCGGCAAGCTCGTCTTCGTCATCCGTAAGGACTTTGAGGACGACTTCCGCCGCATCGTTCTCTCTAAGTATGAGGGCCATATTCCCTGCGAGCTCGTCTTCCAGAGCCTCGATGCACTGCCCGCAGGATTTACCTGCCCCGCAGGCCGCACGAAGCCTTGGGGTACCAACCATGCCCTGATGATGGGCGCTCCCGTCATCCACGAGCCCTTCGCCGTGCTCAACTGCGACGACTTCTACGATCGCGACGCCTTCCGCGTCATGGGCAAGTGGCTCAGCGAACTTCCCGAAGGCTCGACGGGCAAGTATGCCATGGTAGGCTTCCGCGTGGGCAACACGCTCTCTGAGAGCGGCACCGTGAGCCGTGGTATCTGCGAGAACGATGCGCACCACCACCTCACCTCCGTTGTTGAGCGCACGAAGATCCAGCGCATCGACGGCGTAGTGAAGTATCTCGATGACGCTACGGGCGAGTGGGTGGCTATTCCCGACACCACCCCCGTTTCGATGAACTTCTGGGGCTTTACGCCTGACTACTTCAAGCACAGCGAGGAGTATTTCAAGACCTTCCTCTCTGACCCGAAGAACATGGAGAACCTCAAGAGCGAGTTCTTCATCCCCCTCATGGTCGACAAGCTCATCCACGACGGTACGGCCACCTGCGAGGTGCTCGACACGACCTCAAAGTGGTTCGGCGTGACCTATCCCGAAGATCGTCCCGAGGTAGTGGCCAAGTTCCAGAAGCTGGCCGACGAGGGCGTTTACCCCGCCAAGATGTTCTAATCGTCCGCTACCCCCTTCTTAACACACAAGGCGCGACATGGCAAGTGTGATACAGCACCGCCATGCCGCGCCTTGCTTCATTTTGAGCGACTGATCCGCTCACCTATCTTCTCTTGAGATGAAAAGTCCCGTTTTTCGCTTCCTGTTTTCCCTGCTCTGCCTCGTGATCCTGGCCCTCCCGCTGCGGGCAGAAGACATCGCCGACCTCCTGCCCGCCACCTTCACCCGCGTAACCTCTCCCGACCAACTGACCGCCGATGCCCTCTACGCCTTCGGCGCACAGTCATCGACCGGTAAGGTAAAGTTTATGAAGGCGGAGATACTCAACGGCGGCAACAAAGGCGTGGGCAAGCTCAAAGCGCTCACCGGTGCCGATCCGCACGGCGCGACCTACTACCTCACCAATGCGTGGGGAATGTGGCGCATCACCTACACCGAAGACGGGCAGAAACTGACGCTCACCGGGGCGGTGAGCGAGAAGCGTCTGGGGCGGAAGACCAACGGCGCACTGGGGCTGACCTTGGGTTCAGCCGGCATTGCGCAGTCTGAATGGGTGCTCGAAACGGGCCCAGACGGCACCTTCTTCCTCGTTGACCCAACCAGCGCCAAACGCGTGCTTGCGCACGGCGGAGAAGATTTTGACAATTATTCCGCCCCCGATCGGAAGCCCACCGCCGCACTCTATATCTATAAGCTCGGCGGATCGGGCGAGATCAGCGGACGCGCTACTCTCCCCGACGACGGTGCCCGCGTGGCCCTCTGCAACAATGGGATGGTGCGCACCCTCAACGGCACGGGCACGGCGACCTCACCCCTGGCCCTTTGCGACGAAACGCTGGCCGACGATGGCACCATTGAGGTCTGGACCTGCCGCCATACGGGCGACGACTGCTTCGTGCTCGAGAGCGAACGTGGGGCGCTGGCCTATGACCTGAAGCCTACCTCGGCCGCGGCGCCTCAGTGGAAGTTAGCGGCCGGACGCTTCATCACCCTCGAACCGACCCCCCGCACCCTCTGCTACAACGCCGCGACCCGCAACTGGACGGTCACCGACCAGCGGGGCGGGCTGAGCGAAGGGCTGCTCGCCGCCGTAGCTCCCGCACCCCGTCGTGAGGTCAGCGACAAGGGAGTCGTCACCCTCACGGGCGGCTGGACCGCAGCTGCCTTGGCTGCAACCGACCTCGCCGATGCCCAAGCCCTCGACCTGACGGGGGCCACCCTGCCGGCGCGACCTACCGCCTTCGCGACAGACCTCACACAGCGTAACCTGCCGATCTTCGTCAGCGAGGCCATGGCAACCTACGCCCCAGCCTCCTAGCCCTTCGCCGTCAGTTGCGGCAAGACCAACCGTCTCATCCGCCCCTACCGCCTCATCGACCGCGCAGCCTTCTACACTGACCGCGCGATCACCCTCAGCACCGGCGATCTCAGTTACAGCCGTTCCTTCGACGGCCTTCACTACTGGCAGACCATCTGTCTGCCCTTCCCCGCCGCATGGAACGATGCAAAATGCTATCGCGTGAGCATCGGCGACAACGGAGCGCTCCGGCTCTCCGAGTCGTTAGGCCTACAGCAGGGACTAGCCTACCTTGTGCGCTACGACAAGGTCGCCACCCTCACGTTCAGCTCCCTGGCCGGCACCATTGCGCCGGCGCCACCCGACGACGACTGCCTGACCGGCGTCATGCAGCCTTACGAGGTGTCGGCGGGGGCCGATGGCATTTTCCTCTTCTCCTCCGCCTCCAATTCATTTGTCCGCGCCGCCGCAGGCAGCCGCCTCGCCCCTTTCCGTTGCTATCTGCGTGTTGGCACAGCCCGTTCGCCCCGCCTCAAACTGTGGTAATCCCGCCCACCGCTCCTGCCCCTCCGCGCTGTTGCTACAGTGCGGAGGGGCTATTTCGTGGAAGGCGCTGCAAGCACCTCTCCTTTTTTCCTTAACTTTGCTACGCAATTCATGTGACTTTAGCGATCAGCACCGCCTTGCGCGCTCGCTACAGCCGCTCCCAGCCCACAGGCAGCCATGCGTTTTGAACAAGTAATCGGCCAGGCCGGCATCAAGCAACAACTCTTCCGCATGCTCGACGAGGGCCGCATGCCTCACGCCCTGCTCTTTGCCGGACCCGAGGGATGCGGCAAACTGCCTATGGCCCTTGCGCTGGCTTCGCGCCTGCTCTGCACCCAGCCCGGGCCCGACCACGAGCCCTGCGGCACGTGCCGCGGCTGCAAGATGTCGGCTGATCTGGTTCATCCCGACCTCCACTTCGTTTTCCCCGTCTTCCGCCCCTCCGGGCAGAGCGGCCAGCCCACCAGCGACCAGTTCCTCCCCCAGTGGCGCAAGCAGGTGTCGGAAACGCCCTACTTCACCCGCCAGGACTGGATCAAAGACATCGGGGTGGAAAATCAGCAGACGCTCATTGGCGTAGCCGACGCCAACGCCGTGCTCCACAAGCTTTCCGTAGCGACGAGCCAGGGCGGCTACCGCATCATCATCATCTGGCACGCCGAACAGATGAACCAAGAGACGGCCAATAAGCTGCTCAAGATCCTTGAGGAGCCGCCCGCCGAGACGGTCTTCATTCTCATCACCGATCAGCCCGACCGCCTGCTGGCCACCATTCTGAGCCGCACGCAGCGCATCGACTTCCCGCCCCTCGAGGCCTCCGAGATAGCCCAGGCCCTTGAGACGCGCTGCGGCCTGCAACCCGATGACGCACTCACGATCGCCCGTGCGGCATCGGGAAGCCTCACCAAGGCATTCGCCGACGTGACGGTCGGCGGCGACGATGCCCAGTTCTTCGACCTCTTCGTCCTCTTCATGCGCCTCTGCTACCAACGCCGCGTGCGCGACCTCCACAAGTGGGCGATCGATCTCTCTGCCTGGGGACGCGAGCGCCAGAAGGCCTTTCTGGCCTATGCCCAGCGGATGCTGAGGGAAAACTTCATCTGCAATTTCCGCCTCCCCGAGCTCAACTACATGAGCCGTCAGGAGGCTGCCTTCGCCGTGCGTTTCTCGCCCTTTATCAATGAGCGGAACGTCATCGGTCTCATGGATGAACTCTCCGACGCCCAGCGCGATATCGAGCAGAACGTCAACGCCCGCATGGTCTTCTTCGACCTGGCGCTCAAGACGATCGTGCTCCTCATCAAGTAAAGCGCTCCCGTCCGCCCACTCCGGGCAGCACCACGCTACCCGTTCCTTCCGCTCCGCCGCCGGCGGAGCGTCATACAATATATTCTCCCCCGTTTCCTACATGTCAGACAATTCTTCCCCCATCATACCTTCCCCCGGAACCGACGGTCCCGACCACGCCTCCCCCGCCGGCTGTTGCGGCGCCACGGGCGGCTGCAGCGGCTGTCAGGGCTGTGGCGGCGGCGCCTGCGCCTGGGGCGATGCCGGCCTGCGCGGCCTCCCCGCCGCCGGCTGCGGCCGCAGCGACCGCCAGCTCAACACCTACGACTACCTGGCCGGCGTCCCCGGCAACGACCGCATCACCGACTACGTCGAGGTGCAGTTCAAAAATACCCGCAAGGGCTACTATCGCAATGACAACGGCCTCGAACTCCTCAAGGGTGACACCGTCGCCGTTGAGGCACAGCCCGGCCACGACATCGGCACCGTCACCCTCACCGGCAGCCTCGTCCTCCTCCAGATGAAGAAGGCCAACCTCCGCAGCGAGCAGGACGTCAAGCGCGTCTACCGCAAGGCGCGCCAGAGCGACATCGAGCGCTACGAGGAGGCCAAGAGCCGCGAACACGACACGATGATCGAGGCGCGTCAGATCGCCAAAGACCTGGAACTCAACATGAAGATCGGCGATGTGGAGTACCAGGGGGACGGCAACAAGGCCATCTTCTACTACATCGCCGACCAGCGCGTCGACTTCCGCAAACTCATCAAGGTGTTGGCCGACACCTTCCACGTGCGCATCGAGATGCGCCAGATCGGTGCCCGTCAGGAGGCCGGCCGCATCGGCGGCATCGGGCCCTGCGGCCGCGAACTCTGCTGCGCCACCTGGATGAAGTGTTTCTCCTCCGTCAGCACCGCCGCCGCCCGCTTCCAAGATCTCGCGCCTAACCCCCAGAAGCTCGCCGGCCAGTGCGCCAAACTCAAGTGCTGCCTCAACTATGAGGTCGACACCTACATGGAGGCCGCCCGCAAGTTGCCCGAGCGCAATGTCACGCTCGAGACCATCGACGGCACGTTCTACTTCTTCAAGGCCGACATCCTTGCCGGCCTCGTCACCTACAGCACCGACCGCCGCCTGGCGGCCAACCTCGTGACCATCACGGCAGACCGCGCACGCGAGATCATCGCCATGAACGCCCACGGCGAGAAACCCGACGCCCTGGCGCCCGAGGGGACAGCAGAACCCAAGCGTCCCGTCGATCTCGCCGAACAGGAAGACGTGACCCGCTTCGACCGTCAGAAGCGCAACGGCGGAGCCAAGCGCAACGCCAAGGCACACAAGGGCCGCAACGAACGCCCGCAGCGCACGGCAGAAGAGCCCCAGCGCAACGCCGAAGCCCCTCAAAGCGACGGCGGCCCGCAGCGCGAGGGCAAACGCCCGCCCCGCGGCGATCGGCCACAGCGCAGTGCCGACCGTACGGAACGCCGCAACAACCGCCGCGACAATCGCAGCACCAAACGCGCTGACACGCCCCAGCGAACAGACGCTACCCGCAGACCGGAGGGCACGCCCCGACGCCCGGCAGGCGAAGCACCGGCAACGCCCCAAAGCTGAAGTTTCACCATGGCCAAGACCTCTCCCTTAGTCTTTACCCTGCTCCTCGCCCTGACGTTTCTCGTCGCGGCAGCTTGCCAGCGGCGCACCGTGGCGCTGGCCTACAGCCCCACCTCAGTCGAGGGGTGGGAACCCGGCGATACGCTCTCTTACCGCATCGACACGTTGAGCCGTGAGGGCCGCTACCGCCTCAGCCTCGGCATCCGCACCTCGGCCTCTACCCCCTACCCCTTCCAGACTCTCTGGCTGGTCATCCGCCAGCACTGGCACGCCCCCGAGCACATCACCAGCGACACCCTCGAGGTGCGCCTCACAGACGACATGGGCGATGTCAACGGCAGCGGCGTGAGTCTCTACGAATACCACGTACCCTTCCGCACCTACGACCTCCCCGCCGGGGCCTCTGCCGACATTACCATCCATCACGTCATGCAGCGTGAGATGCTCCCCGGCGTGGCCGGCGTCGGCATCCGCCTCGAGCGGGTCTCGCCCTAAGCCGACATTCTGGGCGCCCACCCTTAAGAAGCGCCACCTCCCTCTCCGCAGGGACGTAGTAATCGAAAAAAGGACCACTTACCTATTCACACACGATACCCCACACCTTACTCTGATGTTCTCTCTCTCCTACATCTTTTCCCGCATCGACTTCCTGGAGATCGCCAGCGCCTTCATCGTCCTCTTCGCCGTGATCGACGTGCTCGGTTCCACCCCTATCTTCATCAACCTCCGTCAGCAGGGCCGCCCAGTGAGCGCCCTCAAGGCCACGCTCATCTCCACCGCCCTGCTGCTCATCTTTTTTTTCGCCGGTGACGGTCTGCTGCGCCTCTTCAACGTCGACATCGCCTCCTTCGCCGTGGCCGGCTCCCTCGTCATCTTCCTCATGGCCCTGGAGATGATCCTCGACATCGAGATCTTCAAAAATCTCGGGCCCATCAAGGAAGCCACCCTCATACCCGTCGTCTTCCCCCTCATTGCCGGTGCCGGCTCGTTTACGACCCTGCTCTCCCTGCGGGCAGAGTATGCGCAGATCAACATCATCATTGCCCTGCTGCTCAATATGGTGGTCGTCTTCTTGGTGATTGCTGCCACGGCCCGTGTAGAAAACATCATCTCCAAGGCGGGCATCTACCTCCTCCGCAAGTTCTTCGGCATCATCCTCCTGGCCATCGCCGTGCGCCTCTTTACCGCCAATCTCAGCGCCCTGCTGCATAGCTTCAATTGAGCGGGAGGTAAGGGCCATAGCCTTATCCACATAGATCTTATGTAAAAGCCCTGCGGGCCGATCAGGTAATTACCTGGTCGGCCCGCAGGCGTTGATTAAGGGGCAACCGGATGAATACAATAGGATCAAGTGGAAGGAGAGGAAGAGACGAATGCCTGCAAACGCAGTATCATGGGCACATGCCCAGCCCTATAGGATCGGATACCTGCAAACGCGCTATCATAGGCGCATACCCAGCCTGTAGAGTTTGATGCCTGCAGACGCGTTATCACGTGCGCATACCCAGCCCCGTTATCACGTGCGCATACCCAGCCCCGTTATCATGGGCGCATGCCCAGCCCCAAAGGGGCGTAGCAACGGAGCCCAGGGCGTCAGCCCTGGGTCCCCCAATGCGCATACCTTTAGCCCTGTAGGGGCGTCGCAATATGCGCACACCAGCGATATGCTTATAAAAGTGCGCATCCCTTCGGGCTGCTCTGATTATTCCTCGGGAACCGGGCACTTCTCAGGTAGAACGGCTTAAGTCGAAGATCACCGGCGGACGCATATTGCGACGCCCCTACAGGGCTAAAGGTAGGCAACACCTGAGAAACCCAGGGCTGACGCCCTGGGCTCCGTTGCCACGCCCCTTTGGGGCTCTCCCGTGAAGCAGGCAGATATTGTTGTCTGCCATAAGCCTATCAGACCTAAACACAATCCCCCGTAGCCTACGCCTCACCTGGGCTCCGTTGCCACGCCCTGTTGGGGCTCTCCCGTGAAGCAGGCAGATATTGTTGTCTGCCATAAGCCTATCAGACCTAAACACAATCCCCCGTAGCCTACGCCTCACCTGGGCTCCGTTGCCACGCCCCTTTGGGGCTCTCCCGTGAGGCAGGTAGATATTGTCATCTGCCATAAGCCTATCTGACCTAAACACAATCCCCCGTAGCCTACGCCTCACCTGGGCTCCGTTGCCACGCCCCTTTGGGGCTCTCCCGTGAGGCAGGTAGATATTGTCATCTGCCATAAGCCTATCTGACCTAAACACAATCCCCCGTAGCCTACGCCTCACCTGGGCTCCGTTGCCACGCCCCTTTGGGGCTCTCCCGTGAGGCAGGTAGATATTGTTGTCTACCATAAGCCTATCTGACCTAAGCACCTTCCCCAGTAGCCTACGCCTCATACACAAAAAAAAGAGGCGGCACGACCATCCTTGGTCATGCCGCCTCTCTGCTTATAGATTGGCTCCTTGCATTATGGTGGATTTCACCCA
>DAVZJV010000033.1:0-15085 GCA_052272595.1 Alloprevotella sp.
TGGGTGAAATCCACCATAATGCAAGGAGCCAATCTATAAGCAGAGAGGCGGCATGGCCAAGGATGGTCGTGCCGCCTTATCTTTTAGCGTTAGGCACAGATGCTAATCCGGCCAGGCGCCTCGCGGCAACAAAAAACCAAGTCTGCGCCACCTAATTGCCACACTTGTTCGTACATTTGCCGCAAACATACATTCATCTAACACACCCTATGCGCAATTTTACACGCTCCTTTCTCCTCACCCTGCTACTCGGCCTGACGGCGCTGGCAGGGACAGCCCGCTCGCTGACGGATCTATCGGCCGACGAGCCGGTGCGCCTCGAGAGCCAATATTACGGCACAGGCGCCGTCGTGCTGGGCGAGCAACACGGCTCGACCGCCCTACTCTATTACCTCGCCGGAGACACATCGGCCGACGACGGCTGGTGGTATGTACGCAGCGAAGGCGAGGGCTACGTCTTTGTCAATGCGAAGACGGGTCAGTATATGACTTACACCACCGACCGCATCGAAGACGTGCAGAAGGGCATCACCCTCACCGACGCTTCGCAGGGAAGCCTGAGCCAATGGAAGCTCGAGGAACAAACCGACGGCACGATCAAGGTGGCCAGCGTCTATGCCCCCGACCAGTACTTCAACCAACGCATCGACGGCACCTATCTCCTCGGTACCTATACCTCAGAGAGCGGCGCCAACGAGCGCTTCAAGCTCTACGACAAAAACGGCGAGGCGGTTACCCTCCCGACGCAGGGTGGCGGCACGACCGATCCCTCCGCACCGACCACCCTGGCCGATGTCATCGATACGCTCCGCGTCACGACGGGCGAGCTGACCCGCACGGCCGTCTATGACGGATGGCAGAAGGCTTACCTACTGCCCGTCGACACACTGCTGCGCCACGGCGGCGAACTGTCGCTCCAGCTCACGCCCCAACTCAAAGCGGGTCTCGATGCCGACTCTTATGCGGGAGCCGTGCTGAGCATCGAGGGCGCTCAGGCTGCCGGCGACGGCACGCTGACGATCGCTTCGCCCACCTGTGCAAAGCCCTACACGCTGACACTCACCGCCGCAAACGGCACGGTGCTCGCCACGGGCGCCCTGCAGCTGACCTACCTGCCCGTGGTCGACATGCAGGTGAGCGAATACGACCTCAACGGCACGACCTATACCAACGGAACCCTTCGCGTCGTGACGGCCGAGGCCGAAACACCCGACGAAGTGCTTAATGCAAAATTCCGCTACCGCGGCGCCACGGCGCAGACGATGGCTAAGAAGGCATTTGCCGTCAAAATCATCGACGCCGACGGCAAGAGCCTCGACCACGCATACTTCGGCCTGCGCGAAGACAATAACTGGATTCTTGACGCCATGGCCGTCGACGCCGCCTGCATGCGCAACCGCGTGTCGTTTGATCTGTGGAACGACTTCTCCACACCTCCTTATTATAAAGCCGACGAGAAGAAGGCGCTCACCGGCACCCGCGGCCGCTTCGTCGAGGTAATCCTCAACGGCAAGTATCAGGGCCTCTACTGCATGACGGAGAAGCTCGACCGCAAGCAGCTTAAGCTTAAGAAATATAAGGAGGCCAAGAATGGCAATTCCGAAGAGATACACGGCCTACTCTACAAGACAGAGCAGTGGAGCTATGAGGTGCTCATGGGCCACTACCTCGATAACCGCGACCTCCCCGGCCGGGCGCCCTCAGCCTATAACAACACGCTCGGTCAGGAAACCTGGGCACAATACGAACTGCAATATCCCGACTACGAGGAAGAGGCCGTTGACTGGGAACCCATGTGGAACGGCGTAAACTTCGTCGCTACGAGCACGCAGGATGAGTTTGACGCCAAAGTCAAGGACTACTTCGACTACCCCGCCCTGCGCGACTACTACCTCTTCATCGAACTGATGCTAGCCACCGACAACCACGGTAAGAACATGTTCTGGTACGTCTATGACAAGCAGAGCGGGAAGTACGGGCAGAAGCTCGGGCTCACGCCTTGGGACCTCGACGGCACGTGGGGCGGCCGCTGGGACGGATCGACCTACATCTGCTCGCCGACGCAGGACTTCGACACCTTCATCTGGAACTATGAGCACGGCCAGCTGACGACCTACATCAAACTGGCACAGAGCACGACGATCGACTGGGCCGGCGACCTGAAGGCCCGCTATGCAGAACTCCGCAAAACCTACTTCTCCGAGCAGTCACTCACCAACCGCTTCGCCTCCTACGCCTCACTCTTCGCCGACAGCTACGCCGACAACCGCGAGGAGCGCCGCTGGGCAGACTACGACTTCTATAACTCCGACCACCGCGACCTGCAAGGGGCTGCCACTTACATCGAGCAGTGGATACCGAAACGCCTCGCCGCACTCGACGAGAAGTATGGCTACGATCCCAACACGTCGACCGGCATCGAGACAGCCGGCTCCGCAACCCCCTATCTCGGCATTGCGGGCGGCAGCCGCAGCCTCGCCGTCACGGCCGGCCAGCCCCTCACGACCGCCCTCTATAGCGCAGACGGCCGCCTCGTGCGGGCCCTCTCTCTCCGCAAAGGCCTCAACACGGTCGGTGCCCTCACGCCGGGCATCTACCTCCTGGCCGGACAGAAGGTCGTCGTGCGTCCCTGAGCCGCACCATGCTAATAAATGACAGCATCTACCTATCACACAATGAACAAATATCTCACGCTGCTCCTTCTGGCAGCCTCCCTCACCACCACGCCGGCCCTTGCCGCCGGCGCCGGTGCCCCCAAGAAGCCGGCAAAGACCACGGCCTTTACCTTTGAGATCAAAGACGGCCACTTCTACCGCTCGGGCAAGATCATCCCCATCCACTCGGGTGAGTTTCACTATGCCCGCGTGCCCCATCAGTACTGGCGCCAGCGCCTCGAGATGATGAAGGCCATGGGCCTCAACACGGTGGCCACCTACGTCTTCTGGAACGCCCACGAGCCGCAACCCGGCCAGTGGAACTTCTCCGGCGACCTCGATCTGGCCTCCTTCATCCGCACGGCCCATGAGGTGGGGCTCATGGTCATCCTTCGCCCCGGTCCCTACGCCTGTGCCGAGTGGGAGTTTGGCGGCTTCCCCTGGTGGCTGCAGAGCATTCCCGGCATGAAGATCCGCGAAGACAACGAAGCCTTCCTCAAACAAACCGACCTCTACCTCAAACGCCTCTATCAGGAGGTGGGCAACCTGCAGTGCACCAAGGGCGGCCCCATCATCATGGTGCAGGCCGAGAATGAGTTCGGCTCCTTCGCCGCACAGCGCCCCGAGATTCCCCTCGAGGCCCACAAGCGCTATGCCGCCAAGATCACGGCACAGGTGCGCGCCGCAGGCTTCGACGTGCCGACCTTCACCTCTGACGGCTCATGGCTCTTTAAGCAAGGCTCCGTCGAGGGCGCGCTCCCCACGGCCAACGGCGAGACCAACATCGCCAACCTCAAAAAGGTGGTCAACGAATATCACGACGGCAAGGGCCCGTATATGGTAGCGGAGTTTTACCCCGGCTGGCTCGACCACTGGGCCGAACCCTTCCAGAAGGTCAGCGCTTCGAGCATCGCCCGCCAGACGGAGGCCTACCTGAAGAACGACGTGTCGTTTAACTTCTACATGGCCTTCGGCGGCACCAACTTCGGATTTACCTCGGGCGCTAACTACGACAAGAAACACGACATACAGCCCGACATCACCTCTTACGACTACGACGCCCCCATCTCCGAGGCCGGCTGGCGCACGGAGAAGTATGACTCCATCAGGGCGGTGATGCAGAAGTATAGCAAGACGAAGCTGCCCGACGTGCCCGCAGCCACCCCGGTCATCAGCATCAGCGACATCAAGCTCACCCGCGCTGCCGGCGTGCTTGACTATGCAGAGACGCTGAAAGCCACCGAGGCCGACACCTGCGTGACCTTCGAGAGCATGAAGCAGGGCTACGGCTACATGCTCTACTCGCGCCACTTCAACCAGCCTATCAGCGGCACCCTCAGCATACCCGGTCTGCGCGACTACGCCACGGTCTACATAGACGGCGAATATGTCGGTACGCTCAACCGCCAGAGCAAACGCTACACGCTCGACATCGACGTGCCCTTCAACGCCACGCTGCAGATCCTCGTGGAGAACATGGGACGCATCAACTACGGCGCCGACATGATCCACAACTTCAAGGGCATCACGGGCGCCGTCAAGATCGGAGACCAGGAGATCACCGGCGGCTGGGAGACACGGCCCCTGCCCTTCAGCGAGCAGCCCGACCTGACGAAGTGGGGCACGGCTGCCACCGACGCAAGCCAGGCCGCCACGAAGCTGAAGAGCCTGCCGACCGTCTACGAAGGCACCTTTACCCTGACCAAGACGGGTGACACCTTCCTCGACATGAGTGCCTGGAGCAAGGGCATCGTCTTCGTCAACGGCCACAACCTCGGCCGCTTCTGGCAGGTCGGCCCGCAGCAGACGCTCTACCTGCCCGGCTGCTGGCTCAAAGAGGGCACGAACACCATCGCCGTCTTCGACCAGCTCAACCTCAACCCGCAAACCTCAGTGAGCGGCGTCACCAAGCCCGTTCTCGACCAGCTCAAGCCTGAGGTCGTGAAGTAATCAGCACCGCACAAACATATCGCAAACCATCTCATAGGCCGCCCCGCACACACTGCAGGGGCGGCCTTCTTATATAATGGCGTAGCTAGGGGGGACACAAGCCCCCCCAGGGAGCGAGAGCCTAAGGTTGTAGCGGAAGATGAAGCAAAAAAACGGTGCGGAGGGTGCGTTACGGAAGTTTATTCTTACTTTTGTAACTGCCGACATAGGGACTTCGCACCGTACAGTGACAAGGTCTTTGCACGAAGCCCCTTCAACATAGTAATCAATCAAAATCAATACATCTAACACCTTTCCCACCCATCATGACAAAAAGCAAATTCTCTTCTCGTCACGATCGCCTCGGCCTCCTCAGGCTGGCACTGCTGTTCGTGGCGGGCATGGTGTCTTTGGTCACCTGGGCACAACTGAGCACCGAGAAGACCTACCTCATCAAGAGCGTAGCGACGGAGCAGTATGTCTCCAGCCAGAACAAGGGCGTCAACAACACCCCCGTCGTCGTAGAAAACCGCGACGAGAGCGCAACGGGCCAGAAGTGGCAGCTCGTCAAGGCCGGCACGGACGACAATACCTATCTCATCGTCAGCGCGGCATGGTCCAGCGTGGCCATCGACGTGGCAGCTGACGCCGCAGCCAACGTAAAATATAACCTGCTCCTCTGGGATGCCGACAAGACGAGCAAGAACCAGCAGATCAACCTCGTCCCCGTAGCGGGCAAGGCCGGCACGTACCGCATGGTATGGACCTATGACACGGAGCTGGCGGTCAACACGAGCGGCCAGAACGGCCGCCTCAAGCTGACAGAGGCCACCGAGACGAGCACGGAAGAGTTCGTCTTCGTCGAGACCGAAGCACAGCCCGCACAGCCGCTGCAGCAGCTCAGCACATCGGCCACCTACATGATCAAGAACCCCGCAACGGGCAAGGCATGGACCAATAAGGGCAACTACGACAACAATGCCCCCATCACCACGGCCGACGCCGATGAGAACGACAACGGACAGAAGTGGAAACTCCAGTCCATCGGCACCGACACCTACCTCATTGTCAGCGCAGTCCGGCCCACCGCCGCCATCGACGTAGCGCCCAACAAGCAGTATTACCTCCTGCATTGGACGGCTGACACCAAGAGCAAAAACCAGATCCTCACCATCAAAAAGAGCAGCGACGATGCCGACACCTGGCGGATCACCTGGGGAGACGGCACAAAGGCCGTCAACGTGCAGAGCGACGGACGCCTCCGTCTGACCGACGACCTGACGAGCGAGAGTTCGCTCTTCAGCTTCGTCACCACGACCGAGCCGACCAAGGACAGCTGGAGCTACTGGCAGGACGAGACCATCTTTGAAGAGAATGAGCTCAAGCCTCACGCCACCTTCATGCCCTATGCCTCGACCGAGAAGCTCCACGCCGACAAGGAGCGCTACAACCACCCCTGGGTAGACCCGACGGGAGCCGAGTGGATGAGCCTCAACGGAGTCTGGAAGCTCAAGTGGACGAGCGACATGAGCGATCGCCCCGCTGCAGCCGACTTCTCTGACGACAACGCCGATGTCAGCGCCTGGGACACCATCAGCGTACCCTCATGTTTTGAGATGAAGGGCTACGGACAGCCTTACTACCTCAACGACCAGTATGCCTTTGACGACAACTACCCCTACATCACCGTAACGGGCGGCTACCTCAACGGCCTCGGTTCGCTGCGCCGCACCTTCACCCTCCCCGAGGGCTGGAAGGACAAGAAGCGCGTCGTGCTGCGCTTCGAGGGCATCTACTCCGCCGCCTACGTGTGGGTCAACGGCCAATATGTAGGCTACACCGAAGGGGCCAACAACGAGTCGGAGTTTGACGTAAGCAAGGTGGTCCGCGAGGGCGAAAACAACATCGCCGTCCAGGTCATCCGCTTCAGCGACGGCTCTTACCTCGAGGGTCAGGATATGTGGCGCATGAGCGGCATCCACCGCGACGTATCGCTCTATACCACCCCGACGACCTATGTCAGCGACCACGTCATCACCGCCGCGCTTGACAACACATATAAGGCCGGCACGATGAACGTCAACCTCTCCATGGACAATCCCGCCAAGACCGCCGTCACCAAGCAGGTGTGCATCAAGCTCATCGCGCCCGACGGCTCTGAGGTGGCCACGAAGACGGCAGACTTCGCCTTCGCCGAGGGCGAGGAGACCGCAACCCAGGACGTAGCCTTCAGCGGCCTCTCCGGCCTGCTGGGCTGGACGGCCGAGACGCCCAACCTCTACACCGTAGAAGTAGCGCAGCTCAATGCCGACGGCAAGGAGGAGATGGCCTTCGCCACGAAGTACGGATTCCGCAAAGTGGAACTCAAGGGCGGCAAGCTCTATGTCAACGGCAAGATCACCTATCTCCGCGGCGTCAATGCCCAGGATACACACCCCGTACACGGTCGTGCGATGGACGTAGCCACGATGCTGCGCGACATCACGATGATGAAGCAGGCCAACATCAACACCTTCCGCACCTCACACTACCCGCGCCAGGCTAAGATGTATGCCATATCTGACTACTACGGCCTCTATGTCATGGACGAAGCCGACATCGAGTGCCACTACGACTGGACGTATAACAACAACGTCATCTCCGGTGCCTCAAGCTGGAAGGCTGCCTTTGTAGACCGCATGGATCACATGGTACGCCGCGACCGCAACCACCCCTCCGTCATCTTCTGGAGTCTAGGCAATGAGAGCGGCACGGGCGCTAACCTCCAGGCATGCTACGACCACGCCAAGGAGCTTGACCCCGATCGTGCCATCCACTATGAAGGCGCCACCCGCGGCTGGGCCAACTACACGGATATGTACAGCGTAATGTATCCCACCATTGCCGCCGTAAAGAACGACGCCAACAACAACCGCATGGGACAGCCCTACTTCGCCTGCGAATATGCACATTCCATGGGTAACAGCACGGGTAACCTCCGCGAGTATGTCGAAGCGATCGAAGACTCGAAGTATGGCATCGGCGGCTGCATCTGGGACTGGGTAGACCAGTCGATCTACAGCGCCGACGACATCAAGAAGGGTAAGCTCGTCAGCAATGGCTACGACCGCTACATGTCGGGCTACGACTACACCTCTACACGCGGCCAGGGCAACTTCGTCAACAACGGCCTCATCCCCGCCAACCGTGCATGGTCCAGCAAACTCGCGCAGGTCAAGCAGGTATTCCAGTATGCGAAGTTCGGCAACTGGAACAAGTCGCAAAAGAAGCTCTACATCTCCAACGCTTACAGCTTCACCAACCTCAACACCTACGAGCTGGCTTACACCATCCTGCGCAACGGTACGGCCGTTGAGACGGGCACGACCGATATGCCCAGCATCCCCGCCGGTATGACCAACATCGCCGTGGCCATTCCCTACACCACCACGCTCGACAAGGGCGTTGAATACTGCCTCAACGTCGAGCTGCGCCTCAAGGAGGCCACCCCATGGGCCGAGGCCGGCTATCCCGTTGCCGCCCATCAGGTAGTGCTCCAGGAACGTTCGGCCCTCGCTGCCGCCGATCCCGGCAACAGCATGCTCGACGTGGAACAGAACCAGTATAGCAACTACGTTATCTCTAACGACAACATCAGACTCCTGCTCGATACCAATTCAGGCCGTCTGCGCTCCTGGGCCTACGGTGACTACACGCTCATGGACGATGAGCAGGACAAGAGCTTTGACCTCGACATCTACCGCTGGGTAGAGAACGATAACACCGCCGCCTGGAGCAACGATTCCTATCAGACCAACGGCATCACGAAGCGAAGCCTCAAGGAAAGCCCCGTCACCCATACGGACGGCACGGTGACCTTCACCGTGAGCAACACGGGCAGCAACGCCGACGTGACTTATGCCTACACCGTCTACCCCTCCGGCATTATCGACCTGACGACAACCTATGAACCGCACGTGAGCGACCTGCGCCGCCTCGGCACGCAGCTCATCCTGCCGGTTGGGCTGGAGAATGTAGAGTACTACGCCCGCGGCCCGTGGGACAACTTCTGGGATCGTAACGACGCCTCCTTCCTCGGACGCTACACGACCAAGGTGAGCGAAATGCTCGAGACGATGCCCCGCCCGCAGACCAGCGGCGTGCGCACCGACCTGCGCGATCTCACCCTCACCGATTCTGCAGCAAACTTCTCGCTCAAGATCGAGACCGAGGGTAAGGTTGACCTCCAGCTGCTCCACTACACCGACCAGCAGATGGCGGCCGTCAAGCATCGCTGGAACCTCGCCAACAAGCTCGACAAGACGGTGCTCCACCTCGACTACATGCAACGCGGTCTGGGCAACGGAAGCTGCGGCCGGGGCACCGGCACGCTCTCCGAGTATAGCATCCCCTCGGAGGGCACCTTCACCAACAAGGTACGCTTTACCCCCATCCACGGCACGCCCTCAGGCATCGATGAGACGGCTGACGCCACCAGCCTCAGCGTCAAGAGCCATAAGGGCACGGTAACGGCTACGGGCAACATTCCCGCCGGCACCCACCTCACCGTCTATGACCTCGGCGGCAGCCTTGTAGGCAAAGCCTACACAGCAGCCCCCGCACAGAGCCTCAGCGTCAGCATCATCGGCCAGCCCGCAGGCACCTACATCGCCCGCGTTGCCGGCAAGAGCTATAAGGTGATCAAGTAAGGGCACCTTCCCTAACCCAACCGCTCGCCGCCAATATCGCGATCAAACACGCGTATATTGGCGGCGGGCTTGTTTAGGGAACATGGTTTATCATGAGTACCACAGCCCTTCAGGCCTTTAGCCCCATCCAGCTTAACTCCTTAACTTCCCTAACTCCTTAACTTCTAAAATTCCCCTATGCCCCTCCACATTCTCTTTGTCTGTCTGGGCAACATCTGCCGCTCCTGCACGGCGGAAGAGATCTTCCGCACCAAGGCCCGCCAGGCCGGACTTGCCGACCGCTACGTGATTGACTCGGCCGGCCTCATCGACTATCACGAAGGCGAACTCCCCGACACCCGGATGCGGGCCGCCGCCCTGCGCCGCGGTTACAAACTCACCCACCGGTCGCGCCCCGTCTCTACGGCCGACTTCGACCGTTTCGACCTCATCGTCGGCATGGACGGCCGCAACCGCGAGCGCCTGCTCCACCTCGCACCCACCCCGGCACACCGCCGCAAGGTGGTGCTCATGGGCGAATATCTCACGCAAGCTGACAACACCACGCCCTACATCCCCGACCCTTATTATGGCACAGAGACAGACTTTCGCCACGTTGTCGCAATCCTCGAAGACGCCTGTGACGGACTTCTCGAAGCGACACGAGAAAAATCTTGACGATACACCGCCGTGTAGTCTAGAGAAAAAGCGTAAATTTGTCGCAATCAAACCCTTCATACAAAAGTAACAGTTACCCCTACCTCTCTCATGGATCAACAGACATTGCAACAGATTGCCTCTCAGTTCCAGATCAAAGGAACGGTCGAGGAAGTAAAACCACTGGGCAACGGCCTCATCAACACAACCTATAAGGTTGTCACCAAGGGTGAAGATCCCGACTATGTGATGCAACACATCAACACAGCTATCTTCACCGACGTAGACATGCTCATGGGCAATATCGTAGCCGTCACGACCCACATCCGCAAAAAACTAGAAGAAGCCCACGCCACAGACATTGACCGCAAGACACTCACCTTCATTCCCGCCAATGACGGTAAATATTACTACGAACACGACGGCAAGTGCTGGCGCGTTATGGTCTTCATCCCAGACACATTGTCTAAGAGCAGCGTCACCCCCGAGAGTTCTTACATCGTGGGCGAAACCTTCGGTAACTTCCAGGCCATGCTCGCCGACATCCCCGCCAAGCTGGGCGAGACGATCAAGGATTTCCACAACATCGAGTTCCGCCTCAAGCAGTTCCACGATGCCGTAGCCGCTGACAAGGTAGGCCGCCTTGCCGGCGTCAAAGACATCGTCGAGGAGATCGAGAAGCGCGCCGACGACATGTGCCGCAGCGAGCGTCTTCACCGCGAGGGTAAACTCCCCAAGCGCATCTGTCACTGCGATACGAAGGTTGACAACATCCTCTTCGACAAGGACGGCAACGTACTCTGCGTCATCGACCTCGACACGGTGATGCCCAGCTTCGTCTTCTCCGACTACGGCGACTTCCTCCGCTCCGCGGCCAACACCCTGCCCGAGGATAGCCCCGAGTATGACAAGATCGACTTCCGCATGGACATCTTCAAGTCCTTCACCGAGGGCTACCTCAAGACGGCCCGTGCCTTCCTCACCCAGACGGAGATCGAAAACCTCCCCTACGGCGCCACCCTCTTCCCCTACATGCAGCTCGTGCGCTTCTTCGCCGACTACCTCGACGGTGACAACTACTTCAAGACGCAGTACCCCGAACACAACCTCGTGCGCTCCAAGAACCAGCTCGCCCTCCTCAAGGCAGCCGAAGCTCACATCCCCGAGATGGAGGCCTTCATCAAGGAGCAGCTCGCGAAGTAACGCCGCGCGCCCTTAGGCAACTACAAAGCCCGCCGCCCGCAGGCCGCCTCCATCAGACGGTCTGCAGTCGGCGGGCCTGCATTTGGTCGGGAGCCCCTACTCCACCTCGCTCAGCGCGCCCGTCACGCTGTCGATGATAAAGCCCCGCACACTGATATCATGCGGCATGAGCGGGTGGTTACGCACCAGGTCGACCGTCTCACGCACCGCAGCCTCGGGGGCATCGAAGCCGTGAAGCCAAGCGTCAAGGTCAATGCCGCAGTGGCGCATTAAACTAACGTGCGCTTCGTCTACGCCGCGATCGTGCATGAGGGAAAGCATCTCCTGCGCATTCATGCCCTGCACGCCGCAGCCCGAGTGGGCAATGATCATCACCTCCTCGGCCCCCAATTCATAGACGGCGATCAGCAGTGAACGCACCGTGGAGTCGAAGGGATGGGTGATTGTGGCACCCGCCGTCTTGATGATCTTCACATCGCCGTTTTTCAGTCCCAGCGCGGCCGGGAGCAGGGTGGTCAGACGGGTGTCCATACAGGTGACGATGGCCACCTTCTTATCGGGATACTTGCTCGTGCGATAGGCCTCATAGTCCTTAGACGCCACAAAGCGCTTGTTGTAATCGAGGATCTCTTCTATCATTGTCTTCACGTATTAAGGATAAGTACAGGGGCAAAATTACCCCCATCGCCCCACATACCTCACCGCTTGCCGCGCGGATTTCCGCCGTCTTGGCCGCCGCAAGATACGTTCCCGGTTCTTTAATCAGATCAACCGACTGATTGATTGAGAAGCCGTCCGCCGTATTTTTGATACGGCCCGTCTGAAGGAAGCCTAAACGCAAAAAAGACGGACGCCCCTCCTATGACAGCCTCGGGCTCTTTCGCATCGAGCTTTTGCGTGTATGGTATGGACTGAGCGACGGAGAGATTGAAAATCAGGGGGCTCGGCACAGGAAAGATTCACCGTTCCTAAACACAAAAATCGTGACCCGAGTCCGGATTCTTAAAAAATATGACTACATTTGCAGCGATACCACGCCGATTTGGCAACAATGTATGAATAATAATCAGTGGCGAGATTCTGCTGCGGCCCCGCGCGGGCTGCGGTGTGAACACAGCCGTAGTTCGCCACTGTCTCTCCAAGTAACGTTCCTGCCTGTGCAGCCACCGGAGGCAGGCTATGAAAACCCATGATGGATTATGAGTAAAACTTCTACACTTCTTATGGCATCGTTGCTGGCCCTGCCGCTTGCGGCACAACAGCCAAAGCCGCAGCAGGACAAGACCCGTGCCGCCAGCCCTTACGCCATCGCCCTCAGTGAGGGACGGATCGCTCCGCCAGCAGTCAAGGATGTCACCACGCGCGACACCCTGCTGCTGACAGACGTCAGCGAGAGCGATGGCAACAAGACCACCATCACCTACGACGAATATGGTCGCCGAAAACTCGTGGAGTCTAACTTTGGCGAGAACCTCCGCTACACCTACACGGTCGGTGCCGGCAACGGCTGGACGTCCAAGCTGGTCGAACGTAAGTACCTCAGTGATGGTAGCTATGAGCCCTATGAGAAAGAGGAACGCACCCTCGACGCCCAGGGCCGCATCACCCAGCGCAAGGAGTACGACCGCACTACCGATGGCAACGGCCAGCCGGTCATGATGCTGAGTCGCACGACGGACTATGACTATGCCCATCCGGTCTATGACGACAAAGGCAACGCCACCTATGGTGTCGCCGTGCAGATCGTGGAATACTACGATGGCGAGCAGCGCAGCATCACCCGCTATACGTGGATGAACAGCGCTGATCAGTACATCAAAACGCTCGAAGAGTACGGCGGCCACAGGAAGGAAGCCACGGAGACTGCCGACGGTTACCGCACGGTGACCTACACCACTGACGGCACATCGGGCGCTTGGACAAAGTCCGAGGAGGAGGAAGTCTACCTGATCAAGGTCAGCCCTGGAGTCGTGACCGACGGCGGTGCGCTGATCACGCGGTACTATGACGGCGAGGCGTCCGTCAGTGGTTACAAGACCACCTATGCCGCCAACACGCCCGAGGCCGGCTGGAGTCAGTGGATTTCTTACAGCTACAACGCTGAGAGCAAGACTTGGACGCCCAGTACGCGAGAGGACAAGTTCGGTGTGACGGGCCACGGCCGCAAGGAGGCGATCACCGGCAGCAAGGCCGTCTGGCGCTATTACGGGTACACCAACGGTGCGTGGAGCCTTTACTTCACCAATACTTATGAGCAGGTGAAGGACTCACTCTGGCACATCAGTTCGTCCCAGAACCAGAATGATTACTATGCCATCCGCAGTGCCAACGGCATATTTAGTAGTGATGAATGCACCATGCTGTCCGCCACCACGGGCTATATCCTCTACGGCGGTTACAGTGGGAGTGAGGGAAGCTATGCCTATGAGTTCACCACCGCCGGCCTGACAGGCAAGACATTGCTCATCAAGCGAGAGGGCGTTGCCTTGCCTTTTGCCCCAAGCTACTCTTTCTATCTCTCCATCCTGAGTGGCGATATCTCCGCCATCTATGACAAGGACGCCGACGGCAAATGGCAGCCCCGTCGCGAATGGGACGTCATGAGCCAAGGTGAAACGCCGGATGGCGAACGGGCCACCGTGCGCACCCATTACACCCGTGATACCGAAGGCCGCTTTGTGCAGATCAGTAACTACTTCACGCCGACCGCTACGGCTGGCGCCACGGAGTTTGAAGGCGAGCGCCTTGCCTTCGAATACGCTGACCGCGAAGCCACTTGCACCTACAGCGTCACCTACTCAACCAAGAACCCCGTACTCAAGATCGACCGCAAGTATGTGTACTCTCTGCTCGACGACGGCACGTTGCGGAAGGACGAGTATGAGTATGAAAACGGGAAGGTGGACTATCGGTATCGCACGGACCGCAAGGACGGCATCACGACCAATTACAAGTATAACGAAGCCACAGGCGAGCTGACCGTGTCTGGGCAGGACTTGGCCACCAACTATAATGAGACCGATGCCGACGGCAAAAGCACGGACTACGTCGTGGAGTACGACGCCAACAACGTCCCGACATTTGTCAGCAAGACAGAGAACCAAGGTTCCTATTACGATCCTTGCCACATGACAGCTTCCTATACTTACGACAAGGCCACGGGCAAGTGGGTCGGCGAGAGCAAGGTGGAAAGCTACCATTACAGTATACCTTTCAAATGGTATAAAAACCCGATTGACCCACTCGGAACCTATGACGACAGCTATGCCCCCATACCTGCGGGCGAAGGCGACAGCTACATCAGCAACAACCGCCAGCTGAACGAGGTCTACGGGTACAAGTATACGAAACGGTACAGCTGGGACGCCGCCAAGGACGACTGGGTGCGCACTGACGGCACGGCCGACTTCTCCTACGAGATGCCTGATGCCCATACGCTTGTGCTCACCGGCATGGCCGACAATGACAATATCATCGATGAGACCATCAAGACCAACGGGAACTATGACCCAGTCCAGCATGTCACTGTCAAGCGCAACACCAACGAGGAAGGCACGGAGACAGAGACCAGCACAACCTCTTATACCTACAATGAGCGCGGCTGGCTGACCAGTTCCACCGACGAGAACAAGATGGTATTCCGCGATGGCTACCAGACCGAGAACAAGTCGGAGATCGTCTATACCTACACGCAGCTCAGTATCCTGCCGACGGCCATCGACCGCGTCAGTGCCGCCGCCATGCGCCTGACCGTCAGTGGCAACACGATCATCGCCCCCGAGGGCACGGCCATCAGCCTCTACGACACCGCAGGCCGCCTTGTCGCTAAGGGCGTGGGCAGCGTCGCTGTCATGGCCAAGGGCATCTACGTCGTCAAGACCGCAGCCGGCACCTGCAAGGTGATGGTCAAATGACGTTCCGTCTGCTTTTCTAAAATAAGCACTAACTGAAGGGCGCCCGCCACCGCGATTGCGG
>DAVZJV010000034.1:0-1832 GCA_052272595.1 Alloprevotella sp.
CACCCGCCGCCCAAGGCATCTATACGCTCGACGGCCGAAAGGTCAATGCTACCACCACGAAGGGTCTGCCCGCAGGGCTCTACATCGTAGACGGGCAGAAGGTGATGGTGAAGTAAGGCACCGCGCGCATTTTCCTTCGCAGCCCCTATGGGCAGCGGCAATCAAGAATCCAAGGAGTGGCTCCCGATGGAGGGAGCCACTCCTTTTAGTTTGTACCTCTATCCTATGGTTAAAACCATAGGCTATAATAGGTCGCCCCGTTGGGGCTCACAAAATCCCGTTCATGTGTGGTTGAACCATAGGATCAGGACGAGATAGGAAACGTAGCCCTGAAGAGGCGGCATACACCAGCCTAGGGATTCAACCCTAGGATCAGGACGATCGCAAACCTAGCCCAGCGCGATCTGCAAGCAAGCCCCCGTGTTTTAAGGGAATTTGCCCAATAGGGAATCCGCCCCATGTTTCACGCCAACGCCCCCTTCCCTCCTTTTTCCCCGTCCTTTGCAACAAAAGCCTGCAAATTAATACACTTTAGTAAATGGGTAAGGGGTAAGATTAACCCTTCTACCTATTTTTGCAGCAATCACACGAACCGACAACTTACGCTCCACGGCAGCGATGGGACAGCTGGACGCACACCCACGGAACAAGCTCACGGGGCACTTTACGCACCGCTTTGCCATACAATCCTAACACACGACGCACCCGCCCCACCCTTCCGCCACCCGCTCCGAAGGCGCCCGAAGACCTCCCGCTGCCTACGCTGACTACTCCCTTCCCATATACGCACAGCAACTCATAAACCTTTCATACACGACAAAAAGATGAAGACACGCTCACATTCCATTCCACATTCCCTCTGTCTGCTGCTACTCACCCTCCTCACAGCATTTGCACTGCCCGGACTGGCGGTGGCGCAGAGTAAAGTAGGAGAAACTAACGACGGGACACTTGCGTATACGCTCTACGATGACGGCACGGCGGAAGTGTCGAAATATTATGGCCGCTACAAGCCTAGCGGCGACTTGGTCATTCCTGCGGAAGTTACTTATGAAGAGAAGGCTTATAAGGTTACAAGCATCCGAAGTTCGGATTACCCAGGTGATGGCGCCCTCTATGGTTGTTTCGGCCTTACGAGCGTGACCTTACCTGAAACGCTGACTAGCATCGGGAATTATGCCTTCTGTTATTGTTCCGGCCTTACGAGCTTGACCTTCCCTGAAGGGCTCACTAGCATCGGGAATGAGGCCTTCTCTCTTTGTTCCGGCCTTACGAGCGTGACCTTCCCTGAAGGGCTCACTAGCATCGGGAATAGGGCCTTCTCTCGTTGTTCCAGCCTTACGAGCGTGACCTTACCTCAAGGGCTAACGAGCATCGGACAGAGTGCCTTCTCTTATTGTTCCGGCCTTACGAGCTTTAGCGTGGCGGAGGGTAACAGGAATTTTGTTTCGGTAGATGGCGTACTCTTCAATAAAGAAGTGGATACGCTCATAGTCTTTCCTGTAGGTAGACAAGGTCGTTATGAAGTGCCGCAAGGTGTGACAAGCATCGGGGACAGGGCCTTCTTTGGTTGTTCCGGCCTTACGAGCGTGACCTTACCTCAAGGGCTCACTAGTATCGGGGATGATGCCTTCTATAGTTGTTCCGGCCTTACGAGCGTGAACTTACCTCAAGGGCTCACTAGCATCGGGGAAGATGCCTTCTACGGTTGTGACGGCCTTACGAGCGTGACCTTACCTCAAGGGCTCACTAGCATCGGACAGAGTGCCTTCTATTATTGTTCCGCCCTCACGAGCGTGACCTTACCTCAAGGGCTCACTAGCATCGGACAG
>DAVZJV010000034.1:1932-14963 GCA_052272595.1 Alloprevotella sp.
CTGGTTGTTCCGCCCTCACGAGCGTGACCTTACCTCAAGGGCTCACTAGCATCGGACAGAGTGCCTTCTCTGGTTGTTCCGCCCTCACGAGCGTGACCTTACCTCAAGGGCTCACTAGCATCGGGGACGCGGCCTTCTCTCGTTGTTCCGGCCTCACGAGCGTGACCTTCCCTGAAGGGCTCACTAGCATCGGACAGAGTGCCTTCGATGGTTGTTCCGGCCTTACGAGCGTGACCTTACCTGAAGGGCTCACTAGTATCGGGGATGAGGCCTTCTATGATTGTTCCGGCCTTACGAGCGTGACTTTACCTGAAGGCCTCACTAGCATCGGGGATGAGGCCTTCGCTTATTGTGACGGCCTCACGAGCGTGACCTTACCTCAGGGGCTCACTAGTATCGGGGAGGCGGCCTTCTATGGTTGTTCCGGCCTTACAAGCACATATTTATTGGGCAAGGATCCTAGCGGGTACGATAGTTTTGCATTCGAGGGTGGCGGTAAGAACTTCATATATGTACCCGCAATCGCATATGGCAAGTACAAAGACAAGTTCGATGGTTATAACATTGCTTCTATTCCCACAGCTCCTCTCTCCATCACTGGCTCTAATTTCGCCACTTGCTATACTTCGAAGGAGTCCTTCCTCATCCCCGAAGGCCTGAAGGGTGGCATCGTGACGGCGGCCGAGGCAAAAGATGGCGGAAAGCTGAGTGTGGATTGGCGTTATAAGGCGGGTGCTTATGTGCCGGCCGGCGTTCCCTTGGTATTGAAGGGTGAGGAAGGCGAGTATGAGCGTTACTGCTTGCCCGCCAACGGGCTGTCGGTCGATATGAGCGGACTGGACCAGAACCTGCTGCGCGGATCGGACGAGGATGCAACGACCACGGCTGCCGATGGCGTGAGCGATGCCGTATTCTATCAATTTGGCAGCAACACCACCGATGCTCCCGTGGGCTTCTACTGGACAGACGATAACGGTTCCGCCTTTACGAATCCTGCCGGCACGTGCTACCTCGCTCTGCCCCGTGCACAGTATGGCCATGTGAAGTGCTTGATTCTCGACGGCAACACCGTAACGGGCATCGATGCAGCACCGACGACCGATGCCGACGCACCTACCGCCCAGGCCATTTACACCCTCGACGGCCGCAAGGTCAATGCCACCACGACGAAGGGTCTGCCCGCAGGGCTCTACATCGTAAACGGGCAGAAGGTGATGGTGAAGTAAGACACCGCGCGCATTCCCTTCGCAGCCCCTATGGGCAGCGGCAAGCAAGAATCCAAGGAGTGGCTCCCGATGGAGGGAGCCACTCCTTTTAGTTTGCACCTTTATCCTATGGTTGAAACCAATCCTATGGTTAAAACCCTAGGATCAGGACAACGGATTTCGGATGGTGACGCACTCCCGCAGCACATCCAGGCGGCTCGCCCGACGAAGTCCGTAACTTGTTCAAACAGGCCCGCATATCGTTACGACTACCTACGGGCCTGTTTGAGCAGGTTGCCATGCGGTTAGGAGCTAATTATGCAATCTACCTACACCCTGCCGCCACACCTTCCGAAGCCATTGACAAACAATGCGTTATGGGCGTATGTAGAAATTATTCCCCTACACCTTTCTGCCACCTCTCGCACGCTCTGATCGGGGATGGGCGGGTGACGGCAGGGTGGCAAAAAGGTGTAGGTAGAAAACACTTACCAACACCCCAAACGGGCTAAATATCAACGTTTACGGGAGGGAGGGTGGCAGTGTGTAGGTAGGTCGTCAAACATTTTCTTAGAGGCACTGAGGCGCCCGTGCAACGACAAAGCGGGGATTGTCGAAGGCATCGTGCAGCGCCCTGACCTCCGTCAGGCCCTGGCGGGTGAAAAGGTCGGCCACGGCATCGACGTAGTCGCGGTGGCCCTCGACGGCGAGCAGTCCGCCGCTGCGCAGGGCGCCGCCTACAGCGGCCTCAGCCAATGCACGGTAGAAGCGCAGCGGGTCGTCGTCAGGAACGAAGAGGGCGCTGCCCGGCTCATAGTGCGTGACGTGGGGCGCCATCTCTGCCCGTTCGGCCTCGCGTATATAGGGCGGATTGCTGACAATAACATCCCAGGAGGCTTCCTCCCAGGCAGCGGGATCGAGGAGGTCACGCTGCGCAAAGTACACCCTTGCGCCATGCCGGCAGGCATTGCCCTGCGCCACGGCGAGGGCCTCAGGCGAGATGTCCCAGGCCGTGACCTCCGCCGCAGGCAGGGCCAGCGCCAGGCTCACGGCAATGCAGCCCGAGCCGGTGCCTCCGTCGAGGATCGTCAGCTCCCCCTCCCGATCCCTGACCGCCGCCACGACGTGCGCCACCAGCTCCTCGGTCTCGGGCCGGGGGATGAGCACGGCGGGCGTCACCTCATAGTCACGGCCCAGAAAAGCCGCTTTGCCGAGCACATACTGCACCGGTTCGCCTTGCTCGAGCCGGTGCGCCACCGCTTCGAGCTGGCGGGACTCATCCGCCGTCAGCCAGCGGGCGGTGTCGGCATAGATCACCGTACGGCTGAAACCGAAGAGGCGTTCGAACACGAGCAGGGAGATGGCGCGCGCTTCACCCGAACCGTAAAGCGGCGTGAGGAGGCGGAAGAGACGGAGGTAAGGGGCGTACATGGCGAGAAAGAGCTATTAGGGAATTGCCGGAGCGAAAGGGCAGGCAGAAACAAGCGCACCGAGGCTCACCCCGATGCGCTTGCACAGCCGACTTCGGCCGCGCCGATGACAGGCCGGCCTCAGCCCTCGAGGGTGACGGTCTCCGCCTTCACCTGTTCGTGCATGAAGAGGGCGGCGCTCTCGTCAAACTTTGCGGCCTGTTCGGTGGTGAGGTAGCTCACCGTGCCGCGGCGCGTGAGGCGTTCCTCCATCTCGGGATGGCGCATGAGATAGTTTTTGAGCGAATCGGCCACATATTCCCCCTGAGGCACGAGGCGCACGCCGGGAGGCGTATATTTCACGATCTTATTCATCAAGAGAGGGTAGTGCGTGCAGCCGAGGATGAGGGTGTCAATCTTCGGGTCGAGGCGCAAGATGCCGTCGATGCGTTTCTTGACGAAATAGTCAGCGCCGGGGGAGTCGAACTCATAGTTTTCGACCAAGGGCACCCACATGGGACAGGCCAGGCCGGTGACCTCGATGTCGGGCCAGAGTTTGTGGATCTCCATCGTATATGACCCCGAATTGACCGTGCCAGCGGTGGCTAGCAAGCCGACGTGACGCGAGCGGGTCAGCGGACCGACCGCCTCGACCGTAGGGCGGATGACGCCCAACACGCGACGCGTCGGGTCGAGCCGCTCAAGGTCGTTTTGCTGGATGGTGCGCAGCGCCTTGGCCGAAGCCGTGTTGCAGGCGAGGATCACCAGCGGACAGCCGCGACGGAAGAGTTCCTCGACGGCCTGGAGGGTGTAGCGGTAGATTACCTCGTAGGAGTGGGAACCATAGGGGGCGCGGGCATTGTCGCCTAGAAAGAGGTAATCGTATTGGGGCAGTGTCTGACGCATCTGACGCAGGATGGTCAGACCGCCGAAACCGGAGTCGAATACACCGATAGGAGAAGACATGGGCAAAAGGCGTATATAGAGCTTAGGAGTTAGGGCAGCGGGAGCGTCAAGGAAACGCTCGCGCCCCCTGGGCGCTGAAGATCAATGCCTCCTCAAGAGTTTGGCGGCAGCCTCAAGTTTGAGGCGTACGAAGGGCGTGGCGTCTTCGGCCACGGAGGGGTGGAGGAAGGGGATGGCCCGCTCGTCGAGGTTGACGATGTATTCATAGCCTCGTTCGAGCCCTACGGCGCGGATGGCCTCGTCGAGGGTGGCCCGGACGGGCGCCAGCAGGTCGGCGTGGGCCTTGACAAGCAGCGAGTCAGCCTGGCGGCGGAAGGCGATGCCGCGATCCATCGCCAGCTGCAGGTCGCGCTGACGCTTGAGCAGGATGTTTTGCGGGAAGTCCTTCTGCCCCTGCAGGAAGTCCTCGTACTGGCGCTTGAAGGAAGCCTCGTTATAGGCCGCCTCTTGCTCATACTGGGCACGGAGCTTGGCCATCTCCGCCTCGGCCTGGGCATATTCGGGCATGGCGTGGAGGAGCGAGTCGTAGTGGAGGTAACCCGCCTTGATGCTCGTCTGCGCCGCCGCGCTGAGGGCGCTCACGCTCCACAGGGCGATGCAGACCAAGAGGGCGGAGAGCAGCCCGTGAAGCGGACGACGGAAGAGAGATGTGAGAGTCATCAGTTGAAGAGAGGTTTTAGTATTCATAGAGCACGGTCACCGTGCTGTTGTTGTAGGTGCAGGTCGTTGTGTTTTGTATACCGCCGTAGACGAAGGTGTCGGTCTTGTCCTCATCCTTGCCATTGGTATAGTCATAGCTGACAGAGGCCACGAGGTGACGTGTCGGGCGTCCGAGGAGGCCGGCATAGTAGAGATGTTCGAAACCGGCGCAGCCCATTTCCTTGCTGATCGTGGGCAGGAGGATCCCGTTGCGGTTGTCCTTGTCCGTATTGGTGAAGGTCAGCGTCGTCGGCTTGTTGTCGGGCTCGGTGTAGACGATCTTCTTGAGATCGCCGTTGCTATAGGAGATTTCTCCCGTGACGACATAGTCTGAGATCTGGCCCATCGCGTCTTCGACGTATTGCTTCCGCCAGCGGACCAGCCGGCCATCGCTGTCGTAGTCGAAGGTATAGACGTTGAGGTTGACCTGCATCTTCTCGATGAAGTTTTTGGCGTTGAGCGTGATGGTGATTTTTTCACCGCTCGAGTTGGTGACCGCCACGGTACCCGGCCCGTAGCTGAGCGTACTGGTGTAGCCGAAGCCCGTCGGCGTTCCGTCGCTCGTAAGGCGCACGGCCTTAGCCTGGCAGAGGCGCTTGCCGCTGTAGGTAAAGGTCCAGTTGTAGCCGTCGGTCACCGTGCCGTTGTAGGTGATCTTCGTAACGTCGCTTCCGCCATTGGCCGGGAGGTTGGGCTGCAGCAGCTGCGGGTCGTCATCGGAACAGGCGGTCTGGAGCGTGGCACCGGCCAAAAGGGCCGTGGCGAGGAACAGGGGGCGTATGGTCTTATACATATTGTGTGCTTTAGGATGTATGGGCAAAGGTAATGCAAGATTGTGCAAGGTGGAGGCGATTTGCCGATTTCTTCATAGGTCTAAGCTCGGCCGAGCTTGCCTTTATCGAGCCGGAAGGGCGGTGATCATACGGGATGAGCCGCTGCGGCCTCCGCGCCTGACGGGGGGGATCAGTCACCCTCCATGACGGTGGCGGGGGCCTCATAGTCGATGACGGGATCGCCGGCGGCCCCATCAGTCGGGGCATCGGGGTCGGTGTCTTCATCGTCCCCTCCTTCGCCATAGGGATGTTCCCAACTATAGTCGGTAACGGGTTTGAGTCCGATGCCCTTATAATAGGTGTCTTTGGTGCCGTAGAGATAGACGAGCTGCCCGAGGTTCTCGGGATAGGCGGCGAGGTTGAGGTCGAGCCGGGGATCGGTATTTTGCTTCAGCTGCATCGGGGCGCAGTCGGCATGGGTCGTCACGTCGGGGGCGTCGGCCAGCACGATGTTGGTCTCCACCGCATTGTCGGCGCTAAAGACGGTGCCCGACAGGGTTTTGTTCTTGGGCACGTAACCCACGATGTATCCCTTTACCCACACGTCTTCCCCTGCGGGCACGGCGGCTGACTTGAGTTCGCTGACGCGCAACACGCTGCCGACGTCGGTCCCGCCGTCATCGCCGCCGGTGTCGTTGCCCTCATCCTTTCCCGTCCCTTCCTTGTCTTGATCGGTGGGCAGCTCGAGTTTCTCACACGCTGTCAGGACCGTGCAGAGAAGCATGAGGGGGAGGACGATGGCGGTGAGGAGGGCGCGGCGGATCATAAAGTAAGGGTGCTGGGATAAGGTCTATGCAGGCGAAGGTAGGGAAAAGGCGCTGTGCGAACAAGCCTATTACATAGAGAATCAGTCTGCGGCCGGTATATGCAAAGAAAAAAAGATCCTGCATGGCCGAGGTGACGACCATGCAGGATCGGGAATGTGTGGCGCGGGAACGGATGCTCCGTCAGAACGAATTAGCGGCGCACCATCTTGTAGACCTGACCGCCGAGCGCAGCGTCGAGCTTCTCGACGCGCACGAGGTTGAAGCGGACAGACTTCTCCTCAAACGGAAACTCATCCTTCATAGGCTTGAAGAGCTTGGTCGTGTTGAGGTAGAAGGTAGGCCCGGCCTTGGCAAAGCGGAAGGTATTGGCATCTGCCGCCTTGCACATGATGAAATACATTGCCTTATCGTGCTCATCGTCACGTCCGAACTTAGCGAAAGGAAGCTCCGTGACGTGAAGTGCCTCTGCCGTGCGGCCGGCAACGCTGAGACGGCCCGTCTTTTGGATAGAAGCCTTAAGTGCCCCCGTGAGGGTCGAAGCGTTGATGATCTTAATTGCCATGATGTATGATTGAGTTTGTGTGAATGTGCTTTGGTTTCTCCATGAGTATGGGTAAATCCCTAGTTACCCATCTGCTCGCGTTGCAAATGTAGCACATTATTCCCGAATATAGTCTTACCAATGTAAGATAATCGCATTTTTCGTATTATCTTCGCATACCCGTACACCTTCTCTGTGATTTTTTCTCAGAGAGACGCCATTTTTCCCTTCCGCCACATTAGATATAACGCATCATATATGTCAGTAGCAAAATTTGAGAGCGAGGTAAAACACATCCTCCAGCCTGTCACCATGGCCTACGCCCGCATGAGCGATCTCAAAACCTTTGAGACCATCAAGGACAATCTCAACGATCCCGCCGTGCGGGAGCGCATGGGGGACAAGGTGCCCGCGGATAAGTTTGAGGAGGTAAAAAAATATGTTGACGGTATGGAGTTTACCGCCGACACGCTATCTATCGCCTCGCCGATGGGCAACATCCTCCTGCGCGTGGTAGAACGCGAAGAGCCTAAGCTCGTCAAACTCGCCTCGGAAGGAGCTCCCGTGCAACTCTACGTATGGATCCAGCTGCTGCCCGAGGGCGAAGCTGCCGCCAAGCTGCGCGTCACGGTCGGCGCCGAGGTAAACTTCTTTATGAAGAGCATGGTCGCCAAACCGCTCCAGCAGGCTGCCGACGGCCTAGCAACGATGTTGGCGGCCGGCTTCTGAGCACCAGCCTATACGAACACCGTGCGGGGACGGCAGGACACACACATGGTCCTGTCGTCCCCGCAATGTAACGGATAGGATCTATGGAAACAAGGGGATTATGCGGAGGCGGCACCTTGCATACATCATTTTATGATTGCCCTTTTTACCGGGAAATGCTAAAAACAGCCGATCGCCTATCCTCTCGGAGCTACATCTTTGTGTAACTCCTTTAGCACGCCGTAGGTAAGCGGAATGGCGATGAGGGCGGCACAAAGGTCGGAGACCATTTGACTCATCTCGATGCCGCGCAGGCCAAGAAGATGAGAGAGAATGATGAGAGCGGGGATGAAGCAGAGTCCCTGACGGGCAGCCGCCATGATGGTAGCGCGGACAGGCTTGCGCAGCGTCTGGAGCATCATGTTGCACAAGATGATCCACGAGCCTAGGGGCAGGGTGATGAGCTGCCACCTAAGGGCCGCCACGCCGACGGCCGTCACCTCGGGGTCGCCCTTGCGGAAGAGGCCGATCACCTCGGGCGTGAAGCAGGCCCCCGCGATGGCCACAATGAGGAGGAAGTAGAAGCCCGTGCGCACGCAGAAGTAGAAGCCCTCACGCACGCGATGATAGAGCCCCGCACCGTAGTTGAAGCCGCAGACGGGCTGGAAGCCCTGGCCGAAGCCGATGACGAAGGAGTTGACGAAGAGGGCTAGGCGCGTGACGATGGACATGCCGGCGATGGCGGCGTCGCCATAGAGACCGGCCGACTTATTGAGCAGAATCGTCGAGACGCAGGCCAAGCCCTGACGGGTGAGCGAAGGGAAACCGCCGCGGGTGATCTCGCCCAACGCAGCCCATGAGGGTTGGAAGGCGCGGAAGCTGATGGAGATGTTGTTGCCCTTGTGGTCCATATAGAGCAACAGCAGGAAGCTGAAGACCTGGCTGATGACCGTGCCGATGGCCGCACCCGTAATGCCCAGACCGAACGTAAAGATAAAGAGGGGCTCAAGGGCGATGTTGAGCACTGCCCCCGACGCGATGCCGATCATGGCATAGAGGGCATTGCCCTGGAAACGCATCTGGTTGTTGAGCACCAGCGAAGCGGTGAGGAAGGGCGCACCGAGCAGGATGATGCCCAAGAAACGCTCGGTATAGGGGAGGATGGTGGGCGTAGAGCCCAGCATCACGCAGAGCGGCGTGAGGAAGAGGCTGCCGACAAGCAGAATCAGCGTGCCCGCTATGAGGGAGAAGAAGAAACCCGCAGCGGCCATGCGGCGGGCACAGTCATAGTCGTGAGCGCCGAGCTTACGCGAGATGTAGTTGCCCGACCCTTGCCCGAAGAAGAAACCCACGGCCTGGATGATCGCCATCACGGAGAACGACACGCCGATGGCCGCCGTACACTGCGTGTTGATGCGCCCCATAAAGAAGGTGTCGGCCAAGTTATAGAGCGCGGTGATCAACATGCTGACGATGGTCGGCACGCAGAGCGTCCCGATCAGACGGGGCACAGGCTGCGTCGTCATCTTGACGAAGTTGTCTCTGGGCATGGTTGCGAGTGTGTAATAAACGGAGCTACGGCGTGGGGGGAGCGGAGACGCTTATGCACCTACGACCTTTTCCATAAAGCGGCGGGCGTCGACGACGTAGCGCACGTGGGTACCCTCACCGATCGTGCCGTGGTCGTCGGCGGCCGTGACGGTAAAGGTCAGCTTGCGCCCCTCGACGGCGGCGAGGGTGGCGGTCGCCGTGACGGTAGCCCCCTCGGGCGTGGGGCGCAGGTGAGCCGTGTCGATGCGGGCGCCCACGGTGGTGGCCCCTTCGGGCAGCGCGTCGCGAACGGCGAGCATGGCCGCGTTTTCCATGAGTGCCACCATTGCCGGGGTGGCCAATACGTTGAGATCGCCGCTCCCCAAGGTGACGGCCAGGTGGGCGGGCGTCACGGTGAGCGAGGCGGTGTGGGTCATGCCGGGAGAGAGCATAGGGAGAAGGTCTTTTTTATGATAAATAGGAAGGGGTAGGCAATTGGCCAGGAATTTACCTCACCATGATATAAGAGGCACCGCCGATGGGGCGTTTGAGGAGCTGTATCTGCGGACTGATCTGCGAGCGTATCTGCTCCGTGTGGCTGATGACGCCCACCTTGCGGCCCTGCGTGCCCTCCAGGCCTGAGAGGGCGGCCATCACCAGGTCGAGCGATTCGCGGTCGAGGTTGCCGAAGCCCTCGTCGATGAAGAGAGAGCCGATCGTCAGCGCACCGCTCGAGAGCGAGGCCAGGCCGAGGGCCAGGGCGAGGCTTACCACGAAGGTCTCGCCGCCCGAGAGCGAACTGGCGTAACGATGCTGGTCGAACATGTCGTGGTCGATGATCTCGAGCGTCAGCGTGCCCGGGCGGTTGTAGAGCGCGTAGCGCGGCGAGAGCTGGCTGAGGTGTCGGTTGGCATGGGCCACGAGGTAGGAGAAGGTGAAGCTCTGGGCGATCTTGCGGAAGCGCTTGCCGTCGGACGAGCCGAGGAGTTCGTCGAGGCGGTGCCACTCGCGGGCATTGTCACGTGCCTTGTCGATCTTGTCCTGCAGCTTGCCGGCGCGCTCCACGCAGTGGGCGTGGGCGATGAGGCGAGCGCTCACCTCGCCGAGCGTTGTGGCGATCTGCTCGATCTGCTGCTCGCCAGCGGCCAGTTCGGTCTCCAGTACTTGGCGCGTCTCCTCCTTATCGTCGGCGGGGCGCTTGGGGTCGGCCTCGATCTCGAGCAGCGCTTCGCGCATCTGCTTGAGCCGGTTGTCGGCCACAAGGCGCTGGTCGGCCAGGTCGCTGATGAGGCGGCGCAGGGCGTTCCAGTCGCGCCCGTCGGCAAAGAGGGCGTCGAGCTCGCTCATCTGGGTTGGCGAGTTGGTGCCGTTGAACTTCAGGATCTTCAGATCGAGCTCTTGCTGGCAGTCACGCAGGCGCTGTTGCGCGCTAAGGCGCGAAGCCAGGAGGTTGTCGCGCTGCCCCTCGAGCTGTTTGAGCGTGCCTTGCGCCTTCTCGTGTTCGCTGATGGCCTTCTGCGCGGCGGTGCGAGCCTCGTCGATAGCCTTGTTGAGCGCGGCGGCCTCCTTGCGCGGGTCTGTGTCGCCGAAGATTCGGCGCAGCTCCTCGCGGCGGGCGGAGAGTTCCTCGCGAGCCGCGTCGCGACTCTCGCGCAGGGTGATGAGGCCCTTGTTGGCCTCCTCGACATTGGCCTCGACACTCTTCAGTTCCTCAGCCTGAAGTTCAGCCTGGCGCTCGGTGTCGTCGAGCGTCTTGCAGGTGGTCTTCCAGTCGGTGTGGAGATTGGTCAGGCGCAGACGCAGGCCGTCGGCATTGTTCTTCCACTCCGTAAACCATCCCGACACCGTAACCATATCGTCGAGGTCGGTATAGAGCTCAGAGACGGCGCGGTCGGAGAGAGTGATGGCCTGCTGCAAGTCTTCGGCCGCAGCCGTGGCGATGTGGGCCTCGGTGCGCACCTTGTCGAGGAAGGTGTGGTTGTCGGCCATCTGCGTGTCGAGGGCGGCGATCTCCTCGTTGAGGCGGTTGATGTGTCCTTGGTGGAAGTTGTAGGTGCTCAGCTCCTTGTCGGCCTTGTCGGCAGCCTGTGCCGTGTTGTCGATGAGGAGCTGTATCATCATGCGGCGCGCGTCGCGATTGACGGTCGGTGTGCAGTCGGAGAATGAGGCGTCGAGGGTGGCGCAACCCTCCTGCCACTCCGCGATGTCGGCCTCGAGGCGCTGGCGGCGCTCGTCGAGGGCGTGGGTGTCGGCCTCGATGCGGGCCGATGTGGCGGCGATGTCTTCGCGCTGGCGCGAGAGGGTGTTGCGCTTGAGGTCGAGGCGCACGGCCGCCTCCTCATACTCGCGGTTGAGCGTGGCGAGGAGGTTGCCCAGTTCGCGCTCGGTCTCTGTGTGGTAGGGATGGTGGGTGGCGCCGCACACGGGGCAGGCCGTGCCCTCCTTGAGTTGCTTGCGCAGGCGCACGATGTTGTCGCTCTGCGAGAGGGTGTAGGCCGTGCCGACGCGGGCGTGGGCCTCCTCGACCGAACGCACCTCGACCTCGAGCTTCTGCGTGTCGAGCTGCAGGCGAGTGAGGGCGGCCTGCTCGCGGCGGAGGGCGGCCTCGCGGTCTGCGATGACGGTGTAGCCGTCGGAGATGTGCTGCCAGAGCGAGAGGGCGTGGCGCAGCGCCTGCAGGCGGGCACGGCCCTGGGCTGCCGCCTCTTGCAGGCGGGCCGAGTCGTGGCCGCGGTTGGTCTGCTGGTGGATCAGCAGTTCGCCGCGCAGCGTACTGAGCTTCTGCTCGAGCTGGTGCTGCTTGGCGTCGGCCTTGTCGCCCTGCTGCAGGAGCTCCTCCTTGCGGCGGTTGAGGTCGGTGAGCTTCTTGTGGCTCTCCACGTTGCGGCGCGTCTCGATGGTCAGCACTGAGAGCTTGTCTTTGATGAGGTCAAACTTCTCAAACATCAGCTGGTGCACCGACAGGGCCTGCTTGTGGAGCTTGCTCTGGGCGATCTTGGCCACGGTGGCCTCGTGGGCCTCTTGCTTGGCCTTGAGGGCATTCTGGCGTTTGAGCGTCATGGTCTCCATCTCCTTGAGCTGCGCCTCGAGGCGGGCGAGCTGTGCCGTACCAACACTGATCTCGCCCTCGAGGGCATGGCCGCGGTTGATGTCGGGCGTGCGGAGCTGTAGCTGCTTCTCGGCATCGGCGGTGCGCTCCTGGGCGCGGTCGAGCACGGCGGCGGCCTCGGTCAGTGCCTTGCCGGCGGCCTCTAGGCGGCTGGCGTTGTCGGTCTCCTCGCCCTTGATGCGACTGATGTCGGCGGTGCGGAGCTTGATCTCCTGCCAGAGGGGGCGCAGGGGGAGCAGGTCGTCGTAGCGCTTGACGGCCAGGTCGTCGCTGCGGCGCTCGATGCAGGCACGCACGGCCTCGTTGGCAGCCGTCTCGGCCTCGGCGGTGCGCGTCTTAGCGCGGGTGATCGACTGTATCCAGTCGAGCTGGTAGCGCTGACGCGTGGCGGCTTCGGTGAAGTGGTCGCGCTGGGCGGTGAGCAGGTGCTGCTGCTCCTCGAGGCTGGCCCGCTCGGCATCGCTCAGGCGGTCGTGGAGCATGCCGTCCATGCGGTTGGCCAGCGCCGTGACATCGGCATCGGCCTGCGAGGTGAGTACGTGGATGCGCTTCGATATGCTGCCGTAGACCTCTGTGCCCGTGAGCTTCTCCAGGAGCACTGCCTTGTCGTCGGTCTTGGCGCGGAGGAAGCCCGCGAAGCTGCCCTGAGCGAGGATGGCCGTGCGGGTGAACTGGTCGTAGGTGAGGCCTACGACCTCCTCTATGCGCTGGGGAATGTCGTTCTTGTCGATGCGCTCACGCGAGGGGGCGAGGCGCTTGAGGCCGCACTCAGGGCGGTCGTAGGTACCCGTGCGCTTCACGCGGATGCTCCAGGTGGCCTCGTAGCGCTCACCGGCGGCGGTGGCAAAGGTGAGCGTCACGCCCCCCTCCTTGCAGCCGCGGCGGAGGATGCCCGCCGGATCGGTGGGGTTGAGCCGCAGGGCTTTCTCTTCATTGTCCTTGCGCTCCTCGGTTCTTACGCTCTCTGCCTCCAAGTAGCGGGGGGCCTTGCCGTAGAGAGCAAGGCAAACGGCGTCGAGCAGGGTCGACTTGCCGCTGCCCGTGTCGCCGGTGATGGCAAAGAGGCCGGCTGAGCGGAGCGGCTCGGCCGTGAAGTCAATAATCTGTTCGCCCTCGATGGAGGTCAGGTTGCGGAGGACGAGTTTTTCGATGTTCATGGGTGATGTGTTGGGGGCGCCTGGTCAGGCGGGCGGAGGGGATAGAGGGGGAAGGAAGAGAGGGGGGAAGAGAGGGGGGAAGAGAGGGGGGAAGAAAGGTCGTCGGT
>DAVZJV010000035.1:0-14212 GCA_052272595.1 Alloprevotella sp.
GATGTGCTTAAAATCTTGTGAGGTGGTTTTAATGGGCGTTGGCCGGGCTTTACTTAACGAGCACCTTTGCACCGTTGATGATGTAGAGGCCCTTGACAGCCTTGCTGACGCGGCGGCCCTGGAGGTCGTAGATGGCCTTGGGAGCGGTGGCGTCAACAGTGACACCGTTGATACCCGTCACGTTGCCGCCGAAGAGGAGCGCCTTGGCGCCGGCAGCAGTCGTGCCGTTGATGTAGGCCTTGAAGCCCTTCATCTCGCTGCCCGTATAGGTATAGAAGCCGACTGTATCGTCGATCTTCTGGAGCGTCAGAGAGCCGCTTACGATATTCTCGGCCTTGAGCGTACCCGTGAGGGCGGGGTCAGAAGCCTCAACGGCTGCCGTAGCCTCGGTAGCGATGGCGAAGTCATAAGTCTTGGCTGCACCCTGGAGCACAACGGGTGTGTTGGCAGGGATGGTGCCCTCGAGCTTGTTGAGCACGAGGTATTCGCCGTTCTTCGTACCCGTGTAGGCCGTCACACCCTCGGGGATGGTGACAGCGACGGGGAGGTTGAGCGTAGCGTAACCGGCCTCACCGATGGTGACGGGGAGCGTGGTTACGTCCTCAAGGGCGAAGTCGCAACGCTGGTTGGAGTAGGTGTTACCCTTGCCCCAGGCATCGGTATAGGCTGCCGTAGCGGCACCCGCGCCATTGGTGTAGACGATGGTTGCACCCATAGAGCGGGTATAGACGAGATTGTAGGCGCTGATCGTACCAACGGCTGAAGGCTCAAACGTGAAGGCACCACCATCGGCTACGCCGTTGTACTTAGTCATGCTGGGCGTCGTGATCTGGTAACCGTTGTCATAGGCGGTGAGCTTGCTGTCCGTGTCATAGAGGAAGATGGTACCGATACCGGCAGTTTCCTTGAAACCTACGCGGTCCGTCTTCCCGGATACAGTACTGTTGGCGGAGGCGAGGTAGGCCGTGCCCGTGATGTCGGTAGCCAACGTCTTGATGCGCAGGAAGCAGGGAGCAGCGGGCATATTGAGATAAGAAACGGGTTGCAACTTGCTGAGTGCGCTGACCGCCGTATTTATAGAGGCAATGGTCGCATCGGTCGCATTGACAGCTGTCGTGGCAGTCGTTATGGCAGCAGCCAACGTTGCCTCGTAGTTCTCGGGGAAGTTATATTGACCAAGGCCCGTGCCGGACGTATAAGCCGTGAGGTTGCTCTTGAGGGTGGTTGCATTGGTGATGGCCTTGTTGGCAGCAGCCTTAACGGTTGCGAGTGACGCGCTAGAGCTCTCCTCGGCCTCAAGCATCCAGGTCGTGCCCTGGTAGTCGCTTTCAATGTGCTTCCACAGGTTGGTGCCGATATTGGCGTTTGATGCGTCTACGCAGGTGTTGTCCGTGATGGTCTTGGCTGTAGAGAGTACGATGCCGCCAATATTGCCGATCGTATTGTCGGTGACATATATCGTGGTGGGCGTTGTGCTGGCGCTGTTGCCTTTTACATAACGGCCGGCGCGGTTTTGAATATAGACGCCGTCGGACAGCTTGCCCGTCGTGTTGTCGTCAGCCTTGATGAAGCACCATGCAGCGTTGTCGTAGGTGTAGGTCGTGTGCTGGAGGTCTATGCCGCCAGGAGCCGTGAGCACGCCGCCGCGGTTGTAGCTGCTGATGACGTACCAGGTTGTATCTTTCGCCGCGGTGAGCTTGATATCGCTGGTCGTAAGCCCGGACGTCGCTGTCTGCGCAGCAGCTCCCGTGAAGCCACAGAAGAGCAGCGCAGCTGTAAGGGTAGAGATTTTTCCCATACTTGTATGACTATAAGGATTAAGTAAATGTTGGATAAGTTCCGAAGCAGAGTCGGCAAGGCCATCCGTCAACTGTGCGGCGACAATCGACCTTACCGCGGGCAAAACTAGATAAGAAATACTAACAATGCAAATAGGGGGGGGTAAAATATGTTAACGCCCGAAATTCAAGTCCGGGAGCCTCAGGCCGTTACCATCAGACATAGCAAAACGATGAGTTACAGAGGGATAGACCAAGGAAAGGGGAGAGCGCGGAAACACTGAAATGCAACGGGCAACCGGGGGATAATGAACGGGCGTCCCCAAGCCCCCGAGGTGCGTAGCAACGAAGTCGGGAGAGGCTGTTCTGTGTAGCCCACGCGGGCGAATGTCTTTAGCCCTGCAGAGGAGTTGCGATATGCGTCCGCCTGCCCTCACCGGGTGGAACTTACACCCTATCCGGGAGAAACGAGATGCCTTCCCGCGCAGACGGGAAGGCATCTAAATCGAACGGCATGGCAACCTTGTGCCCCGTCCGGTATAAGCGTTCATTGTGTCCCGTTCATCGTGTCCCGAAGGGACTTAACTTACTGATAACCGGGTACGAAGCGGAGTTCCCGGTACCCATGGCATAATCAGAGCAGCCCGAAGGGATGCGCACTTACAGCAACCGACCTAGGCATTAAAAAGTGTGCATCCCTTCGGGCTGCCATCTAAGGAGACATCGTAACCGGGCACTTCGTACCCGGTTATCAGTAAGTTATGTCCCTCCGGGACAACTTGAACGCATGTCATCTCGAGGCAACTTGAACGCATGCCATCTCGGGACACCTTGAACGCCTGCTTCCTCCTCAGGTGAGAAAGTTGCGTGAAGGATTTCCGTCAATCTGTCAGTGGTCAGGGGCATCCGCACTGATATTGTTACGGTTAGACGGACCGAAGGCGGAAAGAAGAGTCAGGTTTCTGTCAGCGTTCTGTCAGGAATCTGTCAGTGAGGGACGCGCCTTTACCGGCCGCCGTGGTCCGAGCGCCGGCAGCCGGTAGAAACCGCAGACAGTCGGCGGCAGTTCGCTGACAGCAGGCTGACATTTTCTGACAGAAAGCTGACAGCAAACGGTGATTACAGGTTACCCCAAGCCTATAAGGATCAATGTTTTGCATTAGAGCCATGACAGATTGACAGAAATAGGCAAAATCACAATTGTGCTTCCGTCAAATAGCGATAGGGGCAGGCAGACGCATATTGCGACGCCCCTTGCATAGGATTGGCTGCAGTTCGGACAAGTGAAAGCAAGCTTTCCCTTGCCTCTCACCTTGCACAATCCTTCAGGGCTAAAGGCAGACGCCACAATGTTTATTCCTCTTCATCCTCCACTGCCACCTTCACAAACCCGGGATCGGGATTGGCCTCCCTCTTGGCGAGATGTTCAGACATTTCGCGGATACGCTTGTCGACGTAGGCCGTCAGTGCGGGGGAGTCGACGATCTCGATGTCATCGTAAAGTCCGAGGATGAAGCGGCCGATGCCTGCCATGCCGCTCACGCGAGTTTGGAGACGGCTATGGCCCTCGCGGCCGGGGACGAGGGTGAGTTCGAAACGTGCTTCGGGATGTTCCTCTAGCAAGAGGTGGGTCGCAAGACGGCCGAGGATGAGGGTGACGGGCACGGTCTCTTCGCCGATGAAGCCGAAGAGGTCGCGGCGACAGGGGGCATGATCGCCCTTGTGGGCCCAGAGGAGATCGAGGATTTCCACACTGCCCATGCGTGCCAGCTTAAAGGTTTTGTTGGTGTGGGTGGAGAGTTCGTAGCAGCGCACCTCGGCTCCGTGGTTCATAAAGAGGTAAGGCTCAACGATGCGGTCGGATCGGGTCTGGCTGGTCGGCGAGTCGTAGTCGTGGATGAGCAAGAGCCGCTCTTCGCTGATAGCCCGGTGAATGGTGCCGATCTTGTCGGCCATGAGTTCATCCTCGCCGGCCCGCCGCAGGGTCTCCGGGTTGTAGAGGTGGTCGAGCTTCTCGCGCACCGCCTGCACATCGGCCGAGGGATCATAGACCGAACTCAGCACGCGGAGGATCGTCAGCGCCTCGGCTTCGGAGAAGCGGTAGGCCGTGTTGATCTTGACAAAGAAGGGAGAGTCGAGCGAGATGCTCCAGTAAGCGCCGTTGCGGTGGACGAGGAAGCCGAGCTGCTTGAAGCTATCGACATAGCGGTAGAAGGTGCGGCGTGAGAGGCCGACATGCTGACAGATCTCATCGACCGTGAGCGCATGGTTCTGCGTCAGCAGAAGGAGTAGGCGCAGCTGACGGCCAAATTTTTCAAGTTCCATATGCCACAAAGTAAGATACCGGCAACCGGATTCCGGCAGCACAGAGCGCACAACAATCATGCCGCGACAAGGTCGAGGCAAGGGGGAGGACAACTCTGTGCGAGTTGTAATAGTGTTAGGATGACGTTGGGTGTAGAAGGGGGATGTCGGTCTGCATCCCCCCTTATTTTGTATCCGCAAAGTTACAAGTCTTTTCCACAGAGCCCCTATCATGCCTTTGAAAATGAAGTGGGAAATGAGACGATGAGAGCGATTTAACCCTTTTTCTCGCCAGCGAGGCAAACGGGCCGAATAAAAAGGGTTTACTTTGCCAAAGGCTTCGGCCCGTCCTTTCCCACTCCCCCTACCACACACGTTACCCCATGCCCCGTCTCACCCGTCACATGATTTCGCTCACGCTATCCCTTGCTCTGGGAGGGGGCTTGATGTGGTGGCTCTACCGTGGCTTCGATGCGGAGGGTCTGGCGCGTGTCTTTACGCAGCGCGACGGCTTCGTGTGGATCAGTCTCTCCCTGCTGGCCGGCGTAGTGGCCAACGTGCTGCGCGGCCTTCGCTGGCGACAACTGTTGCTCGCAGCAAAGATCCGCGTGACCTACCGGCGAGCCATCGAGCTGGTCTTTATCTCCTACCTTGTCAACAGCGTAACGCCCCGCCTGGGCGAACTGGTGCGTGCCTGGCTCATCAGGCGCGGACAGCCGGGGGTGAAGGCCCGCGCCCTCGGTACGGTGGCCGTAGAGAAAGTGGCCGACGTGGCCTGCCTCGTCATGCTGCTGAGCCTGACGGCCTGCCTGCGGTGGGCTGATATGGAATCGCTCTTCAGCCGGCTGGCCGAACGGCTGGGAGGCGTGCACGTCAGCGGCACATGGTGGGGTCTGCTCATGGCCCTGTTGTTGGTCGTCGGCTTCGTCTACTGCACCCGTCGCCGCAGCCCGCTGGCCTTGCGTGACAAGGGCTCGGAGACGACCGGGCTTCACACCGAGGGGCGCAAAAGCTTCCGCACCCTCTGGCTCGAACTCTGGCACGGCGTCTGCGCCATCCGTTCGCTCGACCGCCCCTGGGCGTTCTGCGCCCTGAGCATCGGCGTATGGGCTTGCAACTACCTGCAGCTGCTGCTGCTCATCCCGCTCTACGACGGTCTGAGCGGCCTCGGCGCCCTCGACATGCTCTGTGTCTTTGCGGCCGCCTCGTTGGGCGCCCTCCTCCCCACCCCATCGGGGGCAGGCCCGTGGCACGCCGCGGTGATCGGCATGCTCACCGGGGCCTACGGAGCTACGGCAGCCGTGGCAAAGAGCTACGCCCTCGTTTGCCACGGACTCAAAACGGCCCTCGTCATGCTCCTCGGCATGGCGGCCTACGTCAGCTATTACAGCGCGCTCATCATGCGGCGTCTCACGGTGCGCCGTCGCGAGCACAAGGGACATCTCTGATCTTCTGGACAAGGGCCGCGCACCCAACATCCGGAGCGCCTGCTTCCTCCGTTACGCGTGTGCGCTCCGCCCCCATCCCTCATCTTCTAATGGAAAGACAAAACCTTACTTCATGATACGATCCTCCCTTCCCCGATCCAGCCGTGCCCTCCCGTTACTCGGTCTGGCGGCGCTTTCGCTGGTATCCCCTCAGATCACGGCCCAGCGCAACTATGACCGGCTATGGAAAGACGTGGCCGCCCACGCCGCCCAAGACCGCCCGCGCAATGCCCTCGAAGGGGTGGCCCTGGTGCGGCGAGAAGCGCTCCGCGAGGGAAACGAGGGGCAACTGCTCCGCGCCATGCTGACCGAGCGGGTATTCCTCGGCGAACTCTCCCCCGACAGCGTGCGGGTAGCGACGAACCGCATGGAGGCCATGCTCCAGGCGGACACGCCGCAACGCCGCCCGCTCGATGCTCCGACCCGGGCGCTGTGGCACATCGCCCTCGGAAGGCTTTACGCCCTCTGCCCCTACAGCATGGACGACGCCACGCTCGACGAAGACAGCATCCGCACCCGTGCGCTGAGACACATCGAAGCCTCATTGGCCGACCCGACCGCGCTCGCCACGACGACGACGAAGCGCTACGCCGCCCTCTTCGACAAAGCGGAGACGGGCAAGGGAAGCGTCAGCGACAGCCGCACGATCTACGGCGATGACCTGCTCCACCTCATCTACCGCACGGCGGAAGCCTCGCTCCGTCGGCTCGACGCCGGCCGCATCGGTTCGCTGCGCAACCGCCTCATCAGCGTCTACGACAGCCTCGACCGTACCGACGCCGCACTGACCCTGCGGCTGGAGGCGATCAACTCATCGGCTGACGAGGCACTACCCACCGCCGTCAGCCGACAAGGTGACAATAGCCCTCTACGCAACGGGGGAGGCATCGAGACCACACCGCGCTACCGCGCACTCACGGCGCTCGCCGCACAATATGCCGACCGGCCGGCGGTCGTGCGCGTATGGGAGGCGGTGACCGACCTGCGCAACAGCTATGATGACGACAGCCCCCTGGCCGCGCACAACGACAGCGTGCTCCTCAAGGATGCCCGCACGGCACTGAGCCGGCTGAGGAGGAAGATCGGGAAGGCGGAGACGGCACAGCTCCAACGCTTCATCGCCGACCACGAAGCGCCCCTCGCCCGCCTTGAGGGACTCCCTACGCTCATGAGACCGGGCGCCAAGATCAAAGTCAAGATCCGCACGCGCCATGTCGGTAAGGTGGCGCTGCGCCTCACACCGCTGGCCTGGAGCCGAGCTGCCTATGACCTCGCCTTGGCACGCGACGGGAATATCGTCCCGAAGGGTCTCGGGGCATCACGCCTTGACGGCCCGCGCACGGAGACTTTCAACTTTTCCCCCGCACAGCCCTGGGTGCAGCAGGTCGGGACGATCGCCTTTGCCGCCCCCGGGCAGCCGGGCGTCTATGGCGTGCAGCTCGTCATCGACGGCAAGGTGACGAGCGAGCAGGCCGTCGTGTCGGTAAGCGCCCTTCAGAGCCTCACGCTGTCGCTTAACGGGGGCAGCCGCGTCGTGGCGGTCGACGCAGCCACAGGCACGCCGGTGACCGGTGCGACACTGACGGCCTATGGAGCCGACAGCGAGAACAATGCGCGAAGTGGGGAAGACACGCCACGACAGTGGAGGACATGGCCCATGGGCGCCGATGCGACCGTCAACCTTCCCTCCAAAGGACTGCGCCGCGACCTGTCTTTCTATATACATACGGCCACCGATGCCGCCGCACCTTCCTTCAGCCTCAGAGGCTATGGCTACTATGCCCCGACCACGGCCGGCCTGACCGTCACGACCGGCGGGGGTGAAGACACGACTGCCGCCCCGGGGGCCATCGTCGTGCCCACCGAAAGTCCCGCGCAGGACCGCTCGACGACGGTCGACCTCTTCACGGACCGCGCCATCTACCGCCCGGGGCAACAGGTGGAATTTGCCGCCATCGCCTACGTGCGCGACACGGCCCGCTACGCCGTCATCCCGAACATGGAGGCAGCGGTAAAACTCTTCAGCGCCAACGGCCGCGCCGTCGATTCGCTCACCGTGCGCACCGACGACTACGGCACGCTGAGCGGCACGCTTCGCCTACCCGCCGTGACCCTCCCCGGCACCTTCCGCCTGGAGCTCAGCCGCGGCGGGGTGAGCGCCTCACGCTGGATCAGGGTGGAGGAATATGTCCGCCCGACCTTCACGGTCGAGACGGAGGCTCTCAAGGCCGCCTATGCGCTGGGCGACACCGTCAGCGTCAAGGGATCGGCGAAGACCTACGCCGGCGTGCCGATCGAAGGGGCTAAAGTGCGTTACCGCGTGCGCACCGCTACCTGGTGGCTGGGCGGCGGCGGTAGCGAGCAGAGCAGCCCCGTCGAGGGGGAGACGATCACGGACAGCACGGGGGCATTCCACATTCCCGTAGCCCTAACGCGCCCTGTGGGGGATGACAATCAACATATCTGGCGACCGACCCCCTACAACCGCTACTCCTTTGTCGTGACGGCAGACGTAACGGCTGACAACGGGGAGACACGTTCGGCCTCGACGACCCTCCACGCCGCCGACTGGCGCTCGCGCCTTGAGATGGAATGGGGCGAACACATCTGCCGCGAACGTCCCGCCAAGCTCAAAATCCGCCGCGTCAATGCAGCGGACAACGACCTGAAGGGCACTGGCCCCTGGCGCATCGAGACGGAGCCGGAGGGGAAGACCCTCGCAAAGGGCACTTACGAGACGGGGAAGGCTTTCGTGCCCGACGGACTCCAGACGCTGCCCTCGGGCAACTACCGCCTCATCGTCTCACAGGCCGACCGTGATAGCGTGGCGGGCAGTGGGGCAAGCTGCGAGGCGATCTCCAGCGACACGCTGCGCTTCGTACTCTTCTCTGACAACGATACGCGCCCCGCCGACCGCCTAAACCCCTTCTTTGCCGAAAGCCATACCGACGAACAGGGGGCTGCCGTGACGGCCCTCATCGGTACGAAGGCACCGCACGCGGTGCTCTACTACGACCTCGTCAGCGCCGCCGGCCACCTCGTTGATAGCCGCCGCCTGACACTCTCCGACTCGCTCGCACGCTTCGACCTGCGCTATGCCCCCGCCTATGGCGACGGGGCCACGGCCTTTTTCGCCCTCGTGAACGAAGGGAAGCTCTTCACCTACACCTGTGAGGTGCAGCGCCCGACGGCTGACCGCCGGCTTCTCATGCGCTGGGAGACCTTCCGCTCTCTCCTCACGCCGGGCCGGGAAGAGACGTGGCGCCTGCGCGTGACCCGCCCCGACGGCCGACCGGCTGGGAGTCAGGTGATGGCCACGCTCTACGATGCCTCGCTCGATGCCTTCAGACGCCATGACTGGCGGCTCTCCGCGCTCTATGACCCGCGGATCTTGCCTTACGGAAGCTGGCGCCTGCCGGCCTATACCTGGCAGACCGACCTCACGGCACAGCTCGATCCTCAGCCGACGAGCAGCCTCCTGCACACTTACACCGACTGGCGCAGCGACCTCTTCGACTGTTACGGCGCTGACCGCTTCTACGATGCCTACCCCCTCATCACGCTCGCGGGTCGCTCCAACGGACTTGAGGCGATGGCCGACGCGGCAGTCCCGACCCCGCGCTTGATGCGGAAGAACGCGCTCGCAGCGCCTGTCGCCAAGTCCGAAGAAGTTCGCGTGCAAGGCTCGGGCAGCCGTGTGACCCGACCTGCAACGGACAACGTGCGCAAAAACTTCAACGAGACGGCCTACTTCCGTCCCGCCCTCCGCACCGACTCGCTCGGACGGGTGAGCCTTACCTTCACCCTGCCCGAAGCGACGACGCAGTGGCGATTGCTCGCCCTGGCACACGACCGCACGATGAACAACGGCCGACTCGACACGCTCGTGACGGCACGTAAGGAATTGATGGTCTCCCCCACCCTGCCGCAATATGTGCGCCGCGGCGACTGCCTCACTATTCCCGTCAAGGTGACGAACCTCAACCCGGAGACGGTCAAGGCCCGCCTGACGCTCACGCTGGACAATGCGCTGTCACAGCCCCGAACGGGTACGGCCACCCTGACGACCCTCCTGCGGGCCTCGCGCGACGTGACGCTTGCCCCGGGCAAGAGCCTTGTGGCTTATTCCCCCTACACCGTCACGACGGAGGCTGCCGTCATGCGCTGCACGGCCCAGGCGGCCTCAAACCGCTATGCCGATGGGGAGGAACACCTCGTCACCGTCATCGACGACCGCGAAGTGGTAACGCGCACGCTGCCCTTCACCCTCGACGGCCGCGGTTCGCAGACCCTGCGCATCGACACGCTCTTTGCGGGGGACGATCGGGCAGGCCATGGGACGAAGGCCCCAAAGCAGCGGCGTAGTCTGGAGGTGGAGATAACGAGCCATCCGCTCTGGATGGTGGTGGGGGCGCTCCCCGTACTGGCCCGTGAGGGAACGGGGCAGAGTGCCCTCGACCAGGCGACCCGCTTCTACGCCCTCGCGTTGAGCCAGGGACTCACGCAGCACGTTCCGGCCCTGCGCCACTTTGCCGACAGCCTCACGGCCCGCCTGCAGCGTGGCGGCAAGGAGGCCGGTGAGGCGACCAAAGAGGCGGCCCTGCTCAGCCAGATTCATGATGAAGCGGCCTACGACCAGACGCCCTGGCTCGGCGCCGCCGACCGTGAGCGTCAGCGTAACAGGGCCTTGGCCACACTGCTCGATGAAGATATGGCGGCCGCTTCGCGCCACAGCGCCCTCGACAAGCTTGCCGCCCTCCAGCGCCCCGACGGGGCTTGGAGCTGGTATCCGGGCATGGGGCCCAGCACGTCGGTGACCCTACGCATCGCCCTGCTCCTGACACGGGCGCAGAAGCTGGGTAATGCCGAGGGGGCAGACAAACCGCTACTCAAGGCTTATGACTACCTCAAGGCGGAGATGGCCCGCCAACAGGCCGAAGCTGACAAGCAGCCGACCACGGCCGCCGTCACCGGCGACCAGCTGGACTATCTCTATCTCCGCGCCCTCTTGGGCGAACGGCCCGACGCGGATGCCCGCCGGCTGATGGATCGGGCCATCGCACAGCCCCGCGCCCTCTCACACCATGACAAGGCGGTGCTCGCTACGGCACTGGCCGAAGGGGGACGGGAGCGGGAAGCCCGCGACCTGCTGGAAAGTCTCCTCCAACACACGGTGGCCACCCCGATGATGGGGCGCTACTTCGATGCACCGCGCGACTTCAGCCAAGACGGCGCCGAACGCCTCACGACGCAATGCCTGACCATCGAAGCGCTTGACCACTTCGGACGCAAAGCGGAAGCTGACGCCATGCGCCGCTACCTGCTCCAGACGAAACGCACGGAGGGGTGGGAAACTTCGGCCGCCACGGCCTCGGCGGTTTATGCCCTCTTGTCGGCCCCCGACAGCGAGGGGACACTGGGAAGTCTGACTGACGATGAACCGGTCGTCTACACGCTGAAGCGCGGGACGGACATCGTGGGCCTCAACAGCCGCACGCTGACGCAGGGCCTCACCACCGTGGGCTACAGCAGCCTCACCTATGACAGCCCCGCAGCCCTTGCGGCAGACCGCCTCACGGTGCGCAAGGTGACGGACGGCCCGGCCTGGGGCCACGTGACGGCCACCTCGGTGGCTTCGGCCTCGGAGATCAAGGCCAGTGCGCAGGGCCTGGGACTGACACGCACCCTCGACGTTTGGCGCGGCGGGAAGTGGACGGCCCTCTCCGCCGATGGCGCCACACCCCTGCGCGTGGGCGACCGCATGCGACTGACCTTTACCCTCACGGCCGACCGCGACTATGACTATGTGAGCCTCACGTCAGCCCGCCCCGCCTGCCTTGCCGAGCGCCAGCCGCTCTCAGGCTACTGTGGGGCAGACGGCCTCGCCTGCTACCGTGCTACCGGCGTGGCAGAGACGACCTATTACATAGAGCGCGTCGAGAAGGGCACGCACCGCCTCACGGAGGAACTGGTCGTCAACCGCACCGGCTCCTACGCGAGCGGCACGGCCCGGCTCACCAGCGTCTTTGCCCCGGCCTTCCGGGCACAGACTGCGGGCTACCGCCTCGAGGTGAAGTAAGGAGCGGGCCTTTCGCAATTGCGCGGCGGGTTTCCCTGGAGCGATCGTTAGCTGCTGCTAATGATGTTCCCGGGAAACCCGCCGCGCTACGTTGTGGCCGGTCTCGGCGCCTTTCCTTTATGTTCCCAAGCGCCGATAGGGCTCGTAGACGCCCGTCAACGGCCCGGCCCAGCGCCCGAAGAGGCGGCGCAACACCTGATAGGCCAGCAGGCACAGGAGGACGGCAGCCACTGGGCAGAGGATGAAGAGCAGGATGGTGATGAACGGTCCCGCCCCTTCCCCGACATAACGCGTTGCCGCCGAAGCCAACGGGAGGAGTAGGATGGTGTGGGCCGCATAGAGGAAGAATCCGCTGCGCGAGAATTCGCCCCCCGTCTTGTGGCACTTGCTCCAGCCGGCCGCCGCCCAGAGGGCGCACACGCCCGCCGTGAGGGGATAGAGTGCGCCGAGACCGGCAGGCCCCAGCCAGTCGACCCAGCCCCCGCTGCCGACAAAGGGCATGGCAGCAAGCAAGCCAAGACTAAGCACCAGCGAGGGACGATGCAGCCGCCGCGTGCCTTCGGCCAGGTCGAGGCCCCGCACGCCGAACCACGCACCGAGGCCGAAGTAGGTCGGAGCCATGAGCGACAGGCCGCCCCAGCAGGGCCACCAGAGACTTCCCTGCCAGCACACGACCCACAACACGGCCAGCAACCAGCCCGGCAGGCGCCGCAGCAGGACATAAAGCATGGGACTGGCCACGACCATCACCATCAGGTCGCGCACAAACCACAGGGGGGTGAGGATCGGGGCGGTCGTGGCGCCGGCGGCATAGCCTAGGGCCGTCGGATGGGCGGCCGTCATCTCCTTGCTGCCCCAGAAGATGTCGAACGTAAAGGGCTGCCCCGTCGGACGCCCCGCGAGGTGGTCTTGCAGGGCATAGAGGGCAAAGGCCAGCACATTCCACACCAGATAGGGCAGGAGGAGGGTCAGCCCCCGCCGTCGCAGTTTTGCGCAGTAGGTTGACGGACGGAATCTCTGCATCCCGCAAAAGAAGAGATAGCCCGACAAGGCGAAGAAGAGGGGCACGGCAAAGGTCGGCAGCTGGTTGGAGAGGAAGCGCGGCACCCAAGCCGCGCCGCCCCAGTCAACCGCCCGCCACGGGGCATTGTAGGCGTGGATCAACACGATCAGCACCGCCAGTGGCAGGCGCAAGGCGGCGATGTAGGCTTTGCGGGGGGAAAGGGACTTCTCGATGGGATGCGGCATTAGGATGGAGGATGAGTACGATCTGACTGAAGCAACAAAGGTAAGGAAAAGGGCGGGGCGTATGGGGCTAATTGCAGGGTAAAAAATCGTGGTTTTTCTCTATGGGTCAAATTTAACCCACAAAACGCACCACGGCCCGAGCGCTCCATGAGAGCCCCCGGGCCGTGGCCTTTATGTATTGCTATTGATAAGCGGTTGCCTCGCTATCTATAAGCAGTTGTCTTGTTACCAACAGGCGGAGTCGCTTTACTCCTCCTGCCAGTCTTCGCTGTTCCAGCCGGCCTTGCCGTCGGAGAGGGAGGGTTTGTCGGAAACCTCGTCGTGTACGCCCAGCTTGGGAGAACCTGCGAGGAAACCCTCCGTGCGGAGAGCGAGGCGTGTGGCCGTGGGGCGGAGGTAAGTATGCTTCGTGTGTGTCATTTGATTTGTGTCTTGATGAATGATGGTTGCTTTACTTGACGATCGTCTTGACGCCGTCTACGATATAGAGCCCAGCAGGCAAGTTCTGCGTAGAAGCGGCATTGATTCTGCGGCCGTCGAGCGTGTAGATCTTCTGCGCCTTGGTGGGAGCGCCAGCATTCACGCCGGTGATAGCCGTGACGGTGTCGTCACCTCCGAGGCTGAAGCCCTTGACATGGACATACTGATCCTTGGGGAGGGCGAGATAGCAGCGGTGAGCCGGGTTTATGAATGCCGCGCCCTCGTCGGTGCCCCAGTAGAAGCCCACCTCGGTGCCCTCGTTATTGTAGGAGAGTTTATAGAAAAGGGCATCCTGCGAACCGTCGGCCAATACGGTCGTGCTATCCTGAATGCCGCCTCGCAGCAGATTGTTTCCAAGAACGGCAGCTGTCTGCGTTGTAAAGTCGCTCATGTCGTATTGCCCCTCTTCATCACCTTTAAGCAGCAGTGCCGTACCTGCCGGCACGACTTCGCCAGCCTTATAATCCCACGAGAGTCCGAGCGTGCCTTCCGCTTTGGCTTCCGTCACGATAGCGCCGGTCAGCCCTGTGGGCATCGTATAGGTCTTGTCGGAGAAATACGTTGCGTACTTCGCGTCAGAAATCGTAACGGTGATGTTTGGGTTGACTGCTACGGTCTTTCCGAAGCGCCCAGAGTAGTCACTCATGGCTGAAAGCGGCACGTAAAGGGTCAGGTCCGAAGGAGTATTCTCAAATATCTCAGAGCCAATGTTCATGCCCGAGGGCTTCCTGTTTTCAAAGAACACGCTTTTCAGCTTCGAGCATTCGGAGAAAGCCCTGTTTCCTATCGAAGTGATGGAATTGGGCAGTGTAATGTTTGTGAGCCTCGAGCACCAG
>DAVZJV010000036.1:0-11852 GCA_052272595.1 Alloprevotella sp.
CTGATAACCGGGTACGTAGCGAAGCGGAGTGCCCGGTTATCAGTAAGTGTGGTCCCTCTGGGACACCTTGAACGCTTGTCGACCCATTTACAAGGGAGAGCCACAAAGGGGCTAGGCATACGCCCGCGACATGCTCTCTATCCGATGATTACCTAACGGAGACCCCTGCAAAAGAACTTCTGAGAATTTAGCCCTACTGCCCTTCTCTTTGATGGAGGGCAGAGAGTGTCTAACGAATAGCTCTTTTGCAGGGGTCTCGCTCCATATGCCGGGCATAGACACACTAAGGACGCGGGAGTCACTCTATGAAAGAGCGACATCCGCGTCCTTAGTGGATTATCGTCTATTTATATGTATCGCGTGGGTTTACACCAAACGGCCGATTAGCTCTTCACGATCACCCGGCAGGAGATCGATGACGGGCACTTCGATGAGGGTGTAGCAGCCAGGTTGCTGACGCATGGCGGCACGGGCAGCGGCAACAAGGATCTGGCCGGTGAGGGCGGGATTGTTGATGCGCATATTGAACTCGAAGAGCTGGTTTTGCGTTTCGCCGCTCACGCCCTTACGGGTGAGGTTGACGCCGTGGCCCATGTCGAGGAGGGCATCTACGGAGGGAACCTCGATGACATGGGTCTCATCGTGGGCAAAGTAGGGATCGGCCTTGATGGCGGCCGCCACGGTCGCATAGTCTGCGCCTTCCGCCAACTCGATGTAAACCATGCGGCGATGGATGCCCGTGCCGGTGGGTATGGTCATCGAGAGGGCTCGCTTCACGCCGTCGATTGCTTTGACGGCCACGGTGTGTCCCATCGACATGCCGGGGCCGAAGTTGGTATAGGTAAGTCCCTTGGGAGCCATGGCCTCGAGGAGGGTGCGCACGACGGAGTCGGTACCCGGATCCCAACCGGAGGCGATGATGCTCACCGCCCCGTGGGCACGGGCCGTCTCGTCGAGGCTGCGGCGCAGCTGGGTGATCTGGGTGTGGATGTCGAAGCTATCGACGGTGTGGATACCTTTGGCGAGCAACTGCTTGGCATAAGCCTCCACGCTGCGGGTGGGCGTGGCGAGGATCGCCACATCGACCTGGCCGAGCTCGGCGATATCGGTCACGACGGGATAAGGGAGAGCCTCATCGGTCACCTGACGGCGAACGACGCCGGCAATCTCGAAATCGGGCGCGGCCTCAAGGGCCTGGAGGGCGTAGCGGCCAATGTTGCCGTAGCCTACGACTGCCGCACGGATCTGCTTCATAGCGATATGATAATAGAAAGGGTGGATAAAATAGGGTGGATAAAATAAGGAGCGCATGACATCTGCGCCACGCGAAGATAGGAAAAAGCCGCCACCCGCCCGCCTCCGCCCGTCTCAAACCACCGCATCAGGGTAGGCAGACAGCGGGCCTAAGGGGTCCCTTATTTTTTTCGCACTATTTTTTGGCACGCACGCTTTGCAAGTGTCGCGATGACTTTGTAGTTTTGCACAATCATAGCCCGTACCCTCTCCCGACCATCCGCAACCATGGGTTACGGCGGAAAGGAAGAGCATTTGGCGAGGCGCCATTCCTAAACGAAAACCACCTCATTATGTTTGACCTGGAGACATTCTACAAATCGCACAGCTACCTGATGGAGAACTTCCACGCCGCGGTGCGCCGCTCTCTGATGGACACCATCGACTGGAGCTATCGTCTGATAGGCATCAAGGGGCCGCGCGGCGTAGGCCGTACCTCGTTCTTGCTGCAATACGCCAAAGAAAACTTTGACGCACAGCTCCGCCAGTGCCTCTACACCAACATGAACAACTTCTACTTCCAGGCTCATGGCATTGTGGAGTTTGCCGGACGCTTCGTAGCCAACGGCGGACAGGTGTTGATCGTGGATCAGGCATTCAAGCTCTCTAACTGGCAGGAACAGCTCGTAGAGTGCTATCATCGCTACCCCTACCTGCGCATCGTCTATGCCACCTCTTCGGTCAATGCCGGCGAGCCCGCCACCGATGAAGATGCGATCGCTACCTCGCAGACCAGCGAACTCGACGAGATCGCCCGCGTCTATGTGCTCCACGGATTCAGCTTCCGCGAGTTTGTCAATCTCGAGACGGGAGAGAACTTCGAAGCCTATACCCTCGAACAGATTCTCAACAATCACGAGCACATCCTCCGCGCCATACTCACCAAGGTTAAGCCTTGGAAGCACTTCACCGACTACCTCAAGTACGGTTACTACCCCTTCTTCCTCGAAAACCACAACTTCACCGAGGCAATGCTCAAGGCGATGAACAACATGATCGAGGTGGACCTGCTGCTCAACAAGCAGATCGAGCTGAAGTATCTCTCACGCATCAAGAAGCTCTTCTATCTCCTCGCCATCAGCGACCCCACGAGCCCCAATGTCAGCCGCCTCGCCCTGGAGATCGGCACCTCGCGCGCCACGGTGATGAACTACCTCAAATATCTTGAGGAGACGCGCTTGGTCAACATGGTCTACCGCGAGGGCGAGCAGTTCCCCAAGAAGCCCTCGGCCGTCTACCTGCATGATGCCAACCTCATGTATGCCCTCTACGAAGACTGCATGACCGAGCAATCGATGATGGAGACCTACTTCGTCAACTGCCTCTGGCGTCACCACGTGGTCAACACGGGCCGTCGCGCAGGCATCTTCCGCATCAACAACACCACGGACATCTGCGTGTGTGACAAGACGCGCCGCGTCCGCATGCTGCCCGACACCATCTACGTGAAGTACAACACGGAGGTGGGCAAGGAGAACGAGATTCCCCTCTGGCTCTTCGGTTTCCTCTATTAATTAATAAGAGGAGGCGGCCGTAGCCGACAAGATATGAGCGAGTGACCGGCCGCAAGGGCTTGGTCGCTCGTATGCGTTTTTTCATAACGCCCAACCGCAACACATAACAACTTCTATATTCCTTTTCACAAACCAATTATGGCAAACAAGAAATTCATCACTTGTGACGGCAACCAGGCTGCTGCGCACATTGCGTACATGTTTTCCGAAGTTGCTGCCATCTACCCCATCACGCCTTCTTCACCGATGGCCGAGCACGTAGACGAGTGGTCAGCCCAGGGACGCAAAAACCTCTTTGGCGACACAGTAAAGGTTGAGGAGATGCAGAGCGAAGGCGGCGCTGCCGGCGCCGTTCACGGTTCGCTGCAGGCCGGTGCGCTCACCACGACGTTCACCGCTTCGCAGGGCTTGCTTCTGATGATTCCCAATATGTACAAGATCGCCGGTGAGCTCCTCCCCTGCGTCTTCCACGTATCGGCCCGTACGCTGGCTTCTCACTCTCTCTGTATCTTCGGTGACCACCAAGACGTGATGGCCTGCCGTCAGACGGGCTTCGCCATGCTCTGCGAAGGCTCCGTGCAGGAGGTGATGGACATCGCCGCCGTAGCCCATCTGGCCTCTCTCGAGAGCCGCGTGCCCTTCATCAACTTCTTCGACGGTTTCCGCACCTCTCACGAGTATCAGAAAATCGAGGTAATCGATCAGGAAGAGCTCCGTCCTCTCGTTCCGATGGACAAGGTGAAGGAGTTCCGCAGCCGCGCCCTCACGCCCGAACATCCCGTGGCACGCGGTATGGCCGAGAACCCCGAGACCTTCTTCGCACACCGCGAGGTGAGCAACGCTTACTACGACGCCGTGCCCGGTATCGTAGAGAAGTACATGGCCAAGATTTCCAAGATCACCGGCCGTGAGTACAAACTCTTCAGCTACTATGGCGCCGAAGATGCCGAACGCGTCATCATCTGCATGGGTTCCGTCACCGAGGCTGCCCGCGAGGCCATCGACCACCTCAACAAGAAGGGCGAGAAGGTCGGCATGGTAAGCGTTCACCTCTACCGCCCCTTCTCTATCAAGCACTTCCTTGACGCAGTGCCCAAGACGGCGAAGCGCATCGCCGTGCTCGACCGCACCAAGGAGCCCGGCGCAAGCGGCGAGCCCCTCTACCTCGACGTCAAAGATGCATTCTACAATGCAGACGTCCGTCCCGTCATCGTAGGCGGCCGCTACGGACTCGGTTCGAGCGACACCACGCCGACGATGATTATCTCCGTCTATGACAACCTCGCTCTGCCCGAGCCCAAGGATCACTTCACGCTCGGCATCATCGACGACGTGACCTTCACCTCCCTCCCCCTCGAGAAGGAGATGGCTCTCGGCGGCGAAGGCATCTTCGAGGCCAAGTTCTACGGCCTCGGTGCAGACGGTACGGTCGGTGCCAACAAGAACTCTGTCAAGATCATCGGTGACAACACCGACAAGTATTGCCAGGCCTACTTCTCTTACGACTCCAAGAAGTCGGGCGGCTTTACCTGCTCTCACCTCCGCTTCGGCGACCACCCCATCCGCTCTACCTACCAGATCAAGACGCCTAACTTCGTGGCTTGCCACGTACAGGCTTATCTGCACATGTACGACGTGCTCCGCGGTCTGCAGGACAACGGTACCTTCCTTCTTAACACCATCTGGGAGGGCGACGAGCTGGCCAAGAACCTGCCCAACCACGCCAAGCGCTACTTCGCCGAGCACCACATCACCGTCTACTACATCAACGCTACGAAGATTGCCCAGGAAATCGGCCTCGGCAACCGTACGAACACCATTCTCCAGTCTGCCTTCTTCCGCATCACCGGCGTGATTCCCGTTGACCTCGCCGTAGAGCAGATGAAGAAGTTCATCGTCAAGTCTTACGGCCGCAAGGGTCAGGACGTTGTCGACAAGAACTACCAGGCCGTTGACCGCGGTGGCGAATACAAGGAACTGCCCGTTGATCCCGCTTGGGCCAACCTCCCCGAGGATGCCAAGATCGAGCGCGACGAGCCGGCCTACATCTCCGACCTCGTTCGCCCCATCAACGCCCAGAACGGCGACCTTCTCCCCGTCAGCGCTTACAAGGTCAGCGTAGACGGTACGTGGGAACAGGGTACCGCCGCCTACGAGAAGCGTGGCGTTGCCGCCTTCGTCCCCGTATGGGAGAAGGAGAACTGTATCCAGTGTAACAAGTGTGCCTTCGTCTGCCCCCACGCTGCCATCCGTCCCTTCGTCCTCAACGACGAGGAGCTCAAGGGCTTCGGCGGCGGTTCGCTCGAAATGCGCGCTCCGGCTCCCATGAAGGGCATGCACTTCGTACAGCAGGTTGACGTGCTCGACTGCCTCGGTTGCGGTAACTGCGTCGACGTCTGCCCCGGTGTGCCCAAGAAGGACGAGAACGGCAAGCCCATGCGCGATGAGAACAACAAGGTCATCAACGCCAAGGCCCTCAAGATGGTGCCCCTCGAGGGCGTCATGAACGAGGACAAGAACTGGGAGTACTGCGTAAAGCACGTCACCAGCAAGCAGGGCCTCATCGACATCAAGTCCAACCCCAAGAACTCGCAGTTCGCCACCCCGCTCTTCGAGTTCAGCGGCGCCTGCTCAGGCTGCGGCGAGACTCCCTACGTCAAGCTCATCTCTCAGCTCTTCGGTGACCGCGAGATGGTAGCCAACGCCACGGGGTGCTCCTCTATCTACTCTGGCTCTATCCCCTCAACGCCCTACACCAAGAACGAGCGCGGCCAGGGTCCTGCATGGGCCAACTCCCTCTTCGAGGACTTCTGCGAGTTCGGTCTCGGTATGGAGCTCGCCAACAAGAAGATGCGCAACCGTATCAAGTATCTCCTCGAGGCTCAGATTGCCGACGAGAAGACGCCCGCCGATTACAAGGAGGCCGCTCAGGCCTGGATCGACGGCAAGGACGATGCCGACGCCAGCCGCGCCGCAGCTGACAAGCTCACCCCGCTCATCAAGAAGGGTGTAGAGGAAGGTTGCCCCACCTGCGCACAGCTCGAGGAACTCACTCACTTCCTCACCAAGCGCAGCCAGTGGATCATCGGTGGTGACGGTGCCTCTTACGATATCGGTTACGGCGGTCTCGACCACGTGCTCGCCAGCGGTGAGGATGTCAACATCCTCGTGCTCGACACCGAGGTCTACTCTAACACTGGTGGTCAGGCCTCCAAGTCTACGCCCGTCGGCGCCATCGCACAGTTCGCCGCTGCCGGTAAGCGCGTAACGAAGAAGGACCTCGGCCTCATGCAGGCCACCTACGGCTACATCTACGTGGCCCAGGTAGCCATGGGTGCAGACCAGGCCCAGTGCCTCAAGGCCTTCCGCGAGGCCGAGGCTTACCATGGTCCCTCACTCATCATCGCTTACTCTCCCTGTATCAACCACGGTCTGAAGATCAAGGGTGGTATGGGTCGCTCTCAGGCAGAGGAGGCACGTGCCGTAGCCTGCGGTTACTGGCATCTCTGGCGCTTCAACCCCGAGCTGGAAGCTCAGGGCAAGAACCCCTTCTCTCTCGACTCTAAGGAGCCCAACTGGGATCTCTTCCAGGATTACCTCGACCACGAGGTCCGCTTCCTCTCTCTGAAGAAGGCCCTGCCCGAACAGGCTCAGGAGCTCTACGACGAGACGAAGCGCGCCGCCCAGCGTCGCTACGCCGCTTACGTGCGCAAGACTAAGGAAGACTGGAGCCTCTAAGCTGAACATCTCCCCCACCCCGGACCGCAAGGCCTAGGCTGGGGTTGAAAAACCGATAAGGCGGACACCCCGCGCCCCGCACAGGCGCCAGGTGCCCGCCTTTTTTTGGGTCTGGCGTTCGGACAACCGGGCCGAAAGTAAGGATTAATAGATACCTTTGCATGCGTAATGATAGCCACCATGCCCACCGTCTCTGTCATCATCCCCGTCTACAACGCGCAGGATTATGTAGCCGAAGCCGTACACTCCGTACTGGCCTCCACCTACGCCGACTTCGAAGTCATCTGCATGGACGACGGGTCTACCGACCGCTCACTGAGCATCTTGCAGGAATTGGCCGGAGAAGATTCGCGCATAAAGGTGCTCCATGAGGAGAATGCCGGTGTCTGCCACGCACGCAATGCCGCCATCAGGGAGGCACTGGGCAAATACATTCTTCCCGTTGACGCCGACAACCGCATTAGCCCGACCTTCCTGGCCGAAGCCGTCAGCGTGCTCGACGCCGACCCTGAGGTCAAGGCCGTCGTGCCGAGGGCGGAGTTCTTTGGCGAGCGCACGGGGGAATGGCTACTGCCGCCCTTCTCACTTTCCCTCCTGGCACGTAAGAATATGCTGGATACCTGCGCCCTCTACCGCCGCTCGGACTGGGAACGCGTCGGGGGGTATTGCGAAGAAATCATTGCCCGCGAAGACTGGGAGTTTTGGATCTCCGTCCTACAAGACGGCGGGCGCGTCGTGCGCCTCACTGGCGATACGGGACTCTACTACCGCGTACGCAGCGGCTCCAAAAGGGAGACCGACCGTCAACTCAAGCGTCACGTCATCAGCGTGCTCAACTGCCGCCATCAACCTTTCTTCGAGCGCGAACTGGGCGGCCCGCTCCGCTACTGCCGCACGTGGTCACGACTCATCAACCGCATCTTCCGCCTATTCAATCCCCGCCGCACGGGTGTTGCTTCCGGCTACATAGGGGAGCGTTATTTTCTCCAAGCCCTGCCCTACCTCTTCCGGCACACTACTGAAGGGCACGTCATCTACAAAGGGCGCAACGAGCTCCGCCTATTCCATGACCATGGCCTCAATATCGTGGTCAAGGCTTTCTGTCGCCCCAACCTCATCAACCGCATTGCCTATGGTTTTCTGCGGAGCTCCAAGGCCGAACGTTCCTGCCGTTATGCCGAACGGCTGCGGTCGCTGGGTATCGGCTCACCGGCACCTGTGGGCTTTGTCACCGTGCGCCAGGGCCTGTTCTTTGCCGACAGCTACTACGCCTCGCTGCAGAGCAAACTCCCCTATACCTACATTGACCTCATCAAGGGGCACATTCCCCAGACTGAGGCAGCAATGTTCCTGCGCGAAATCGGCCGCACGGCGGGCCGTCTCCACGAGGCGGGAATCATCCATCGTGACTTTTCCCGTGGCAATCTGCTGCTGGGTATGGTCGACGGTGAACCCCGCGTCGAACTGGTCGACCTCAATCGCCTGCGCTTCCACCCCATCAGCCTCAGCGAGGGTGTCAAAGGCTTCAGCCGCCTCCCTGCCACAACGGAGATGAAGCGCCTCATGGCTGAGGGATATGCTGAGGTGCGCAACTTCCCCCTTGACAAGATCCTCACCCTTTGGCCCGAAACGGAAGGGCTAGACAGTCCTGAGGCTGGAGTCAGAGGGTAATCGCAACGGCCCCATCACCTTGCTGACTATAATTACCTGATAGGAATAGCGCGCGACGGGGAATAAGCTCCAAGACGCATTAGGCAATACGTCACCCAATAACCCCAAAGGGGCTTCAGACAATAGCCTAGGGATTATCCCTAGGTATGCGCGTAGCCTTATTTACTCGCCGCCAGTAAAGGTATAATGACAGTTATGAATGATGTGAAGATTGATGCGACTCAGGCACCACAATAAATAAGGGTATGTGTCCAGTGGTTTTGAAGGCTTTCCGAGAAGAGGTTTCTCTGCAAATTGTCTGACACTTTCTGACAAAACCATTTTCTTCTGTCATCCGTGATTGATCACCCAATAATTCTATATATATGAGTATGAAAACGCCGGGACTTGGCCTTAAAATTTGCCGTGCTCTTGCCGATTTGCCGAAAACGTTGCGCCGCACCCATCATCCGCGCCTCATCATGACGCTGTTGGTGAAAAACGAAGCGCAGATGCTGGCGCACAATTTGGAGTTCCACCACCGAATGGGGGTGGACGGCTTTGTCGTCACCGACAACAACTCCACCGACGATACGCAGAAAATCCTGAAACAGTATCAGGAGCGCGGTTGGATCTTGGACATCATCGAGGAAACCGCCACCGACTATGAGCAGAAGCGGTGGGTGGACCGCATGGTGTGGCTGGCCAAGACGAAGCATCATGCCGATTGGGTTATCAATGCTGACGCCGACGAGTTTTGGTTTACGCCTTCTGGTTCACTCAAAAACGAGATGTCTGACACGGGGGCGAACGTGCTGGCCTGCGAAATGCGCAGTGTCTATCCCGAAGACGGTGTGCCTTGGACCGAATGGCGCCGCACCGTGAGATATGTGGAAAACTATGAAGCCTACGACCTTTCGCTTTATTCTATTTTCAAGCGTCAGAACAAGAAGGTGGCTCATCGTGCAGCGGGCTATCTGCAGATTTCCATGGGAAACCACAAGGTGAAGATGCTACCGCAGCGCGAAAGACGCAGCAACATCGTGGTCTTCCATTATAATGTGCGCGGACGCGAGCAGTTTATGGCCAAGATGATTAATGGCGGCAAGCAGCTCGAGCAGCACAAGGGGCGCCACGGCGGTCGTCATTGGCGCTACTTCTATGCCCTCTACAAAGACGGGCGCCTGGAGGAGGAATACGGCCGCGTCATCGGTCTGCCTGCCATCGAACGCCTCACACGCGATGGCTTCGTGTGTGAGGACAATCCGATGCCAGAGATTTTTAAAGGACTCCTGTAACCATGCCACGTTTTCCCTTCATACACCATCGTAACCAGAAATGCCTTTATGCGCCACGCTTTCTTAATCATAGCCCACAACGAACCTGAGATTCTGGCCGTTTTGTTGCGCCAGCTTGATGCGCCCGACTTTGACGTGTTTCTCCACATCGATGCCAGGGCAACGGCTATGCGCGAGCGTTTCTCTTCATACAAACCCTCCCTCGGGCGCTATTTTCTTCTCGAGCATCCCTTGGCGGTGTGTTGGGGCGACATCAGTCAGATGGACGTAGAAATGCGCCTCTTCCGCGAGGCCATGAAGCGGGGCAGTTATGCCTATTGCCACCTCCTCTCGGGCGTTGACCTCCTGCTCAAGTCACCGCAAACGCTGGTGGCTTATTTTGAAGAGCATGCTGGCCGCGAGTTTGTCGGCTTCTGGAATACGCCAGGGCATGTGCGGGATTTGCGGCGTAAGGTCAACCGCTATTACTTCTTCACCCGCCACCTCAAAGACAAGGGCACATGGGCGCACCGCCTGACGGCTTCCTGTCGGAATCTTGTCCTTGTGTTGCAGAAAATGACGGCGTTCAAGCGTCGCAGTGGTGGTTATGATTTTCGCAAGGGCAGCAATTGGGTGAGCGTTACTGGTGCTTTCTGCCGTTATCTGATTGAACAGGAGCCACGCCTCCGTGCCCGTTTCCGCCACACGCTCTGTTCCGATGAGATGTTTCTGCAAACGGCCCTGTGGAACTCTCCCTTCCGTCAAAACATCTACGACGCAGAAGAGGAGGACCTTGAGCGTGCCACGTTGCGGAAAATCGACTGGCAGCGCGGTTCGCCCTATGTTTGGCGGGCCGATGACGCTGACGAACTGCTCAATTCCACGGCCTTCTTCGCCCGCAAGTTCTCGTCGCGGGAGATGGAAGTGGTGAGGGCGATTGAACGTGCATTTTGAAATAAGGATATAATATATCCAGCTCTTGAAAAGGCGGAATATGCCCCTATCTCCGCATAGCTCTCTTTCTTTTTGCCCCACAGAAGAATAAAGCAAACGTACCGCCCTTCTCAATACTAACCCCTTACATTATCAACTCCTTGACAACAGAAAAGAAATTACGCCATGTGGCCTTCCTTCATGAAGAGTTTCCAAGCGGCGGTGCCGAGCGTGTCACAATCGACGTGGCCCGTTTTCTCGCCGCGAAGGGCGTTGCCGTGACCATCATCACGAGTCGCATCTGCCAGGAACTCATCCCAAAGGAGTTTAAGGAACATGGCATCGAAATATACCAGGTGGCACATGCCCACCTGCAACGCCGCGTCGACAATATCCGTGAGATGGCCGCCTTGATAGAAGCGCAACACATTGAAGCCCTGGTGTTTACGCGCACATTCCACCATCTGCCGCTCCTGCGCCGCCTTTGCCCGCAGTGTCGCATCATCTGTGTCAACCACGGTATGCCGTTTTGGGAAGTGCAGACCATCAGTAGCGGACGCCGCGCCAAGGCGTTGGGCGGTTCGTGGAAACACCAGCTCAAATGGCAACTCGTCTATCGTCACGAAGCGTGGTGTAAGCGCCGTCTCATGAGAAAATATGCTGGCGTTTACCGCCAGACGATTCACGACGTCGATGCTTATGTCGTGCTTTGCAATGCCTATCGCCGTCAGATTATAGACACCTTAAAACTCACGGCGGAAAGTGCTGACGGCTCCAAGGTGACAACCATTGAAAACTCCTGCCAACTGCCGCAGACGGTGAACACCGACAAGGAAAAAATGGTGGTCTACGTAGGGCGGGTGGAATATGTCGACAAGCGCGTCGATCGCTTGGTGCGTGTGTGGAAACGTGTGTGTCATGAAGTCCCCGATTGGCAGCTGGTCATTGTGGGCGACGGCGGATTCCGTGCCGCCCTTGAAGCAGAAGCCCAATCGCTGCCGCGCGTCAGTTTCGTTGGGCAGCATAGTGATGTGTCCCCCTTTTATCAGCGGGCGTCCATCCTCTGCCTCACTTCTGCCGTAGAGTCGTGGGGGCTTTGTCTTATGGAAGCCCAGAGCCACGGCGTCGTGCCAGTGGCGTTTGACTGTTCCGCTGGTGTGCGTTGCCTGTTGGAACCGAGCGGTGTCAATGGTCTGCTTGTTGAAGACGGTGATGAAGAAGCCTATGCACAGGCCCTCCTGACCCTCATGCGTTCGCCGGAAAAACTGAAGGAAATGCAGCAGAACGTGTTGCGCAAAGCCGCTGCCTACGACTTCCGCATCATGGGCCAGAAGTGGTTTGAACTTCTTCAGCATCTTGTGGAGTAGCCTTTCCCCACAATAGAATAGAAAATATTGCTGTCCGATAAAACTTTTCCTTGATGCATAAAGTTGGGGCTGATTCCTTT
>DAVZJV010000037.1:0-10685 GCA_052272595.1 Alloprevotella sp.
GATGTTGGGTATGCTTTAAACTCGCTATTTGCGGCGGCGAGTCAAATATAAAGCGTTATAACCTAGGGATAAATCCCTAGGCTGATTTCTAGCGCCCTTTCTGGGCTGCCAGGCTCCTTGAAGCATTAGGAATAATCCGTAATTTATTGTCTCTAATGCCCTTTCAGGGCTGTAAGGCTCCGCGAAGTTTGGGCTTACATCCAATTGCATCGTATGAGCCCCTTCGGGATTGCTTTTAAGCATGGTTGGGGAGCGCCAATTGCCCCCTTCCTTTTCTCTTTGCGCGCAGCCGTCGTTCCTTACGTACGGGCAAAATTTATGGGAGCACGCTAGGCGGCTCCCATAAACCAACACAAAAACTAAACTAGACTTAACTAAACTATTTGCTTACATTGTCTCCCGACAACGTTGATGTTGCAAATGTAGGTAAGTATATGGGCAAATCCAAGCGTTTGTCGGATTTTCTTTGCAAAATCGTCACTTTTTCGCCTTCCGCGCCTCGTTTAGGAGGAAATGGTCCATGATAACCATCGCTGCCATGGCTTCTACGATGGGGACGGCGCGGGGAATGACGCATGCGTCATGGCGTCCGCGAGCCTTGAGTTTTACTGCCTCGCCTGCGGCGTTGACCGTTTCTTGTTCTCGTAGCAGGGTGGCGATGGGCTTGAAGGCCACGCGGAAGAAGATGTCTTGTCCGTTGCTGATGCCCCCTTGTATGCCACCGCTGTGGTTGGTGCGGGTCGTGATGTTTCCGTCCGTGCCGGGGACAAAGATGTCGTTGACCTCACTCCCCTTGTTGGCGGCCATGGCGAAGCCGTCACCGATCTCGAAACCCTTGACGGCGTTGATCCCGAGCATGGCAGCGCCGAGGTCGGCGTGGAGCTTGTTGAACACGGGTTCGCCCAGTCCGCAGGGGCAGCCTTGGATGGCGCAGGTGATGACGCCGCCTATAGTATCCCCCTCTCCCTTGAGGCGTGTGATGAGCGCCTCCATTTCGGCCGCTTTGGCAGCGTCTGGACAGCGTACGGGACTCGCCTCCGTCTGTGTCAGGTCATAGTCCGTGTAAGCGCCTGTGAGCGCAATAGGGCCGATCTGGGAGGTGTAGGCCGTGATGTGGATGCCGTGTAGGCTGAGAAACATCTTGGCGAAAGCTCCGCCCACAACGCGTGAGATCGTTTCGCGGGCCGAGGAGCGACCTCCGCCGCGGTAGTCGCGGATGCCGTATTTTTGGTCGTAGGTATAATCAGCGTGTGACGGGCGGTAAGTATCGCGCAGATTGTTGTAGTCGTTGGAGTGTTGGTTCTCGTTGCGCACGAGAAAGCCGATGGGGCAGCCCGTCGTACGGCCTTCGAAGACGCCGGAGAGAAGTTCGACGCGGTCACCCTCTTTGCGCGGGGTGGTGAAGGCACTTTGCCCGGGGCGACGCCGGTTAAGTTCGGCTTGGAGAAATTCAGCATCGACCTCGATCCCGGCGGGCATGCCGTCGATTACGCCGCCGATGCCCGGGCCGTGGCTCTCGCCGAAGGTCGTGAGGCGGTAAAGGTGGCCAAATGTGTTCATCATAATCGTGTGCGTGCTAATAAGAAATCAGCCGGCCTCCCGCAGCATGGGGAGAGGCCGGCTGTTGTTGGTTAAGGTGGATTAGTGGCAGTGGCCTCCGCAGCCGCAGTGGCCGTGATCGTGGCCGTGATCGTGGCCGTGATCGTGGCCGTGATCGTGGCAGTGATCGTGATCGTGATCGTGGCCGCAACTGTCACCGCAGTCATCGCAACCACAGCTGCAGCCTTCGCCGCTCATCATGTTGAGCATGCCCTCGATCTCGTCGGGGGTGGCGTCGCGGTGAGTTACGACCTTGCCCACGAAGTGGAGGTCTTTGCCGGCAAGCGGATGGTTGAGGTCGATCGTGACCTTGTCGTCTTTGACGTCAAGCACGAGGCCGTCGAAGCGGTTGCCGTCGGCATTGACGAGGGGCAGGACGGCGCCGGGATATACGTGATCCTTGTCGAAATGGCCGTTGATGGAGAAAACCTCCTTGCCTAGTTCGATGACGTGTTCGTCGACGTAGGGACCATAGGCGTCGTCGACCTTGAGCGTGAAGTCGAAGGCGTCACCGGCAGCGAGTGAGGCGATCTCGCGTTCGAAGGCCTCAAGCGTGATACCCATGCCCGTGATAAACTGGAAGGGATGTTCCTCAGGAGCCTTTTCGGTAAGTTCGGCAATTCCCTTTTCGTTGGTGGTGTAGAGCTCGTATGCAACGGTGACATACTTGTGCGGCGTCTGTTCCATTGTGTAATCGTAGCGTGTTATGAGAGATTATGAAAGTTCTAATTCCAGCTCACTGCAGAGCGTGCGCAGTTCGGAGCTCTTGTCGAGCATGCCCTTCAACTGCTCCGGTCGGCTGAGCGCAACCTGCCCCGTCTCGGGTTCGCCGATCTTGAGCTTGAGCGTGATGCGTCCGTTATGGAGCTGCTGTCGCAGGTAGGCCGTGAGGTTCGGGAGAATGGGGCGGTAGAATTGCGCCGCCATCTCGTTGCTCACCGGTATCTCCACGCTGCGGTCGGGAAGGAGCGTGGGCAGCGTCATCTTCATGCGTTCCGCCACGCCCGTTTGCTCCTGCGGCAGTTCCTGTGCGTATCGGAGCCAGTGGAAGTTCAGATCGTTGGCGGTGAAGTCTGTGTCAGCCGGCTGTGTCGGTGTCTGGGCCGTTGGGTCGGTCGGTGGGGCAGGCGATGGGGTCGGAACAGCCGGAGCGTTCTGGGCCTGCGGCACAGCCTGGGGAGAGGCCTGCCTCTGCGATGTCGTTGCAGTGGCTTGTCGGGCGAGGCTCGTGAGCGAGATCGACTGAACGGCACGAACGTGCGGCTGCTGGTGTGCCGCCTGATTGAGCGTGCGCTTCAGCTGGTCGATCTGCTGCCCCTGTGGGGCTGTCATCGGTTCCTGGGGTGCAGCCGTGACCGCAGTCGGTTGAGCGGGCGGTTGCGGGGTGGCTGGTGAGGGGTTCGGCTGCGCGGAAGCAGTCTGTAAACTTGCCGCCGGAGTGGCGGCGGGGGCTGCGGCCGATGTGGCGGCAGCGGTATGGAAAATGGGTTTGAGCGTCTTGGTAGGGCCAAGCCCACAGCCCGTGTCATCTTCCCCTACGGCAGCCTGTGCCACCTCGATGAGGGTCAGTTCGACGAGCAGGCGCTTGTTGCGTGCCGTGCGATAATTGATGTCGCAGTCATTGCAAAGCTTGAGAGCGCGATAGATGAAGCGGGGCTGGCAGCGCATGGCTTGCTCGTGGTATCGCTGGCGTGTCTGTTCGCTCACTTCGAGCAGGGGCAGCGTCTGTTCGTCGTGTGCCATCAGCAGATCGCGGAAGTGGCCCGCCAGGCCGCCGATGAAGTAGTTGCCCTCGAAGCCTTTGGAGAGGATGCGGTCGAAGCGCAGCAGGGCGGCGGGAATGTCGCCCTTGAGCAGCGTGTCGGTCATGGCGAAATATTCGTCGTAGTCGAGCACGTTGAGATCGTCGATGACCTTCTGGTAGGTGATGTGTCCCTCGCAGAAACTCGATACGCGGTCGAAGATCGAGAGGGCATCGCGCATGGCGCCGTCCGCCTTTTCGGCGATGACGTGGAGCGCCTCCTCCTCATAGGTGATCCCCTCCTTGTCGGCTACGTAGGCCAGGTGGTGCACCGTGTCGGCCACGGTGATGCGGTTGAAGTCATAGATCTGGCAGCGGCTCAGGATGGTCGGCAGAATCTTGTGTTTCTCTGTTGTCGCGAGGATGAAGATGGCGTGTGCTGGCGGTTCCTCAAGCGTCTTTAGGAAGGCGTTGAAGGCCGCCGTCGAGAGCATGTGCACCTCATCGATAATGAACACCTTGTAGCGCCCTACCTGAGGCGGTATCTGTACCTGGTCGATCAGTTCGCGTATGCCGTCGACCGAGTTGTTGGATGCCGCATCGAGCTCGTGGATGTTGTAAGAACGCTGTTCGTTGAAGGCTACGCAGCTCTCGCATTGATTGCAGGCCTCGCCCTCCGGGGTGGGGGAGAGACAGTTGATCGTTTTGGCGAAGATGCGTGCACAGGTCGTCTTGCCTACGCCGCGCGGTCCGCAGAAGAGGTAGGCGTGCGCGAGTTTGCCTTGTGCGATGGCATTTTTCAGCGTGGTGGTCAGCGCGTGTTGTCCCACGACGCTGTCGAAGGTCGTGGGGCGGTATTTGCGTGCCGAAACGATGTATTTGTCCATTGGGGGATGATGTGCTGCAGGGGTAAGGGTCGTGCGCAGCTGTGTATTTAGCGCCGTTGTGGTGTTATAAAGCAAAGGTAAGGTTTTCCCTCCGACAGACCGCGGCGGGCCCCTTATATTTCCCCTCATTGGTGGTAATATAAGAGCTGCCCGCACGGTCCGTCTCTGTGGGCGGTGCCGTGCGGGCAGCGTGCGGTGCGTCAAGGCTCCGCGGATGTGGTGTGTGGTCGCTGATTAAGCGTTGCCCTCGGGAATGCCGAACGGAGCAGCCGTGCGGCCGGTCTCGGGAGCTTCGTTGCCCGGGAGGTTGATGGGGCCGAAGGCCTTCTCATACTTGGAGATATTGTCCTGGAGAGCGAAGAGCAGACGCTTAGCGTGCTCGGGAGCGAGGATGATGCGGCTCTTGACGTTAGCCTTGGGCACGCCGGGGAGAACGCGGATAAAGTCGAGCACCACCTCAGCGCTGGAGTGGGTGATGATAGCAAGGTTTGCGTAGATGCCGTCTGCCACCTCGGGGGTGAGCTCGATCTTCAGCTGGCCGTCGTTGGGTTCGTTGTTTGCCATGGGAGTAATGCGATGTGTATTAAGTGAAGTAGATGCGAGTCAGTGGGGCGGAACGTGTCTGTCCCGTTGATTGCTTAGCAAAGGTATACTTAAGCGTCGGATTATCCAAGTCGTCCCGTCATTATTTCCGCTTATCTGTTCGATAGGGCGTTTTTCCTGCAGATGTTGCGAGATATATAGGAGTCTTTCCCTAAGTTCGCAGCCTCAAGGGCAGCCTCCATGATTCCTTGTATAGCATAAGGTCAGGGTGCGGTGATGCCACCAGATCGTATCAATCAACTTAATCATATTAAAATAAGACTATGAAAAAGTCACTCTCTCTCCTCTCTCTCTGCGCCGCTTGTGCGCTGACGGCTCCTGCCCAGGTTACGGTGCAGGGAGCAGGTTTCTTTGACAACTGGTCCATCGGCCTCCTCGGTGGCGGTATCGTTCCGACGACCCACTCCGACTTTATCAAGGATACCCGTGCCACCTACGGTCTCGAACTCACCAAGCAGCTCACGCCCGTCATCGGCGTGGCCCTGCAGGGCATGGCGACCAATAATGTCAGCCAGAGCCGCACGGTCATCGACGCCACCAACGTCACCCTTCTCGGTAAGGCCAATCTCTCCAACTCCTTTTGCGGCTACCAGGGCACTCCGCGCCTCTTCGAGGTCGAGGCCGTTGCCGGTGTGGGTTGGGGGCACCACTTCTTCAATAAAGGTCTTAACGACGACAAGAACTATCTCACTTCGAAGTTTGGCGTGAACTTCAACTTCAACGTCGGTCAGCAGAAGGCCTGGACAATCGCCATTCGTCCTGCCATTGTCTACAACATGGACAATACGGGTCACAACCCCGACCTCGGCTATAATGTCAACAACAGCGCCCTCGAGCTCACGGCCGGTGTGACCTACCACTTCAAGAACCACAACAACGGTGCCCACTACATGACCAAGGTGCGTGCCTACGACCAGGCCGAGGTCGACGGCCTCAATGCCAAGGTCAACGACCTCCGTGCACAGGTCAATGACAAGAATGCCGAGCTGGCCAAGCAGAGCGCTCAGATCCGTGACCTTCAGGAGCAGCTCAATGACTGTCGCAATCAGAAGCCTCGCGTAGAGACCGTGACGCGCAACACCAACTCGCTGGAGCAGACCGTGACCTTCCGTCAGGGCAAGAGCGTTATCGACGCTTCTCAGCTGCCCAACGTAGAGCGTGTGGCCACCTTCCTCAAGAATCACCCCTCCGCTACGGTCAGCATCAAGGGTTACGCCTCTCCCGAGGGTAGTGCCGAGATCAATGCCCGCATCGCCCTGGCCCGTGCCGAGGCTGTGAAGACCGTGCTCGTCAACAAGTACCGCATCAGCGCCTCCCGCATCACCGCTGAGGGCCAGGGTGTCGGCAACATGTTCAGCGAGCCCGACTGGAACCGCGTGAGCATCTGCACCATCGATGCGCAAGAAAACTGAGACCGCTAGGGCTTCTTAGAAAGCCTAGACCCTAAGCCCTGCATCCCCGCAACGGACGCTTCAGCGCCCGTTGCGGGGATGTGCCGTCAGATGAGGCGAGACAACGCCCTTCGGTTGCACACATCCGGCGGCGGTGTGCGGGGAATGGGCTATGATAGGATAAGGATGGTAAAAGATTGCGTATTTTTCAGCGCTATGCTTGCTTAGTTCGCTCACTTTCTGTAACTTCGCCAACGTCGAATCCGAAGAACGGACGGCGGATGCCCGCTTGTAGGCCATCCGGTCGTTGAGAGCCTTCGCATCGTGCCATTGCGCGAAGAAGTGCTCATTGCCGTCTGTCGGAGCAGCGTTTTTTTTGAGTTGCTCCGTCTCATCTTATAATAACCCTCGTCCAGTGCAGATTAAGAAAATAGCTGCCTGTGTGACGTTGAGCCTGGCTGCAGCCTTCTCCCTGACGGCCAGTGCGCAGGATGTAATGCCTGAGGCATTGCCCTCCCGTCCCACGGCAGAGCGAATCATTACAGAAACTTCCCCCGTTGCCTCTCCGGCGGCAACAGAAACCAGCGCTACCAACAAGCAGGCCGGCAGTTCTCGCTTTGGCGAGACACTCGTCAAGAACGCGCTGCAATATCTCGGTACCCGCTACAGCCGTGGCAGCAGCAGCCCCAGCGGCTTCGATTGCTCAGGCTTTACGAGCTACGTTTATCGTCAGGAGGGCGTGCCCATCCTGCGCGACTCCCGCTCTCAGTTTACCCAAGGCACCCCCATCGCCAGCGCTACCGACCTGCGCAAGGGCGATCTCGTCTTCTTCGGCGGCAGCCGTAGCTCGCGCTCCGTCGGCCATGTGGGCATCGTCACGGATGTTGACCCCGTGTCGGGGAAGTTCTCCTTCGTCCATGCCAGTTCGTCTAAAGGCGTGACGGTCTCCGAGTCCTCCGAGGCCTATTACAGCCGCCGCTACATCGGCGCGCGTCGCATCGTCGAAGAATAAGCCCCCCTCTCTCTGCACAAAGCGAACTATCTAGTCAAGAGGTGGCGGGAAGTGAAGCCTGCCGTGACAGGGCGTCAGCGTGAATGGCGTCGACAAGTTGCGGCTTCACTTCCCGCCACCCTTCTTTATTTGTCCTCCCTAACGATTCATCCTCTTTCCTATGCTCCTTACCGTCCGTCTCCTTGAGGCTGCGCCGATTGCCACAAGCGACCTCAGCCATCTCGACAAACTGCTCGACAAGCTCATCGATCTCTGTGTAAGCGGTGGCAAGCATGTGTTGGCGGCGATCCTGATCTACCTGGTCGGAACGTTTCTCATCAAGCTCATCAATCGCTTGGTGCATACCGTGCTTGAGCGTCGCAAGGTCGATGTGAGCGTTCAGAGCTTCCTGCGGAGCTTGGTGCGCATCGTGCTGACCGTGCTGCTCATTGTGAGCATCATCGGCGCGCTGGGCATCAACACCACCTCCTTTGCCGCCCTGTTGGCCTCGGCCGGTGTGGCCATTGGTATGGCTCTCTCGGGCAACCTTCAAAACTTTGCCGGCGGTCTGATCATCCTCCTCTTCAAGCCCTACCGCGTGGGCGACTGGATCGAGGCGCAAGGCACGCAGGGCGCGGTGCGCGAGATACAGATCTTCCACACCATCCTCGTTACGGCCGACGGCAAGGTGGTCTATATCCCCAACGGCTCGCTGAGCAACTCCGTGGTCGTCAATTACTCCATGCCCGAGACCCGCCGCGTGCAGTGGACGGTCGGTGTCGACTATGGCGAAGACGTCGGCAAGGTGCGCGAGAAGCTCCTGGCACTCTTCCGCACGGACGGGCGCATCCTCCAAGACGACGAGGCCAAACTACCCTCCGTAGGGCTTGAGACCCTGGCCGACAGCAGCGTCAACCTCACGATCCGCGTCTGGGTCAAGACGGCCGACTACTGGCCTGTCTACTACCAGATGCAGCAACAGATCTACGAACTCTTCGGCCGGGAGGGCATCAACATCCCCTATCCACAGACCGTGGTTCATGTGGAGAAGTAAGCCCGGAGCACGATTCTCTCCTCAAAATGAGCCTCTCCGCGTGTAAAAAAACGGCCCGAACTTTGGGAAGGGGAAAGAAATCACTAATTTTGCAGCCCGCAAGGAGTAGGCACCTTTCCCCTCCCGCAGAGGGCGGCTACTCCCCGACAGCAACCGAAAATTATAAGTAACAACAAAATAAACATCCTAAACAAGCAATGATCATTGTACCCGTAAAGGAAGGCGAGAACATCGAGCGCGCCCTGAAGAAGTTTAAGAGAAAGTTCGAGCGCACCGGCGTGATGAAGGAGCTCCGTGCCCGTCAGCAGTATGACAAGCCCAGCGTCCTCAAGCGTCTGGCCATGGAGCATGCCGTTTACGTACAGCACCTCCACCTCAACGAGGACTAATCTCCCCGCTTCAGAGAGCGCCATCCGCCTCTATCGTCTTTCTCTCAGTAGTTGCTGAGAACTAGACAAACGAGACTGCCGAGCAAGATCCTAGGCCTTGCCCGGCAGTTTTCTTTGTATCTTCTCGGGAGATAGGTTGGCTATTTTTCAGATGAATTGTTTGTTACATTCGGCAAAACCCGCTACTTTCGCCTTTAGATAATCACGACGAGCAAACTCCGCTATGCAGGCAGTTGACGATTTCCTCTCCTATCTCACGGCAGATCGCGGCTATTCGCAGCGCACGATAGAGACCTATCGCAGGAGTCTCGACGACTTCGAACGCTACTTCCGCAGTCTAGACGATGGCCTCTCGTGGGAAACGATGGATCTCGACGTTGTCCGCCGGTGGATAACCACAGAGATGGAGCGCGGCAAGCATGCCCGCACAGTCGTCAAAGATCTGGCTGCCGTCCGTTCGCTCTACCGCTATCTCCTTCGTATGGGGCGCATCACGGTAGATCCCGTGCGGAAGTTGCGCAACCCGAAGTATGTCGGCGCCCTGCCCACCTTCCTCAAGCAGGCAGAGGTTGACGCCCTCTTCGACAAAGTGACCTTTCCCGATACGGCCGAGGGCCTGCGTGACAAGGCCATCCTCCTGACCTTCTATCATACGGGCATCCGTGTGAGTGAACTGACAGGGCTCGATGTGGCCGACGTAGACTTTGCCCAGGGTGAACTCAAGGTTACTGGCAAGCGCAACAAGCAGCGCATCGTACCCTTCGGCTCCGAACTGGCAGCGGGCATCAGACGCTATCTCGCCACCCGCACAGACCTCGTCGCCTTCCAGCCTTGCCCGCTCTTCACCGACGCCAAGGGCTTGCGTATCAAGGTCGATGCCGTGCAGCGCATCGTCAAAGCCTATCTGTCGCTCGTCACGACTCAGAAGAAGAAAAGTCCGCACGTGTTGCGCCACACCTTCGCCACCGCCATGCTCAACAACGGTGCCGACCTCGAGGCTATCCGCGAGTTGCTCGGCCATGAGAGCGTCGCCACAACGGAGATCTATACGCACACCACGTTTGCCGACCTGAAAAAGGAATATGAACACGCCCATCCCAGGGCCTAAAGAACTCACATTATGGAACTCAAGATTCAGACGATCCATTTTGACGCTAAGGAGGAGCTCAGCGCCTTTATCCAGAAGAAGGCCGCCAAGCTCGAGAAGACATTCGATAAGATCACCACGGTTGAGTTTATCCTCAAGGTCGTGAAGCCCGAGACGGCCAAGAATAAGGAGACTTCGCTCAACGTCGTTCTCCCCGGCACCGATCTCCACGCTTCCAAGACGTGCGATACCTTCGAAGAGGGCGTAGACCTCTGCGTAGATACCCTGCTCCGCCAGATCGAGAAGTATAAGGAGCAGCGCAAGGCCAAGTAAGGCCCGTCGCCCCACCTCCATCCCCTATCCCTCTCGCCCGCCGCTAGCCTTCGCCGCTAGCCGCTGCACCAGGATGGGCCGACCCTAACACTAAAACACAGCACAACGCTCTGACGCACCCTAGTGACGTCAGAGCGTTGCGCTCTTTTTTGGGGGGATATAGTATCACTATCCCTGTTCTGGCGGCGTGATGTACTCTATCTGGGGGAAGAAGGTGAGGCCGTCTCTCCAGCCGTGCTCCACGGCCTCTAGAAACTCGGCCTGGTGTCCGTCGGTGCGCTTGCGGATGCGGTGCTTCAGCAGGCGGAGCTTGTTCCACGCCCACAGGCGGAAGAGCAATCGGTTCTTGAGCTCGCGATGCTTCATGTAGCACTGGTTGCGCGTCTGATAGTAGAAGCGTGAGGCCGTCTCGGGCAGCGCATCGGAGAGATTGTACGAACCGATGGCATTTTGGAGGTTAGAGATGGAGAAGGCTTATTCTTCGCAGTGTTTTCCGACGTGTCGGAACTGCTTTTTCCACCTACTTTTCTATTTATTGCTGTCCGATAAAACTTCCGCACATCCAAATTAGGCTTCTCGACCGCTGATTTTCAGCGGTCGAGTCTCGTTT
>DAVZJV010000038.1:0-10603 GCA_052272595.1 Alloprevotella sp.
GATGTTGGGTATGCTTTAAACTCGCTATTTGCGGCGGCGAGTCAAATATAAAGCGCTATAACCTAGGGATAAATGCCTAGGCTGATTTCTAGCGCCCTTTCAGGGCTGCCAGGCTCCTTGAAGCATAGGAATAATCCGTAATTTATTGTCTCTATGTCTCCCAAACCTATGGTTGAAACCATAGGCTTGTATGTTTGCAGTCGCAAGTGAGGATCTTCCGCCGGTGTTAATGATACTGAAGCGGGTAAAGGCCGTAATTTTGCTTTTCCCTCTAGTTGAAATCAACCTCTTCAGGCAGGGTGCGGAACGTTGTCCTAGGCTAGGCAGCTTCATCGTATGCATGCCGTAATTCAGATGACCGTCCGCACCCGCTTTGCCAAAAGCAAGGATCAGTATCCAGTGAAAGGGGCACGCCCTTTATCACGTATGCCAAGCAAGAAAATGCCGTGGGCAGAGCCGTCTTACAGCTTGTCAAAGCTTATAATGTCATGACTACAGACATAAACACCGAGAGCACCGTATGCGTCGGTATCGACGTGAGCAAAGACACGCTCCAGATCTGCGTCAAGGTGTCCGACGACGCACGCATGCAGGGCTAAATCGTCCGTACCTTCAAGGTTCCCAACAACGCGACAGGGTTCGCCGAGATCGTTCGCAAGACCGAACGGGAGCCTCGCGAAAACCGAAAACCGAACGATCTACACCTTAGACTGAGGGTCGAGTCGATTACAGATAATAATGTGGAGTCAAATTGCTTCATAATTGGACAATATCCCTCCAAAAGGAGTGGGCTTTTCGGATTCAATTTGTATCTTTGCCATATCTGTCGTTGAATTATCTTGTTTATTTTGCAACACCGAAGTAAGTGAATTCTTCGACATGGTAAAATTCCGGGTAACTTTTTGTTGTTCGGGCACTTAAAAAGTTTGAGTTCTAATGGTGTTGCGAAATTAAGGTAGACGACTTCATTGCATCCTTGAACTTGCCTTCAGCGTGCCCGGCACACCATTAATCATCAGCTGTTTATAGACACAAGAAGATGGCTGAATACATAAAGTGTCTGTACTTTGCAATTGAAATCAATTCAGTATTTACAATAAACAAATTATAAACCTCAACCTCCTCTATGAAGCAGAAATTACCCTTCATGCTCCTTGCGTTGGCCATCGGTTCGCTGTCAGCCAACGAAGCCTACGCACAGGACGTAAAAGCTTCAAACATCACTTCCCTTTCGGCTGAGAAAAAGGCCGAGGCCGTGAATGTGACCCTCACAGGTTCGCTCACCTCCGCGAGAAACGGTGACTTCCGTCAGTTGCGCGACCTCTGCTGGCAGATGCGCTCGCTCAATCTCACCAGTGCCAACTGCACCGCCATCCCCGACAATGCGCTCCACTCGCGTCATCACCTGCGGGAACTGAAGCTTCCCACGAAACTTCTCACCATCGGTTCGCAGGCCTTCTTCGCCTGTGATTCGCTGCAGGGGCCTCTCAACATCCCTTCCAAAGTGACAAGCATCGGCCCTTCTGCCTTCAACGGCTGCTCATCCATCAGCAGCCTGGTGTTGCCCAACAATTTGGTGAACATCGGCAGCTATGCCTTTGCCGGATGCTCCTCACTCAGCGGAAAAGTCATTCTCCCGACGGCTCTCCGTTCGCTTCGCGACGGTGTTTTTTCCGGATGCTCAGCCATCCAGACCGTCAACTTGCCCGCCGATCTCCAGAGCATCGGTGCCAATGCCTTCAGCGACTGTACGGCTCTCGAGGGTGACCTCGACATGGGTCGCATGCTCACCCGCATTGGAGCCTCCGCTTTTGCCGGTTGCACCAGCCTCAAGCAGGTCAACCTGCCACGTGCCCTTCAGCAGGTTGGCGAATGTGCCTTTGCGGGCTGCCGTTCGCTCAGCGGACGCATCAGCCTGCCCGCCAGCATGCAAAAACTGGGATTCGGTGCCTTCCAAGGCTGCTCATCCATCAGTGAAGTAGTACTTCCTGAAAACCTTACAACACTCCATGCCGCCACCTTCGCAGGTTGCACCGCGCTGGAAAGCGTCAGCGTGTATGCCGCAGTGCCCCCCGTGGCTGATGCCACCGCTTTTGCTGGCGTAAAGACCTCGGGCATCATCCTCTTCGTCCCCCAAGGCAGCGAGACGGCCTATGCTGAAGCCCCTGTCTGGAAAGATTTCAAGATTGCCACGCTTTCTTCCGTCTCTCAAGCCGCAGCCGTCGACAAGGTGGAACTCAGCATAGAAGGCAGCAATCTTTGGGTGAAGCATCTGCCTCAGGCATCTGAGGTGAAACTCTTCAATGCCCAAGGTCAGCTTTTGGCCACAGCGCGTGCGGAAGGCGACGTCAGCCTACAACTCCAGCAGCATGGCCTGTATGTGGTGACAGTCAACGGTAAGAACTTCAAAATCACGCACTAACGATGAATATCCTTCATAAGTTGGCCGTACTCTCCACGGCCTTCATCCTCAGTCTCGGTGCCGCTCCGTTGGCCGAGGCACAGAACCTGATTCCCATACCTTTCTCTGTGAAGACAACGGGCGAGCAACCTCTCGTATGGATCAACGTGGGCAGCATTGAAGCACCTGCCGAACTCCAGAACGAACGTGAACACCTCGAGCGCATCCTCAACGAGCGCTGCGGCATCACCTCCCTCAACGAACAAGGCACCGCACGCATCGTGCTCGGTATCGATTCCACCCTCTCCGACGATGAAGCCTACACGCTCCAGCTCAACGCCGACGGTGTACGCATCAACGGCAAGACGGCCGCTGGCGTTTTCTATGGCCTCATGACGATGGAGCAGCTCATGATTGACAATCAAGCCTCAGCGCGTTGCGTACAGACGGCCGCCGTTGACATCACCGACAAGCCGCGCACCCATGTGCGCGAACTGATGGTCGACCCGTGCCGTATCTTCGTCCCCTTCGAACGCCTCAAGGAGCTCGTACCTGAAATGGCACGATACAAATACAATTCCATCCATCTCCACCTCGTTGACGACCAGGCTTGGCGCATCGAAATCAAGAAATATCCCGAACTCACTGCCAACGGTTCCTCCCGCGTGGGTATGGACGACATGCAGATGCCCATTTCGGGTTTCTACACGCAGGACCAGATGCGCGAATTCGTGGCCTACGCCGCCAAATATCATGTGATGGTCGTGCCCGAAATCGAAATGCCGGGGCACGAAGTGGCTGCTGTCCACTGCTTCCCCGAACTCACCTGCGGGGGCAAGAAAGTGCCCATCCGCACCACTTGCGGCGTGTCGAACGAACTGCTCTGTCCAGGCAATGAGTTCACCTACACCTTCCTCGGAAACGTGTTCCGCGAAATCGCCGACGTGTTCCCCTGCAAGTACATCCACCTCGGAGGTGACGAAGCCGGAACTCCAGCACTGGGCTGTTGGACCGACTGCGAGAAGGACAAGGCTCTCAAGCGCAAGCTCGGCATCAAGGAAGACCGTCGTGAGGACAACTGGAAATTGCAGGAATACCTCTTCAACCGCATCATCGATACGCTCCAGACGAAGTACAACAAAGTGCCGATGTTCTGGTACGAAACTGACTTCAAGCGTATCCAGCCCGGATGTGTCACCTTCGCCTGGCGTAACGGCCTGACCGCTAAGGCCCTCAATGCGGCAGTGGAAAACAACGCCAAAATCATGCTTTGCCCCGGTGAGCACTGCTATTTCGACTATCCTATGCGCTCAGGCGATATGCCCGAAACCAACTGGGGTATGCCCGTGACGACACTCGAGGCCACCTATTCGCTTGACCCCTCATGGGGCAAGGGCGAAGATTTCGAGGAAAACAACCTTTTCGGCGTGGCAGGTACGCTCTGGAGCGAATGTATCAACTCGCCCGAACGCATCTTCTATCAAGCCTTCCCCCGCGCCCTCGCATTGGCCGAAGCCGGATGGAGCCCACAGAAGAACCGCTCATGGAACGGTTTTCTCAAGCGTCTGCGCCCTGTGCTGCTCGACATGCAGCGCCGCGGCATCACCTTCTCCATGCCGACTGACTACATCGAAATCCAGTAAAAAGAACCCTCTTTGCAACCCAAAAGAATGAAACATACATTTCTTACGCTCCTGCTTGCCCTCGTCGTTTGCATTGGTGCCAAGGCCGATGAACTGGTGAGCGGAGAATCCTATCGCATATGTTCGCTCGACGGACAAATGGCGCTGACCAACGGTGGCTCAACCGCCAACAACGCCTTCCTTCGCATGTCCATCTTCGATGCTGAAGACCAGGGACAAGTTTGGGAACTCACGAAAAGCAACGGCTACTGGCAGATCAAGAGTGCCATGGGCAACGTCTGTGCGGACAATCCTTCCGAAAGCCACTCCGACTGGGGCAACCAGCTCATCCAGTGGCAGACATCGGGCGGCAACAACCAGAAGTGGACCTTCAAGGAAGTCGATGGTTCCTACTATATGATCCCCTATGAGAGTTCAAACGGCAAGAAAGGCTACGGCTACAGCGAAAGCGGCAAACTCACCTTCCAGGAAGTGGGCGGTGAAAACACGCGCTTCCTCCTCCAACGCATCAGTGCCAACGCCTTGGAGCCTCTCCACCTCAATGGCTACTATGCCCTGCAGGCTCTCAGCACCTTCCCCGACTATGCCTACAAGGCCGACGGCCGTTTCCTCCGCATCAGTGACAAGGGAACCAGCTCGTTGACCAACGGCTACAGCTATGAGGCTTCACGTTTCCTCATCACGAGCGACGACGCAGGCCATCTGTCCATCACCATGCCGCAGAACGGCACCTACCTGTATGCCACAAGTTCGGGCGTACGCACGGTGGCCACAACCGATGAGAGCCACCTGGCTGCCAGCACCTTTATGTTCTATGCCGATGGGGATACGCTCACGCTCGACTCCCGCATCGCCTTCGGTGTGGGAGAAAGCAGTCCCAGCACCCGCGCCTCAGAGTTGAAATGCCTGCTTCCCACTGCGGGCGGCAGTACACTCACTATCCAAAACCGTGCAATGAACAAGAACCTGACATTCCGCCTCGTGGCCCTTCCCGCAGCAGAGGATGTCGATGCACTGGCCAAAGCCATTGCAGACGCGAAGGTGACACTTGCCGAATTGCCCGAGGATCAGGCTGCCACACTGCAGGCTGCCATCGCCACGGCTCAGTCCGAACTGGACTATCCGTATGTCACGAAGAAGGAGGTGGCCGCTGACGTAGCCACCTTGGCCAAGGCCGTAGAGACGGCCCGCGAAGCTGTTGGTCTGAAGACCCGGTCTGTAACGGGTATATCCCAAGCTGAAACAGCGGCTGTGCGACCGACGCTGACCGCGCGTGGCGGAGTCATCCGCGTGGCTGGTGCAGAGACGGTGCGCATCTACAACACGGCCGGCCAGCTCCAGCCTGCCGGACAGCAGCTCCCCGCTGGAACCTACATCGTCAAGGCTGATGCCTACACGTTCAAGGTTTGCTTCTGATTCATATCTGAAACATCCCCCTTATGCTGGTGTGCGATGCCATTCGCCGACAATACCTGTCAGGCGTTGGCATCGCACACCTTTTTCCATCCAGACAAGAGCAAATGTTGCATGAATGGGTTATGCTTCCTTGAGCCTCCCCACTGCGTGCGTAGCACGCCATTTCCCCGACCTAATTTCCACAAAATAATCATCCCCACACTCCAAATCCACTTTTTCACATTCAAGAGAAAGGAAGTGCGAAAGACATTTCGTATTTTCGTAGCCGTAAGATGATGCATTCTTCCTTTTGGAGTCTTTTCTGACTGGAAGCATGTCAATGCGGCACTCGCCGCTAGGGGAACAGACAATAATCAATTCATAACTATAACCCTTCAACACCAAACAAATGAACCTATCACATTCTGTGCAACGTGTTCTGCTGTCGCTCTGCCTGCTGTGCTCCGTCATCGGCCTCAAGGCTGAAGTGGTGACTCCTCAGGATGGGAAGACCTATCTGATCATCAGCAAGAAGACGGGCTGCGTGCTGAGCAACAATGATGAGACAGACGATGATGTTCCCATCTATTGCGTCAACCGCGACGACAAGAGCTACGGCCAGCGCTGGACACTGGTCGATGCCGGCAATGGGGCATTCGCACTCAAGAACGAACTCTCTGGCAAGGGACTTGATGCTGCCCTCAACGGAATAAGCGCTGGAAAATCACCGTTACAGTGGACACTCAACCCCGCGAACTACAACCAGCAGTGCACCTTCAAAGCCGTTGAAGGCGAAGAGGGTGTCTACCAGCTAACCTACACCTACAGCCCCAAAGGCCAGAGCCAGACCTACTACCTCGGTCTGGGTTCGGATGACGTCAAGACCAAGGTGACCACCGATGAAACCGAAGAGGGCACTTTCTTCACCCTTGAATATGCAGAGCCCGCTCCCGAGCCTGAAAAGCACGACTGGGAGGACGAAACCGTCTTTGCTGTGGGTAAGGAAACAGGCCATGCCGCCTACATGCCCTACGAATCGACCGAAGCCCTCCGCGCCGATGCCGCCCGCTACGAACGTCCCTGGCTCGACCCCGTCAGCCAGCGCGTCATGAGCCTCAACGGCATCTGGAACCTCAAGTGGGTGCAGAACGTGGAAGACCGTCCGGGCGAGGAGGATTTCTGGGCCGACAATGTCGACGCTTCCAAGTGGGACACCATCAGCGTGCCCTCATGCCTTGAAATGAAGGGTTACGGCGATCCGCTCTACATTAACGTGGAGTACGCCTTCGACAACAACCCACCTTTCATCAAGATGAAGGATGGGCTCTACAATTCTGTTGGTTCCTATCGACGCGACTTCACCCTGCCTGAGGCATGGGATGGCAAGCGCATCTTCCTCCATTTTGATGGTATCTACGGTGGTGCCTACGTATGGGTGAACGGCCAGAAGGTGGGTTACTCTGAAGGCTCCAACAACGACGCCGAATTCGACGTGACTCCCTATGTGCGCAAGGGCGTGAACAACGTCAGCGTACAGGTGATCCGCTGGACCGACGGCAGCTACCTCGAAGGTCAGGACATCTTCCATATGAGCGGTATCTTCCGCGATGTCTACCTCATGGCTACTCCGCAGACCTACGTCCGCGATCACTACATCACCTCTACGCTCAACGCCACCAAGAAGTACACCGCAGGCGACATGAGCGTTCAGCTCGCCGTATGCAACAAGAATGGTCAGGCCACGAGCAAGAAGGTACGTGTACGACTCTACTCTCCCGAAGGCGAACTCAAGGCCGAAAAGACGGTCGACGTGAACTTCGAAGCTGCAGAAGGTACAACAGAACAGAAAGTGAAGGTCATCCTCAGCAGCCTCACCGACCTCAAGCCTTGGTCTGCCGAAACGCCAAACCTCTACACCGTGGAGGTTGCCCAGTTCGACGCTGAAGGCAACGAAGAAGAGGCTTTCGCCACCAAATACGGTTTCCGCACAGTGGAAATCAAGAACAGCCTCGTCTATATCAACGGAAAGCGTATCTTCTTCAAGGGCGTCAACACGCAGGATACACACCCCGTTCACGGACGCTCCATCGACGTGCCCACCATGCTTCGCGACATCGAATTGATGAAGCAGGCCAATGTCAACACCGTCCGCACCAGCCACTATCCCCGTCAGGCCAAAATGAACGCCATGTTCGACCATTTCGGACTCTACGTGATGGACGAAGCCGACGTGGAATGCCACTACAACTGGACCTCGAGCGGCAAGGACGGCATCACCTTCAAGGATTCCTGGAAAGCACAGTATATTGACCGCACCGAGCGCATGGTGCTCCGCGACCGCAACTTCCCCTCCGTCATCTTCTGGAGCCTCGGTAACGAAAGCAACAACGGTTCGAACTTCGTGGCTACCTACAAGGCCACCCGTCAGCTCGACCCGCGCCCCATCCACTACGAAGGCTGTACCAATGCCGGACAGAGCAACACGACCGATATCTGGAGCAAGATGTATCCTTCGCTCAGCGAAGTGAACTATGCAGCCAATGCCAACTGGGCCCACCAGCCCTACTTCATGTGTGAGTACGCTCACGCCATGGGTAACAGTGTGGGTAACCTCAAGCAGTACTGGGACATCATCGAATCGAGCGTCTACGGTATCGGTGGTTGCATCTGGGACTGGGTTGACCAGTCAGTCTACGCTTACGACGACATCAAGGCCGGACGCTTCACCGAGAACGGCTTCAACAAATACCGCACCGGTTACGACTGGCCGCAGGCTCCCCACCAGGGCAACTTCGTCAACAACGGTATCATCGGCGCCGACCGTTCCTGGTCATCCAAGCTCACGGAAGTGAAGAAGGTCTATCAGTATGTGAAGTTCAACAGCTTCGATGCTGACAAGGGCGAACTCAAGTTGACCAACGCCTACAACTTCACCGACCTCAAGGGCTACACGCTCCGCTATACGGTGCTCGTCAACGGTAAGGAAGAAGAAACAGGCACGCAGGTGCTCGCTTCCATCCTTCCGGGTGCCTCTGCCACTCTCCCCATCGCGCTCAAAGGCCACTACGAGAACACCGATGAGGTGATGCTCAACGCCGAAGTGCTCCGCACGAATTCCACAGAATATTCAGCAGCCCTCTACCCCGTAGCTGCTGAACAGTTCACCATCCAGCAGCGCAACAACGCACTTCCCGCCTACGAGGCATCTACCGATGAGACCCTGACCTACAATATTTTAGGTTCATCAAGGATCTTCTCCAACGACAACATCACCATCCAGTTTGCCAGCGACGGTAAGGTGGAGAAATGGCGGATGAAGGGTGTCGACGTGATCAAGAAACAGGGTGGTCCCGACTACGAGAACTACCGCTGGATTGAAAACGACGCCCCCTACGGCGAAGACCCCAACTACTCCGCCAGCAACGGCATGAATACGTACAATTGCGACTTCTCCATCGCTTCCGACAAGAAGACTGCCACGGTCACCACTACGGCCAAGGGACGTAACTGCAACTACGTGTTCACCTACACGATCAACGCCACTGGCGTGGTTGACCTCCAGGCCGACTATACGTCCAACATCAAAAACCTCCGCCGCATCGGTATGCAGATGCAGATGGCAGGTGATCTCTCCAACGTGAAGTACTATGCCCGCGGTCCTTGGGCCAACTACATCGACCGCTGCACGGGTTCCTTCTTCGGCGAATACACGTCTACAGTTTGGGACATGAACGAATACTACCTCCGTCCGCAGACCATGGGTAACCGTCAGGATCTGCGCTACGTTGAATTCACCAATCCCGAAACGGGCAAGGGTGTTCGCGTTGACACGGAAGGCGAAGTGGCATTCAGCTCACTCTACTGGAGCGACGAACAGCTCAAGTCCAAGATGCACAACTGGGAACTCACCGTACCTGAAACGACGGCTGACCGCACCATCTACACCCACTTCGACTATCGTCAGAAGGGTATCGGTAACGGAAGCTGCGGCCCGGGCACCATTTCGGAATATGAACTTCCCTCATCTGGCACCTACAGCTACAAGCTCCGCTTCTCTCCGATTGACCCCACCAGCACGGGCATCCGCCCCGTTGATTCCGCTTCTGAGCTTCGCGTCCGCACAAACGCTTCAACCGCTACGGTTGAGGGCAACGTGGAAGCCGGCACCGTGCTTTCTGTCATTGACCTCGGCGGTTCTGTGGTAGCTTCCACAACTGTTCAGGCTAAGACCAACGCGGCCAGCGTTTCCATCGAATCACAGCCCCACGGTTCCTACTTGCTGCGCATCGCCACACCCAACGGACAGCGTACGCACAAGTTTGTGAAGTAAATCATCCCTACGCTGCCTTGAGCAGCTGAATAAAAAAGAGCCCCCCTCCGGTATGCCGAAGGGGGGCTCTTCTTTTTTTCATGATTTGACGGATGGAGACCCCTGCAAAAGAACTACTGAGAATTTGCAGGGGTCTCGGACTCTCTTCTCAAACAACAAGCCGCCGTCCTCGCGGCCGGCAATAGACGTTATAGAAATAAAGGAGTGCCCCACGCATTGGTTGAGCCACTCCTTTATCGTATAAGGCGGATGCTTACTCTGCAAAAGACCCGGCCGTTGGTGTAGTCAGCGGCCGGGCCTTTGTGATTCTGCTCAAACGGGGCTTTGTGAGGGCGGCGGATTTCACCTGCAGACAGGGCAGGTCATTCATGAAGGGCATGCGGTGTATGGTCCGTCACTTTAAATGAAAAGGCCCCTGCTCGTGGTGGCGAGTATCTCGTCGCCATTGTCTTGGAGTTCGAAGAAATCTCCGGCGGCAGTACCCGTGTAGCGCGTTAGCCACGTCCTTCCGTCGTTTTTCGAAGCGTAAAGGCCTTTGCTCGTGATGGCGAGTATCTCCTCGCCATATCCAAGCAGGTCGATGAAATCTCCGGCGACAGTACCCGAGTAGCGCGTTATCCATGTGCGGCCGTCATTGGACGAGACCTCCCAATGTCTTTCGTCTTTGGGTGAGATTCGAATTAGCTCATCACCCCAGTTGATCATTCTTGACATAGTTCGTGGTTTTTAGAATATACCATAGTTACCGCCTATCCCTTCATGCCTCTTTGAGAAGGTCCGCATGAATAGCTGCGACCATGGCATCGAAATCGGCTTTGGTTACGTGATAATACC
>DAVZJV010000039.1:0-9593 GCA_052272595.1 Alloprevotella sp.
TTCCGGAAAAAGGAATCAGCCCCAACTTTATGCATCAAGGAAAAGTTTTATCGGATAGCAATATTTCCTTATATGTTTCTTATGGGGGCAGTTTCAGCGTGTCCGCCGCTGTTTGAAGAGCCATTCGCGTACGCCGGCTATGCCGTAGGCAATGCACCTGGTGGCTCGGTGATTGCCGCTGGTGAAGTGGATGTAATTCAACTACCTGCAGGTCGGGGAAGCTGTATTTGTCTGATAGCCCCAATAAGGCCGGAGGTCAGTCGTAGCGCCCCCTCTACTTCCCGATGCAGAACTTGCTGAAGATCGTTTGCAGCACTTCGTCCGTCGTCACCTCGCCGGTAATCTCGCCCAGGTGGTGGAGGGCTTCGCGCAGATCCTGCGCCAGGAGGTCGGCAGGGAGGGAGTCGGAGGCCAGGCCGGCCTCGACACGGCGGAGGGCTTCGAGGGTGAGGGTGAGACATTCATAATGGCGGGCATTGCTCACTATGACGTCTGAGGCCGCATCGGCTGTATGATGAAGTTCGGCCACAGCCCTGCTGATAGACTCCGTGAGACGCTGGACGTCGGCAGGGTCGTGGGCAGAGAGAACGAGGGCGGAGGTCCGGCGAGGGGTGGGAGGGACGACAGAGTCTGTGGTGTCCGTGAGGGCTGCAAGGCGTCGGGTAAGATCTTCACGTGCCTCTGGGGTGAGGAAATCGGCCTTGCTGGCAACGATGAGGGTGTATGCGTCTGCAGGGGCGGCAGTGTCCTGTCGCAGCCGGAGAAAACGGGCATATTGCGCCTCGAAGTCTGTCGAGTCGATGACCATCTGCTCGACTCGGTCAGTGGTATTGCGGAGGCCGGCGGTGTCGACCAGGCGGAGAAGGGTGCCGTCGGCGAGGGTGGGGGAGGCCTCAATGGTGTCACGCGTGGTGCCGGTGATGTCGCTCACCAGGGCCCGGTCATCACCGATTAGGGTATTGAGGAGGACGGAGAAGCCCGCCGGGTAATAAAAGCGGGCAAGCCTCGTTTCGGCTTCAAACGGCATACCCTAACTCTGCCCTCCATCAAAGAGGCGGGCAGTAGGGCTAAATTCTCAAAAGTTCTTTTGCAGGGGTCTCTTACCATAATCAGTCTGTGCGTCGCACTCTTCGCCTCTTCGTTCTCAGTGGGAGGATCGGCCTCCACCGCCCACGGGACTAATTTTTCGCCGCTTAGGGGGGGCTGACTCTCCCCACCGTCCACACGGTGAGTGGAGGCTGTCGGCAGACAGGGTGGTGTGGGAAAGCTCAATGTCTCATTGTCCCTTTCTACGTAGAGATTGTCCCTTTTAAGTCGCTTGTTAGGGGTTGTTTGTGCTCGTTTGAGAAAAATAGAGTCTTGCGAGCTTGCCTAGACGGCTGAACTGACTACCTTTGCGATGTCATTTGGCGGAAAAGGAGCCTGATGGTTTTCTCTCAGACGCTTAGATGGCTTGATGACTAGTTTGCTAACCATGATTGGTTAAACATCTTCTCTATATATACATTCTTACCCATGAATGAAATAAGCGCGAAGACAGGCCTCATCTCTCAGATTATCGGTCCGGTTATCGACGTGGTCTTTGATACGGGCGGACGTCCGGCCGTAGAGGTATTGCCCAAAATTCACGAAGCTATGCGTGTCGTACGTCCTGAGGACGGGCACGAGATTGTCCTCGAGGTGCAGCAACACATTGGTGAAGATACCGTGCGCACCGTGGCAATGGACAATACGGACGGCCTGAGCCGCGGGATGTCTGTTACTTGTCTGGGTGCGCCTATTTCGATGCCCGTCGGTCCTCAGGTTAAAGGGCGCATGATGAATGTGACGGGTGACACGATCGATGGCCTGCGTCCCCTGGCCCGTAAAGAGGCAGGCTATCCCATCCACAGAGAACCGCCTAAGTTTGATGAGCTGAAGACCTCAAGCGAGGTGCTCTTTACAGGTATCAAGGTGATTGATCTGCTCGAGCCTTATGCTAAGGGCGGTAAGATCGGTCTCTTCGGTGGTGCCGGTGTGGGCAAGACTGTGCTCATCATGGAGTTGATCAATAATATCGCTAAAGGACACGACGGCTTCTCCGTCTTTGCCGGTGTGGGTGAACGTACCCGCGAGGGTAACGACCTGCTGCGCGAGATGATCGAGAGCGGTGTCGTGCGTTATGGTAAGGCTTTTGAGGAAGCGATGGAGCGCGGCGAATGGGATCTCTCCAAGGTAGACTATGATGAAGTGGCCAAAAGCCAGGCCACGCTGGTCTATGGACAGATGAACGAACCGCCTGGTGCACGTTCCTCCGTTGCGCTCTCCGGCCTCTCTATTGCCGAGAGTTTCCGCGATGCCGGTGCCGCAGAAGGCAAGACAAGTGACATCCTATTCTTCATTGATAATATCTTCCGCTTCACGCAGGCCGGTTCCGAAGTTTCAGCCCTGTTGGGCCGTATGCCTTCGGCCGTAGGTTACCAACCTACCTTGGCCAGCGAGATGGGCGCTATGCAGGAGCGCATTACTTCCACAAAGAACGGTTCGATTACGTCGATTCAGGCTGTATACGTGCCTGCGGATGACTTGACCGACCCCGCCCCCGCTACGACCTTTACCCACCTCGATGCCACTACGGTGTTGAGCCGTAAGATCACGGAGCTGGGCATTTATCCGGCTGTAGATCCGCTCGACTCTACTTCGCGCATTCTTGACCCGAAGATTATCGGTGAGGATCACTATAACTGTGCGCAACGCGTTAAGCAGATCCTGCAGAAATATAAGGAGCTTCAAGACATCATCGCCATCCTCGGTATGGACGAGCTTTCTGACGAAGATAAACTTACGGTAAACCGTGCACGTCGCGTACAGCGTTTCCTGAGCCAACCTTTCACGGTGGCAGAGAAGTTTACGGGCGTGCCGGGTGTGATGGTCCCCATTGATGAGGTGATCCGCGGCTTCAATATGATTCTTGATGGTGAGGTGGATGACCTGCCCGAGCAGGCTTTCCTCAACGTCGGTACGATTGACGAAGCGATTGCCAAGGGCAAGAAGCTTCAGGCGCAGGCTTAATGCCTGTGGCGGGCAAGTCTCCCGGTTTGCGTAATTGACTACTACAATGTCTCATCCGAGTCAATCTCTTATCTTATGATTGTCACAATCGTTTCTCCCGAGCGGAAACTCTATGAGGGGCAGGCGACAGGCGTTAAGTTGCCTGGTGCCCTAGGTTCTTTCGAAGTGCTAGAGGGGCATGCTCCCTTGGTGTCAACGCTCTCGGCGGGCCGGATCGTCTGCGTCGGGGGAGGGCACGATTATGAGATTGACGTGAAGGGGGGCTTCGTCGAGGTCGTTCGTGGTAAGGTCTCAGTCTGTGTAGAGACTGCTTAACCATCACTTTGACAAACAGCTGTAATATCCTATCGTTCAACGCTAGCACGTAAATGAGTCAACTTAGCTTACATATGCTCAAGACCGAAGGCTTCAGGGCAATACTGTTGGCTTTTGTCAGCATCTCGCTCTTTCTGATCGAGGCTAAGCTTTGCGGACGCATTGATGCGATTCAGCAAGTCCCTTGGGTGACAGGATTGGCTACGCTCTTTTTCGCGCTAGGCTTGGCTAGCTCCGGTGTCCGCCTGCTGTGGCGAAGCCTTCATCGCGGAAAGGCACGTATGCACTTTTATCTGCTGACAAGGTTCGGCAAGATGGGATTGGCCGTGGTGGTGTTACTGGCCTATGCGGTAGGCGTGAAGGATCACCTGCTGCTTTTCGCCGTCAATCTCGTCATACTCTATTTTGTTGACATGATCTGCTCTACCGTGTCAGCAGCCCAGTGGGAGCGTCGCACGAAGCCCTCACAACCAACACAGCACTCTGCAAGCATTGACAATGAAATATCTCATCAGTAAAACATATCTGCTCATCGTCCTGATGGCCTGTCTTTTCGCGCAGCCGCTTCAGGCTGCCCACGGAGGTGAAGGCGATGGCGAGATTGATGTCAAGGAGATCGTCTTGGGACATATGAGTGACGCCTATGAGTGGCACATCCTTACACTGGGCGATCATCATGTCTCAATTCCGCTGCCTGTTATCGTGAGAGGCGAAGACGGCACTTGGCATGTGTTTAGTTCTGCTCGTTTCCATGAAAGCCGAGATGGAAGCTATGAAGGTTTCTATCTCAACGAAGAGGCAGGCGGAAAGATCTATGAGCGTCTTGCAGATGGCTCGAGCGTGCGTCCGTTTGACTTGAGCGTAACCAAAGATGTCGTGCAAATATGGATCGTCGCGATCATTCTGGTGACCATCTTCCTGACCGCTGCGCGCTGGTATCGCGGACGTAAGGCCGGCGACACTGCCCCGCGTGGTTTCGTAGGGTTGGTGGAGATGGGGGTGACCATGCTGGTCGATGACCTGATACGTCCCTCGGTAGGCGAGAAACACTATCGCCGCTATGCGCCCTATCTCCTGACGGTCTTCTTCTTTATCTTGGTTACCAATCTGCTGGGCTTGCTACCAATCTTCCCTGGCGGTGCCAATGTGACGGGCAATATCAACATCACCTTTTTCTTGGCGCTCTGTACGATGTTGCTGATCAATCTCTTCGGCAATCGCGAGTATTGGAAGGATATCTTTTGGCCTGACGTGCCGGTGTGGCTCAAGGTTCCCGTACCTTTGCTCCCGGTGATTGAGCTGTTCGGCATTGTAACAAAGCCTTTTGCCCTCATGGTCCGTCTCTTTGCCAATATGATGGCGGGTCACGCGATTATCCTGTCGCTTACCTGCGTGATCTTCATAACCTTCCAGATGGGCATCGTCATAGGAACCTCGCTCTCCATCGTGAGCATTGCCATGATGATCTTTATGAACGCACTTGAGCTTATCGTTGCCTTCATCCAAGCTTACGTCTTTACGCTACTCAGTGCAGTCTTCATCGGTCTGGCACATCCCGAGGGCCACAAAGCATAACGGTGGTGTTGCGCTGAGTCGCCCCATCGGCGAATTTTTTATTAAAGAATCTATCCACTCAAACTCTCATACTACTATGTTACTACTTGCATTGTTAGAAGCAGCAGGAATCGCTAAGTTAGGTGCCGGTATCGGCGCAGGTATTGCAGCCATTGGCGCTGGCATCGGTATTGGCCGCATCGGTGGTGAAGCTAACGAAGCCGTTGCACGTCAGCCGGAGGCTTCCAGCGACATCCGTACCAACATGATCCTGACGGCAGCCTTTGTTGAAGGTGTGGCCCTCTTCGCCGTGATCGTCTGCCTGCTGGCCCTCTTCCTCTAAGGAAACATATTCCCCTCTACGGCACGGAGTATTGCATGAAGTCCCCGCGCGACATTCTTAAGTTGCTCTCTTCGCTAAAGTAAAGAAGGACTGCTGCTTGGAACGTCCTGCAGAGGTTTGCTCCGCGCCCAATCATTCCTGATCGTTGAATTTATGCTATCTGTCAATTTGCCCTCCATTCTGACCCCTGATCCAGGTCTGCTGATCTGGATGCTGCTGGCCTTCCTCATTGTATTCTGCTTGGTGGCAAAGTACGGCTTCCCCGTTATCATCAAGATGGTGGACGAGCGAAAGCGCTTTATTGACGAGTCGCTCTCTAGTGCCCATGAAGCCAACGAGCGTCTTGCCGGCATCAAGTCGGAGAGTGAGCGTATCCTTAAGGAGGCGCGTACGCGTCAGGCTGAGATACTCGAGCAGGCACAGAAGGCTGCGGACACGATCATTGCACAAGCTAAGCGCCAAGCGCAAGACGAGGCGGCTAAGGTCATGCAAGAAGCAAAGGCTCAGCTGGCTGCCGAGAAAGAAAATGCGCTGCGCGATGTGCGCCAGACTGTGGCAGAGATGTCGCTCGTCATCGCTGAAAAGGTCGTTAGGCAAAAGCTTAACGAAGACAACCAGCAACAGCAGCTCATCGAGCGCACACTCGACGAGATGATGGGAAGGTTGTAAATCATCGGTGCGCACCGTAAAACACCCTCTCTTCGGGTGTCGTGCGTATGTTATCTATTATCTCACGCATTATCTAAATGGACTTAGGCATCGTATCAACCCGCTATGCAAAGGCGCTCTTGTTGCTTGCCGTAGAGTTGGGAGAGGAGAAGACCGTTTATGCGCAGACACAGCGACTGGGACGGGCTCTCTTAAAAATCCCCACATTCTCGGAGGCGTTGGGTAACCCTGTCGTTACGGACGATGTGAAGCGCAAGCTTATAAGTTCGGCCGTAGCAGACACTAACGGACTGACCGGCATGGCGCTGCCACGCTTTGTCGATTTGCTGCTGCGCCATAAGCGCATTGAGCTGCTCAACTTTATTGCTCATTCCTACGGTACGCTTTACCGAAAGCGAGCACATCTCGTCGAGGGCGAATTGATCGTCGCTTCCTCTGCTGCCGTAGACGATAAAATTGTGGAACGCATGAAGGAACTCGTCTCCCGCCGCACGAAGAAAGACGTTTCATTCCGCGTGACAACCGATGAAGCAATAGGCGGTGGATTCATCTTACAGTATGATACGTACCGCCTCGATGCCAGTGTCAGATCACGATTCCGCAATTATCACAAAGAACTGGTAGAAGCTCCGGCGAGTGCTTCTACTCACTAAGGGCTATCACTCCCAATTTACGTGTAATCCACATTATTTATGGCTAACAACATAAAGCCCGGTGAAGTCAGCGAGGTCTTGCTTCGCGAACTCCAGGATATCAATCAAGAGATACATTTTGAAGAGACCGGCACCGTGCTCTCTATTGGTGACGGTGTAGCTCACGTCTACGGCCTGACGCACGTGACGGAGAACGAACTCGTTGAGTTTGACAATGGTGTCATGGGCGTGGCTATGAACCTCGAGGAGGATAACGTCGGCGTTGTGTTGCTCGGTTCGAGTGAAGGCGTGAAGGAGGGCATGGCTGTAAAGCGTACCCGCAAGATCGCCTCTATTGATGTCAGCGACGAGATGCTCGGTCGTGTTATCGACCCGCTGGGGCGTCCGCTTGACGGAGGGCCGGCTATCGGAGGCAAGAAGTATGAGATGCCGCTCGATCGCAAGGCTCCGGGAGTAATCTTCCGCCAGCCTGTGACCGAATCGCTTCAGACCGGCCTCAAAAGCGTTGACTCGATGATCCCTATCGGCCGCGGACAGCGTGAGCTGATCATCGGTGACCGACAGACCGGTAAAACGGCAATTGCCATCGATACGATCATCAACCAGAAGAGCTGCTACGATGCGGGCGATCCCGTCTATTGCATCTATGTGGCTATCGGTCAGAAGGCCTCTACCGTCGCAAGCATCGTGGAAACGCTTAAAAAGGCAGGTGCATTGCCTTATACGGTCATTGTCAGCGCTACGGCCGGTGAGCCTGCAGCCCTGCAATATTATGCCCCCTTTGCCGGTGCGGCGGTCGGAGAGTATTTCCGTGATCGAGGTTTCCATGCCCTGGCCGTCTATGATGACCTTTCCAAGCAGGCTGTGGCCTACCGTGAAGTCTCTCTGATCCTTCGTCGTCCCTCAGGACGTGAGGCCTATCCGGGTGATGTGTTCTACCTTCACTCACGCCTTCTCGAGCGTGCTGCAAAGATCAATAATCAGCAAGAGGTGGCAGAGCAGATGAACGACCTGCCGGCTTGTCTCAAGGGCGAAGTGAAGGGCGGTGGTTCACTCACTGCACTCCCCATCATCGAGACACAGGCCGGTGACGTATCGGCATATATTCCCACGAATGTAATCTCTATTACCGATGGTCAGATCTACCTCGATCTCAACCTCTTTAACCAGGGATTCCGTCCGGCAATCGATGTCGGTATTTCGGTGAGCCGTGTCGGTGGGTCTGCCCAGATCAAGAGCATGAAGAAGGTGGCTGGTACGCTTAAGATTGACCAGGCGCAATATCGCGAACTCGAAGCCTTTGCTAAGTTCTCCTCCGACATGGATCCTGTGACCGCCATGACGATCGACCGCGGCCGTAAGAACAACCAGCTGCTAATCCAACCTCAGTACTCGCCCATGCCCGTCGAGGAACAGGTCGCCGTGCTTTATTGTGGCACGCACGGTCTGCTTAAAGACGTGCCCCTTGATAAGGTGAGTGCCTTCCAGACATCCTTCTTGCAGATCATGCGTACGCAGTGCGTAGATAGCGTGCTTAAAGAACTTAAAGAAGGTAGGCTGACCGACGAGGTGTGCAAGAAGATTGAAGCTGTAGCCGCCGATGTAGCCGGACAATATAAAGCTTAAAAGCCTATGCCTTCACTCAAAGAAGTTAAGAACCGCATCTCCTCCGTCCGCAGCACGCGTAAGATAACGAGTGCCATGAAAATGGTTGCCTCGTCTAAGCTTCATCGTGCCCAGCAGGCTATCGAAAGCATGCGGCCTTACGAACGTGAGCTCAGTGCGATAATGTCTTCCTTCATTACCAGCATGGAGGGGGAAGTCGAGACGCCCTATGCTGCGGTCCGTGATGTGAAGCGTGCTGTGATCGTTTTGCTGACATCAAATTCTTCGCTTTGTGGAGCTTTTAATGCCAATGCGATCAAAGCTTTCCGCCGAAAGGTGGCAGCTTATCAAGCTAAGGGTATACAGGTCGTGCGTGTATATGCGCTAGGATCAAAAGCTGAGGAGGCTGTCCGCAAAGCCGGTTTTGATGTAGCTCACAGCTATGCCCACTTGCTTGACCATCCCGCTTATGCAGAGGCTGCTGCTATTGCACAGGCGATTATGGAAAGTTATGCAGCTGATGAGATTGACGAGGCCACGCTCATCTACCATCACTTTAAGAGTGCCGGCTCACAGATCCTTACGGAAGAAACCTTCCTCCCCGTTAGCCTCAAGGCTGAGAAGGTAGAGACATCTGCTGGAGATCAAACGAAAGGGCTGGGTAGTGATACTACGGCACTCGACTTCATCGTAGAGCCCTCTAAAGAGGAAGTGGTCCGTCAGCTTGTACCCAAGTCTCTCTATCTCAAAGTCTTCACGGCCTTGCTTGACAGCTTGGCCAGTGAGCATGCCGCTCGTGTCATTGCCATGCAGCTCGCTACGGACAATGCCGATGAACTGCTTCGACAGCTCACGCTTACGTATAATAAGACTCGTCAGCAGGCCATCACCACAGAGTTGCTTGACATCGTGGGAGGCAGCATGAAGTAGATTCGCATTACCTCAGTAGTCCACGCCCCCGATCTTAAAGCATAACGCCTCCCAAGCTCCATAACTATACGGATTCTTGGGAGGCGTTGTGTGTTGTGTCTAATCAGACGGATTCTTTTCCTTTCCGTTCTGTGCCGGAAGTCCTCTATCGGGTGCGTTTCTGCTTAAACAGCCATTCTCGGATGCCGTCAATATCGTAGGCAACGCACCAAGTTGCGCGGTGATTGCCACCGAAAAGTGTGTATAATGGTATTACTGTCCGAAAAAATGCGTACTTTTACCCATATTCTACAAACCCAAAGGTAACCGAAGGGGCTGACTCCTGCAAAAGGGGCCAGCCCTTATTTTATCTGGTTGGGCAATGGTTTATCGGACAGTAATAATAAAATATTGCTGTCCGATAAAACTTCCGCACATGCAAATTAGGCTTCTCGACCGCTGATTTTCAGCGGTCGAGTCTCGTTTAGTTCCGA
>DAVZJV010000040.1:0-8612 GCA_052272595.1 Alloprevotella sp.
GAGGATGTAGACAGCATTGCTGGTGGGGCTTTCTCCGGCTGCTCGGGGCTTACAAACATTACACTGCCGCAGGGGCTACAGAGCATCGGATCTTGGGTTTTCTCTAGCTGCACGGGGCTTACTAGCATTACACTGCCGCAGGGGCTGCAGCGCATCGGAGAATCAGCTTTCTATAACTGCACGGGGCTTACAAGCATTACACTGCCGCAGGGGCTGAAGAGCATCGGAGATTGGGCTTTCGGATACTGCTCGGGGCTTACAAGCATTACACTGTCGCAGGGGCTACAGAGCATCGGAGATTATGCTTTCTCTTGGTGCACGGGGCTTACAAGCATTACACTGCCGCAGGGGCTGAAGAGCATCGGAGATGCGGCTTTCTACGAATGCACGGGGCTTACAAGCATTACACTGCCGCAGGGGCTACAGAGCATCGGATCTTGGGTTTTCTCTAGCTGCACGGGGCTTACTAGCATTACACTGCCGCAGGGGCTGCAGCGCATCGGAGAATCAGCTTTCTATAACTGCACGGGGCTTACAAGCATTACACTGCCGCAGGGGCTACAGAGCATCGGATCTTGGGTTTTCTCTAGCTGCACGGGGCTTACTAGCATTACACTGCCGCAGGGGCTGCAGCGCATCGGAGATGCGGCTTTCTACGAATGCACGGGGCTTACAAGCATTACACTGCCGCAGGGGCTACAGAGCATCGGAGATGCGGCTTTCGGATACTGCTCGGGGCTTACAAGCATTACACTGCCGCAGGGGCTACAGAGCATCGAAGATGCGGCTTTCTACGAATGCTCGGGGCTTACCAGCATTACATTGCCGCAGAGCCTGCAGAGCATCGGAGATGGGGCCTTCTCCTACTGCTATGGGCTTACAAGCATCTATTCGCTCGCTAGTGATCCGTGGGGACGAGGCTCAAAAGCTTATTTCCCTTCTAATGCCACCATTTACGTGCCCAGCAATGCGCTTGAAGCTTATCAAAGACAGTTTGGCTACAACTTCAAGCCCATCCCAACCCAAGAGCTGGAAGTAAGTGACATGCAGTATGCCACGATCTATACGCCCGAAGCATCCTACCTTATTCCCGAAGGCCTCAAGGGTGGCATCATCCGTCAGGCTGACAAGAGCGAGAAGCTCACGGTGGACTATAAGTATGAGGCGGGCGACTATGTACCTGCCGGTACGCCGCTGCTGCTGAAGGGCGATGCTGGGACCTATGAGCGCTATGTGCTGCCCGCGAATGGCCTCACAACGGACACGACGGGACTTGCCCAAAACCACCTGCATGGTTTCGCCGCTGACGGTGGGCAGACACCCTCGCCCAGTGCCGAAGAGATGGTGTACTACAAGCTCGGCTATGACACCGACGGCGTGACGCGCGGATTCTACTGGGTCAATGAGGGCGGCAGCGCCTTCACTGGCAAGGCGGGCGAGGCCTACCTCGCACTGCCCAAGGCACAGTTTGGATCTATCCGCGGTTTCGCGCTGGACGACATCAAGGACATCACGGCGATTACTGACGTGACGGTGGATGGCACCGACGGTGCTTCCGGCGCTGCCGCCAAGGTTAAGGGCATCTATACCCTCGATGGTCGCCGCGTAAGCGCCGAGACCACCAAGGGCCTTCCCGCCGGCCTCTATATCGTGAACGGCAAGAAGGTGATCGTGAAGTAAAGACGCTCTCTTCTCGCGTTACTATAAACAGCCCGGAGCTGACACAGGTTTGTGCGCAGCCCCGGGCTGTTGGTGTGACTGGGAGGACAAGCTTCTAAACTTATATCGCACTTCTGGGATCATTATGTCCCGTTCTCTCTAAAGGACGGGAATAATGTGGGAATATGGCCCCAACATGCCTTATCAAGGTCTGTTGGGGCCTTTTCCGGTGCCTGTTACGGGAAAAGCTGCTTGTCATTCCCGCTTTTATAGCATAAGAACTATTCGTTAGACACACTCTCTGCCCTCCATCAAAGAGGCGGGCAGTAGGGCAAAATTCTCAGAAGTTCTTTTGCAGGGGGCTCGAAGAGATCGCAGCCGAAGGCTGCACCTCTAATAAAGAAAACTGCAACCCTAATAAGGCTTAAGCCGGTCGTCGTAAGTGTGCATCCCTTCGGGCTGCCACATTCGGGAGCATCGTTACCGGGCACTTCGTACCCGGTAATCAGTAAGTGAGGTCCCTCCGGGACGCCTTGAACGCTTTTAGTCCGCCGTTGTTTATACTGAACTCGGGTATCCGCTAGCCGCTGCGGGGCACTGCCTGAGCGCTTCTGAAGAGAAGAGGTGCAGCCGAAGGCTGTACCTCGCTTTACGGCCATCCGTCGGTCAGATAGGGTAGGGCCCTTGTGAATAACCTCACAGATCTGTCACACCATTGTCACACGATAGGAGGTACTTTGCAGCCTGAAAACAAGCAGTGATATCCCTATGTCAATCAAACGTCTTCTGCTCGGTCTCTCATTGTCCGGACTCTTGATGTTACCCGCTGGAGCTCAACGCATCAAGGGCAGTGATACTGTGTTGCCTCTATCGCAGGAACTTTCCGAACTCTACATGCACCACAACCCGCGTGCCACGCTTACCGTGACGGGCGGCGGTAGCGGTGTGGGCATTTCCGCCCTGCTCGAGGGCACGACTGACATCGCCATGGCCTCGCGTCGCATCAAGTTCAGCGAGAAGATGAAGATGAAGCAGTCGCATCATACGCCCGTCGAGACCATCGTGGCCTATGATGCCCTGGCCGTCATCGTCAATCCCTCCAACCCTGTCAAGCGGCTCACCCGCGAGCAGCTGGAGGCCATCTTCCGCGGCAAGATCACCAACTGGCGTCAGGTCGGCGGCCCGGATATGCGAATCGTCGTTTATTCGCGTGAAACCTCGTCGGGTACTTATGAGTTCTTCAAGGAGAGCGTACTCCACAACAAGAACTATATGCCCGGCGTGCTCTCCATGCCTGCCACGGGTGCCATCATCCAGTCCGTCCGTCAGACCCGCGGAGCCATCGGCTATGTGGGCCTCGCCTACCTCAACCGCTACGTCAAGGCTCTGGCCGTCAGCTATGACGGCGGTCATCACTACGTCTACCCCTCCGTCCGCACGGCGATGAACAAGACCTACCCCGTCGTCCGTCCCCTCTACTATTACTACGACAAGTCTAAGGAAGCCCGCGTGCAGCCCTTCCTCAACTACATCCAGTTGGCCGAAGGCCGCGCCCGCACCCTCAAACTGGGCTTCATCCCCAGATAGTCCGCGCGGATACCTTATCAGAACAGGCAACCTAACACACTACTTATGAAAAAGTGGATTGACCTCATCACCAGCCGCATCCTTACGGTGAGCGGTTTTGTGACAAGCGCGGTCATTTTGCTCATCATCGGCTTCCTCTTCAGCGAGGCGGTGGGCCTCTTCAAGAATCCCATCGTCGAGGACGGTTATACCCTCGCCATCAACACGAGCAACCCCGTCAATAAGCTCAGCGCAGAGCAGATCAAGCAGCTCTTCGACGAAGACATCACCAACTGGCGTGAGGTCGGCGGCAAGGACTGCAAGGTCAAGGTCTTCCGCCTCGAGGACCTTGAGAAGGTCTACACGGAGCAGCAGCTCGGCGCGGAATATGAACACGCCGGCCGACTCATTGCCGAACAGGTTCGTAAGACCCCCGGCATCATCGCCTTCGTGCCCAAGACCTTGGTGGAAAAGGAGAAGGGCATCCGCCTGATTCCTGACCGCACCATTCCTGTCAAGGACGTGTTGCTCGGCAGCGAGTGGTATCCCACGGCAACCCCTTCACCCATCTTCGGTATCCTGCCCCTGCTGAGCGGTACGATCTGGGTGAGCTTCTTCGCCATCCTCTTTGCCCTGCCCTTCGGTCTGGCCGTCTCCATCTACATGGCTGAGGTCGCCAGCGAGCGGGTGCGCAAGTTTCTCAAGCCCATCATCGAGTTGCTCAACGGCATCCCCTCGGTGGTCTACGGTTTCTTCGGTCTCGCCGTGATCGTTCCCTTCCTTCAGGAGGTCTTTGGTCTCCCCGTGGGCGAGTCGGGTCTGGCGGGTAGCATCGTGCTGGCCATCATGGCCCTGCCGACCATCATCACGGTGAGCGAGGACGCCATCCGTTCCTGCCCCCGCACGCTGCGTGAGGCCAGCTTCGCTCTGGGCGCCACCCATTGGCAGACGATCTACAAGGTCGTCGTGCCCGCCTCAATTTCCGGCATCACCTCCGGCGTCGTGCTCGGCACGGGCCGTGCCATCGGTGAGACCATGGCCGTCTTGATGGTGACGGGTAACGCCGCCATCATGCCACACAGCATTCTCGAGCCCCTCCGCACCATCCCCGCCACCATCGCGGCCGAACTCGGTGAGGCACCTGCCGGCGGTGCACACTATCAGGCACTCTTCCTCCTCGGCGTCCTCCTCTTCTTTATCACCCTGATCATCAATTCCTGCGTAGAACTCGTGTCGGCGCGGAATAAGAAAGGCAGATAAGACAAGAAAGCCGATAAACGGTGAGGAGCACGGGCGGTAGTGCTGCCGTGCAACAGCTGAAACCTCCGGCTCTCCACCACCATCTTCCCGATTCTTCCCAAGCATATTCAACCAAGACATACTATGGCTATCGAAACCAATACACGCTATGAGCACCGCAAGCGACTGACGCAGTCCTTGGTCTTCGGACTGTTTAAGGTGCTCAGTGCGTTGATCGTTGTCATCCTCTTTTATATCCTCGGCTTCATTCTCTATAAGGGTGCGGGCGTCATCAGCTGGGACTTCCTTACCCTCCCGCCTGAAGACGGCATGACGAAGGGCGGCATCTGGCCCGCCATCGTCGGTACCTTCCACCTGATGATCGGCAGTGCTATCTTCGCCTTCCCCGTGGGTGTGATGAGCGGTATTTATATGAACGAGTATGCCCCCAAGGGCCGCGTGGTCAACTTCATCCGCACGATGACCAACAACCTCGCCGGCATCCCTTCGATTGTCTTCGGTCTCTTCGGTATGGCCTGCTTTGTAGGTTTCATGGGTTTCGGAGACAGCATTCTGGCCGGTTCGCTGACCCTCGGCCTCCTCGCCCTACCGATCGTCATCCGTACGACCGAGGAAGCCTTTAAGGATATCCCCAACAGCTATCGTGAAGGTTCGCTTGCCCTCGGCGCCACCAAGACGCAGACAATTTGCAAGGTGCTCCTCCCCATGGCCATGCCCCGCGTGATGACCGGTCTTATCCTGGCCCTCGGCCGTGTGAGCGGTGAGACAGCGCCGATCCTCTTCACCTGTGCCGCCTACTTCCTGCCGAAGTTGCCGCACTCCATCTTCGATCAGTGTATGGCCCTGCCCTACCACCTCTACGTCGTCGCAACGAGCGGTACGGACATTGACGCCCAGATGCCTATAGCCTATGGTACGGCTTTTGTGCTCATCGTCATTGTCCTGCTGATGAACCTCATCGCCAACGCCATCCGAAAGCATTACTCCAAGAAGCTCAATACGAAGTAAGCCTTCCGACTGCTCCCCTTCCACGATAACCAATTCCCTCTTATGGACAAGATCATCGCCAAAGATGTCAACTTTTACTACGGCTCCTTCCATGCCCTGAAGAACATCTCGCTCACCGTCCCCAACAATCAGGTCGTGGCTTTCATCGGCCCCTCAGGCTGCGGTAAGTCCACCTTCCTGCGTCTGTTCAACCGCATGAACGACCTCATCCCCGGCACCCGCCTTGAGGGTCAGATCCTCATCGACGGCGAGGACATCTATGACAAGAAGGTCAACGTCGACATCCTCCGTAAGAACGTCGGCATGGTCTTCCAGCGCCCCAACCCCTTCCCCAAGAGCATCTATGAGAACGTAGTCTACGGCCTCCGTGTCAACGGCGTGCGAGACAAGGACTTCATCGCCGAGCGCGTAGAGACCGCCCTCAAGGGTGCTGCCCTCTGGACTGAGGTCAAGGATAAGCTCAACAAGTCCGCCTATGACCTCTCCGGTGGTCAGCAGCAGCGTCTCTGCATCGCCCGTGCCATGGCCGTCGAGCCCTCTGTACTCCTCATGGACGAACCTGCCTCTGCCCTCGACCCCATCTCGACCGCCAAAATCGAGGAACTCATCTGCGAGCTCAGCGGACAGACGACCATCGTCATCGTTACTCACAGTATGCAGCAGGCTGCCCGCGTGAGCAACAAGACAGCCTTCTTCTACCTCGGCGAGATGGTCGAGTACGGTCCCACCAAGAAGATCTTCACCAATCCCGAGAAGGAAGCCACGCAAAACTATATCACCGGCCGCTTCGGCTGATTCCCCTTCTATCTACCTTTGCACAAACAGCGTAAACCCCTATGGTAAAATTCGTAGAAAACGAGCTCCAGACCATCAAGCTCGAGGTCAACGGCATGTGGTCCCTCGTGCAGCAGCAGCTTGAGAATGCCTTCCACGCTATCACCGAGGCCGACAAAGAGCTGGCCGGGAGCGTCACTTCGCGCGAGAAACGCGTCAATGCCTTCGAGCTTAAGATCGACAGTGACATCGAAGACTTCATCGCCCTCTACAATCCTGTGGCCATCGACCTCCGTTTTGCCCTGGCCATGATGAATATCTGCAATAACCTTGAGCGCATCGGTGACTATGCCGAGGGCATTGCCCGCTTCGTAGAGCGCACCGACCTGACGGACGCCGACCGCGAGTTTCTCGATACGATCAAGCTCGGCGATATGTTTGAGGCCGTCATCAAGATGTATTCTGCCACCTTCGAAGCGTTGAAGGCTCGTGACATCGCAGCGGCCAAAGCCATCTTCGATCGTGACGACGAGCTCGACGAGATGAACCGCAAATCCCTCGATGCCCTCACCGAATATGCAGCCAAGCGTCCCGACTCCGTGCGCTTCTGCCTCGAGGTGTCCGCCATCTTCCGCAAACTCGAGCGCACCGGCGACCATATCAACAACCTCGCCGAAGAGACCATCTATTACATCGATGCCGAGGTGGTGAAGCACAACCGCAACAAGGAACCGCTCTCCTGAGCCTTCTCACTGACCGCATCGGTCTCTCTTAGATATTGCTCTGTATTGACAGGCTTCTCCTGTCGACCCTCGTTTACGGTATATCCGTAATCTTTTAGTTCATTTCTTTTCCTCGAGCCGCCGTCAGCTTATAGCTGATGGCGGCTTTTGTATGCTTCTCGGAGCGTTGTTGAGGCGTAATCGTCTAAAATTGATAGCCTCGCGTGTAACTTCACGAACGCGGAACTTTGCTGTAAAGGGTCATGCCCAATATCAACGAGAGCTGCCGCATCTTGATGGGCCACCATCCCTCATCCATACGCATGAGCGTGAACTGCCTGAGCGGAGAGATAAGGAATATGTTTACCATTCACCAGCCCAACGGCATACCCGGCAATACCGAAGAGGACACTGGTGTCAAACAAGCCAAGAGAGTGAAGGTCTATCGTTCTAAATCTTTCCATGCCAGCCAATACACAGACGGTCTATTATGTTCTGAGTATTATCATGTACATGTTGCAAGTAGTGAATCCAAAGACCACTTTCTCAGCACGAATAAAAGCGTTGTTGGAAAAGCATCCCTCTGTCAATCCATCCGCTATGGGCTTTCCGAAGGACTGGGAGAAAGAAACTCTTTGGTCTTAGACCATATTCCGACTATCCAGCTACAGTCAGCAACCTGGTGGAACGCAACCTGCGCTCCTCGGTGATAGGCCGAAATTACTACCTTTTTGCAAGAACGACCGCGGAGTCGAAGACAACACCCGTAGCATGGAGGCGTTTGGACATCTCGTAGAAAACTCCTATCTTTGGCACTGAAAAACATCGGGATAATTCCCGATCCGCACGAGCCGCCTTGCAGGAAAAACTAACCGCCTTGCAGGCAATACGAGCCGCCTTGCAGGAAAAACGAGCAGCCTTCCCGTCAGCGCCATGTCGAGCCGCTGCTGATGAGCCTCTCTCATCATGCGCTGTTTTGGGAGAGATAAACCTGCATTTTTCCGTCAATCTGTCAGGGGATGTTCGGAACGAACTGAAATACAGTAGATCCGGACGAAGAACTCCCGAAATTACTGTCAGCGAAGTGTCAGAAAATGTCACGAAGCTGTCAGGCGATCCATAAAAAGCCCCTCGAGACCGGCGGCAAAACGCACCCACATAGGAGCATTGCCGCTGAATGAATCCTGACAGAAAGCTGACGGAAAGCTGACAGAAAACTTTTCGGACGCCAAACCTAATTCGTTGAGAGTCAGGTCGGTTCCTTGATAACTTGACGGATTGACAGAAATTTTACGCAAACATCCCCTATCAGGGGAACATACGAACCATCTAACCATTACACCATGAACAACTACCTTGTCCAGCTCGTCGGCGCTCTCCGCCGAGGCACCTCCGACCTCCTCTTCGCACTCGCCGATGCCATCGAGCCGGCCCGGCGTGAAAAGTCCCGCACCGTACAACGCAACTCCGGCTCTCATGCTGCGCGTCGGCAGGCAAGGACCGTCCGCCGTACGTCCCCGTCCGCCGTCTGTCCGCCGGAGGGGGAAGCCCTGCCGGCAACGCAGCCTGCAGATTACCTCAACCCCAAGGCTCGCGCTATGACGCAGGTCGTCATTGACCATC
>DAVZJV010000041.1:0-6320 GCA_052272595.1 Alloprevotella sp.
AGGAATCAGCCCCAACTTTATGCATCAAGGAAAAGTTTTATCGGACAGCAATAATCTCAATGGAGAGCTGCCCTCCACGTTGCCCTGTGCGATCATCCGCGATTGGAATTTCCCCTGTCATCAATGAACAGGGGGAGCTTATAGTCAAAGAAGTCCCGATACCCTGCATCACAGCGATATCGGGACTTCTTTATTAGTGCATAGAGAGCGCAGTGGAAAGAGAAATGAGCCTCATGGTCAACGTAGGTTGCCTCGAGATACAAATGGGACGGGCTCAGCTAGAGTGTTAATGTTTGTAATGCATAGGGGGGTAATTGCGAAGAGCTATTTTTGCGCCACAGATCGGAACTATAACACAGAAAGCTATGAGCCAATATGTAGAGCAAAGGATTAACCACAACTATTACAAGCAGATTGCCGACAGGATCAGGCAGTTGCTTGACAAGATCCACGATTCATCACTGTCCAGCAAACGATGGGTGTGGGAGCTTATGCAAAACGCCAAGGACGTGCCGAACAAGTTTGGCCGTGTGTCTGTACGCATAGAGCTGTGGAATGACAAGTTGGTCTTCAGTCACAATGGTGACTACTTCACCGATGGCAATATTACGGGCCTGATCCAACAGGTAAGCTCCAAGGATTCCGCCAATGAGGGTAAGGATAATCAAACTGGTAAGTTCGGCACGGGCTTCATTACCACTCACCTACTCTCAAATGTGATCGACGTGAATGGAGTGGTGAAAAATCCTAATACAGGACAGTTCCAACGCTTTACGCTCCATCTGGATCGTTCTGCCCGTAAGTCAGAAGACTTGATCCAAAATATAACAGATAATCTGGAATGGGTGAAAGGCCTTGATAGAGGGAACTACGAGGATTTCCCTATTGCCGAGCACTATGAGAATAGGGACGAAGGGTCGTTTGATACATCCTTTACTTATCATCTTAATGAAGAGTCGTTGCGTGCTGCCCAGGTAGGTCTGGCCGATCTGATCAATACGCTCCCTATTACGATGGTCTCTCTGCACAAGATAAAAAGCGTGGAGGTTATCGACCACGTTGCCGACACGACGCAACGCTATACGTGCGAGAATGAGGTCATCGACCGGGCATCTCTCAGTAGTCTCGATGGTTCAGATTATGTAGTGATCATCAAGTCTGCCATCACTATCAATGAGGAGATGCCTGATGAGAAGACTGCTGATAAAAAGAAATATTATCTGACCTACAGGGCCTACAAGGACGAGAAGGCCTACAAGGATAAGAAACCCAATGTGGCACTGTCGATTGAAACCACGTATGCTGATGGCAAATATGCAATGGTAAAGCGTGACAAGGCACAGCCGGTGCTCTTCCGAGACTTTCCTCTCATAGGCTCACAGGATTTCCACTTCCCGTATATGCTGAATGGCTTCGACTTCGAACCAACAGAAAACCGAAACGGGATTTTGCTAAACAGCGGACAGCCAAAGCCTACAAATAATCGCCACATAATAGATGATGCCGTTGACGGTGTCATCAACTTTAATGAGTGGCTGATTGCCCATGGGGTAGCCAACACCTATTTGCTAGCAGTCTCTCAGAAGTCCGTACCGCAAGAACCTTGGGACGATGACTATGCGAAGCCGTGGATCAACGAGCTTCAGAAGAGCTGGCGTAGCCGACTCTTGTCTCAGTCCCTCTTGGAGACCCATACGGGCTATCGCAAGCTGTCAGACATCCGTATTCCAATATACGGGACGAAGGAGACCAATCGGAAGTTCTATAGCTTTCTTGATGGCTTCCTCACCAATGGTACATTGCCTCTCAGGGAGCAACAGGACGCGTGGAGCGAGGTCATCCAGGCGGATTATGCCTCTTGGGGAAGAAATCTCAAATACACAAAGAATAAATTCTTCGAAGAGCTTGAGAAGATAGACAACCTTCCTAATCTCTGCTCACGCCTCAACCGCTCAGAGAGCGAATGTTACAAATGGCTCAATGATCTTTACGCCTTTGTCGAGGACGAGGGCGATGAGGAATTATTGGAGAAATATTCGGTAATTCCCAATCAGAAGGGCGATTTCTACAAGCTTGGTGACCTATTAAGCGACTCGGACGGGCGTATCCCCGATCTTGTGAAAGACATCAGTAGAGATTTGCTCGATATGAACCTTTATGAGGAGTTGATATCCGAGCAGGTAGACGACAAGGTATTCAAAAAGAAATGTACTTATACGCTGCAGAACCTGATCTCCGACATCAACGACCGCGTTAAAAAGGAGGGCGAGAAGAAAGATCCCGTACAGGAAGACAATTGGCACGTTGTCAGCAAAGGTGTCTACGCGCTACTTTCGCTGAAGACCGACAATGGCGAGGAGAATCGCGACAAGCGCGACAGAATGTATGCTTTTGTTCACCAATTCGCACCGGACATGCCTGACCAGCAGAATATCAAAGATTTGCCCTGCGCGATCTGGGATGAGGCAGACTCATTTATCCTCAAAGCCGTGCCATCCGTTGTAGCGAGTTCTGCCAACACTCTCAAAGAGCTCGGAACAGACTTGCTCACTCATCCCCAAGAGCATGATGCCGAGGGGTGTATTGCTTGGATCAACGAGTATGGTCAGCTCTGCAGAATTTATAACCGCAACATGCCCACAAAGGCTGAGATTTACCCGAACCAGAATGGTGACCTCTGCTCATTGGCCAACCTGCATTATGACAGGGGCATCCCCGAAGAGTTGAAGCAACTCGCCTACACGGCAACCGATGAGGACTGGCACGCCCAGCTGCTTGACTCGCGCATAAAGGGGTATGAGCAACATGATGTGCTCAGTACGGAAGATCTGTACCGTAGCGTCAAGAAGGCCTTTGAGAACAAGAACATCAGTGAGAATCGTAAACTGGACATTGCTCAAGAGGCGGTCAGTCTCATCCCGAAATCTCAAGAAGCAGACAACTCCGACAATAAGAAGCTTTATTCGTTGGCCCGACAAATTATAGATACCCTGCCTGAGAGCAAGGTTATTGATCATGAGGAAGGCTTCAGTTGGGAGATATTCGCCAGTTACGTCTTGAAACATATCTGCCGTTTTATATCCGAGAGCGGGAATATAGAAAACCTCTCTGCTCAGACAAACATGTGCGAAGATGAGGCTGTAAGCTATGTAGATGACGTGATAGAGTTCGCAGAAAACCGCTATGGTAAGAGATATCAGAAATACGTGGAAGATGAATATGGTGTCTGGCTCAACCAAAACGGTGACTTCTGCCCCTACACAGAGATCAGCAAAGACGACAACATCGACGAGAGCCTAAAGGAGATAGCTCGGAACGAAATTGTCAGGAAGGACTATCAGGAAGAATTACTCTGCAAGGGTATGAAATGCGAGTATTATATATCTGAGACAAGCTCGATCAGCAACAAGGATATCCTTTATGAGATAGATGAGGTCATCCAACAATACGTTGATGGTAAAGGGAGCTTCCAGGACCCGCAATTCTGTGCACTCGTCTTCAAACTCAACACGCTTATCAAGGATAATCCGGCCTTCAAGAAAGACCTGAAGTACTTCGAGAGCAATCTTAACAAACTGATAGTCGGCACTATTGACGACCCCAAAACCCTTGAGACGGTAGGGGCCCTGGTATCTGATCCCAATAAGCTGAACATCATAGAAGACCTGTTTCGTACCAAATCTTCGGAGGATATCCGTGATTTCATCGCAGGTAAGCAGGCCTCAGGGAATAGCTATGGCGATAGAGATCAAGAGAGTCAAACATCGGTAAAGATCGAGGTTCAAAGCCCAGACGGTATTGCCGAAATAGATATTGTTGACACTCCCTACGCCGGACTGTCTAAGGAGCGAATGGCCGAAGCTCTGCTTGAGGCCAAGGATGCCGTTCGCGAAGAATTGGAAAAGGCAGGCTATGAGTTTACTATGGGCCTGTGTGAGGACCAATATAGTCATATCGATGGCGTGATGAAGGACGGAAATGAGTATCCTCTAGTCGTGCATAGCTATAAGGATACGACTCGAGACTTTCAGTTGACCGCCTTTGATTGGGACCAGCTGGCCAAGAAGAATTCAATGCTTTGGGTCATTATGGAGGATGGGCTGAAATGCGTGCCTTTCTACTCACTCGTCAATGAACGTGGTAAGCTGAATATATCATTTGATGCTTCCAACTTCACTGAAGCCGATCGCTGTAAGAGCTTGGCCCAATTCCTAAGGTATTTCAAAGGCCTCCACTTCGACTTCGGCTCGATGTATCCCGATGTAGACGATACTATAAAGATGTTCAACAAGCCAGAGAAAACGCTCAAGGAGGTGCTTGATCCGAGCGATGCTGATCAGATGCTATAAGATGAAGATTGATAGACAGAAGCAGGTGCAATTCCTCAAAGATGAACTGCGGGCAGAGTCTGAAAGCTTCAAAAGGACCTTCCTGACAAAGGCCAACAGCTTGCTCATCGACAATGAGGTGATGTATTTAGGGCAATATCAGTCTTTCAAAAACGGCGATATGATTGTCAAAATGCCCAACACGCGCAACCTTCCCCGCAAGGGGGAGCATGTGTTGGTCATGCTGCTCCCCAAAGAGCTGCAAAGCTACCGGAATTGGGGCAATCGTACCTACAAGGACCTGTTCGACGAACGGTACAAAAGCTCCGAAGCCGTATGCATATGGCACGCCCGAACGGATGATAAACTTTTCTCCAAGGTGGGGTTCAGAAAGGTGGATATTGACTTTGCCGTGACGATGGAGACACAGGCCAAAGGGAACATCCTCGTCTTTGCTCCACTGATGCCGCCGCTTAATTATATTGCCAACCTTCAGAACATTGCCGAGGATATGGCCAGCTCCTCTGTAGCGAAGATACTCGATGCAGACTATAGAGCTCATGACTGGGAGCCTATTCTCATCAGACAGCATGACGTGACCTCGTTTATCGAAACACAACTTTTTCTGGCTGATACGATGCTTCTGCAAGGCCCGCCGGGTACTGGCAAGACCTATATGATAGCCGAATTGTGTGCACGATTGTGCAAGGAAGGCAAGTCTGTCCTCGTCACGGCCTTGACCAATCGGGCGCTGATGGAGATTGCAGGAAAGAGCTTCCTGGCCGATTTGCTGAGGCTGAAGAAGGTCTTCAAGACAAATATGACTATAGACGAACAACAGGAGCAGAAAGACCTGATGCCACTGACTGGTATCGCGCCTATGCCCTCCTGTCTCGTGCTGTCGACTTATTATATATCCAGCAGTTATGCAGCCGAGCAGACGGAGAATTGCCCTTTTGATGTTGTGATTATGGACGAGGCGAGCCAGGCGCTGTTGGCAATGTTTGCTGCAGCCAAGAAGCTGGGGCGGACCAACCTCTGGGTGGGAGACGTAAGGCAGCTTGCCCCCGTCGTCTTGCTCAATGAGGACCATGTAAAGGCCAGCGGATATTACCCGATGATAGACGGGCTGAAGACGATTGTCGAGGGATCGACCTACCCCGTCTACCAGCTGACAAACACCTATCGTCTCACCGCAAGAGGAGCTCGCTATACGGGGCTCTTTTATGGTGATACGCTTGTCTCCAAAAGCGAATGTAATCATCTTGACGTGCCTCATAACCTTAGAGCTGTGCTCAATCCACAGGGAGGTCCGGCGCTAGTGCTGACCGACATGCCCACAAGTGACAAAGCCCCGCAGTTCGCGCTACACTTGGCTTCAGCGTTGGTTGCTAGTATCATTGCGGAGTTGACCGTCGGACGAATAGCCTTACTCACATGTTTTATCAGAACGGCTAGGGCCATTCAGCGCTCTATAGCTCAAACGATTGACAAGAGAGAACATCTCATCATTGATACAATCGCAAGAGTGCAAGGACTCACGGCGGAGGTCACCATACTGCTGGTGCCTAATGGTTCATATGTCTATTCTCTTGATCCTCGGGTCTTTAACGTAGCGACAAGCCGCGCACGTGAGCACACAATCATTATAGCCGACAAAAATGTGCTAAGCTATGCCGGTATGGACGCTAACGTAAGGCTGTTTCTCGAGAGGGTCTACGAGGATCAATCAGTCTATATCCCAGCTACTAATGTTGGCGAGAAACGATTAGGTAAGCCATTCACCGGCGAGCTTGAGATGAGATGAGATAAGGTGGCAGTGATGATTAGGTGTTCGTCCTGCGATAAGAAATAGAACTATTGCTGTCCGATAAAACTTTCGCACATCCAAATTAGGCTTCTCGACCGCTGATTTTCAGCGGTCGAGTCTCGTTTAGTTCCGAGACAAGCCCCCCCCCTAATCAAAAAGGGATGGCTCGGGTGGCTTTTCCA
>DAVZJV010000042.1:0-6222 GCA_052272595.1 Alloprevotella sp.
CGTGGCAAGGTTTATTCCACCCCTGCCTGTGTGCGGTGTCGCTGCGTGATATGTCACGTGCTGCTTCATCTATAGCGTTTGTGGTCCTGTGGCTTGCTGAGGCAAAGTTATCGTATAATTTCGGTTTGGCGGGCTTTTGAGATTTTTTTTCGCAGGCGGACATATCAATGGGTTTTGCTACTGGTCCTGGCTCTATAATATAAGTGTGCATCCCTTTGATAGCTTTGGCTGCGGTTCGGACAGGGTAAAGCGAGCTTTCCCCTGCCTCTCACCTTGCTCAATCCAAGGCCTATGGGGCGCGCATTGTCAGACAAATGTGTGCCCCATAGGCCGAATCTCATCTTACAGCCGACGCTCAGCGTTTGGCCCGGCGTCCGCCCTTACCGCTTTTACCCTTGCCTTTGCCGCCCTTATTGGGGCGGTCGCCCTTACCGCTGCGCGTGTAGGAGCCGGCGGGGGTGTTGGTGGGGCGCTTGCCCTTGGCAGGACCGGCGGGGCGGTCGAGGTGGGGGGCGGTGTCCTTCTCCTCTACGAGGGCGAAGTCGAGCTGTCGGCGCTCGAGGTTGGCACGCTCAACGCGGATGCGCACCTTGTCGCCCAGGCAGTAGCGGCGGTGGTAACGGCGGCCGACGAGGCAGAAGTTGCGCTCGTCAAACTCATAGTAGTCGTCAAGCAACATACGCAGGGGGATCATGCCCTCGCAGGCATTCTCGTCAACCTCGACGTAGAGGCCGAACTCCGTCACGCCGCTCACCGTGCCGTCAAACTCCTGACCGAGGCGGTCGCCCATAAACTCCACCTGCTTATACTTGATGCTGGCGCGCTCGGCCGTCGTGGCGAGCTGCTCCATGTCGGAAGAGTGGATGCAGAGGTCTTCATATTTCTGCTCACTCACCGAGCGGCCGCCCTCGGCATAGCGCGTGAGGAGGCGGTGAACCATCGTGTCGGGGTAGCGGCGGATGGGGGAGGTGAAGTGGGTGTAGTATTTAAACATCAGACCGTAGTGGCCGATGTTGTGGACGGAGTAGCGGGCCTTCATCATGGCGCGCAGGGCCACCATCTCGACTACCTCGGCCTCCTTCTTTCCCTTGACGTCCTCAAGGAGGTTATTGAGACTCTTGCTCACCTCGGTCTTGGTGCCGTCGGTGCGGATCTTATAACCGAAGCGGGCCACGAAGGCGGAGAGCTTCTCCATTTTCTCGGGATCGGGCACGTCGTGGATACGGTAGGGGAAGACCTTGGGCTTACGGCCCTTGGGCACGATGGCTACACTCTCGGCCACCGTCTTGTTGGCCAGGAGCATAAACTCCTCGACGAGTTTGTTGGCGTCCTTCGCCACCTTGACATAAGTCGAGATGGGGTGGCCCTTCTCATCGACCTCAAAGCGCACCTCGGCGCGGTCGAAGCCGATGGCGCCATTGGCAAAGCGCTTCTTGCGGAGCAACTTGGCCAAGCGGTTGAGCGTGATCAGTTCGGTGGCATATTCACCCTCGGGGGCACTGCCTGCGGGCAGGGGTTCGGGATGGTCACCGGGCAGGTTGAGGTCTTCCTGCGAGGCCACGCCGTTGCGCTCGAGGATGGTCTGCACCTCCTCGTAGGCAAAGCGGCGGTTGCTCTTGATGACGGTGTGGGCGAGGTGCCACTTGACGATCTCGGCCTTCTCATTGAGCGTAAAGATGCACGAATAGGCCAGCTTCTCCTCATCCTGACGGAGCGAACAGATGAAGTTACAGAGGCGCTCGGGGAGCATCGGGATGGTACGGTCAACGAGGTAAACGCTCGTGGCGCGCTTCTGGGCCTCGCGGTCGATGATGTCGCCCTCCTTGACATAGTGGCTCACGTCGGCGATGTGAACGCCCACCTCCCACAGGCCGTCGCCGGCCGAACGGATGGAGAGGGCATCGTCGAAGTCCTTGGCATCGTGGGGGTCGATGGTGAAGGTCGTCACACCGCGGAAGTCCTCACGGCGGGCAATCTCCTCGGACGTGATGCCCGGATCGATGCGGTCGGCAGCCTTCTCAACCTCTTCGGGATATTTATAGGGCAGACCATACTGGGCGAGGATGGCGTGCATCTCGGCATTGTTCTCGCCCTGCTTGCCGAGGATGTCGATGACCTTGCCGACAGGACTCTTAGAGCCCGAGGGCCACTCGATGATCTTAACGAGGGCCTTGTCGCCGTTTTGCCCGCCGTTGAGCTGGTCCTGGGGAATGAAGATGTCGGTGGCCAGCGAGCGGCTCTCGGTGATGAGGAAGCCGTAGCCGCGATCTATCTCGAGCTTGCCGACGAAGGTGTCGTTCTTGCGCTCCAGAATTTCGCTCACCTCGGCCTCGCGGGTATGGCCGGCACGGCGTGCCAACATCGTGACGCGCACGCGGTCGCCGTCGAGGGCGTGGAGCGAGTTGCGCTCACAGACGAGGATGCTCTTGCCTCCGTCGTCGGGAATGAAGGAGTTGCGCCCGTTGCGTTTGCGCACGAAGGTGCCCTCCATGACGTTGGAGAGCACGGCGTTGCGGTAGTGACCCTGGCCGTCGGTCGTGATATAGTCGTCGAGCACGAGGTCGGAGAGGGCATCGACCACCACCATGCGGGCGGGGTGGTTGTCGGCATGCATGATGCGAAACAGGTCCTTGACGTCATACTCCTTCTTGGGGTCGCTCTCGAAGAGGTCGGCCAGCTTCTGAGCCACGTTCTTTTTCTTCAGTCGCGTGGTGGAGCGGTTGTCATTATTCTTCTTTGCCATAGCGATGGTAGTGTTAGGCGCCGGGACGTGTGACGGGCTTTGAGAGACGCACGGCGGCGATAGCTTTAGGTGAGCCAAAGTAACGACTTTTTCTCTGCACGCCTCGGCCTTTTAATATACAATAACGCGTGCAGGTGGGCTATCTCCGTACCTTTGCCACCCGACTAGACCGTCTACCTCCGATGCTTCGCCCCATACTTTCCCTTACCCTGCGCCTGACGCTCGTACTGCTGCTGTCGTTTGTCCCGCTTACTTATGCCAAGGGACAAGCGACCGACCCCACCGCGCCCTCCAAAACGGCCGACGGGCAGGAGGTGGAAGACACAGAAGTGCCCGTCATGACCCAGGTGGGCACCGTGCAGTATAAGGGCAAGACCATCCCCCACGTCATCTTCCCCACCCTGCCGAAATATGCCCCAATGACCTTTGCCAATGCCAAGGAGCAGGAGGAATACAATCGCCTGGTCTACAACGTTAAGAAGGTATTGCCCTGGGCTAAGCTGGCAAAGCTCACCATCATCGAGACCTATAGCTATCTCGAGACACTCCCCGACAAGAAGGCCCGCGACCAGCACATGAAGCTCGTAGAGCAGGGGCTCAAGAAGCAGTATGGCCCTGCCCTCAAGCGCCTCAGCCGCTCGCAGGGACGCCTCTTGCTCAAGTTGATCAACCGCGAGTGTGACCAGACGGGCTATGCCATCGCCAAAGCCTTCATCGGGCCCTTCAAGGCCAACCTCTACCAAGGCATCGCCGTACTCTTCGGCAACAGCCTCAACAAGAAGTACGACCCCGACGGCGACGACCGCTACACAGAGCGCGTCGTCCGCATGGTCGAGGCGGGACTGATCTAGCCCCCTCCCGCCAACGCGGGCGGGGGTACCCCTGAAGGGGCGACATATACCAAGCCTAGGGATTCAACCCTAGGATCTAGGCGAAATAGGAAACGTAGCCCTGAAGGGGCGGCATATCCTAGCCTAGGGTTTTAACCCTAGGATCAGGACGCAATACAACCTAGCCCTGAAGGGGCGGCATATACCAAGCCTAGGGTTTTAACCCTAGGATCAGGACGCAATACAACGTAGCCCTGAAGGGGCGGCATATCCTAGCCTAGGGTTTTAACCCTAGGATCAGGACGCAATACAACCTAGCCCTGAAGGGGCGGCATATACCAAGCCTAGGGTTTTAACCCTAGGATCAGAACGCAATACAACCTAGCCCTGAAGGGGCGGCATATACCAAGCCTAGGGTTTTAACCCTAGGATTTGGACGATCGCAAACCTAGCCCAGCGCGATCCGCAAGCAAGCCGCCGTGTTTTAAGGGAATTTGCCCAATAGGGAATCCGCCCCATGTTTCACGCCAACGCCCCCTTCCCTCCTTTTTCCCCGTCCTTTGCAACAAAAGCCTGCAAATTAATACACTTTAGTAAATGGGTAAGGGGTAAGATTAACCCTTCTACCTATTTTTGCAGCAATCACACGAACCGACAACTTACGCTCCACGGCAGCGATGGGACAGCTGGACGCACACCCACGGAACAAGCTCACGGGGCACTTCGCGCACCGCTTTGCCCAACAATCCTAGCAAACCCCGCAACCACAGACCGCCCGCCAACGCCCCCGCAGCCTCTGCTGCTTCCTCCCTTCCCTTATACGCACAGCAACTCATAAACCTTTAATACACGACAAAAGATGAAGACAATCTCACATTCCATTCCACATTCCCTCTGTCTACTCCTACTCACCCTCCTCACAGCGCTCGCACTACCCGGACAGGCCGTGGCGCAGAACGAAGTGGGAACTACTGACGACGGGACACTAGCGTATACGCTCTATGATGACGGCACGGCCACGGTGACGGGATATTACAATAACAACGAGCCTAGCGGCGACTTGGTCATTCCTGCTGAGATAACTAATAACGGACAATCCTATCGAGTGACGAGCATCGGAGGGGGGGCCTTCAATGGTTGCTCCAGCCTTACGAGCGTGACCTTACCTGAAGGGCTGACAAGCATAGAGAATTTGGCCTTCAATGGTTGTTCCGGCCTTACGAGCGTGACCTTACCTCAAGGGCTCACTAGCATCGGGAATTGGGCCTTCGAGGATTGTTCGGGCCTTACGAGCGTGACATTACCGCAAGGGCTCACGAGCATCGGGGAGGAGGCCTTCTCCCATTGTTCCGGCCTCAAGAGCGTGACCTTCCCTGAAGGGCTCACTAGCATCGGGAATAAGGCCTTCTATTATTGTACCGGCCTTACGAGCGTGACCGTACCTGAAGGGCTGACGAGCATCGGGAGTAATGCCTTCTATGGTTGTACCAGCCTTACGAGCGTGACCTTACCGCAAGGGCTCACTAGCATCGGGGATGGGGCCTTCAATCAGTGTTCCGGCCTTACGAACGTGACCTTACCTCAAGGGCTCACTAGCATCGGGGACTATGCCTTCGATGGTTGTTCCGGCCTTACGAGCTTGACCTTACCTCAAGGGCTGACAAGCATCGGGGAGAGTGCCTTCCGCGGTTGTTCCGGCCTCACGAGCGCGACCTTACCGCAAGGGCTCACTAGCATCGGAGATGGGGCCTTCAATGGTTGTTCTCGCCTTTCAGGCGACTTTACCTTCCCCGAAGGGCTCACAAGCATCGAGGACTGGGCCTTCTATGGTTGTTCTGGCCTTACGAGCGTGACCTTCCCTGAAGGGCTCACTAGCATCGGGTATTCGGCCTTCTCAAGTTGTTCCGGTCTTACGAGCGTGACCTTGCCTAAAGGGCTCACTAGCATCGGAGAGGACGCCTTCTATGAGTGTTACGGCCTTACGAGCGTGACCTTACCTGAAGGGCTCACTAGCATCGGGTATCACGCTTTCTATTATTGTTCCAGCCTAACGAGCGTTTATTGCTTAAGTGAAGATCCTAGTTGGTACGATAGTTATGCATTCGATTATAGCTCATCCACCACCTACTACGTCCCCGCTTCAGCTGTTGCAGCTTATCAATCCAAGTTCTCAAGCGTCACCTCCATCCCCACCGCTTCCCTCCCCATCTCCTCCGCCCAATTAGGCACGTGCTACACCTCCCAAGAGTCATTCCTCATTCCTGAAGGACTGGTGGGCGGTATCGTGACGGCGGCTGAAGCGAAAGATGGCGGCAAGCTGAGTGTGGATTGGCGTTATAAGGCGGGAACTTATGTGCCGGCGGGCGTTCCCTTGGTTTTGAAAGGCGAGGCAGGTACGTATGAGCGTTATTGCTTGCCGGCAAATGCCCTGACGGCTGATATGAGCGGACTGGACCAGAACCTGCTGCGCGGCACGAATGAGGATGCAACAACCACGGCTGCCGACAGCGTGAGCGATGCCGTATTCTATAAGTTCAACAGTAACGAAGCCGGAACCGAGGCGGGCTTCTATTGGGTGGACAACAACGGTTCCGCCTTTACGAACCCTGCCGGCACGTGCTACCTGGCTTTGCCCCGTGCACAGTATGG
>DAVZJV010000043.1:0-5940 GCA_052272595.1 Alloprevotella sp.
GTTGCAGGAAAGCGCTCATTTTTCCGCAGCCACTATTCTGCCCCTTTCGCATCACGGCACAGAGTGTTTGTCCACGGTTTTCAGCGTGCTGGAAAAGGAGGATATTGGTATCGACCGTTGCACTTTCAAATACCTTGACGCCGCCGAAGTCTATGAGCAGTTGAGGGTCGGTCTTTGTGGCAAAGAAGTGGCGGGTGACTTGGCCATAGCCTGCCCGCATCCATTTGTTTGAAGTGATGTAGCAGAGATGGCCGCCGGACTTGAGGAGTTGGTAGCCGCGCTCGTAGAAGAGACAATATATATCGCCTCGTCGGTCGAACGTACTATAGCCATATGGCTCGTATAGCTTGGAAAGCTCGCCGCCGTTGTTTTGCAAACTTATGTAGGGCGGGTTGCCTATGACGATGTCGAAGCCGTCTTGCACGCCAAACATCCAGTCGGGGTCGAAGAAGTCGGCCACTTGGTTTTGATCGTAGGCGTTCCAATCTGCCAGACGCTTGGCGTCTTCAGGGGCGCAGTCGCCAATGTCGGCCAAGAGCCTGGCCAGTTCGGTGCGCAGGGCATGGTCTTTCTTGCGCATGGTCTTCTTTTTGCTTGCCGACCGTGCGCTGAAATGTGCATGCCGCACTTGCCGCAGGGCATCTTTGGTTTGGTCAATCTCTTCCGTATCGAACAGAGAACGTTGCGCGCCCTCCCGTTTGATGGTGATGAGCGAGTTGGCAGTGACAAACTTCGTTTCCAGATTGGGCAAAGTGGGAATGCCGTAGTTGGGAGCTGAGGGGTTGGGCGTGCAGTCGCAAATGAGAGAGATGAAGAAGCGCAACTTAGAGATTTGTGCGGCAATGGTTTGTATGTCACATCCGTAGATGCAGCGCTCAATGATGCTTAGCTTGAGCTCGTAGGTACTGGTGGTAGGGTGAATCTTTTGCAGTATGTCGACCATGCGATTGAGCAATCCCATGGGAAAGGCGCCCGAGCCGCAGGCAGGGTCGAGCACTTTGATCTGCCGCAAGTGGTCGGCTATTTGTTGATACGCTGCCTCGTGCTCGGGAAGCGGTTCAAAGTCATCGGCGAAGAGGCTACGCACGATGGGAGTGTCGCCAAGGTAGGCCAGCAAACTCTCGTCTACCATGAAGTTGACTACCTCGCGAGGCGTATAAAACGAACCGCTCTTTTTGCGTGCCGTTTCTTTGGTTTCGGGGTTGTAGGCGCCAAGCAGGTTCTCGAAGACCTTGCCCAAAAGCTCGGGGTCGAGCGCCACCTGCTGTTCGTTGGGTGTATTCTCCTCGATGGTAAAGTTGTAGCGATTGAGGATGGCGAATAGGCCTCGTTCCGGTGCAAAGAAGAGAGCATTGGGTACAAAAGCGCGATGACGGAAGCGGCCGTCGGCAAAGCGCGTGTCTTTGCGCGAAAAGCCATCGTAGTTATAGGCCTGCGCCACCCCGTCAATTGTCCGCGTTTTGTCAAGACACTCAAAAAGTCCGCCATTGAGGAAGGGCACTTCGGCAAAGAGCTTTATCACCTCTTCTTCAGAGATTTTGAAAAGTTCGGCATAGCGATAGAGCGTCTTCACATCGCGCTCGGAAGAATGGGCAAAGGCGCGAGAGTGGCCCTCGTCGTCGATGATGGCGCGGTTAAGCGTTGCGAAGAAAAGGTTTTGAAGAATGGCATTATAATACGTGCCGTTATGCATGGCCAAGGGGTTGAAGTCAGTCAAGATGCTGCACAGAAACTCGGCATCAAAAAGGCGGGTAGGCACCAATCCCTTTTGCTTGATGAACCACACAAACATAAGACGCGTGATGAGGCGTATGATTTTGACGTCAAGATTTTCGCGATCGTCGTCTGGCGTGTCGGTGCGGTTGGGGAAGATAACGCCCGTCTCGTCGGCCACTGCCCATTGATACCAAGTGAAGAGGTCGTCGTAGAATTGCTTGGTTAGAGCCTCGACAGAGAATGCGTCTTTGATGGTTTGGTAGGAAATGCCGTCAGTAGCCAACTTGACAAAGCGGCTTACAGGGGTGTGGTAATAAGAGGCGGGATCGCCAAAAAGATAAGTGTAGCGCTTGGGGGCAGTGGCATCCCCCTTTATATCGCTCACAAAGGAGAGGCGCCAACGCTCGCCTTGGGTGAAGACCACTAAGGCTGCATCGAACTCGCCATAGCTATTATTGATAAAGGTATGAACCAAGTTGCGCAACGCCGCTCGCTTGCGACTGATGTCGCCCTGGGTGATTCCGTAACGGAAGAAGCCGATGCAGTAGTTGTCGGCCCCATCGAGCCGACCAAGATAGTAGCCAGGCTCATCTTCGGGCGTGGTTGCTATGCGTTCGGGCGTTTCGCGGATGAATTGCGCACCGAAGAAGTCGCGCATCATGGCAGTCCAAGCCGTTTGAGAAAAAGGTTGGCGGAAAAGGTCGCGTAGGGCCTCGGGGGTATATGCAGCAGCAGAAAAAGAAGGGTATGACATGGCGATGAAGTGTGAAGGATGTGGAAGAAAAGTGTGATACTATAGGAATCCTTAAATGGTGAAAGGTTGATGAGTGGCTTTGACGCGTATAAGGATGGTTGACGGTTACTATCCGAAGGTTTCGCTCACTACAACGCGTGGCTCGTCATTGAGGACCGTTTCGTGCAGTCTGTTGCTGTGCGCGGTGCCATAAGAAGAAACAATATCGGCGAGCTGTATTTGTAGTTGGTACTCGTCTGCCCGTATGCGCCCTCTGTCTCCTTTATATTGTCGTGCCATGCGGCTCAACTTTACACGCAGCTGTGAGAAGATACCTTCTTCCACATAGCGGGTGAGTGTGGCGCAGTTTTCGCGTAGCACTGAATCCGTGGTGAGCTGTGACACGGTACGTAAAAACTTATTGGCCTCTTGTGACCGTTTGTCGAGCTCAGGTCTGTTGATCGAAGTGGTATCCGTAGCCTCGGTGTGTGAGGTGGCATAGGCGTTCAGGGCGCGTTCCACCTGACGGAAATGAGGACTGTCAGACGGTACTGGGTAGCCCAGCTCGTCGGGCTGTGCTTTAAAAATGCGAGCGGCCGTTAGAAAGTCGATGGGCGTAGGGGCGGCGTCTCCCTTGACAAGATAAAACTCAGTCTTAACGGGCGACTTGACGAATACGATTGTCTGTCCTGCATGGTGCCCCGTTTGTCGCATCACACGGCTTTTGAGTGCAAGTCGTTTGATCTTATGGTAGAGAGGACGATCCTGCTGATAGATGTCGCGCACCTCACGCAAAAGGCGTATGCGTTCGTCCACGCTATCCTTTACATGATTGTCGTAAAGCTCGAACTGGCGCACAATCTCCTCACGTGAATAGATTTGTGCATCTTCTCCAAAGGCCGAGTGGAATCCCTGCAGTTTGATAAGGGCGTTTTTATAGAGCTGAATCTCTTTGTCGCCCTGCTGTGAGGGGTAGAAAAGATAATTATAGATGGTGTCGGCCACTGAACCGATGCGGTTGACGCGCCCTATGCGTTGCATAAGTCGAGTAGCGTTCCAAGGCGAATCGTAGTTCACAATCACGTTGGCGCGGTGTAGATTAATGCCTTCCGCCAAAACGTCAGTGGTGAGTATGACGTTGTAGCGGTTCTCCTTCACCGGGTCGTTAGCGTCGAAGTTGTGTTTGATGACTTGCGCCAGTCGTTGACGATTGGCAGCAGTGACCATCAACACATCAGTACGCCCAAGCTCTTCTGGGAGGCGTTTGTAGAGGTAGGTTACCGTGTCAAGACTCTCTGAAAAGACCACAAGTTTTCCGCCCACATTGCGATCGGGGGCGAAGAAATCAGATTTGAGCCGTCGGATAAACTCATCGAATTTCGGGTCAGAATCTTCCTTCTTCCATTCTTCACAAAGAAAGCTCAGCACTTGGCTATCGTGCTGCAGCATTTTCAGAAATTCGGGCGAGAAGTCTTCGGCGTGAAAAACGATGTCGCTCTCCGCCTTGCCTTTTTCTAGTGCATAACTTATCACTTCATCCAGTTCTAACCCCTTACCCATGAGCCCTTTGACGTCCATGTCCGGGATAATGAGCACCTTATCTGCCTCAAACATGTGGATCATGTCATTGGTGATGCGCAACAACGTTCCAAGCGACTTCTTAAAGGCAAAGAAGCTACTCTCCAGGCGTTTGACCATGTGCACGCGGTAGATGCTCGAAAGCGATTGAGCTATTTGGCCAGCGTTTTTATACTTGGCCCGTAACTCGGGCTTGAGAAAAGCGATGGCGCGATAGCGGGCATAGAGCAGGTGCGGGTCGGCCTCTTCGTTGCACAACACGTCAAGGGTCTGGTAGAAGCGCTTGCTCGTATCCTCGTCAAGCTGATATTCAATGTCTAGCGGTGGAGCAATGGCAGGGAATGTGATGCCTTGGGCCTTGAGGTCGGCACGATAGTCTTTGTCAGACATGATGTTGGAACGCGTGCGGCGCACGGTCACTTTATCAATGACCGTGGTGCGTATCTTTTCGTAAAGCTTGTCTACCGCTTGCGTAAACTCTCCTTGCACCCCTTGGTTGCGCTGAGTTATCAACTTGTGGTATTGCTCAAGTAAGGGGGTGAAGAACAATCGCAGATTGGGTACACCATCGATCGTGCAGTGCTGCGCGTTTTGGAACAGAAGCAATTGATTGAGCAAGTCTTCGGGGCGATTATTAAGAGGCGTGGCCGAAAGCAACATTACGCGCTTTTGTTGCAAATTGAGCAAGCCTGGGCGTGTGCAGGGCGACTTGCAAATCTTTTGCAGCTCATCGTATTTATTAGAATAGTCGCTCCGAAAGCCATGTGCCTCGTCCACAATGACAAGGTGATACTCCTCTTTTTCACGGTAGTTGCTCGTGCAGTCAAGTACTTTCTTAAGGCTACCGTTCGTAATGAAGTCTGCGCGCTGCGCAATCTCGAAGAGCTTGAACGTTTGCTTCCAGGCCTCTTCGAGCGCAGGGGGATAGATAACGAGAATCCTCGTGTCGCGCCCGTTTGCTTCAATAAAGCGTTTTGCAATCATCGTGGCAATCAGCGTTTTGCCTAAGCCCACTACATCGGCAAGGAACACACCATTGTGATGCATCATGATTTGGTAGCCCTGTATCACGGCATCTCGCTGATATTTCAAATCCTTTACGCCTCGTGGCAGTTGAATAAAGAAATCATCCTCCACTTGATCGCCAAAAGCCTCTATCAGCACCTTGATGTAAAGCTCGTAGGGCGTTGGTACATAGTCCAGGTGGGTCTTGCGCTTGAAATGTTTTATATCCTCGGCCGAAAGCGGAATGGAACGTTCCCAAAGCTGCTCAAACTCGCCTTTGCAATAGTTTACGTCGTCATAGTCCCGCAATGCCACGTTCAATTCATAGCGCGGCGGCATAGTAATACCCAGACCGGCCTCGGAAATATTTGACGAGCCCATGATCACACGGCCGTCTGTGTTGGGCGTGTAATGGTCTGGCAGGCAGAGGTAAAACTTAGCGTGAAGGTTGCGCTGGTCGTGTATGCGCATTTCCAAGCGTCCGTCTACAATGTCTTGGCAGAGCTGCAAGATACCTTTCTCCACTTCAGGAGCATAGCGGGCATCCACCACGTCTTGGCGAAAACTCTGCTCAAAAATATCTTTAGCCTCCGTGCCGTCCGTAAGCATCAGTAGCATCTTGTTGTGACGGCGGAAAATGTCGTCGATATTGATCCCGACAAGAATCTTGATCTTCTTCACATCGCCCAATTCCCGGCGCAGTTTGAAATATCCTGATGAGCGAAAGAAGCCAACGACGGCCAAGAATTGGTCGAAGTGCGCCATTTCCGTGGCAATGCCCTTGAGCTTTTCAAAGAGCGTGTTGCCATCGGTATTGTTGAAGAATTTAGTAGCCATAGAGAAAGGTCGGTAAGATGGAATCTAGTTAGAGAATAGTGGCTGCGGAAAAATGAGCGCTTTCCTGCAAC
>DAVZJV010000044.1:0-2500 GCA_052272595.1 Alloprevotella sp.
GAACCTTTGAACGCCTCCGTTACTTTTTAGGAGGCGACCGCCCCAGTCAAACTGCCCACCTAACAATGTCCCCCGACTCGATTCAGAGCCGCAGGTTAGAATTCCAATATCGCAAGGATGGTATCCCAACGGCCACTCCGCAGAAGCCAAAGCTTCTGTTTCCCAGTGTCCCATCTATCCTGTGCATGCAACATCGAAACCCAATATTAGGCTACAGTAAAGCTCCATGGGGTCTTTCCGTCTTGTCGCGGGTAACCGGCATCTTCACCGGTACTACAATTTCGCCGGGCGGGCTGTTGAGACAGTGCCCAAATCGTTACGCCTTTCGTGCGGGTCAGAACTTACCTGACAAGGAATTTCGCTACCTTAGGACCGTTATAGTTACGGCCGCCGTTCATCGGGGCTTAGTTTCGGTGCTTCGACCTAAGTCTAACACGTCCACGTAACCTTCCGACACCGGGCAGGCGTCAGCCCCTATACATCGTCTTGATCGACTTTGCAGAGACCTGTGTTTTTGGTAAACAGTCGCATGGGCCTATTCACTGCGACCCTATCAAGCTCCACGGGTGAACCGCTTCACTCTACCAGGGTACCTCTTCTCCCGAAGTTACGAGGTGATTTTGCCGAGTTCCTTAGCGAGAGTTATCTCGCGCACCTTAGTATTCTCTACCAACCTACCTGTGGCGGTTTCCGGTACGGTTACCTATTAATCTCAAGTGCGAAGCTTTTCTTGGCAGTGTGGATTCAACAACTTCCCCTCCGTAGAGAGTCCTACTCGATACCTCAGTTTTTAACGAATTAGCGGATTTTCCTACTAACTCTACCTACATATCTTTACAGCCACTTCCAGTCGGCTGCTTGTCTATCCTCCTGCGTCCCTCCGCCTCTGATAACGATTAATCGATAGTTCAGGAATATCAACCTGATGTCCATCGCCTACGCCTTTCGGCCTCAGCTTAGGATCCGACTAACCCCACGCGGACGAGCCTGCCGTGGGAAACCTTAGGTTTTCGGTGCATTGGATTCTCACCAATGTTTTCGCTACTTATGCCGACATTCTCACTTCTGCTTCGTCCATAAGTCCTTTCGATCTTACTTCGTCCTACAACAGAACGCTCCCCTACCCATTGAGTAAACTCAATGACGCAGTTTCGGTTATATGCTTTAGTCCCGGTGTATTTTCGGCGCGGAGTCGCTTGACCAGTGAGCTATTACGCACTCTTTCAAGGAATGGCTGCTTCTAAGCCAACCTCCTGGTTGTCTAAGCAACTCTACCTCCTTAACCACTTAGCATATATTTGGGACCTTAACTGGCGTTCTGGGCTGTTTCCCTCTTGGCAACGGATCTTAGCACTCGCTGCCTCACTGCTGGATAGTAACTTTACAGGTATTCGGAGTTTAACATGATTTGGTACGGCATTTCGCCGCCCGCACCAGACTAGTGCTCTACCTCCTGTAAGATAAGTCCAACGCTGTGCCTAAACGCATTTCGGGGAGAACCAGCTAGCTCTTGGCTCGATTGGCATTTCACCCCTAACCTCAACTCATCCACCGATTTTTCAACATCGGTTGGTTCGGACCTCCACGTAGTGTTACCTACGCTTCATCCTGGTCAAGGTTAGATCGCCAAGGTTCGGGTCTAATTCATGTTACTTAACGCTCTTTTCAAACTCGCTTTCGCTGTGGCTCCAGATATTAACTCCTTAACCTCGCAACATAAATTAACTCGCCGGCTCATTCTTCAACAGGCACGCTATCACCCTATCAATAGGGCTCTAACTGATTGTAAGCTAACGGTTTTAGGGTCTATTTCACTCAGCTTCTCACTGTTCTTTTCGCCTTTCCATCACTGTACTCGTTCACTATCGGTCACTGACTAGTATTTAGCCTTACCGGATGGTCCCGGTGGATTCAGACAGGGTTTCACGTGCCCCGCCTTACTCGGGTGCTTACTATCAGGTCATTTAATTTCGCTTAAGTGGCTATCACACTCTATGGCTCAACTTCCCAGTTGTATTCAACTACTAAATGACTTTGTAACTGATTTAACAAGCTGTAACTTGTCTTGTAAGTCCCACAACCCCCTAGATACAACGCTTACAGACTATCACGTATCTAAGGTTTAGGCTCTTCCAATTTCGCTCGCCGCTACTCTCGGAATCATTTGGTTATTTTCTCTTCGTCCTGTTACTAAGATGTTTCAGTTCACAGGCTTTCCTCCTCGCAAACTATTGATTCATTTGCGGGTTCCAAAGTTTTAACTTCGGAGGGTTTCCCCATTCGGATTCCCACGGATCAAGACTTTTTAGCAGTTCCCCGTGGATTTTCGTAGCTTTACACGTCCTTCGTCGGCTGTCAGTACCAAGGCATCCCCCATTAGCTCTTTGTAGCTTTACCTATTTTATTGTCCTCTTTCGATTTGCAATAATTTAGTTTTCATTGATGATTACGTATATCTTATTCTATTTTAATAACAGTTTTATCAAAATATATTCGATAA
>DAVZJV010000045.1:0-4304 GCA_052272595.1 Alloprevotella sp.
AGCGTGGGGAGCAAACAGGATTAGATACCCTGGTAGTCCACGCCCTAAACGATGAGTACTAAGTGTAGCCAGAAGGCTGTGCTGAAGTTAACGCATTAAGTACTCCGCCTGAGTAGTACGTACGCAAGTATGAAACTTAAAGGAATTGACGGGATCCCGCACAAGCGGTGGAGCATGTTGTTTAATTCGACGATACGCGAAGAACCTTACCAGGTCTTGACATACTCGGCAAATCTATAGAGATATAGAGGAGGTTAACCGGGATACAGGTGGTGCATGGTTGTCGTCAGCTCGTGTCGTGAGATGTTAGGTTAAGTCCTGCAACGAGCGCAACCCTTATTGCTAGTTACCATCATTAAGTTGGGGACTCTAGCGAGACTGCCGGTGATAAACCGGAGGAAGGCGGGGATGACGTCAAATCATCATGCCCTTTATGACCTGGGCTACAAACGTGCTACAATGGCTGACACAAAGAGAAGCGAGCTCGCGAGAGTAAGCAAACCTCAGAAAAGCAGTCTCAGTTCGGATTGAAGTCTGCAACTCGACTTCATGAAGTTGGAATCGCTAGTAATCGCGAAGCAGAGTGTCGCGGTGAATACGTTCCCGGGATTTGTACACACCGCCCGTCAAACCATGAGAGTTTGTAATACCCGAAGCCGGTGGCCGAACCGCAAGGAAGGAGCCGTCTAAGGTAGGACAGATGATTGGGGTTAAGTCGTAACAAGGTATCCCTACGAGAACGTGGGGATGGATCACCTCCTTTCTAAGGAGAAACGAAAAAAATGATAAAAAGTTGTAAGTTTGGTATTAAGAGTCATGTTCAGTTTTGAGAGACCATAAGTTTCTCAGAAAAAAGAGATCTTTGAAAAGTAGATAAAATTAATCAAAAGAAAAAAACTTAGGTTAAGGAAAAAAGGGCGCACAGTGGATGCCTAGGCACTAGAAGGCGAAGAAGGACGCAACTAACGGCGAAACGCTACGGGTAGCAGTAAGTAAGCAATGATCCGTAGATATCCGAATGAGGCAACTCAGCATGAAGAAGTCATGTTATACCTGAAAAGGTAGGCGAAACCCTGCGAATTGAAATATCTTAGTAGCAGGAGGAAAAGAAAGCAAAAGCGATTTTCTCAGTAGCGACGAGCGAAAGGGAAGGAACCCAAATTCACGACATATGAAATTTTTGATAAATGAACCACTCTGGGAAGGTGGACCGAAGAAGGTGAAAGTCCTGTAATTGAAATCAAGAATGGAATTAGTGAGAAAGAGTACGGCGAGACACGAGAAATCTTGTCGGAACAAGCGAGGACCATCTCGTAAGGTTAAATACTAGCTAGTGACCGATAGCGAACCAGTACCGTGAGGGAAAGGTGAAAAGAACCCCGGGAGGGGAGTGAAAGAGAACCTGAAACTGTGTGCTTACAAGTAGTCAGAGGACGTTAAAGTCTGATGGCGTGCCTTTTGTAGAATGAACCGGCGAGTTACGGTATTTAGCAAGGTTAAGTCTAAAGGGACGGAGCCGAAGCGAAAGCGAGTCTTAATAGGGCGGTAAGTTGAATGCTGTAGACCCGAAACCCGGCGAGCTAGCCATGAGCAGGTTGAAGTTTGAGTAAAATCAAATGGAGGACCGAACTAGGGCCTGTTGAAAAAGGCTTGGATGACTTGTGGCTAGGGGTGAAATTCCAATCGAGCTGGGATATAGCTGGTTCTCCCCGAAATAACTTTAGGGCTAGCGTTAAACAAGAGTTTTATGAAGGTAGAGCACTGAATAGTAGATGGTCCCACCTCGGGATACTGACATTAATCAAACTCCGAATGTCATAAAACGCGTTTAGCAGTCAGACTGCGAGTGATAAGGTCCGTGGTCAAAAGGAAAAGAGTCCAGACCGCCAAATAAGGTCCCAAAATATATGCTAAGTGGAGAAGGATGTAGAGATGCCTAAACAACTAGGATGTTGGCTTAGAAGCAGCCATCATTTAAAGAGTGCGTAATAGCTCACTAGTCGAGTGACTCCGCGCCGAAAATGTACCGGGGCTAAGCATATTACCGAATTTGCGGATTCGATACGAAAGTATTGAGTGGTAGGGGAGCGTTCCATATTGGGAAGAAGCAAGATCGAGAGGACTTGTGGACTATATGGAAGTGAGAATGCCGGTGTGAGTAACGAAAAGACAGGTGAGAATCCTGTCCGTCAAAAACCCAAGGTTTCCAGGGGAAGGGTCGTCCGCCCTGGGTAAGTCTGGGCCTAAGGTGAGGCCGAGAGGCGTAGCTGATGGATATCTGGTGTATATTCCAGAACTAGTATAATGACTGACGGAGTGACGAAGAAGGCTAGGATCCGATTCTTAGTGGATTGAATACGAGATATCAAGAGGGGATGTAGGCAAATCCGCATCTAGAAATCAAGATATGACAGGTAAAGGATAACGAAGTCAAGCTTCCAAGAAAAGCTTCTAGGGATAATCATTATACTACCAGTACCGTAAACCGACACAGGTGGGTAGGAAGAGAATTCTAAGACGCGCGAGAAAACCCTTGTTAAGGAACTCTGCAAGTTGGCCCCGTAAGTTCGCAATAAGGGGAGCTCATGTAAAAGTGAGCCACAGAAAAGAAGCCCAAGCAACTGTTTAACAAAAACACAGGTTTATGCAAAACCGTAAGGTGAAGTATATGAGCTGACACCTGCCCGGTGCTGGAAGGTTAAAAGGAGAGGTTAGAGCAATCGAAGCCTTGAATTGAAGCCCCAGTAAACGGCGGCCGTAACTATAACGGTCCTAAGGTAGCGAAATTCCTTGTCAGGTAAGTTCTGACCCGCACGAAAGGTGTAATGTCTTTGGGCACTGTCTCAACAGGGGACTCGGTGAAATCAAATTGCCGGTGAAAATGCCGGCTACCCGCGATTAGACGGAAAGACCCCATGGAGCTTTACTGTAGGTTGATATTGATATTTGGTATGTAATGTACAGGATAGGTGGGAGACTATGAAGCTAGGACGTTAGTCTTGGTGGAGTCGACGTTGGGATACCACCCTTTGCCTATCGAGTATCTAACTAGTGTAAGTGGATTACAAAGGACAGTGTCAGTTGGGCAGTTTGACTGGGGCGGTCGCCTCCCAAAAAGTAACGGAGGCGCTCGAAGGTTCCCTCAGAATGGTTGGAAATCATTCGCAGAGTGTAAACGCAGAAGGGAGCTTGACTGCAAGACAAACAAGTCGAGCAGGGACGAAAGTCGGAGTTAGTGATCTTACGGTACCGCGTGGAAGGGCCGTGACTCAACGGATAAAAGCTACCCTGGGGATAACAGGCTGATCACGCCCAAGCGTTCACAGCGACGGCGTGGTTTGGCACCTCGATGTCGGCTCGTCGCATCCTGGAGGTGGATAAGCTTCCAAGGGTTGGGCTGTTCGCCCATTAAAGCGGCACGCGAGCTGGGTTCAAAACGTCGTGAGACAGTTTGGTCCCTATCTGTCGTGGGCGTTGGAAATTTGAAGAGAGCTGTCCTTAGTACGAGAGGACCGGGATGGACATACCACTGGTGTACCAGTTAGCCTGCCAGGGCTATAAGCTGGGTAGCTACGTATGGAACGGATAAACGCTGAAAGCATCTAAGCGTGAAGCCTCCTCTAAGATTAGATTTCCCACAGAAATGGTAAGACCCCTTATAGACTATAAGGTTGATAGGCTAGGTGTGGAAGCGCAGTGATGCGTGGAGCTGACTAGTACTAATAGGTCGAGGACTTAACCTAAGTTCTTTTGATGATTTTATCTAGTTTTGAAAGATTTAGTTTGGTGGTGATGGCATAGTGGATACACCTGTTCCCATACCGAACACAGCAGTTAAGCACTATAACGCCGATGGTAGTACATTTAGTTGTGCGAGAGTAGGAAGCTGCCAAGCTATCTCTTTTTTTATTTTATACACGCCCTCATAGCTCAGTTGGTTAGAGCACTTGACTGTTAATCAAGGGGTCCTAGGTTCAAGTCCTAGTGCGGGCGCCATTTTTTTTTGCTAAAATTTGGTGTCCTACCTCTTTTTATGGATTCTTTGGAATCCTTTTTTCTTTTTAATTGAAACAAAAATAATAAAATGATATAATGCTTGTGTTTTAGGTGGTGATAAAATGAATAATCCAATTTATCTTGATTATTGTGCAAATTATCCTGTAAAAAAAGAAGTTTTAGATGAATTATGTTATGCGGAGCTTAAATTCTATGGTAATGCAAATTCATCTCATAATGCTGGTATATTAGCTCATCATTTTGTTGAAGACAAAAATCAAGTATTAAGAAAATGTTTAAATATTCCT
>DAVZJV010000046.1:0-4239 GCA_052272595.1 Alloprevotella sp.
TGTCGTCAGCTCGTGTCGTGAGATGTTGGGTTAAGTCCCGCAACGAGCGCAACCCTCGCCCCGTGTTGCCAGCGGATTATGCCGGGAACTCACGGGGGACCGCCGGGGTTAACTCGGAGGAAGGTGGGGATGACGTCAGATCATCATGCCCCTTACGTCCAGGGCTTCACGCATGCTACAATGGCCGGTACAACGGGATGCGACGCGGCGACGCGGAGCGGATCCCTGAAAACCGGTCTCAGTTCGGATCGCAGTCTGCAACTCGACTGCGTGAAGGCGGAGTCGCTAGTAATCGCGAATCAGCAACGTCGCGGTGAATGCGTTCCCGGGCCTTGTACACACCGCCCGTCAAGTCATGAAAGTGGGCAGCACCCGAAGCCGGTGGCCTAACCCCTTGTGGGATGGAGCCGTCTAAGGTGAGGCTCGTGATTGGGACTAAGTCGTAACAAGGTAGCCGTACCGGAAGGTGCGGCTGGATCACCTCCTTTCTACGGAGAATTCAGTCGGATGTTCGTCCGACGGTGTGCGCCCCGCGCGTCGCATGGTGCGATGGCGGCGGGGTTGCTGGTGTGGAAGATGTCGTTGGCTTTGCCCTGCCGGTCGTGCGGTGGGTGCCGAGTGGTGCGGATGCGCTTTTGGGCTCCCGGATCGCCACCCCAGGCTTTTGCCTGGCGCGATTCGATGCCCGTCGTGCCCGGGGGCCGGCCGTGTGCCGGTGCGGTGGCGTGGCGGTGCGTGGTGGCTTGAGAACTGGATAGTGGACGCGAGCAAAACAATGGTTTTTTGAATCTTTGTTTTGCTGTTGATTTCGAATCGAACTCTATTGTTCGTTTCGATCGTTTTGTGATCATTTTTAGTGTGATGATTTGTCGTCTGGGAATTTGCTAGAGGAATCTTGCGGCCATGCACCTTCATGGTGTGTGTTGCTTGCAAGGGCGTATGGTGGATGCCTTGGCAGACAGGACCGATGAAGGACGTTTGAGGCTGCGATATGCCTCGGGGAGCCGCCAACAGGGCTTTGATCCGAGGATTTCCGAATGGGGGAACCCACCGACCGTCATGGGTCGGTACCGGCTTCGGCCGGGGGGTACGCAGGGAAGTGAAACATCTCAGTACCTGCAGGAAAGGATATTCCGTGAGTAGTGGCGAGCGAAAGCGGATGATGGCCAAACCTTGCGCGTGTGATACCCGTCGGGGGTTGCGCGCGGGGTGTTGCGGGATCGCGTGCGCCGGCTCCGACGGGCCGGCCGGCAGTTGCAGAAAACCATGTGTCAGGGGAACCGGGTTGAATACCGGGCCGCAGAGGGTGAGGGCCCCGTACCTGAACGCGCATGGTCTGCCGATCGCGTCTCCCAAGTAGCACGGGTCCCGTGGAACCCCGTGCGAATCCGCCCAGACCGTTGGGTAAGCCTGAATATTCCTGTCTGACCGATAGCGAACGAGTACCGTGAGGGAAAGGTGAAAAGTACCCCGGGAGGGGAGTGAAACAGTCTCTGAAACCGTGCGCCTACAATCCGTCGGAGCCCTTTTGTGGGGTGACGGCGTGCCTATCGAAAAATGAGTCTGCGAGTCAGTGGCATGTGGCGAGCATAACCCGTGTGGGGTATGCGTAGCGAAGGCGAGTCTTAAAAGGCGTTTGAGTCGCGTGTCCTGGACCCGAAGCGGGATGATCTAGCCCTGAGCAGGTTGAAGCGCGGGTAAGACCGCGTGGAGGACCGAACCCACCTGGGTTGAAAACCGGGGGGATGACTTGGGGCTAGGGGTGAAAGGCCAATCAAATTCCGTGATAGCTGGTTCTCTCCGAAATGCATTTAGGTGCAGCGTCGGGTCATTACGTCCCGGGGGTAGAGCTACTGGATGCTTGCGGGCCCGTATCGGGTACCAACAGCAACCAAACTCCGAATACCGGTGACGCGTATCCCGGCAGTGAGTCGGCGGGGGATAAGCTTCGTCGTCGAAAGGGAAACAGCCCAGACCGTCGTCTAAGGTCCCGAAGCGTGTGCTAAGTGGGAAAGGATGTGGAGTCGCATAGACAGCCAGGAGGTTGGCTCAGAAGCAGCCACCCTTGAAAGAGTGCGTAACAGCTCACTGGTCTAGTGGTTCCGCGCCGACAATGTAGCGGGGCTCAAGCACACCACCGAAGACGCGGCAGTATTTTGTACTGGGTAGGAGAGCGTCCCATGAGGGGCGAAGCGGCCGTGTGAACGCGCCGTGGACTTCATGGGAGTGAGAATGCAGACATGAGTAGCGAGAGACGGGTGAAGATCCCGTCCGCTGGATGACCAAGGGTTCCAGGGCCACGTTCATCGTCCCTGGGTGAGTCGGGTCCTAAGGCGAGGCCGACAGGCGTAGTCGAATGGATGAACGGGTCGATATTCCCGTACCGGCTTTCAGCCGCCAAAACCGAGGCTTGGAGTACTAACCTCCGGGTCCGGGCTTACTGCTCCTTCGGGGGCGGGATGCCCTGGCCTGTTGGGACCGATCCTTGTAGTAGGTCAGCGCAGGAGTGACGCAGAAGGGTAGCCGGCCGCGGAGGTGGTCTTCCGTGGTCAAGCACGCAGGGCGTGGGACAGGCAAATCCGTCCCGCATGGGTCCGAGGTGCGATGATGGGGGCCGTTCGGCCCGATATCCGGTGATCCCGGCTGCCGAGAAAAGCTTCGGCGTCAGGCTGTCAGCCGCCCGTACCCCAAACCGACACTGGTGGTCAGGTAGAGAATACCAAAGCGATCGAGCGAATCCTGGTCAAGGAACTCGGCAAATCACTCCCGTTCCTTCGGTTTAAGGGAGACCCCCGATGGTGAACCGCCTCGCGCGGGGAGCTTTTGGGGGTGGCACAGACCAGGGGGTAGCGACTGTTTACCAAAAACACAGGTGCATGCGAAGGCGCAAGCCGCTGTATATGCACTGACGCCTGCCCGGTGCCGGAAGGTTAAGAGGATCCGTCAGGCTTCGGCCGAAGCGGTGAATTCAAGCCCCGGTAAACGGCGGTGGTAACTATAACCATCCTAAGGTAGCGAAATTCCTTGTCGGGTAAGTTCCGACCTGCACGAATGGCGTAACGACTTCCCCACTGTCTCGACCAGGAGCTCGGCGAAATTGCAGTACGAGTAAAGATGCTCGTTAAGCGCAGAAGGACGAAAAGACCCCGGGACCTTTACTATACCTTGGTATTGGCATTCGGTGTGGATTGTGTAGCATAGGCGGGAGGCTGCGAGGCACGGTCGCCAGATCGTGCGGAGCCGTAAGGTGAAATACCGCTCTGTTCGCATTGGATGTCTAACCTCGAACAGTCATCCTGTTCAGGGACAGTGCCTGGCGGGTAGTTTAACTGGGGCGGTTGCCTCCCAAAGAGTAACGGAGGCGCCCAAAGGTCCGCTCAGCCCGGTTGGCAATCGGGTGGCGAGTGCAAGTGCACAAGCGGGCTTGACTGCGAGGACGACGGTCCGAGCAGGGACGAAAGTCGGGACTAGTGATCCGGTGCCGGTGTACGGACGCGGCATCGCTCAACGGATAAAAGGTACCCCGGGGATAACAGGCTGATCATTCCCAAGAGTCCATATCGACGGGATGGTTTGGCACCTCGATGTCGGCTCGTCGCATCCTGGGGCTGGAGCAGGTCCCAAGGGTTCGGCTGTTCGCCGATTAAAGCGGCACGCGAGCTGGGTTCAGAACGTCGTGAGACAGTTTGGTCTCTATCCTCTGCGCTCGTTGGAATGCTGAGGAGGCCTGCCCATAGTACGAGAGGACCTGGGTGGACGAACCTCTGGTATGCCGGTTGTCACGCCAGTGGCACGGCCGGTTGGCTACGTTCGGAAGGGATAACCGCTGAAAGCATCTAAGCGGGAAGCCTGCTCCAAGATAAGCATTCCGTGGAACCTTCGAGTTCCTGTAGTCCCCATGCAGAACACGTGGTTGATAGGCCGGACGTGGAAGCCCCGCGAGGGGTGGAGCCGACCGGTACTAACGGACGAAAGGCAACACTAACATTCCAGCCCCTGGCGGTTGGACCGCATCTTCCTCCTGCAGACCATCCCGATGGCAATGAGCACGGGAATGGCGCAAGACGAAACATCGACACATCGCGTCCGCTATCCGGTTCCCAGGCCGCCACAGGCCGGCAGACCCCAGCGTCTGACCGTATAAGAGAAGATTTGCGGCGGCCATGGCCCAGGTGAGACGCCCGGTCCCATTCCGAACCCGGAAGCTAAGGCCTGGCACGGCGATGGTACTGCACCCGA
>DAVZJV010000047.1:0-4068 GCA_052272595.1 Alloprevotella sp.
AACCCCGCGTTAGCGGGGTTTCAAATCACCTTAAACAAAAGGCTAGGATGAGACCGACAACGATCTACTCTCTCAGCGCCGAATTGGGCGCCAATACCATCGACCCTTACGAGCTTAACTGCCGTGTTCGGAATGGGAACGGGTGTGGCCTCGTCGGAATTATTATCAGTCTCATTCTAGCCTCTTGTAAAAGAACAAATTTTAAAAGGAACTTGTCTATTGCAACCGGTTCCTTTACCGTTGGAAACCTTCTCGCCGGGATTAGCGGGTCATCGATATCTTCCAACGTCAGATAAGTTAGAAAAGCGCAAGTGTTACACTCACAATTCTTTATCTATAGGATTAAAGAATATGGCCAAGCCTCACGACCTATTAGTACAGATTAGCTGAACACATTGCTGTGCTTACACACTCTGCCTATCAACCCGGTAGTCTTCCGGGGGTCTTCTGGGTAGTTAATCTACCAGGGAAACCTTATCTTGAGGCGGGTTTCACGCTTATATGCTTTCAGCGTTTATCCCTACCGAACACCGCTAATCAGCTATGCCTGTTTACAGACAACTGATATACAGGAGGTTCGTTCATCCAGGCCCTCTCGTACTATGGACAACTCCTCTCAAGTTTCCTGCGCATACAACAGATAGAGACCGTACTGTCTCACGACGTACTGAACCCAGCTCACGTACCACTTTAATGGGCGAACAGCCCAACCCTTCCCACCTGCTTCAGCGGGAGGATGTGATGAGCCGACATCGAGGTGCCAAACCGAGCCGTCGATGTGAACTCTTGGGCCCGATCAGCCTGTTATCCCCAGGGTAGCTTTTGTCCGTTGAGCGATGGCCCTCCCACGAGGGACCACCGGATCACTAAGTCCTGCTTTCGCACCTGTTCGGACCGTCGTCCTCACAGTCAAGCTCCTTTCTACCTTTGCGCTCAATGGCCGATTTCTATTCGGCCTGAAGGAACCTTAGAACGCCTCCGTTACTCTTTAGGAGGCGACCGCCCCAGTCAAACTGCCCACCTGCCACTGTCCCCAACCCGGATTCACGGGTAATAGGTTAGAACCACAATTCACAAAAGCTGGTATTTCACTGTTGCCTCCGCACCCCCCTCAAGGGATGTTTCAATGGCTCCCAGCTATACTACGTATTGAAAACCGTAATCCAATAACAAGCTACAGTAAAGCTCCATAGGGTCTTTTCGTCTTGTTGCATGCATCAAGCGTCTTCACTTGAACCACAATTTCGCCGAGCCCACCGTCGAGACAGCGGCTTCTTTGTTATGCCATTCGTGCAGGTCGGAACTTACCCGACAAGGAATTTCGCTACCTTAGGACGGTTATAGTTACCGCCGCCGTTTACCGGGGCTTAAGTTCGCAGCTTCGCCTTGCGGCTAACCACTCCCCTTGACCTTCCGGCACCGGGCAGGCATCAGGCCCTATACATCATCTTGAGATTTCAGCAGAGCCCTAAGTTTTTGTTAAACAGTCACGAAGCCCAATTCACTGCGACCCTTTCCCAATACATTGCTGCACCGGTACTTGGGCACTCCTTCTTCCGAAGTTACGGAGCTAGTTTGCCTAGTTCCTTGACGATGGTTATCTCGCGCGCCTTAGGATTTTCACCCCATCCACCTGTGTCGGTTTACGGTACGGTTATAGTAAGAACTCCCTACGAAGTTTTTCTAGGCAGTGTGATTGGACCACTTCGCAACCTTGCGGTTACTCGTACTCGGTTTTCGGCTTAGCCTCCGGACGGATTTGCCTACCCGAAGATGCCTACGGCCTTGAACTGGCATATAGCCAGATGGTTTACTCTGCTGCGTCCCTCCCTAGGTTATGACGCGCTTACTATAGTTCAGGAATATTAACCTGATGTCCTTCGCCTACGCCTTTCGGCCTGAGCTTAGGCCCGACTGACCCTGAGCCGACGAACGTTGCTCAAGGAAACCTTAGATTTTCGGCGGGAAGGATTCTCACCTTCCTTATCGCTACTCATTCCAGCATTCTCACTTATTAGCGCTCCAGCACTCCTTACGGTATACCTTCGCAGCTGCTAATAACGCTCCCCTACCACTGCATAAAAGCGAACTTCTATGCAATCCGTAATTTCGGTAGTATGCTTAGCCCCGAGTCATCTTCGGCGCAGATTCACTCGACTAGTGAGCTATTACGCACTCTTCAAAGGGTGGCTGCTTCTAAGCCAACCTCCTAGCTGTTTAAGTAAATCCACATCCTTTACCACTTAGCATACATTTTGGGACCTAAATTGACGGTCTGGGCTGTTTCCCTCTCGCACGTGAAGCTTATCCCTCACGAACTGACTGCTGAGATATCCGCCGAGGTATTCAGAGTTTGACAGACATCGGAAGGAGGGTCGCTCCCCCTAAATCTACCAGTGCTTTACCCCCTCGGGTTAAATCTCAACGCTAGCCCTAAAGCTATTTCGGGGAGAACCAGCTATCACCAAGTTCGATTGGCCTTTCACCCCTAACCCCACCTCATGTAGAAACTTTTCAACGTTTAACACTCCGGCCCTCCATTCACTGTTACGCGAACTTCAGCCTGGACAGGGTTAGATCACTTGGCTTCGGGTCTAATATGACGAACTATTCGCTCTATTCGAGCTCGCTTTCACTACGGCTTCGGACCTCTTCAGCCCTTAACCTCGCTCGGCACATTAACTCGCTGGATCATTCTTCAACAGGCACACTGTCGCACATTCCCTTGCGGGCATAGTGCTACAATAGCTTGTAGATGTACGGTTTCAGGTTCTATTTCACTCCCCTCTCGGGGTTCTTTTCGCCTTTCCCTCGCGGTACTGGTTCACTATCGGTTGCCAGAGAGTATTTAGCCTTGGAGAGTGGTCTCCCCGGATTCCCACCGGATTGCACGTGACCAGTGGTACTTAGGTACTTGCTAAGAGACAATCAGATTTCGTTTAAAGGACTATCACCCTCTTTGGTCGGACTTTCCAGACCGTTCAACTATCTGATTGCTTGTTAACTCTTTGTGTCTAACACGAGCAAGCCCTGCAACCCCAACCCACGCACTCTATATACCCTCCACGGATATATACAGTGCGGGGGCTGGTTTAGGCTATTCCCATTTCGCTCGCCACTACTCAGGGAATCTCTTTGATTTCTTTTCCTGTAGGTACTGAGATGTTTCACTTCCCTACGTTGTCTTCTATCACCCTATCTCCGAGTCCGTAGACTCAGCCTTCTTGTGATGATTTACAGGCTCTCACCTGTAAGGGTTCCCCCATTCAGAAATCTGCGGATCACAGGATATTTGCTCCTACCCGCAGCTTATCGCAGCTTATCACGTCTTTCATCGACTTCTGGCACCAAGGCATTCACCATACACCCTTGTAGCTTGACCATATTCTTTAATCCAACAGATTATTGGTCATTTCAAATGCTAGATATTGCTATCTATATTATATTTTTTTAATGATAACCTTCTTAACTTTCTCAGTTAATTGTGTTCTCATCGCTTAATTGTGTAAGTGTAAGTATATCTAATTCACATATTAAATATACAAACGCTTGGCTTTTCTAAAATATATTTTCATTCCCTTTGCTGCCCATCGGATAATCACCTCTTTATTAAGGTTACTATCCAACTTCCGGAGTCTTACAAGAGAAGATTGAATATAAGTTATCTGATTTTCAAAGAACTTCAAATTTGACGCAACATATTTTGCACAGGTTATATTGGTGGAGCTGATCGGGTTCGAACCGACGACCCCCTGCTTGCAAAGCAGGTGCTCTCCCAACTGAGCTACAGCCCCTAAATCTTTAAGTGCTGTGGGCCCGGAAGGAATTGAACCTTCGACCTCACGCTTATCAAGCGTGCGCTCTAACCAGCTGAGCTACGAGCCCAAGCTATTCTAAAACAAAAGAGCCTAAGCTCTATAAAACCTTTCTATGTGCGAGTGGCCGACCTGAAATGGTTTGCCTTCCGGCTCCATCTTATCTGCTACCGACCTATTCTATCTAAATAAATAGAATAAAGGAGGTGATCCAGCCGCACCTTCCGGTACGGCTACCTTGTTACGACTTCAC
>DAVZJV010000048.1:0-3230 GCA_052272595.1 Alloprevotella sp.
CAGTCTCAAGGGTTGTGATTGCATTCACGAAAAACGATTCATGAAGTTCTCAAGAACCGCATGATTCAGAGAAGCAGCGCGTTACAGGTCGTCTTGCGCTCTGGAGGCAAAAGGCTTCAGAGTTATAGGATCAAGCGACTAAGTGTATGTGGTGGATGCCTTGGCGATCACAGGCGATGAAGGACCTGGCAGCCTGGGAAAAGCCGTGGGGAGTTGGCAAGCGAACTTTGATCCACGGATGTCCGAATGAGGAAACTCACCTCTTTGAGGTATCACAGAGTGAATACATAGCTCTGTGAGGCGAACGCAGTGAACTGAAACATCTAAGTAACTGCAGGAAAATAAATCAACCGAGATTCTGAAAGTAGCGGCGAGCGAAATTGGAGCAGCCTGCAAGTGATAACGAATTCGATACTGGAACGGTCTGGAAAGTCCGGCTACAGAGGGTGACAGCCCCGTACAGGAAATTGGATTTGCGGTACTAAGCTTGCGAAAAGTAGGGCGGGACACGAGAAATCCTGTCTGAACATGGGGGGACCATCCTCCAAGGCTAAATACTAGTGATCGACCGATAGTGAACCAGTACTGTGAAGGAAAGGCGAAAAGAACCCCGGGAGGGGAGTGAAATAGATCCTGAAACCGCATACATACAAACAGTAGGAGCCCGCAAGGGTGACTGCGTACCTTTTGCATAATGGGTCAGCGACTTACGTTCAATGGCGAGCTTAACCGAATAGGGGAGGCGCAGCGAAAGCGAGTCCGAACAGGGCGATTGGAGTCGTTGGGCGTAGACCCGAAACCAGATGATCTATCCATGGCCAGGCTGAAGGTGTGGTAACACACACTGGAGGGCCGAACCGACTAGTGTTGCAAAATTAGCGGATGAGCTGTGGATAGGGGTGAAAGGCTAAACAAATCTGGAGATAGCTGGTTCTCCCCGAAAACTATTGAGGTAGTGCCTCGTGTATGGCTCCAGGGGGTAGAGCACTGTTATGGCTAGGGGGACATGGCGTCTTACCAAACCATGGCAAACTCCGAATACTTGGAAGTCAGAGCACGGGAGACAGAGCACCGGGTGCTAACGTCCGGACTCAAAAGGGAAACAACCCAGACCGCCGGCTAAGGTCCCAAATATCGGCTAAGTGGAAAACGAAGTGGGAAGGCTAAGACAGTCAGGAAGTTGGCTTAGAAGCAGCCATCCTTCAAAGAAAGCGTAATAGCTCACTGATCGAGTCTTCCTGCGCGGAAGATGTAACGGGGCTAAGTCGATAACCGAAGCCGCGGATTCACTTTAAGTGAGTGGTAGGGGAGCGTTCTGTAAGCCTGAGAAGGCGGACCCGTGAGGGCTGCTGGAGGTATCAGAAGTGCGAATGCTGACATGAGTAACGTTAAAGCGGGTGAAAAGCCCGCTCGCCGCAAGCCCAAGGTTTCCTGCTCTACGTTCATCGGAGCAGGGTGAGTCGGCCCCTAAGGCGAGGCTGAGAAGCATAGCTGATGGGAACAAGGTTAATATTCCTAGACCGACGACAGATGCGAAGGGGGGACGGAGTCCTGAAGATCATCCGGGTGTTGGACATCCCGGTTTGCGAGCGTAGGAGGCCGGCAGGCAAATCCGCCGGCGAATCTCCGAGGCGAAGCATCGAGGCTGAGAGATCAGCTGAAGTGATTGGATGGGCTTCCAGGAAAAGCCTCTAAGCTCCAGTCTGTTGTTGACCGTACCGCAAACCGACACTGGTGGGCGAGCTGAATATGCTCAGGCGCTTGAGAGAACTCAGGAGAAGGAACTCGGCAAATTGACACCGTAACTTCGGGATAAGGTGTGCCTTTGTAGCGTGAAGGAAGAAACATCCGGAGCGTGAAGAGGCCTCAGAGAATCGGTGGCTGCGACTGTTTACTAAAAACACAGCACTCTGCAAAGACGAAAGTCGACGTATAGGGTGTGATGCCTGCCCGGTGCTGGAAGATTAATTGATGGGGTGCAAGCTCCTGATCGAAGTCCCAGTAAACGGCGGCCGTAACTATAACGGTCCTAAGGTAGCGAAATTCCTTGTCGGGCAAGTTCCGACCTGCACGAATGGCATAACGATGGCCACACTGTCTCCTCCTGAGACTCAGTGAAGTTGAAATGTTTGTGATGATGCAATCTCCCCGCGGCTAGACGGAAAGACCCCATGAACCTTTACTGCAGCTTTGCATTGGACTTTGAACCGATCTGTGTAGGATAGGTGGGAGACAGTGAAGTCAGGACGCCAGTCTTGACGGAGTCATCCTTGAAATACCACCCTGATTTGTTTGAGGTTCTAACCTAGGAGCGTGATCCGCTTCGGGGACCGTGCATGGTAGGCAGTTTGACTGGGGCGGTCTCCTCCTAAAGGGTAACGGAGGAGTGCGAAGGTACGCTAGGCACGGTCGGAAATCGTGCTGATAGTGCAAAGGCAAAAGCGTGCTTGACTGCGAGTCCGACAAGACGAGCAGATACGAAAGTAGGTCTTAGTGATCCGGTGGCTCTGCATGGAAGGGCCATCGCTCAACGGATAAAAGGTACTCTGGGGATAACAGGCTGATACCGCCCAAGAGTTCATATCGACGGCGGTGTTTGGCACCTCGATGTCGGCTCATCTCATCCTGGGGCTGTAGCCGGTCCCAAGGGTATGGCTGTTCGCCATTTAAAGAGGTACGTGAGCTGGGTTTAAAACGTCGTGAGACAGTTTTGTCCCTATCTGCCGTGGGCGTTGGAAGATTGACGGGGGCTGCTCCTAGTACGAGAGGACCGGAGTGGACTCACCTCTGGTGTACCGGTTGTCACGCCAGTGGCACCGCCGGGTAGCTATGTGGGGAAAGGATAACCGCTGAAAGCATCTAAGCGGGAAACCTGCCTGAAGATAAGTCTTCCTGAGGGCTAGACCCTCCTGAAGAGTCGTTCGAGACCAGGACGTTGATAGGTTGGATGTGCAAGCGCTGTGAGGCGTTGAGCTGACCAATACTAATTGCTCGTGAAGCTTGATCCTATAACCGTGAAGCTTTTCGTCATGCGGACGAAGAGAACTCAAGAATCGGAAAGATGCGGTCGCAACCCGCAGAAATCTTTACTTTTCCACCCCCTTTAGCCTGGCGACCATAGCGTGGCGGTCCCACTCCTTCCCATTCCGAACAGGACAGTGAAACGCCTCTGCGCCGATGATAGTTGGTTGTATTTCCAGTGAAAGTAGGTCATCGCCAGGCTCCCTACA
>DAVZJV010000049.1:0-2729 GCA_052272595.1 Alloprevotella sp.
TTGGATAAGTCCTCGAGCTATTAGTATTAGTCCGCTACATGTGTCACCACACTTCCACTTCTAACCTATCAACCTGATCATCTCTCAGGGCTCTTACTGATATTAAATCATGGGAAATCTCATCTTGAGGTGGGCTTCACACTTAGATGCTTTCAGCGTTTATCCCTTCCCTACATAGCTACCCAGCGATGCCTTTGGCAAGACAACTGGTACACCAGCGGTAAGTCCACTCTGGTCCTCTCGTACTAGGAGCAGATCCTCTCAAATTTCCTACGCCCGCGACGGATAGGGACCGAACTGTCTCACGACGTTCTGAACCCAGCTCGCGTGCCGCTTTAATGGGCGAACAGCCCAACCCTTGGGACCGACTACAGCCCCAGGATGCGACGAGCCGACATCGAGGTGCCAAACCTCCCCGTCGATGTGAACTCTTGGGGGAGATAAGCCTGTTATCCCCAGGGTAGCTTTTATCCGTTGAGCGATGGCCCTTCCATGCGGAACCACCGGATCACTAAGCCCGACTTTCGTCCCTGCTCGAGTTGTAGCTCTCGCAGTCAAGCTCCCTTATACCTTTACACTCTGCGAATGATTTCCAACCATTCTGAGGGAACCTTTGGGCGCCTCCGTTACCTTTTAGGAGGCGACCGCCCCAGTCAAACTGCCCGTCAGACACTGTCTCCGATAGGGATAACCTATCTAGGTTAGAGTAGCCATAACACAAGGGTAGTATCCCAACAACGCCTCCATCGAAACTAGCGTCCCGATTTCAATGGCTCCTACCTATCCTGTACATGTGGTACAGATACTCAATATCAAACTGCAGTAAAGCTCCATGGGGTCTTTCCGTCCTGTCGCGGGTAACCTGCATCTTCACAGGTACTAAAATTTCACCGAGTCTCTCGTTGAGACAGTGCCCAAATCATTACGCCTTTCGTGCGGGTCGGAACTTACCCGACAAGGAATTTCGCTACCTTAGGACCGTTATAGTTACGGCCGCCGTTTACTGGGGCTTCAATTCATACCTTCGCTTACGCTAAGCACTCCTCTTAACCTTCCAGCACCGGGCAGGCGTCACCCCCTATACATCATCTTACGATTTAGCAGAGAGCTGTGTTTTTGATAAACAGTTGCTTGGGCCTATTCACTGCGGCTGACTGTAAGTCAGCGCCCCTTCTCCCGAAGTTACGGGGCCATTTTGCCGAGTTCCTTAACGAGAGTTCTCTCGCTCACCTGAGGCTACTCGCCTCGACTACCTGTGTCGGTTTGCGGTACGGGTAGTGTATACTTAACGCTAGAAGCTTTTCTTGGCAGTGTGACATCACTCACTTCGCTACTAAACTTCGCTCCCCATCACAGCTCAATGTTATAGATATAAGCATTTGACTCATATCACACCTCACTGCTTGGCCAGACACTTCCAATCGTCTGGTTTAGTTAGCCTACTGCGTCCCTCCATCACTATATACTCTAGTACAGGAATATCAACCTGTTGGCCATCGGATACACCTTTCGGTCTCTCCTTAGGTCCCGACTAACCCAGGGCGGACGAGCCTTCCCCTGGAAACCTTAGTCTTACGGTGGACAGGATTCTCACCTGTCTTTCGCTACTCATACCGGCATTCTCACTTCTATGCGTTCCAGCGCTCCTCACGGTACACCTTCTTCACACATAGAACGCTCTCCTACCATACCTATAAAGGTATCCACAGCTTCGGTAATATGTTTTAGCCCCGGTACATTTTCGGCGCAGGGTCACTCGACTAGTGAGCTATTACGCACTCTTTGAATGAATAGCTGCTTCTAAGCTAACATCCTAGTTGTCTGTGCAACCCCACATCCTTTTCCACTTAACATATATTTTGGGACCTTAGCTGGTGGTCTGGGCTGTTTCCCTTTCGACTACGGATCTTAGCACTCGCAGTCTGACTGCCGATTATATCTCATTGGCATTCGGAGTTTATCTGAGATTGGTAATCCGGGATGGACCCCTCACCCAAACAGTGCTCTACCTCCAAGAGACTTAACATCGACGCTAGCCCTAAAGCTATTTCGGAGAGAACCAGCTATCTCCAAGTTCGTTTGGAATTTCTCCGCTACCCACAAGTCATCCAAGCACTTTTCAACGTGCCCTGGTTCGGGCCTCCAGTGAGTTTTACCTCACCTTCACCCTGCTCATGGGTAGGTCACATGGTTTCGGGTCTACAACATGATACTAAGACGCCCTATTAAGACTCGGTTTCCCTACGGCTCCGTCTCTTCAACTTAACCTCGCATCATATCGTAACTCGCCGGTTCATTCTACAAAAGGCACGCTCTCACCCATTAACGGGCTCGAACTTGTTGTAGGCACACGGTTTCAGGTTCTATTTCACTCCCCTCCCGGGGTGCTTTTCACCTTTCCCTCACGGTACTGGTTCACTATCGGTCACTAGAGAGTATTTAGGGTTGGGAGATGGTCCTCCCAGATTCCGACGAGATTTCTCGTGTCTCGCCGTACTCAGGATACTGCTAGGTATAAAGACTATTTCGAATACGAGGCTATTACTCTCTTTGGCCTACCTTCCCAGGTAGTTCTTCTATAATCTTTAAGTCCACGTTGCAGTCCTACAACCCCGAAGAGTAAACTCTTCGGTTTGCCCTCTTGCCGTTTCGCTCGCCGCTACTAAGGCAATCGCTTTTGCTTTCTCTTCCTGCAGCTACTTAGATGTTTCAGTTCACTGCGTCTTCCT
>DAVZJV010000050.1:0-2543 GCA_052272595.1 Alloprevotella sp.
GATGAGCCGCAAGCGGCTCATCTTGCTCATGCCGCAGTGGATGTTCAGCTTCTTCAAGTCGGTAAAGATGCCTTCTATCTTGTTGTTCGTGTTGGACATGCCCTCGCATCCCGCCTTCTAGAAGGTGAAGAGGTATGGAAGGTAGAAGTCCAGGCTGAGTATGGCGGAGCGCAGGCGCTTGTGACGGTAGACTCTCCGGCCGCTTTTGAACAATGAACGCCTTTTTATCACTTCCTTCCTGTCCTCCTTCCATTTCGCGCACCTTTCCATGAAATCGGCTTCCGCAGACGTGGTAAGAGTTCCTAGAATCTCTTTCAGCGCCCTGGCGGCTAGCAGCCTGGGATTCAGTGTCAAGTAGCGCCTTGTGATCTGCCTCATGTGTAACTGACACATCTGTATCGAATAGCCTTTGAAGAGGGAAAACAAGTGGCGGTTGCCGTCTACGATGATGCCCTTGATCTTGTAATGCCTTGCCTCGATGCTTCCGATCGCCGTGCGGTAATCCTCGGCGTTCTCGTGCTTGATGAAGGCGAGGTAGAGGACGGCTCCGCTCTGGTTGTCTACCGCCAAGAGAACACCGAAATTACGGCCCCAGTAGGTAGCATCGATGTGCACGAATCCGGAAAGGCCGCTCAGGTCGGGTTGCTCCCACTCGAGGGATATCTCCCGCAGGCGTCTCTTGATCGTGGAGGCGCTAACGCGGTACTTTACGGCAAGATCGGCCACTGTCTTCCTTTGGCTCACATATAGGCTCAGAAGCTCCTCAGGTGAGGGCAGGCGGGAGTTACGGAAATAGCGGCCGCAGTCTTTGCAGCAATATCTCTGTTGACCGTTTCGCACGCCGTGCTTGGTCAAGTTGGTGCCGCCACAATAGGGGTACTCTGATATCTTCATGTGCAATCAGTTAGATGTATAAACTCCAGCGTAAACTAATGAAGATTATTGCTGTCCGGTAAAACTTTTGCAAGCAAAATAAATTAGGGCTGACACCTCTCACGAGGTATCAGCCCTTTTGATTATCTTTGTCTTGCTAATAGTTAAACATAACCATGAACAAAGATAGTCATTTTACCGGACAGCCAGTCTATAGCCAAGTATAAAAATTACTCGACAAGGAGAAAATTCTTCAAATAAGCCGCGAAACGAAAGGGAGCGAGGCTTACGTGAAGCGATTTGACGGTTACCAACATCTCGTCGTAATGTTGTTCGGCATACTCAAACACTTTGATTCCCTACGCGAACTTGAGATAGGCATGAAGGCTGAGGCGCATAAACTCGGGCACCTTGGAATGGATTATCTGGTTCGTCGCAGCACGCTTGCAGAGGCCAATATACGTCGTACACAGGAGTTCTTTGCCCGTGTTTATGCATATCTGTTGGAGAAGTATGCGAAGTTTTTAGCGGACAGCCGCCCTCCCAAGAGTTATAAAGGACAGACTCACGAGCCAAAGGACTGGGAAAAACTGCTCTATATGATGGATTCTACCACCATTACTCTCTTCGACAACATACTCAAAGGCGTTGGCCGTCATCCGAAGTCAGGCAAGAAAAAAGGCGGCATGAAAGTGCATACCGTAATGAAGTATCATGTCGGCGTGCCAATGGTGGTGCAACTCACATCTGCGGCCAAACACGACCACAACCTTCTCAAGGAAGTTCATCTCCCCAAGGACTCCACGCCGGCTATGGATAGGGGTTATATTGATATTGCCCAGTTCCAACGTCTCACAGAGGAAGGCGTGTGCTATGTCACGAAAATGAAGAAGAATCTCAACTACAAGGTTCTAAAATCAACCACTTACGTCAATCCAGACGGCCTTGTAACTCATATAGACCAGAAGGTGCTGTTCACCAGAGGCGAACTGACCCATGAGGCACGAAGAGTGGAAATCTTTAACGAGAAAAAGAAACCTGTCGTGTTGTTGACTAACAACTTTGAGTTCCCGGTAGAGGATATTTCCGAGATTTACCGTCTCCGTTGGGCGATCGAATCTCTGTACAAACAGCTCAAACAGAATTTCCCATTTCATTTCTTCTACGGAGATAGTATCAATGCCATACAGATACAAATATGGGTGGTCTTGATAGCCAATCTGCTCATTACCGTACTCTCAAGAAGCATTAAAAGAAATTGCGCATTCTATCAGGTTGTCACTATGGTGCGCCTTACGCTTATGTACTACATTGATTTTGTCGCATTTATGGAAAATCCTGACAAAACATGGAACAATATTCTGGCCAAGGAGGAGCAAAAAGGACCACCAGAACCTTCTCTATTCGATTAGGGGGGGCTTACTTTGGAAAAAAAGAAGTCCGAAGCCTGATTTCACTGGGCTTCGGACAGGATATTTATGCTCTTTTGAGTTTTACCGGACAGCAATAATTCGAATCAGCTCATCACCCCAGTTGATCATTCTTGACATAGTTTGTAGTTCTTAGAATATAACATAGTTACCGCCTATCCCTTCATGCATCTTTGAGAAGGTCTGCATGAATAGCTGCGACCATGGCATCGAAATCGGCTTTGGTTACGTGATAATACC
>DAVZJV010000051.1:0-2427 GCA_052272595.1 Alloprevotella sp.
AGGCCTCCCCCTTCTTCAATGCATGCGACGGCTCGGTGCCGTCCACCGGTCAGCGGCGCCCTGGCCTCCCACGGGCTGACCCCGCAGTACTCTCGGCGCGATGGGGCTTAGCTTCCGGGTTCGGAACGGGACCGGGCGTGCCCCCCATGCTCTGGCCGCTGACCGGTGGGCGGCGCCCACCGTTACGGTGTCCGGTGTCTCACTGACGTGCCCTGGGGGCCGCATGGCGATCGGGAGGGAGTGACTCGGGGGCATCCTCGTGCCCGGACCGCGCATGAGCGCATGTCCCGCGGGCCGCGAGGTGCGGTTCCGGAAGAGCTCGGGCGATTAGTGCGGCTCGGCTGAGGCTGTCGCCAGCCTTGCACCTGCCGTCTATCGACCAGGTAGTCTACCTGGGCCCTTACCGGAAGGAGAACTAATCCCTGGAACGGCTTCCCGCTTAGATGCCTTCAGCGGTTATCCGCGCCGCACGCGGCTACCCGGCCGTGCCGTTGGTCGACAACCGGTTCACCGGAGGTGCGTCCACCCCGGTCCTCTCGTACTGGGGGCAGCCTCCATCGATTCTCCTGCGCCCACGGAGGATAGGGACCGAACTGTCTCACGACGTTCTGAACCCAGCTCGCGTACCGCTTTAATGGGCGAACAGCCCAACCCTTGGGACCGACTTCAGCCCCAGGATGCGATGAGCCGACATCGAGGTGCCAAACCTTGCCGTCGATGTGGACTCTTGGGCAAGATCAGCCTGTTATCCCCGGAGTACCTTTTATCCGTTGAGCGACGGCCCACCCACTCGGGGCCGCCGGATCACTAGAGCCTGCTTTCGCACCTGCTCGGCTCGTGGGCCTCGCAGTCAAGCCCGCTTGTACTCTTGCATTCAAAAGGACGGTTGCCGACCGTCCCGAGCGGACCTTCGCGCGCCTCCGTTACCCTTTAGGAGGCGACCGCCCCAGTCAAACTGCCCGCCTGGCACGGTCCCCGAGCCGGGTGACGGCCTCGGGTTAGGACGCCGGTCGCGCGGGGGCAGTATTCCAAGGGCGGCTCCCCGGGGGCTGGCGCCTCCGGATCTTAGCCTCCTGCCTATCCTCTACACGCGGGACCAGCGGCCAATGCCAAGCTGCAGTGAAGGTTCACGGGGTCTTTCCGTCCTTCCGCGGGTAAGTCGCATCTTCACGACCAGTGCAATTTCACCGGGTCCATGGTCGAGACAGCGCCCAAGTCGTTGCGCCTTTCGTGCAGGTCGGAACTTACCCGACAAGGAATTTCGCTACCTTAGGACCGTTATAGTTACGGCCGCCGTTTACCGGGGCTTGGCTTCGGGGCTTCGCCTTAACGGCTAACTCCTCCGCGTGACCTTCCGGCACCGGGCAGGCGTCAGACCCTATACGTCGCCTTGCGGCTTCTGCAGAGTCCTGTGTTTTTGGTAAACAGTCGCTTGGGCCTCTCCACTGCGGCCCGCCTCCGCTCCCGGAGCAAGTCCGTTCACGTACGCGCGGGCACCCCTTCTCCCGAAGTTACGGGGCCATTGTGCCGAGTTCCTTGACCATGGTTGACCCGATCGCCTCGGTATGTTCTACCCACCCACCTGTGTCGGTTTGCGGTACGGGCGCGCACGCGCCTGCCTAGGGGTTTTTCTAGGGACCTCGGGCTCACTCGCTTCGCTCAATCGCTTCGTCCGGAGCCTCGCCCTGTGTGCGGACCGGATTTCCCTGGTCCGCGGGCCGCGCTCCATCACGGGGACGTCCAGAACCCCGCCGAGCCACCCCCATCCGTCGCCCCGTCGGTCGTAGCGCCGCGTGCGCGGTGCAGGAATGTCTGCCTGCTGCGCGTCGGCTACGCCTACCGGCCTCGCCTTAGCCCCCGACTGACCCTGGGAGGATTAGCCTTGCCCAGGAAACCTCGGGTTCACGGCGGACGAGTTACTCTCTCGTCTCTCGCTACTCATGCCAGCATTCTCACTCCCATGCGCTCCACCGTCGGTCGCCCTCCGGCTTCGCCGCCCATGGGAAGCTCCCCTACCGATTCTACTTAGGTAAAATCCCGCCGCTTCGGTGTCCAGCTTAGCCCCGTGTATTGTCGGCGCATGTCCACTCGACCAGTGAGCTGTTACGCACTCTTTGAATGCATGGCTGCTTCTAAGCCAACATCCTGGTTGTCTGGGCGGACGCACATCCTTTGCCACTCGGCTGGAACTTGGGGACCTTAGCGGGCGGTCCGGGCTGTTTCCCTCTCGAGCACACAGCTTAGCCCACATGCTCTGACTGCCGCGCTCTGGGCCGCCGGCATTCGGAGTTCGGTTGGATTCGGTAGGCGGCGAAGCCCCCTCGTCCATCCGGTGCTCTACCTCCGGCGGTGAACGCGCGACGCTAGCCCTAAAGCTATTTCGGGGAGAACGAGATATCTCCGGGTTTGATTGGCCTTTCACCCCTA
>DAVZJV010000052.1:0-2344 GCA_052272595.1 Alloprevotella sp.
CAGACCGAAGTTGTAGCACACGAAATGAGTTTGGAACGATACCGATGGTGTACTGGGGAATGGTTTCCCATACTACTCTAACTGCTTTGAATATAGGCGAAGTTGCCTTGAACAGCACTTCGCTCTCTGTTGTCCCTATTTACAGGGCTCCCGAAAATCTTTGGTTTTTGGGAAGAGCGGAGACAGCGAGTGCTAAAATGACGACGTAGTCGTCAGTCAGTGCGCGAGTTTGTCGAACGCGAGTGTTCTTTGACATATTGATAAAAATGTAGAAGCAATGATGAAAAGAGATTGAATTTGATTTCTTTTGTATCATTCTTACGAGCAAAAACAATTAAGTTCACAATGTAATTATAATAAGGGACACGCTATATTATATAGTGTGTAACTACAATAATTTCACGAAAAAGAAAAAGAAAGCAAGAGCAAACGGTGGATGCCTTGGCTCTATGAGGCGATGAAGGACGTGGTAAGCTGCGATAAGGTTCGGGTAGGTGCAAACGACCTGTGATCCGGACATTTCCGAATGGGGTAACCCACTTGGTTGAAGACCGAGTACATCTCTTTGAGATGAGCGAACGCGGGGAACTGAAACATCTTAGTACCCGCAGGAAGAGAAAACAATTGTGATTCCGCAAGTAGTGGCGAGCGAACGCGGAATAGCCCAAACCGATAGCGTTTCGGCGTTATCGGGGTAGTAGGACTGCGATATCCGAGAAGTATTTGAATTGGAACCTGTCTGGAAAGTCAGGCCATAGAGGGTGAAAGCCCCGTACAGGTAAGAATACGATTGGTAGCAGTATCCTGAGTAGCGCGGAGCACGAGGAATTCTGCGTGAATTTGCCGGGACCATCCGGTAAGGCTAAATACTCCATAGAGACCGATAGTGAACCAGTACCGTGAGGGAAAGGTGAAAAGCACTTCGAGTAGAAGAGTGAAATAGTACCTGAAACTGTTTGCTTACAAGCGGTCGGAGCGGCTATAAGCCGTGACGGCGTGCCTTTTGCATAATGAACCTACGAGTCACCTTCTTTAGCGAGGTTAAGTCCTTCAGGGACGTAGCCGAAGCGAAAGCGAGTCTTAACAGGGCGTTGAGTTAGAGGGGGTGGACGCGAAACCAAGTGATCTACACATGACCAGGATGAAGTTTCGGTAACACGGGATGGAGGTCCGAACCGTTTGGCGTTGAAAAGCCCTCGGATGAGTTGTGTGTAGGGGTGAAAGGCTAATCAAACTTGGAGATAGCTCGTACTCCCCGAAATGCATTTAGGTGCAGCGTGGAATTAGTCTATATGAGGTAGAGCGACTGATTGGATGCGAGGGCTTCACCGCCTATCAAGTCCTGATAAACTCCGAATGCGTATAGATGTTGTTCCGCAGTGAGGGCGCGGGTGCTAACGTCCGTGTCCGAGAGGAAAAGAATCCTTACCATCGTCTAAGGCCCTTAAATGTATGCTAAGTTTAATTAACGAAGTTTTGTCGCAGTGACAGCTAGGATGTTGGCTTGGAAGCAGCCATTCATCTAAAGAGTGCGTAACAGCTCACTAGTCGAGCGACGGAGCGTGGATAATAATCGGGAATAAGCATACTGCCGAAGCCATGGGTTTCAATAAGAAGCGGTAGGGGAGCATTCCGTTCAGCGTAGAAGGCGTGTTGAGAGACACTCTGGAGCGTACGGAAAAGCAAATGTAGGTATAAGTAACGATAAAGGAGGTGAGAAACCTCCTCGCCGGAAGACTGAGGTTTCCTGATCAACGTTAATCGGATCAGGGTTAGTCGGGGCCTAAGGGTAAGCCGAAAGGCGAGCCCGATGGAAGAAACTGTTAATATTCAGTTACTGGCATACGCACTGATGTGGAGACGGAGGAATGAAAGTCCTGCCGACTGACGGAATAGTCGGTTAAAGGGTGTAGATGTAGATAGTGTAGGCAAATCCGCACTTGAATCGAACCTGAAAGTACCTCGAGGGCTTGCCTGAGGGGAAATGGATGTAATTAGACTCCCAAGAAAATCCGCTAAAGATATGCGTATGGCACCCGTACCACAAACGGACACACGTGGTCACGTATAGAGTACTAAGGCGCTCGAGAGATTCACAGCTAAGGAACTAGGCAAAATAGCCCCGTAACTTCGGGAAAAGGGGCGCTCTCTGAGAGGAGAGCCGCAGAGAAATGGCTCAAGCGACTGTTTAACAAAAACACAGGGCTATGCGAAATCGAAAGATGAAATATATGGCCTGACACCTGCCCGGTGCTGGAAGGTTAAGAGGAGATGTCACGAAAGGAAGCATTGAATTGAAGCCCCAGTAAACGGCGGCCGTAACTATAACGGTCCTAAGGTAGCG
>DAVZJV010000053.1:0-2244 GCA_052272595.1 Alloprevotella sp.
AAGTCGTAACAAGGTAGCCGTATCGGAAGGTGCGGCTGGATCACCTCCTTTCTATGGAGTACATGAACGAGGAAACTTGTTCGTACGACAAGTCGACGCACATTCGCTTAGGTTGATGTTTAGTTTTGAAGGTTCAATCCTTCTATTGTACCTTGAAAACTTCAAACAGAAGAATAAAAAGACCTTGTTATTGATGAGATGACAAGGCACCTCTAATCAATGCGAAAGCAAAGAGAATGAGTTAACGAGATCTAGGAACGCAAAGTTCTTAGTAAGCTGAAAAAGTCAAGCTACTAAGGGCATACGGCGGATGCCTAGGCGCCATCAGCCGATGAAGGACGCGGTAAGCTGCGAAAAGCTACGGGGAACTGCAAGCAAGTATTGATCCGTAGATGTCCGAATGGGGAAACCCAACTACCGTCATGGGTAGTTATCCGAAAGGAAGGGAACCCGGGGAACTGAAACATCTAAGTACCCGGAGGAAGAGAAATCAAACGAGATGCCCACAGTAGCGGCGAGCGAAGAGGGCAGAGGGCAAACCGAGGAGCTACGGCTCTTCGGGGTTGAGGACTGCATTTAGTCTTAAAGGTTTATCCGAACTACCTGGAAAGGTAGGCAAAACAGTGTAAAAGCCACGTAGGTTAAAGGCCAGAGAGATGAGCAGTATCCAGAGTACCACGAGGCACGAGGAATCTTGTGGGAAGCCGGGGGGACCACCCTCCAACCCTAAACACTGAATGGCGACCGATAGCGCATAGTACCGTGAGGGAAAGGTGAAAAGAACCCCGGGAGGGGAGTGAAAGAGAACCTGAAACCGTATGTCTACAAGCAGTCGGAGCGAAAGCGACGGCGTGCCTATTGAAGAATGAACCAACGAGTTACGTGCACTAGCGAGGTTAAGTGGAAGACACGGAGCCGAAGCGAAAGCGAGTCTTAAGAGGGCGGATAGTTAGTGTACGTAGACCCGAAACCGCAGTGATCTACCCATGTCCAGGTTGAAGCGCAGGTAAAATTGCGTGGAGGACCGAACCTGTGAGCGTTGAAAAGCTTTAGGATGAGATGTGGGTAGAGGTGAAATTCCAATCGAACGCGGAGATAGCTGGTTCTCCCCGAAATAGCTTTAGGGCTAGCCTCAAGTAGTAAGTATAGGCGGTAGAGCACTGATCGGGCTAGGGGCCATAAAGGTTACCGAACCCTGTCAAACTCCGAATGGTTATACTGTAGAGCTTGGGAGTCAGACTACGAGTGATAAGATCCGTGGTCAAAAGGGAAACAGCCCAGACCACCAGCTAAGGTCCCCAATGTCGTACTAAGTGGAAAAGGATGTGGGGTCTCTAAAACAACCAGGATGTTGGCTTAGAAGCAGCCACCATTTAAAGAGTGCGTAATAGCTCACTGGTCGAGAGACCCTGCGCCGAAGATTACCGGGGCTAAAGTACGAAACCGAAGCTGTGGCTACGACATAAGTCGTGGGGTAGGGGAGCGTTCTGTGAGGGCTGAAGTCGTTCTGTAAGGAACGGTGGACTTCACAGAAGTGAGAATGTTGGTATGAGTAGCGAAAAGAATGGTGAGAATCCATTCCACCGAAAGCATAAGGATTCCTGGGCAACGATCGTCGTCCCAGGGTAAGTCGGGACCTAATCCGAGGCAGAGAGCGTAGGAGATGGACAACTGGCAGATATTCCAGTACCGGTAATGATTGTTTGAGCGATGGAGTGACACAGGAGGGCAGGCAGGCAGGAGATTGGTTGTTCCTGTACAAGCGTGTAGGATGAGACGTAGGCAAATCCGCGTCTTGTGAGTCTGAGGCGTGATGTGGAGGTTCCAGAAATGGAACTGAAGCTGCTGACCCCACACTGTCGAGAAAAGCTTCTAGTTAGAGAATTACCGCCCGTACCGTAAACCGACACAGGTATGCGGGGAGAGAATCCTAAGGTGCGCGGGAGAACCCTCGTTAAGGAACTCGGCAAAATGTACCCGTAACTTCGGGATAAGGGTAGCCGCTGTTGTGAAGTCTGCACAGATGGAGCATGAGGCGGTCGCAGAGAAGAGGCCCAAGCGACTGTTTACCACAAACACAGGTGCCTGCTAAAGAGAAATCTGACGTATAGGTGCTGACACCTGCCCAGTGCCGGAAGGTTAAGGAAGGATGTCCGGAGCAATCCAAAGCATTCGACCGAAGCCCCGGTGAACGGCGGCCGTAACTATAACGGTCCTAAGGTAGCGAAATTCCTTGTCGGGTAA
>DAVZJV010000054.1:0-2182 GCA_052272595.1 Alloprevotella sp.
TTTACGGTACGGGCGGCTGTGGCCTGGGGCTTAGAAGATTTTCTTGGGAGCCTGATTACCGCCGCTGTCAGCTCGCCCGGGGGCTCGCTGTACTGTCGGGTCTCGGCTCGGGGCGTGGATTTGCCTGCGCCCCTCGACGCCTACTCCCTTCAACGCGCTATTCCGTCAGCGCGCGGGCGTGTCACTTCTCCGTCTCTCCGTCGCAGCCACAGCCGGTAGCGGAATATTAACCGCTTCTTCCATCGCCTGCCCCTCGCGGGTGCGGCTTAGGTCCCGACTGACCCTGATCCGATTAGCGTTGATCAGGAAACCTTGGTCTTACGGCGAGGGGGTTTCTCTCCCCCTTTATCGTTACTTATACCTACATTTGCTTTTCCATACGCTCCAGTCAGCCTCGAGGCTGGCATTCAACGCGGTATGGAATGCTCCCCTACCAATCACACGCTGGGTGTGATTCCACGTCTTCGGCACCGGACTTATGCCCGATTATTATCCATGCGCGGCCGCTCGACCGGTGAGCTGTTACGCACTCTTTAAATGAATGGCTGCTTCCAAGCCAACATCCTGGCTGTCTCTGCGGCCGCACTTCGTTATTGTCTTCAACTTGGCCCGGATTTGGGGGCCTTAGACGGTGGTCTGAGTTGTTCCTCTCTCGGACGCGGACCTTAGCACCCGCGCCCTTACTCCCGGGCATCGAGTCGACGGCATTCGGAGTTCGGCAGGACTTGATAGGCGGTGAAGCCCTCGCATCCTATCGGTCGCTCTACCTCCGTCACTCTCGCCCGAGGCTGCACCTAAATACATTTCGGGGAGTACGAGCTATCTCCAAGTTTGATTGGCCTTTCACTCCTACCCACAGGTCATCCGAAAGCTTTTCAACGCTTACCGGTTCGGACCTCCAGACGGAGTCACCCGTCCTTCATCCTGCCCATGGGTAGATCACTTGGTTTCGCGTCCACCTCCGCTGACTATAACGCCCTGTTCGGACTCGCTTTCGCTTCGGCTGCGGGCGTACTCGCCCTTAACCTCGCCGGCGACGGTGACTCGTAGGTTCATTATGCAAAAGGCACGCGGTCACCACACGAAGTGGCTCCCACCGCTTGTAGGCGCACGGTTTCAGGGTCTGTTTCACTCCTCTGCTCGAGGTTCTTTTCACCTTTCCCTCACGGTACTTGTGCGCTATCGGTCTCTCGGTAGTATTTAGCCTTACGGGATGGTCCCCGCAGATTCCCGCAGAATTCCTCGTGCTCCGCGGTACTCAGGTGCCGTCTGGCGTCAAGGCGACGATTTCGCGTAAGGGGCTGTCACCCGCTACGGCCGCGCTTTCCAGCGCGTTCCGCTATCGTCTCCTGTCAACACTGTCGACGGTCCTACAACCCCGCGCGGTGCCTTGACACCCGCGGTTTGGGCTCTTGCGCGTTCGCTCGCCACTACTGGCGCAATCATTGTTATTTTCTCTTCCTGCGGGTACTGAGATGTTTCAGTTCCCCGCGTTCGCTCCACACCACTGAGGTGCGGTGACGGTATCGCTACCGCCGGGTTCCCCCATTCGGACATCCGCGGATCACGGAGCATTTGCCTCTCCCCGCGGCTTTTCGCAGCTTATCACGTCCTTCGTCGCCTCCGAGAGCCACAGGCATCCCCCGTGCGCCCTTTCTTGCTTTCTTGTATCTTTCGCCTATTGTATGACCTTGCTACTTCAGGTTCGCTCGATTCTCGTTAATTCTGAGAAAGTGTGTTCCACTTCCTCGGTGAATCGCTTTACTCTTTCTGTAATTCAAGTTTTGCGTTTCCAGCATGTCAATGATCTCTCTCAATTTCGTAGTCCCACGCAGACTTGAACTGCGGACCTCTACATTATCAGTGTAGCGCTCTAACCAACTGAGCTATAGGACTATCTATCCCGTCGGTCCGCCTTTCACAGGGCCGCGCACAAGCGGCGGCGGTCTGCGGGTTATATCGTTTGCGAATTTCGGATTCTGACGAGAGGCTCGCGGTTCAGGTTCCGTGTCTCCCATTCATTGTTGAATGACTTGTGTACTGACTTGTAAAGCAGCGCCCGGAGAGGCGTTAGCCTCTGCCTTTTCCTCGGTCGCGCCACCAGTGACATCCCGATGGTGTCACGGACGCTCCAGAAAGGAGGTGTTCCAGCCGCACCTTCCGGTACGGCTACCTTGTTACG
>DAVZJV010000055.1:0-2129 GCA_052272595.1 Alloprevotella sp.
AATTTCGCTACCTTAGGACCGTTATAGTTACGGCCGCCGTTTACCGGGGCTTCACTCAGAGGCTTCGTAAAAAAACTCACCTCATCATTTAACCTTCCGGCACCGGGCAGGTGTCACACCCTATACATCCCCTTTCAGGTTAGCAGAGTGCTGTGTTTTTGTTAAACAGTCCCAGCCGCCATTTATCTGCGGCTGAAGTAAGCTTCAAGAGTAAATCTTTACACTCACTTCAGCGTACCTTCTCCCGAAGTTACGGTACAATTTTGCCTAGTTCCTTCACCCGGGTTCTCCCAAGCGCCTTGGTATCTTCTACCCGACCACCTGTGTCGGTTTGGGGTACGGCCGACGTACATCTGAAGCTTAGGGACTTTTCCTGAGAGTGTGGAGAGAGCAACCTAAAAGGAATACCTTTTTGGACATCAGATCTCAGATCATCGTAAAAGATCATTTAACCTCTCTTACTACCTACATCCTTGAAGCGGAACAACCGTTGTCCGCCTTGCCTTACCTACTCTGTCATCCCATCGCAATGTACGCGGTACAGGAATATTAACCTGTGATCCGTCGTCTACGCTTTTCAGCCTGAACTTAGGTACCGACTAACCCTGCCCCGTTTAACGTTGGACAGGAAACCTTGGTCTTCCGGCGAACGGACTTTTAATCCGTTTTATCGTTACTTGCGTCAGCATTCGCACTTGTGATATCTCCAGAAAACGTCCCCGTTTTCCTTCACAGACTTACACAACGCTCCCCTACCACTTGCACATAAGTGCAAATCCGCAGCTTCGGTGCCTGATTTGAGCCCCGTTACATCTTCCGCGCAGGCCGACTCGACCAGTGAGCTATTACGCTTTCTTTAAATGATGGCTGCTTCTAAGCCAACATCCTGGCTGTCTATGCCTTCCCACATCGTTTCCCACTTAATCAGGACTTTGGGACCTTAGCTGGCGGTCCGGGTTGTTTCCCTCTACACAATGAACGTTAGCACCCACTGTGTGTCACCTGTATAAGACTGGATGGTATTCGCAGTTTGCAACGGTTCGGCTGTTGGTAACCCAACCCCTTACCGTAACAGTGCTCTACCCCCATCCGCCAATTAACAGGGCGCTACCTAAATAGCTTTCGGGGAGAACCAGCTATCACCGGGTTTGATTGGCCTTTCACCCCTAGTCCCAGATCATCCTCTGGCTTTGCAACGACAGTAGGTTCGGCCCTCCGGCAGGTGTTACCCTGCTTTCAGCCTGTCCAGGACTAGATCACTCGGTTTCGGGTCTACCCGTATCAACTGCTCGCCCTTTTAAGACTCGGTTTCCCTGCGGCTCCCCCATATAGGTTAACCTCGCTAATACGGATAACTCGCTGACCCATTATACAAAAGGTACGCAGTCACAAGCCTAAGCTTGCTCCCACTGCTTGTACGCACGCGGTTTCAGATTCTATTTCACTCCCCTTACAGGGGTTCTTTTCGCCTTTCCCTCACGGTACTGGTTCACTATCGGTCGTCGGGTAGTATTTAGCCTTGGAGGATGGTCCCCCCATATTCAGACAGGATACCACGTGTCCCGCCCTACTCACGCTCACTTATTATGCTCTTACGCATACGGGACTATCACCCCGTGTCGTCGACCTTTCCATGTCGTTCTGCTTGAACATATTAAGCTTTTGGGCTCCCTCCCGTTCGCTCGCCGCTACTTAGGAGATCTCGTTTGATTTCTTTTCCTCGGGGTACTGAGATGTTTCACTTCCCCCGGTTCGCTCTTATACCTTCTGGTATAAGTGATACATATCGTATCGGGTTGCCCCATTCGGAGATCACAGACTATTACGCCCCTTACCGGCTCATCTGTGCTTTTCGCAGGTTAGTACGTCCTTCATCGCCTCCCGCCGCCATGGCATCCGCCACGTGCGCTTGTTCACTTGACCATACAACCCCGGAAAACTTCACAGTCTTCCTTTTAACTTAGTTTCCTTAAGCTCGGGTTATACTCATCTCGTAAACTTGTTTTTCAAGTTACTGACTTTCACCGGAAAACATCTTAGAAGTCTCTTAGTTACCTAAGCACTTGTTAAAACCTTTTCCATTACTTTTCAATAAATGATTTTCAGCTTGTTTTAAGTTGTTAAAGAGC
>DAVZJV010000056.1:0-2119 GCA_052272595.1 Alloprevotella sp.
TCGTTGCGGGACTTAACCCAACATCTCACGACACGAGCTGACGACAACCATGCAGCACCTCGGCTGGCTCCCTTGCGGGTCAGACCTACTTTCATAAGTCTTACCACCAGTCGTTCGAGCCCAGGTAAGGTTTTTCGCGTAGCGTCGAATTAAACCACATACTCCACCTCTTGTGCGGGTCCCCGTCAATTCCTTTGAGTTTTAACCTTGCGGCCGTACTCCCCAGGCGGATAACTTAATGCGTTAGCGGCGGCACGGAAGGGGTCGATACCTCCCACACCTAGTTATCATCGTTTACGGCTAGGACTACCGGGGTATCTAATCCCGTTTGCTCCCCTAGCTTTCGCACTTTAGCGTCAGTAAAGGCCCAGAAATCCGCCTTCGCCACCGGTGTTCCTCCTAATATCTACGCATTTCACTGCTACACTAGGAATTCCGATTTCCTCTGCCTCACTCAAGAACGCCAGTTTCTGTTGCAGTTTCTGGGTTGAGCCCAGAGATTACACAACAGACTTAACATTCCGCCTACGCGCGCTTTACGCCTAGTAATTCCGAGTAACGCTTGCCACCTACGTCTTACCGCGGCTGCTGGCACGTAGTTAGCCGTGGCTTATTCGAGAGGTACCGTCATTTTTTTCTTCCCTCTCAAAAGGAGTTTACAATCCGAGAACCTTCGTCCTCCACGCATCGTTGCTGGATCAGGCTTTCGCCCATTGTCCAAAATTCCCCACTGCTGCCTCCCGTAGGAGTAGGGCCCGTGTCTCAGTGCCCTTGTGGCCGGTCGCCCTTTCAGGCCGGCTATCCGTCGTCGCCTTGGTAGTCCGTTACACTGCCAACTAACTGATAGAATATAAGTCCGTCTTCAAGCGATAAATCTTTAATCTATTAACGATGCCGCTATTAGATGTTATGGGGTATTAGCAACCCTTTCGGATTGTTATTCCCCACTCAAAGGTTGGTTACTTATACATTACTCACCCGTCTGCCACTAAACTTCAATCTGTATTGCTACAAATTAAAGTCCCGTTCGACTTGCATGTGTTATGCACGATGCCAGCGTTAACTCTGAGCCAGGATCAAACTCTCCATTAGAATTTGTTACCTTTAAATCGCAAGCGGTTCAAAGGCAACTAATCGCTAACAAGAGTTGCTGACTTTTGACTCTTCTTACTTGAATTAACTTGGTGTCATATTATAGTCTATGACTGACTTACTTTGAGCATTTAAAATGTTAGGTTTGAACCTTCCCATTTCAAATCGCCCATTCGCACATTGCTGTCAAATTTTCACAGAACGAAATTTCCTCGTTGCCCTTTTCCTGCTTCGGAAAAAGCAATCGGAAACTTTTTTTCTTCTTTGAGCCCTCTTTGGCTACAAAGATATTCTAGCAAATCTGTTTCAACCTGTCAAGCCTTTTTAAACTTCTGTTTAAAACGCTCAACCCTTACTACTCTTTTATTTAAGCATTTTTTTAAATGTTTGTCAAGCGTTATTTAAAACTCTTGAAAGCTTGTAGTATGCTTACTGACTACATTTATTATTAAAACATTTTTAAATCAATTTGTCAAGTCTTTTTATACTTCTTGGTTATTCAAGGAAGTCGTGGCCGCTAAGGACCGAAGGGATAAGACCTAACGATAAGTGTTTTTACTTTATTTATTATAAGACTAACTTGATTGACTCGGCTCAGTCCACCGGTCGCCTTTTCTAATATAAGGAGGTGTTTCGCTGTCAAAAAGTTTTCTGCTTCTGCTATATCTGAATTCACCTTATTAATTATCGTTGCCGTACTTCCATTATCATAATAAGAATATTCTATGTGATATAACTTCCTGCTTATCTGCTTTCTATATGTATTGATAACCCTCACCGCATATTTAAGCGAAAGATTACTTCCAGCAAATGAAAGCAGAAAGCCTAATAATGTAAGATATATAAATTTCACAATAATACTTCCAACATCAACAGCTTCTCCTGCCAGCATATAATCTATGTTGACACTTATTATCTTATTAGCACTTACAATTATCTCATTCACAGCCGCATTAAGAAGCAGTGCGATGATTATAAGATAAGCGTATCTAAGCATATTCTTTATGAAATTATTTCCTTTCATAGT
>DAVZJV010000057.1:0-2096 GCA_052272595.1 Alloprevotella sp.
TGATGCTGCGGTTGTTGGCGGCGAGTAGTTGAGAGGTGGGCATTTTCCTAGGGATAAATCCCTAGGCTATTGTCTGACGCCCCTTTGGGGCTGGGCCCTGAACGCCTGTTTTCTGGAGGCTGCCGTGGGCAATTCCCATGTTCCGGAGGCTGTCGGGGAGACCCGAGGCAATCCCAATGGGGCAGGCGGACGCATATTGCGATGCCCCTTTGGGGCTAAAGGCATACGTCCATGCAAGATCCAGGGCTGACGCCCTGGGCTCCGTTGCGACGCCCCTTTGGGGCTAACCCTGGATCTAACCTAATCTCTTTATATCATGCAAACGAAAAGTTCTGGTGTTTCCCGCCCGCAGAGGGGCGGTCTCTTCGGCGGGCTGACGCGTCGCCTGTTTTATGGTCTTCGCCATTTGGCGGATGTTCTCGCACTGCGTATGGGGGCGGCGGATGCTGTGCGCGAGGTCAATGCTGCGGCTGCGTGCGCTGCTGTGCCCACGCGTGATGCCGCACCCTCGCATGTCGCTTCTTCTCGTGCTGCCTCTTCACGTCCCGCTTCTTCTCGTCCTGCATCTTCGCATGGCACCAAGTCGCGTGCGGGTTGTTCGAGTGCCTCGCGTGCCGGTGGGTGGCGTGCTTCGGATGATGCGGTGCTGCCGGCGGGGGCGTACGATGATGGGACGGCGTTTGAGCCGAAGGATTATCTCAACCCCAAGGCGCGGGCGATGACGCAGGTCGTGATAGATTACGTGAGTGCGCACTATGAGGTGCGCTATAACGTACTCGACCGGCAGCCCGAACTGCGGGCCCGCGCGGAGGGGGCGGAGGCGCCCTTCCGCCCCGCGGACCGCTACGGGCTCAATTCGCTCTTCGTCGAGCTGCGCCTGAAGGGATGCGACGCCTGGAGCGACCACATCGCGCAGGTGCTGGCCTCGCGCGTCATGCCGCAGTATCACCCCTTCAGAGCCTACATGGCGGGACTTCCTGCGTGGGACGGCACGGACCGCGTCACGCCGCTGGCGCGCCGCATCAGCGGTGAGAAGCTCTGGCTGAACTTCTTCGCCACGTGGCTCCGCGCCATGGCGGCGCAGTGGGAGGGGCGCGAGATGGTGACGGGCAACCAGTGCGCGCCGATCCTTGTGAGCCGCCGTCAGGGACTGCGCAAGAGTACGTTTTGCCGTCTCCTCCTGCCGCCCGAACTGCGGGCGTATTATACGGATAAGTTTGACCTGACGAGCCACACTGACCCGACGCTGAAGCTCTATGATCTGGGCCTGGTGAACATGGACGAGTTTGACCGCTATACGCCGCACCAGCTCACGCGGCTGAAGAACCTGATGCAGTTCGGCGACCAGCGTCTGCGCAGTGCCTACGCACGTCAGGCGACGGACCGCACGCGTCTGGCTTCGCTCATTGGCACGAGCAACCGCACGGAGCTGCTCCACGACCCGACGGGAAGCCGTCGCTTCTACTGCCAGGAGGTGACGGCGGCGATTGACTGCGACACGCCGATCGATTATCCGCAGCTATTTGCCCAGCTGCGGGCGGAACTGGATGCAGGACAGCTGACGTGGTTTGACGCGGAGGCGCAGACGGCGATCGAGGCGCACAACGCGGCGTATTATGCCGCGTCGCCCCTGGAGGATGCTTTTGACACCCTCTTCCGTTCGGCCGGCCGCGCGGAGGCGGCGGGTCAGTGGCTGACGGCGACGGAGATCTTCACCCGTCTGCGCCGGGCCTGCGGCAGTGCGCTGCGCACGACGAACGTTTCGGCCCTGGGCAGCGTCCTGACGCGCCGCGGGGTGACGCGCCGGCGGATGAGCCGGGGGACGGAGTACAGGGTTGTTGCGCTTGTTTGTGGAGAAGTTAAGGAGTTAAGCCGATAGGATTGGAACGTCTTGGGTCTTAGGCGTTGAGCCTGATGGGGGAGCCCCAAAGGGGCGTCAGACAATAGCCTAGGGATTTATCCCTAGGTCAATGTTTACATCAGTGACTCGCCGCCAATAATGCCCATGAGACGCGTTGATTGGCGGTGAGTAATATAAATGGGGCATTTTCCTAGGGATAAATCCCTAGGCTATTGTCTGACGCCCCTTTGGGGCT
>DAVZJV010000058.1:0-2062 GCA_052272595.1 Alloprevotella sp.
CTCGTACTGACCAAGGAGACACGCCTTACAATCTGAGGAACTGCGCTTATTTGGACCTTTTCTTCCAGCCGCATATTTGTTGGAAGGCGGTAGGAAAGCGGTTGGCTTTTGCTTTGGTTCGAGGTGGCATATTCTTGAGTGCACCCGCAAGCTTCGTAACTGCGGGAGAACGCAGCACGACCTTGCTTCATTACTTATGCAGCAATGTAGGAACTTACTTTATTTACAAAAACAGCGATACGACAGGGGCAGGAGATATTATGCTTAATATTCAATCTCTTATCAGATTCCCGATTCCTTTGAAAGAACTGTGCATAAATGATGATTTATTGGATCTGAATCAAAAGGTATACGAGGCTTACGGATTTTCAGAAGAAGAAGTGAAATACATCGAAGAAGAAATAGAAACCATTCTTCATGGAGCTATGAATGACCTCTAGTCTTGCTCCTGACCCTTTGGTTATAAGGACAATATGTAGGCAGATTCTTCTTCATTCAATCTGTATGCCTTGAATACGGCCAAGTCAACTTCTTCGTCTGTAACTACTTCTTTAATTCGTGCAATGACTGTCTCGGTAAAGGCATCATTAAAGTTGAGCTTTATTAGAGTCTTCTCCAATGTCGTTACGTAAAGCTGTATTTCTCCACCTTGCACTTCAGCTTCCGTCGTAAGCTTCAAATACCAGTCGAAAAGTAGACTATTCATAATTCCCATGAATTGCAGAAGCTCGCACGCCTTTCCAGACATTATATTTACTGCATTGTTGCATATCATGGATCCATCATCATAAGAGAAGTTTATATTACAACCGATTATCTTCCACATAACCTTTGGCCGCAAGAAATCCTCCCTCCGCACCACCAACGTCTGCTCAAGCGTTGAAAGTGCAAATGGCTTGGTCTCAGGGCGCTGTCCGATAATTCAGGAATCAGGCACTAGGGTATGACCTTCTTGCACTATCTTTGCCCACACAAACGGGGTCTTCACTACCCTAGGTGGAAATACTCGACTAAACACAACCAGCTATGGATGACGTAAAATCATACCGCCTTACCTCCATGGAGGATCCGACAGATGAACAATTGGCTGCACTAATGGCTGGTGTGGCAAAAGAAGCCTGTGAAAACTCGCGCCGGGCCAAAGAAGAGTTGCGACGGAGGATGGAGGAAGCAAAAGCTCAAATCAGAGCAAGAGCTGCCAAAAGATCGCTCAGATAGATGGACGTCCGCAAACCCGTACTTTGCATTGTTGCCGGCCCTAACGGGTCGGGCAAAACTTCTACGACCGTTCAACTCTTACGTGATGAGTGGTCGGAAGGCTGTTTTTACATCAATCCGGACAACATCGCCTTGGAGCAATTTGGGGATTGGAATGCTCCTGATGCCGTATTAAGCGCAGCCAAAGAGGCCACGCGCCTGCGCTATGCCTGTCTCGAGGAAAGGCGTGATTTCGTCTTTGAAACAGTCTTCTCCTCTAAGGAAAAAGTAGACTTCGTACTTCGGGCACACGAATTGGGTTACTTCATCAGAATCTTCTTTGTTTGCACCGAGAGCCCCGAGATAAACGTTCGGCGCATTACTTCTCGCTACCTTAATGGAGGCCACGAGGTGCCTATCTCGAAGGTCTTTTCGCGCTATTTCAAGTCCTTGGCCAATATGGCAGAGGTGATGGCGTTTGCCGATAGATGCTATTTCTACGACAATTCCGTTGAGGACGTTATGCCCAGCCTCCTCTTTCGCACAACCGAAGGGCGCCTTGCGAAACAGTACAGGCAGGATCTTCCCGAATGGGCCGTTGACCTTTTGGAAATAGCCCGTTAGAGATCACAACGCAGAAGATCTCTTCCTTAGTTGCATTAGTCTTATAAGCCTTGCGGCAACCAAGTTCCGTTGTGAGGTCATGGTCCAGTAAACAGACGATTATGACTGAAGTCTATGGGGATAGACAAGAGCGACTTCCATGATGCATGATTGGGGAGTCGACTACATAATCTTTGGCTGCATGCAGGGAGGATTTTTCGCGGCCAAAGATCATGTACTCAGAAATAGTACGTGAAGCGCG
>DAVZJV010000059.1:0-2001 GCA_052272595.1 Alloprevotella sp.
CCCTATCTGTCAAAATAGGTGCCAAGCTAACCTACAGAGCATCTCATGGCTAAACCTTATCCTCCCCAACTTCGGGAAGCTGCCGTCAAAGACATCATCTCCAAGACCTTGAAATACAGGGAGGCCTGCGAGAAATACGGCATCAGTGAAGGCACCCTTCGTGACTGGGTGTACAAGGCCAAGCTTCACGAGCGCGTGTCCCAGCATGTTCCTGACCTGCCGAAGGTCCAAGCCGTCGTCAAACCTCCGCTGCCGCGAGGGGTTACCTTGAAGCAGGCCCATGCTTCCGTCGTCTTGCGTGATCACCTCGGCGCCGACTCCGAAGCCTTTGGCGCCTACTGCCGAGCTCAGGGGTTTCAGGCCAACGCGGTCGCCAAGTGGGCCGCCTGGTTCGAGACGCATGAAATGACGGACATGGATTCCTACCGAGCCGTGGAAATCAGTGCGAAAAACAAAGATAGCCAAATCAAGGAGCTATCAAAAGAGTTGGATCGTCAAACCAAGGCGCTGGCAGAAACTGCGGCTTTGCTGGTGCTGTCAAAAAAAGCCGAGGCGATCTGGGGCACAAGGGAAGGTTGAACAATCCCTCAGATCGCCGGAAATTCATTGAATTGATCAACGAAGCGCATGCCGCAGGTGCGGGGCTGAGCGCCTGCTGCAAAACATTGGGTATCGATTTCAAGTCGTACCAGCGATGGAGTTTAAGCCCGGATCGGGAAGATCAACGCACCAAGGCGGCAAGGGCGAAGGCTCCTCCACGTGCCCCCTCGCGTCGAGCACTATCTGCTGAAGAGCGTGCGGCCATCGTTGACCGCTACTGCCAGGCAGACGTTGTGGACTTAAGCCTGACCCAGGCGTACTACACGATCCTCGACAAGGGGGAGTACTACGGCTCGTTGCGCACCGTCTACCGCGTGATGTCCGCGGCGCAACTCAATGCGCCGCGCGATCTTACCAAGGCCCGGAGAGCCTCTCGACGGCCTACCACGCATCAGGCGACCGGCCCTGGGCAGGTCTGGACCTGGGACATTACGTACTTCAGGAATGCCTGCGCCACTGGAGTTTTCTTCTATGGCTATGCCATTGTTGATATTTTTACTCGACAACTCGTCCATTATGCCGTCTACGAAGCCGACAACGAGGCCAATGCAAAAGAGTTTCTCGAAAAGGCATTCCGAATCAAGGGAATCAAGCCTCGGCAGTTGGTGCTGCACTCCGACAACGGCGCTGCCATGAAGTCGGCCGGCACGCTCGGCGTCCTGGCGGCCTACTCAGTCGAACCCTCCAGAAGTCGCCCCCGAGTAAGCAACGACAATCCTTACTCGGAATCGTTCTTCCGTACCTTGAAGTACACGGGGAGACATCTTTACCCCGCTGGCGGATTTACATCATTGCAAGAAGCGCGTGAGTGGTTGGAGGACTATGCTAACGACTACAACGGTTGTAGATATCACAGTGGAATCAATTATGTAACACCTAACGCTCGTGCCTCAGGAGAAGAAGTGGAGATCCTCGCGAAGCGCAAGAAAGTCTTAGAGGCCGCAAGGGCGAATCACCCTGAGCGCTGGATTCAAGGGAAGACTATGAACTGTCAGCCTAGCGGCGCGGTGTGGCTCAACCCCGAGAAAACGTCGGTGACTACGGAGGACGTCCCTCATGAATAGTCGTATTCGTGGATGGCGGCCAGGCTGTCAAGAGCAGAGGCGTATACCGCAGGCGCGGCAGCGCCGAGGATATGCCGCCGGCGCTCTTGACAGACGCAGACGACATCCAGAGCCTTGGGCTCAGGAGGGTGGACAAGGCCGCCCCTGCGGCCTTGACCAGCCTCCCGAGCCACGTGGCGGCGAACGCGGGGGTTAGGGGGCGGAGCCCCATCCCTCGCAGACTTCCTACGCCAAGGCGAACAATCGTTCATCTTAATGCGGTACCGTAATATCAAAAAGTCTTAAATATAGGGCATCAATCTTCAATTATTTTCGGCAACTAACTTGACAGACACCG
>DAVZJV010000060.1:0-1942 GCA_052272595.1 Alloprevotella sp.
CTTAGGACCGTTATAGTTACGGCCGCCGTTTACTGGGGCTTCAATTCAGAGCTTCGACCGAAGTCTAACCCCTCCTCTTAACCTTCCAGCACCGGGCAGGTGTCAGCACCTATACATCAGCTTTCGCTTTAGCAGGCACCTGTGTTTGTGGTAAACAGTCGCTTGCGCCTCTCTTGTGCCACTCATTCATGCTCCACGCGTTACTGCCCTTCACACTACATGAGTCCTCCTTTTCCCGAAGTTACGGAGGCATTTTGCCGAGTTCCTTAACGAGGGTTTTCCCGCGCACCTTAGGATTCTCTCCCCGCCTACCTGTGTCGGTTTTGGTACGGGCGATGTGTCTCTACCTAGAAGCTTTTCTCGACAGTGTAGGATCAATCACTTCGTTACTATCGCTAGTAACTCGTCATCACATCTCAGCTTTTAGAGCTACGGATTTGCCTATAGCTCAACCTACATGCTTAAACACGCACTTCCAATCGCGTGCTGACCTACCTTACTGTGTCACTCCATCGATCAAACGATTCACACCGGTACAGGAATTTCAACCTGTTGTCCATCGCCTACGCTTTTCCGCCTCGGCTTAGGTCCCGACTTACCCTGAGACGACGATCGTTGCTCAGGAACCCTTAGGCTTTCGGTGGAATGGATTCTCACCATTCTTTTCGCTACTCATACCGACATTCTCACTTCTCATCAGTCCACAACTCCTTACGGTACTGCTTCAACCCGATGAGAACGCTCCCCTACCCATATACATTGCTGCATATGACACGACTTCGGTTTCATACTTTAGCCCCGGACATTTTCGGCGCAGAGTCTCTCGACCAGTGAGCTATTACGCACTCTTTAAATGGTGGCTGCTTCTAAGCCAACATCCTGGTTGTTTTGGAAATTCCACATCCTTCGCCACTTAGTATGACATTGGGGACCTTAGTCGGTGTTCTGGGCTGTTTCCCTCTTGACAATGGACCTTATCATTCACTGTCTGACTCCCGAGTATAAGTATAGCCATTCGTAGTTTGACTAGGTTCGGTAACCGGTATGGCCCCTAGCCCGATCAGTGCTCTACCGCCTATACTCTCAACCTCGAGGCTAGCCCTAAAGCTATTTCGGGGAGAACCAGCTATCTCCGTGTTCGATTGGCATTTCACCCCTATCCACAACTCATCCCAAAGCTTTTCAACGCTCACGAGTTCGGTCCTCCACACAATTTTACCTGTGCTTCAACCTGGCCATGGATAGATCACTACGGTTTCGGGTCTACTATCACTAACTGAACGCCCTGTTCAGACTCGCTTTCGCTGCGGCTCCATGTTTTCCACTTAACCTCGCTAGCAACAGTAACTCGTCGGTTCATTCTTCAATAGGCACGCCGTCGTCCTGATATATATACAGACTTCGACTGTTTGTAGACATACGGTTTCAGGTTCTCTTTCACTCCCCGCCAGGGGTTCTTTTCACCTTTCCCTCACGGTACTATGCGCTATCGGTCGATATCAGTATTTTGGCTTGGAGGGTGGTCCCCCCTGCTTCCCACAAGGTTTCACGTGTCTCGTGGTACTCTGGATACAGTCCCATGTATGCAAGGTTTCGATTACAGGGCTTTCACCTTCTACGGCTGAGCTTTCCAACTCGATTCTTCTACCTCATTTACACTTGATGACTGTCCTCAACCCCGGTGCGGTTGCCCGCTCCGGTTTGGCCTCTTTCCCGTTCGCTCGCCGCTACTAAGAAAATCTCGTTTGATTACTCTTCCTCTGGGTAATTAGATGTTTCAGTTCCCCAGGTGCCCTCCTCATACTCAAAGGTATGGGTGACAGTGCATAACCACTGCCGGGTTCCCCCATTCGGAAATCTACGGGTCAAAGGTTGCTTGCACCTCTCCGTAGCTTATCGCAGCTTACCGCGTCCTTCTTCGGCTGATATCGCCAAGGCATCC
>DAVZJV010000061.1:0-1933 GCA_052272595.1 Alloprevotella sp.
TCCCTAACAGGAGAGGATCTTCGGAGGGAGCGGCAGACCAAGCAGCGTGAGAACATCACGCTGCTTTTTTGTTATGGTGCCCGCCACCCAACGGTTGGCGTTCCGATGCCTTACGGCGCGCATGCGCCGTAGAAGCATCAGAGCCTGCGGGAGTGAATCGCCCCGCAACCGTAGCTGAGCCGTTTCATTGGAGCGGATCCGCTGCAACATCATGAGCCTCAGCGAGGTTGCCAGCGTGCAGACAAACAGCTTTCCGCGGTAGGTCTTCTCAGTGCAGCGCAGTCGGCTGCACTCAATCGCGTTCTTGAGCTGGTTGAAGTCGAATTCGACCGCCTGCCGCTGTTGGTAGACGCGAAGGGCGTCAAACGGGTTGCTGAACTCGTTGGTCCGGATGGCAAAGTTTCCGGCGAACTGGAGTGATTCCTTGATCTTCTCATTGCAGCGCCGCCATTCCCTCTTGCCGTCAGGAAGCGTGTATTCCCGGACGTATCTGCCGTAGAGACGCCAGTCCTCGGAGGAAACGGTCTTTCCATCCTCCTTGCGCCGAATCACCTTGTCCACCGCCTTTACCAACTGCGTGATTGATTCTTCCGTTTTGCACGGGAAGCGCATCAGGTGCACCTTGATGTGTTTCGTCAGTTGGTTGGTGCCGGTATTTTGTTGCCAAGGTTCCTCCACCGTTCTGGCATAGACATCGAGATCGGAATCATAGAAGGCGATGTCGCGGAGGCTCTCGTCGTATTTGACGATGTCGCGCTTGATGGTGTCTTCGAGCACGCGAACGCCCTGCACGAATCTCAACTCCATGTTGAGCATTTTCTGGACGTTGAGGATGCTCGAGTAGCCGCGGTCAGTTACCAGGACCACGTCTTTAAGGTCAAACTTCGCCGCGCTGAGGCGGGTGAGAAGCTCAGTGAGGGAGGCGACGTCGGGTATCGCGCCGTTGTAGGCATGTGCGTAGACGATCTCCCCGTCGGCCTGATCGCATACAACCGCATAGTTGATCTGCCGAAGGTCTTCCCCCTGCTTGGAGTGGCCCCAATCAGCGATGGAGATGGTTTCGGAATACGTCGAAATTGAAGTGCTGTCGAGGGCGTAGTGAACCAAGGCATCCTCTTCCGGACGATTTTCCTGTCGGGCCTTGGCCTTGGCCGCAGCGACCTTGCTCGAATGGCGCATCTGGAAGTAGTCGGCAAACTTTGCATCCGTCACGCGGGAGAGCAAATCGCTGACGGCCTGGCCGCTGAGGGGTTCGCTTCCGTGAAGGTAGACGCTTTGGCGCCAATCCCGATAGGCGTCAAAACTCCCCTGAACATCGAGCTCGTAGATGGCTTGATGAAGCAGATTGAGACCTTCCCTCCTGCCGAATTGAGCCTGGAGGTGATCAAGGATGCCGGCATCTTTGGCAATGGTTTCCGCCGCCCACGTAAGGCCGTAGGAGATGTCCTCGTCCATCTCAACATCCTCTGGATCAGGCTTGGGGCCCGGCTTCTCGGGGAAGTCGGCCCGGTAGGCCGCTTCGATGACCAACCGCTTGTCAGCTCCGAAAAAGTATTGATCGCCCGTGTTGTACTCGGGGAACTTCTCGAGGAAGGTGCTCGAGAACCGCACGCTGTTGTCCTCACAGAGTCGTCCGACGTAGCGCTTGGCACTGCGATACGAGCGCTTTTTAAGCGGATCCCATTTCGTCTGGTAGGCGTACAGATAGACATACCCCTTGGGATTCGTCAAGGTGGTGAAGTACCACTTGGAGGAGGCTGACTTGAGCGTTTCAGACATCATAGATCCCTTCTTATACGATAGGGATCATTTTAGCATGTAAGAAAAACCCCGTGAATCTCATTTCTTGAAATATCAATGGGATTAGTGGTTGATTTCAAACTAGTTTGACTGTAGTCAAGCCTTTTCGGGATCTGTCATCCCGGAGTTTGGG
>DAVZJV010000062.1:0-1511 GCA_052272595.1 Alloprevotella sp.
GTCGTAACAAGGTAGCCGTACCGGAAGGTGTGGCTGGAACACCTCCTTTTTGGAGTGAGATTCGACACGAGCTCGCGGTTCAGTTGTATGAGGGTTCTCGGAAGAGGAGCTTCAAGCGTATGAGTAGTTCAGTCTTTTTTAGAGATACGGAGGGCGCTGCCGGGAGTGCGCAAAGTTCATTGACAACATTGAGAGAGAATAAGAGGTAAAGATAGATAAAGAAAATCAGTTTGTAATTTTGAAATTCGAGAGTTTTTTCGAGTTGCGAAATGGGAACTGCAATTTCATAGGCAAAAACGAGACAAATAATCGAAGTCGCCTTCATCGGAGAGATCCGAAGGAGAGAGAGACTGAGATTCACGAGAGAAAGAGGAGAAGAGCGAACGGAGGATGCCTAGGCTATCCGGAGGCGAGGAAGGACGCGGAAAGCTGCGAAAATTTACGGGGAGCTGCAAACAGGCTTTGATCCGTGAGTGTCCGAATGGGGCAACCCGGCAGGCTGAAGGCCTGTCACCGACGTTAGTCGGAGCGAACGCGGGGAACTGAAACATCTCAGTACCCGCAGGAAGAGAAAGAAACATCGATATCCTGAGTAGAGGCGATCGAAAGGGGCAGAGCCTAAACCGGGCGGTTCAAGGACCGTCCGGGGTTGTAGGAGCGTCTAAAGGAACATATCAAGGAACGCGAAGCGCATGGAAAGGCGCCGCGAAGAGGGTGACACGCCCGTAGCGGTAACGAGGATATGTCAGGGACGCCACCTGAGTAGGGCGGGGCACGAGGAATCCTGTCCGAATCAGCGGGGACCATCCCGCAAGGCTAAACACTTCCGGAAGACCGATAGTGAACCAGTACCGTGAGGGAAAGGTGGGAAGCACCCCGAACAGGGGAGTGAAAAAGAACCTGAAACCGTTCGTTTACAAGCGGTCGGAGCGCGGGAGCGCGACGGCGTGCCTTTTGCATAATGAGCCTACGAGTTGCTTCTGTCCGGCAAGGCTAAGTACCTGAGGTACGGAGCCGAAGCGAGAGCGAGTCTGAAGAGGGCGTTGAGTCGGATGGAGCAGACGCGAAACCTAGTGATCTACCCTTGTCCAGGGTGAAGTCGCCGTAACAGGCGATGGAGGCCCGAACCAGTTTCCGTTGAAAAGGGCTTGGATGAGATGAGGGTAGGAGTGAAAGGCCAATCAAACTGGGAGATAGCTCGTACTCCCCGAAATGTCTTTAGGGACAGCCTCGACGGTGTGTATGTGAGGTAGAGATACTGATAGGACGAGGGGGCTTCGCCGCCTGCCGAGTCCTGCCAAACTCCGAATGCGCATACATTAGACGTCGGGAGTGAGTCGGCGGGTGCTAATATCCGTCGGCGAGAGGGTAAGAGCCCAGACCTCCGGCCAAGGCCCCCAAGAGCAGTCTAAGTTGAGAGAGAACAAGGTGACACCGCAGAGACAGCTAGGATGTTAGCTTGGAAGCAGCTATTCATTCAAAGAGTGCGTAACAGCTCACTAGTCGAGCGG
>DAVZJV010000063.1:0-1503 GCA_052272595.1 Alloprevotella sp.
ACGTTCTGAACCCAGCTCGCGTACCGCTTTAATGGGCGAACAGCCCAACCCTTGGAACCGACTTCAGCTCCAGGATGCGATGAGCCGACATCGAGGTGCCAAACCTCCCCGTCGATGTGAACTCTTGGGGGAGATCAGCCTGTTATCCCCAGGGTAGCTTTTATCCGTTGAGCGACGGCCTTTCCATTCAGCACCGCCGGATCACTAAGCCCGACTTTCGTCCCTGCTCGACTTGTGGGTCTCGCAGTCAAACACCCTTTTGCCTTTGCACTCTGCGCTTGGTTTCCATCCAAGCTGAGGGTATCTTTGGGCGCCTCCGTTACTCTTTAGGAGGCGACCGCCCCAGTCAAACTGCCCGACTGACACTGTCCCGTCAACGGTTTTACGTCGTCCGGTTAGAAATCCAATACAACAGGGGTAGTATCCCAACAGCGGCTCCTTGAATACTGGCGTATCCATCTCTTTGCCTCCTACCTATCCTGTACATGCTGCATCAAATCCCAATATCAACCTGCAGTGAAGCTCCATGGGGTCTTTCCGTCTAGTCGCGGGTAACCTGCATCTTCACAGGTACTAAGACTTCACCGAGTCTACAGCTGAGACAGCGCCCAAATCGTTACGCCTTTCGTGCGGGTCAGAACTTACCTGACAAGGAATTTCGCTACCTTAGGACCGTTATAGTTACGGCCGCCGTTTACTGGGGCTTCAGTTCAGGGCTTCACTTGCGTTAACCCCTCCCCTTAACCTTCCAGCACCGGGCAGGCGTCACCCCCTATACTTCGCCTTGCGGCTTAGCAGAGAGCTGTGTTTTTGGTAAACAGTCGCTTGGGCCGTTTCACTGCGGCTCATATCTCTATGAGCACTCCTTCTCCCTAAGTTACGGAGTCATTTTGCAGAGTTCCTTAGCTATAGTTCTCTCGCTCACCTTAGGATTCTCTCCTCACCCATGTGTGTCCATTTTCGGTACGGGTCACATATACTTTCGTTAGAAACTTTTCTTGGAAGCTCGTCCACTGCCTTCCGTACTCGCCTTAGCTTTCCGTACGCTTCACGCCTTCTCGTTTTCAGATGGTGGATTTGCCTGCCATCCCGATATCTCGCTTGCACCAGCTCTTCCAGCCGCTGGCTGCAGCTTCCTCTCTCCGTCATTCCTTCACATATATATGAGTACAGGAATCTCTACCTGTTGTCCATCGACTACGCCTCTCGGCCTCGCCTTAGGTCCCGACTTACCCAGAGCGGACGAACCTTCCTCTGGAAACCTTGGGTCTTCGGTGCGTGGGATTCTCACCCACGTTCCGCTACTCACACCGGCATTCTCTCTTCCATGATCTCCACGCGTCCTCTCGATCGCGCTTCTCCGTTCATGGAACGCTCCCCTACCATCCCTCAGGATCCATAGCTTCGGTAGTATGCTTAGCCCCGGTAAATTATCGGCGCAGAGTCATTCGACTAGTGAGCTGTTACGCACTCTTTAAAGGATGGCTGCTTCTGAGCCAACCT
>DAVZJV010000065.1:0-1422 GCA_052272595.1 Alloprevotella sp.
TTGCCAATCTAAAGACAAAGACGCACTCACCGAACAATGATCATCGTAGCATCCCGGCGACGGAAGCCACTGGCAGCCGCATGGCTGCAGGGCCACACATCCCGACCGCTACGAAGATGAGCTGCAACAAGCGGCCCAGGCACCCACCAAAAACGCGGCGCTCGTCAAAACGGTGCAAAGCTTCTATGCCAACCGCTCCTTCTTCAAAGCCGTGCTCAACCCCATCCTCAAAGCTTGCCGCAACAAAAGGCGCTTCGATCGCAAAATGCGGCAACTGGAAACCACCGGCGTGCTTGGGCACGACGACTATTCCTTTGCCTTCATCCAACGCCCCACCCCCACACAGATCCCACAGAGGCGGCAAAAACCACGCACCTTGCACGACGTGAGAAAGCCGGAGCAAACGAAGCGCTGAAACAAAAGCCATCCTCCCCCCCCCTACGACCCTATCGTCCCTCCCCCATGATCTACCCCACCATCTCCGAATACTTGGAATCCGTGCGCTCCGCGGCCGACAACTTCGACACCCTGCAGTCGCTACGCCCCGTGCTCGGCACCGACGGCAACCCCGTGATGAGCAGCGGCAACTTTGCCGTGGTCTTTAAAATGAGAGACAGCCAAACGGGCAGGCTCTATGCCGTGAAATGCTTCATCAAAGACCAAGCGAACCGCGAAGCCAGCTACCGCAAAATTGCCGACGAGCTTGCCATCGTGCAGTCGAGCTACCTCTGCCACATTGACTACCTGCCCAAAGAACTCTTCGTAGACACGGCACAGGGCAACGAAACGGAATTTCCCGTGCTCAAAATGGACTGGGTAGAGGGCGTGCCGCTCGACAAATACGTGGAGGCGCACCGCCACGATCCCTACAGCCTGTCACTCCTTGCCTACCGCTTTTGCCGCATGGCCGCCTGGCTCCTCACGCAGCCCTTCGCACACGGCGACCTGAAGCCCGACAACATCCTCGTGCGGCCCGACGGCACCCTCACGCTCGTAGACTACGACGGCATGTTCGTGCCCGCCATGAAGGGCGAAAAGGCACGCGAAACGGGTAGCCCCGACTACCGCCACCCCTTGCGCACGGAAGCCGACTTCAACGAGTGGACAGACGACTTTGCACTCTCCGTCATCGCCCTCTCGCTCAAAGCCGTTAGCCTCAATCCCCTGCTCCTAGAAACCTACGCCTCGACCGACCACCTGCTCTTCTCCGCCGCCGACTACCGCAACCTCGCCGACTCGCCCGCTCTCAAAGCCCTCCAGCCCCTCCTCCACCACACAGAACTCACCCGCCTCTACGCCCTCTTCCTCCTCGCCCACGCCCAACAATCCCTCGCCGCCGTCTCCTTCAGACTGTTTGAGATGAAAATGCCGGAGGGAATGGGGAAAGCCGAAGTGGTTCAAGCTGAAGCGCTCTCCACCCAA
>DAVZJV010000066.1:0-1379 GCA_052272595.1 Alloprevotella sp.
AAATCCGTGCAACCTTCGCCGCCGCCTGGATGGCATCCAGATGCTCCTCCGTGAAGATGGAGCGGCGATACTTCGTCACGAAGACCAAATGCACATTCAGTTCGAAAACACAGTGTCTTCCGCGTCGTAATTCTTGCGTCATGATCAAGGCCAAGTTAAAATAAGCTCCATGATCCTACACAAAGCCTATGTTTTCAAGCTCAAGCCCGACGGGGCGACGCGCCGCAAGCTCGCAAAAGCCTGCGGCTGCACGCGCTTCGTCTACAACAAGGCGCTTGACTGGAACAAGGAGCAGCGTGAAAAGGATCAGACCTTCAGGGTGAGCTATCCGAAGCTCTGCGCCCTTCTGCCCGAATGGAAGAAGGAGTTTCCCTGGCTCGGCGAATGCCACAGCCAGGTACTGCAGCAGGGCATGAAGGACCTCATGACGGGCATGATCAACTTCTTTGAGGGACGCGCCAAGTTCCCGCGCTTCCACAAGAAGTTCAAGGACGAGGACTCGATCCGCTACCCGCAGGGATTCAAGGTGGATGAGGCGCGCAGACAGGTCTACCTCCCGAAGATCGGGTGGGTCGGCTATCGGCGCAGCCGCTTCATCAACGGGGAGATCAAGAGCGTCACGGTGATGCGCAAGGCGGACGGTTGGTACGTCTCGATCCTCACCGAGCGCGAGATGACTGCTCCCGCGCATCCCAGGGCGGGCAGCGAGATTGGAGTCGATGTGGGCGTGAAGAAGACTGCAGCCCTCTCGGACGGCACGATCTACCTTCCCGTCGATGCGTTCCGCAAGCTCAAGGAAAAGCTCGCCCGTCTGCAGCAGCGCCTCAAGCGCATGGTGAAGTTCAGCCGGAACTGGAGGAAGCAGCAGCAGAAAATCGCCAAGCTCCACAAGAAGATCGCCGACACGCGCCGTGATCATCTTCAGAAGCTCACGACCGACATCTGCAAAAACCACGCAGTTGTCTATCGTGAGGACCTGAGGATCAGGAACATGACCGCCTCGGCGAAGGGAACCCTTGAGGAGCCCGGCAAGAACGTGAAGCAGAAGAGCGGCCTCAACAGCGCCATCCTCGATCAGGGATGGGGGATGCTCTTCAGCATGCTCGATCAAAAGATGTTTGAGCTTGGAGGAGAGGTCTACGCCGTTCCTCCGGCGAACACGAGCCGTACGTGTCCCGTATGCGGGGACGTGTCGCCCCTGAACCGTCTGACGCAGGCGCTTTTCTGCTGCCGGGTCTGCGGTTATAAGGGCAACGCCGACGTCGTGGCCGCCAACAACATACTCAGGCGCGGGCAGCGCCTTAGAGCCTGTGGGGAGCTGCAGTGCACTGCTGCAGCTCAAGTGAACCGGCCTTCTCGCAAGAGTCGCGCAGGTCAGC